>JBOFYY010000144.1:0-150845 GCA_051654905.1 Propionibacteriaceae bacterium
GCAAAAAAGCCACTATCAGCACAACCACAACCTGGAACATCACCTGGACCAGCAACCAACACACCGGAAACCTAACCACCACCAGACAAGCCAACCGCACCATAACCATCGGAGAACTAACCAGCATCATCAACGGATAGGTAGTTGTAGGTTTAAAGTCCTTCGCGCCAGTGAGATCCAGTAATGTCAATGGTGGTTAGTCGCTGGGTGGGGCGAGTGAGAGCTACATAAAGTACTCGGTCGCCACCTTGAGTATTAGCGACAATGCCGTCAGGATCGATAACGATAGCGGCATCGTATTCGAGTCCTTTGACTTCTAGCGGAGTTAGCAGATTAACGCGATGGGCTAGCTCGCTGTCGTTACGAGTTGCTGCGGTAAGAGCTTCTTCCAACTCGCGATGACGGGACGGAACAGCGATAACTCCGATAGTGCCATCTACTTGCTCTCCCAACTGATGAATCTGATTGACAAGAACCTGAGCAAGATCTTTTTGAGAACTTTGCAGCAGTTGCGGGCTATGCCCAGTAGCTCGAACTGGCCTTGGTAAATCAGCCTGTGGGAAGGAGCGCGTGATCATACGTCCGGCAAGATCAAATACTTCAGCAGGTGAACGGTAATTCGTAGACATATGGAAAGTGCGATTAGGGGCACTGCCAATTAGGCTATGGAGGGCTTCATCGGTTTCAGCAGGATAAGGCCATGAGGATTGTGCAGGATCGCCGACTATGGTCCAAGATGCTTGTGGTCCGCGACGGCGTAACATGCGCCATTGCATCGGGGTAATATCTTGGGCTTCATCAATTAAGACGTGTGCGTAAGTGCGGTGACCTTCATCGTCGGGATCAATTTCGACGTGGCGCGATAACATATCGGCGGTGGATACTAGCTCAGTAAAGTCGCTGCCATGTTCTAAGAACTCGGTTGGGTCGTAATCATCTCGTTCGACGGGAGCTGGTCCAAGCAGCGAGAAAATCTCGTCGAGCAGCGCCATATCTGCTACAGACCAGTGCTGGGCATCGGGATCAAGATCTGTCCAACTTGTTGTCAAAGCTTCTATCTGATGTTCAGTAAGGTCAGTACCTAAATTGATTACGCATTCTCGATCAGATAGCCGTGCTAATACTTTTTCGGGGGTGAGTACTGGCCACCAAAGTGGCATGAATGTGGTGAAGGCTTGTTGCTCGCTGACAAGTTCATTGAACTCATCACGTTCGATGTCGATATCTTCAGGAAGTTTGAGCCATAGTGCGTTGAGGATAGCTGTCTCAGCAGCTTTACGAGCTTTATTAACCTGGCGGCTTGCAAGAACGTCGTTTCGAATACGAAGCAGTTGAGCAGTGTTCAAAGAAAGTATGTCGCCTTTTACCACAACGCGTAATGCGTGAGGCGAATCTGGTAACGGCTCTGCTACTAGCTTTTTCAGTAGCGCCACCATAGCAAGGGATCCCTTGATTGCTGCTGCATCAGGAGTATCAATGCGTTCGGTGCGGTGACGCACTACGTCACTGGCTACTGACCCAATGGCATGGAGAGCAACGGACTCTTCTCCCAGCGATGGTAGAACTCGTTCAATATAATTCATGAAGACCCCGCTGGGGCCGACAACTAGCACACCACCTTTTTCAAAGCGGCGTCGGTTTGAGTACAGCAGATATGCGGCTCGGTGCAATGCCACGACTGTTTTCCCCGTGCCCGGACCGCCAGTAATAACAGTTACCCCTTGGTACGGGGCGCGGATAGCTTCGTCTTGTTCGCCTTGGATAGTGGCGACAATATCTCGCATTTGCGATCCACGGGCACGTGATAGGGCTGCCATTAGAGCGCCTTCTCCCACGATAGCGAGATCTTCTCGCTGAGCGGTGGCATCCATCAGATCATCTTCGATGCCGATTACTCGCTCACCGCGACACCTTAATACGCGCCGACGGGCTACCCCCATCGGAGCGCTAGGAGTAGCCCGGTAGAACGGTTCTGAGGCTGGTGCTCGCCAATCAATTACTAGCGGTTCGTAGTCGTCATCGCGAACGCCAATACGTCCGATGTAGCGAATATCTTCATCAGTTAGGTCTAGTCTGCCAAAGACCAGGCCATCGTGTTCGGAATCTAGAATGGCTAATCGTTTTGCTGCTTGGAAAGAAAAAGCATCGCGTTCGAACATGGCGGTGCCTTGTTCTTCGTCGCGCGCCCAGTCAGAGCGATCTATCTGGTGCATAGCGTTACCGCGTTCAGCTAATGTCTCAGCGCTACGTTGTGCAGTTTCTAGTTGCGTATAGACACGATCAACGTGTGCCTGCTCTATTGCAAGCTCGCGTTCAACGATCTGGGGCGTCGACATATGATCTGCACTCACCAGTTCATCCTCCATTTTCTAGGTGGCGAACTAGTCTACGCCGAAAGTGGTCCACTCGTCTCCTTTGCTATCTGAGAGAGTGATGTGTAGCCACTGATTACCGCTTTGGCTATATCAATTTTAGGTTTAGGGGTTTTAGGAAAGGGCTTTATTTAAGCGACTCAGATAAGAGCGTATGATGAGGGGCATCTACCACTCGAGGAGGGTTTATGCCGCTCACGCCGCAAGAACAACAAGCGCTTGATGAACTCGAGATGCAATTAACTCAGAGCGACCCGAAGCTGGTTGATAGCTTTCGAGGAGTACCTACTGTCTTGGTAGATCGAAAACGCCTCTTTTTCTCTTTGCTGGGAGTTTTGTTGGGAGTGGCGATCTTGGTAATAGGAATAGCTATTGCCCCATCGCTTAAAGCTGGGGGATTGCTACTGGTTTTACTATTAGGGGTTACCGGGTTTGCGGTGATGTTGGCAGCGGTGCTCTCGGCTATGCGTTCTTGGACCCAGGTGACTGGCGAAGATGTCGCTGGACCAAAAAAATCTGCTGCCGGTAGAAAAGATAAATTGTAAGGACGCTAACCGAAGCCGGTTTACTAGTTAAGAAAAACTTAAGAGCTTTATTTCAGTAAGAGGGCTGTTCTCCTATGGGGACGGCCCTCTTTTCGTATGAGAATGGCAATTTTTAAGGAAGTGGAGCGATATATGGGCAAAAGTGGTAGAAAATGGTGCAAAATGGAGTAAGGTGGAGCGTAATGGAGGAAAGTGACGTGTTAGTTGCGTTGCTTATGTGACTTAGTAAAGGAGGTGTCGTCCCTATGTTTCTTGGTACGCACACCCCTAAACTCGATGACAAAGGTCGCTTCTTCCTACCGGCTAAATTCCGTGATGAGTTAGCTGAGGGGCTTGTTATTACACGAGCACAAGATCGGTGTTTAGCGATCTATCCCATGGCAGAGTTCATGAACTTGACTCGATCAATGCAGACAGCTTCAGTAACGGTTAAAAATGTGCGTGATTTTCAGCGCATGCTTGCCGCTGGCGCTTCTGATGAAACTCCGGATAAACAGGGACGTCTTACAATTCCAGCTGCTTTGCGTTCATATGCCGATTTAGATGGCGACATTGTCGTCGTAGGAGCAATCAACCGAGTTGAAGTCTGGAATGCCACCGCGTGGGCTGAATATTCAGCAGCTCAAGAGGATGTCTTCGCAGACATGAACGAGGAGGTATTCCCTGGACTTGCATAAAAGGTAGGAATGGTAGCCCGTGCTTCGTGGCTTCTCTCCGAAATATGTCAACTGGCGCACCTTCCCCGGTGCCAGATGGTTCTAATCAATATTTTCGGAGGGGAACCACGATTCATGGGTTTTGTAGATAAAGACAGTTAGTAGATAAAGCAATAAAAAGGAGTGAAAATGGCGCAACATAGTGATACGCATATCCCAGTCATGTGTGATCGCATCGTTGAGTTACTAGCTCCTGCTTTGCAACGCCCCGGAGCTGTGCATATTGACTGCACAACTGGGCTAGGCGGTCATATTAGAGCAATAGCTGAACGTAATCCACAAGCTCGCATCATAGGTTTAGACCGAGATGCAGATGCGATAGCTGTTGCTAAAGAACGCCTAGCTTATCTGGGGGATCGAGTAACATTCGTGCAAGCTGTTTACGATGAGCTGCCGGAAGTATTGGATGATTTGGCTATCAATACTGTGGATTCAGTACTGGCGGATCTAGGGCTTAGTTCCTTGCAGATTGATCGTAGAGAACGAGGTTTTGCGTACGCAGTTGACGCTCCGCTGGATATGAGGATGGACACCCGGCAAGATAACGATGCCGCAGACATCCTCAATACATATTCGCAAGCAGACCTAGTACGGATACTTCGTTCCTATGGTGAAGAAAAGTTTGCTTCCCGGATTGTTGCAGGGATTATTTCTGCTCGACAAGAAGCTCCTTTTGTTACCTCAGCTCGGTTAGTTGAGGTAATTAGTTCAGCTATTCCAGCAGCTGCCAGGTATAGCGGAGGACACCCAGCTAAGCGCACCTTTCAGGCTCTTCGTATCGAGGTTAATTCTGAATTGGTTGCTTTGGAGAATATGGTGCCCGCAGCAATAGCGCGGCTAGGGGTAGGGGGGCGAATGGCAGTATTGTCTTACCACTCTCTAGAAGACCGACTCATCAAGCAAAACTTTGCCAAAGGGGCAGCAATACGAGCTCCTCGCCATCTTCCTGTCGTACCGAAAGGAATGGGGCCAGAACTGGCTCTGATTACTAGAGGTGCTGAAAAACCATCAGCTCAAGAATGTGCTGAAAATCCTAGAGCAGCATCTGCGCGGCTTCGCGTTGCAGAACGAATCGAGGCAGCATGAGTGCATTAAGCCAACAACAACCTCGTGTCGCTAAGCGACCGCAGTTGCGGGCTTTGCCGCATCTTGCTAATCGGATGAGTGGATTAGCCTTTACTCTCGTACTTGCTGCAATTTTGGGAGTGGGGATGTTTGGACAGCTCATGCTTAACACCCAGATACAAGAGCAAGGTTTTCAACTTAATGAATTAAATGCTGCGGTATCTGCAAGCAAAGAAAAAGAAGCGGTATTGGGGGAAAAGCTTAACTTGATGTCTTCATCGTCGGAACTATTACGACGAGCTAGCGATCTGGGTATGATTCCTTACTCTCAACCGGGGTATCTAGATCCTGGACAAAAAATTGTTATTGGATCACCAAGACCAGGCAAACAAGCAGATGTTTCGCATATTAAAACAGATCGCATCTTGCTAGCAGAAGCTAAGGCTAGAGCTGAGGCAGAGGCCAAAGCTAAATTGGAGGCAGAAGCTAAAGCTAAGGCTGAGACAGCAGCCAAAGAAGCAGAAACTAAGGCTAAAGCTGAAGCAGCAGCCAAAGAAGCTAAGGCTGAGGCGGAAGCCAAAGCTGCTGCTCCGAAAGGCTGAGGTCGATAGTGCCTGAAAATCGTTCGCGCGCTACTCGCACTTCTTCCTCCGGTCAGCGTAGAGCTACTGGAGGAAAAGTAGTTTCTGGAACAGCTAGTAAAAGTTCTAAAAAAACTACTCAAAGTACGAGGGCTAAAGTTCCAGTAACAGCAAAAACGCAACGTCGTCCTGATACCAGACCGCTTTCGGTACATAAACGAACCTATAAACCAGTCAAGCGTATTAAACTTTCTTCTTCTACTGGGCGGCTTAAGTGGAGTTGGCGATGGTTCGCAGTACTTCTGGCAATTATTTCTATGCGACTTATATGGTTGCAAGTTTTTGATTTTAATTCTTACGCCCAAATTGCTGATCAGCAATCATTTAGGATCGGTACGCTACCTGCGCAGCGAGGTGCTATTACTGATAGAAATGGACAAATCTTAGCTGCTACTGAGCCTGCGGTTGATATTTTTTGTGATCCTACAGTGATACGGGGAGATCGAGAAAGTAAGGCTTATCAAGAAGGTTGGGTTGCAAGACTTAACACGCTATCGGTGCTACTTTCTCGGCATTTAGGAGGAACGGCTTCTGATTATTTAGGGATTCTTACTGAAGCTGATACTCAAAAATCATCTATTCGTAAAGAAGTACCAGCTAGTATCTACCGCGATATTGCTAACGAGTTATGGGAAGCTGGATTAAGCGGTATTTATAAGGAAACTAATCCAGTACGCACATATCCTGCTGCTGGGTTAGCCGGCAATATCGTAGGTTTTATAAATAAAGAAGATAAAGCGTCAGCGGGATTAGAACTTACTTTCGACAAGATGCTACGTGGCACTGATGGTGAGGAAGCTTACGACACTTCTCGGTATGGTCGAATCCCAGTAGGAGCAAATGTTGTAAAGCCAGCTATCGATGGAATAAATGTACATACAACCATTGATGGTGATTTACAGGCAACCGTAGAAGTTGCAGTTAATCAAGCAGTATCTGCTGCGGGAGCTGAATCTGGCTTTGGCATTGTTATGAATGTCAATAACGGTGAAGTTCTGGCATTAGCAAGCTCGCCTAGTTATGACCCTAATCGCTATGAGCAGTATAAGCAGGAGAATTTGGGTGTAAAAGCAGTGAGCGATGCTTACGAGCCCGGATCTGTCCAAAAAGTGTTAACTCTTGCTGCTGCAACAGATTTAGGAATTATTACTCCCGAAACTCAACTTAATATTCCCGAAAAACTAAGTTCGGGTGGCTATTCGATCACAGACCTGCATGAACATTCTCCGCATCTGAATGCTAGAGGAGTTCTTGTGGAATCATCGAATATTGGAACTGCCCTGATCGAACGAAAGATGTCTAGAGAACAATACTTCGACTATATGAATCGATTTGGGCTAGGCAATAAAACAGGTATTCAACTTCCTGGTGAGGGGTCTGGTTTGGTTGATTCTAATATGACTGAAGCCCAGCGAGATAGAGCTTCTTTTGGACAATCAATATCTGTCACAGGCATTCAAGAAGCTGCTGCTATCGCCAGTATTGCAAATGGTGGTGTTTGGAACCCACCCACAATTATTCGTAGTTTTACCGATAACCAAGGGCGTCAAGTAACTCTAAAAGATGATCGTGCTCCGCGGCGGGTAGTGAGTGAACAAACTGCAGATATGGTCATGAATATGATGGAAAATGTTGTCATAGATGACAACTACAAGTTATTACCCATCTCTGGATATCGTCTCGCTGGTAAAACGGGAACTGCTGAGCGGTTTGAACCATCCTGTGGCTGCTATCGCGGAAATACCACATCATTCGTCGGAATTGGAACGGCTGAAAATCCGTCACTGCTAGTTTATGTGGTCGTCGATAAACCAACAGCAGGAGAACCTTCTGGATATCTACAAGCTGGTCCAGCTGTATCCGACATTATGAAACTAGCGCTCCCGCGATACGGAGTGCCATTATCTACTCAGCCTGCCCAGAAAGATCCGAAAACGTGGTGATGAGATGAACAAACTTACGCTCAAAGCTGTGGCCGATGCGGTTAATGGACGGCTAGCTATTCCAAGCAATATGCAAGATACATTGACAGATATCAGTGCTCCAGATGTTGTTATCGATTCACGATTAGTTACCGCAGGAGCACTTTTTGTTGCCATTGCCGGAGAACATGTTGATGGACATGATTTCGTTGCATCAGCAGCAAATCAAGGCGCAATAGGTGCTGTTGTGGAGCAAGAAGTATCGGTAGATATTCCTCAGATTATTGTTGCCGATACTGTACAGGCGCTAACTCAGTTGGCGCGATGGTCCGTAAAGGAACTAGTTGATAAAGGTCTAGCTATTGTTGGTATTACAGGTAGTTCTGGTAAGACCACAACTAAAGATATGACTGCACAAATTCTTGAGGTAATCGGTGAAACAGTATCTCCTGTTGGATCATTCAATAATGAGATTGGATTACCGCTAACCGCCACTAAATGCGCTGCTAATACTAAGTTCTTTGTAGCTGAAATGGGCGCTCAGCGGGTAGGAGATATTAGTGCACTATGTTCAATTGCTCCACCTAAGGTAGGGGTTGTTTTGAATGTAGGGCATGCCCACCTTGGGGAATTCGGTGGCGTAGAAAACATTGTGGAAGCTAAGGGAGAGCTGGTTGCGGCACTTCCCGTCGATGGTTTTGCAGTTCTAAATGCTCAAGATAAGCAAGTATGGAGTATGCGTCATCGTACGCAAGCACAAATTATTGCTACGGCGGTAGGGGAGCGTCCACAACATAATTTATGTGTGTGGGCTACAGATATTGTTCCCGATGGTGAGCAGCGGTACTCGTTCACATTACATAATGACTTCGATAAAACTAACCATCAGGTGCAACTTCCACTTACTGGTGAACATATGGTGGTAGATGCAGTTGCAGCAGCAGCGGCAGCTTTTGCGCTAGGAATTAATTCAGCAGCTATCGCTGAAAGTTTACGTAGTCTTACAGTACGATCACGTTGGCGAATGGCTGTTAAGGAAGCTCCAGCAGGGGTTCTAGTCATAAATGATGCTTACAACGCTAACCCAGAATCAATGCGTGCAGCATTAGCGACGGTGCTTGCCTTACGTCAAGAGCGTCGTATCAAAGATCCCAAAGTTCGTAGCTGGGCAGTTCTTGGGGAGATGATGGAGTTAGGCGAAGAGTCAGCGGTGCAGCATCAGCTAGTAGGAAAGCTTGCTAGCGAGGTTGATGAAGTTATTGCCATTGGACAGTATGCTGATTATTTAGTCCAAGGTGCTGGGCATGGGCGTGTAGTTACCCATGCTGATGCTGCACGTGTCATCATCGAGGAAGAGGCTGCGATCGGTGACCTCATCCTCGTTAAAGGGAGTAATTCTACCAGGTTGGGTCTGTTGGGTGATGAACTTAGCGGATTGCTTCAGGTGGGGAAGGTATCTCAATGAAGTCTATTCTTATTGCCGGAGTGATTGCGGTTCTAGGAACACTGCTAGGTACGCGTCTTGCTGTTGGTTATATGGTCAAAAAAGGCTATGGGCAGTTCATACGAGATGATGGACCTACTTCGCATCATGCAAAACGAGGCACCCCAACAATGGGTGGCATCGTTATCATCGCTTCAGTAGCGCTGGCATATTTTATTGCTCATTTTGTTAGCGGAACAAAGCCGACGGCTTCAGCTTTGCTAGTGCTGTGGCTCTTTGTAGGGCTTGGTGTAATCGGGTTTTTGGATGATTTTACAAAGTTACGAAAAGAGCGTTCGCTAGGGCTCAATAGTAGGGCCAAGATGCTGGGACAATTCTTGGTAGGACTAAGTTTTGCGCTAGCTAGTTTGTTAGTAGCTGATTCTCGTGGTGTACATGTAGCTAGCCAACATATTAGCTTTTTGCGGGATTTGCCCTGGACTAATATGGCTCTTTTTGGGATCCCCGCGGTAGGTTTGATCCTTGCTTCAGCATGGATCATTGTTTTAGTGACTGGCGCCTCTAACGCTGTAAACCTGACAGATGGTCTTGATGGACTGGCTACTGGTGCTTCGACAATGGTCTTTGGCGCTTACGGGCTTATCAATATTTGGCAGTTCAACCAATGGTGTGCTCGGACCGCTACTTCTGGTCCTCGATGCTACGAGGTTCGTGATCCACTCGATTTAGCGGTATTAGCTATTGCTATCGCGGGTGCTTGTTTTGGTTTTCTATGGTGGAATGCTAAACCAGCCAAGATCTATCTTGGCGATACTGGTTCGTTAGCGCTAGGTGGTGCGTTAGCTGGCTTTGCTATTTGTACTCGCACCGAAGTGTTGCTAGTTCTGCTTGGTGGACTTTTTGTAGTGGAAACCTTATCTGTGATGTTACAGGTTGGTTGGTTCAAGTTCAGCAGCGGTAAGCGCTTATTCAAAATGGCTCCGATCCATCATCACTTTGAACTCTTAGGGTGGAACGAAGTTACAGTTGTTATTCGATTTTGGATCATCGCTGGACTGTGTGTAGCTGCAGCTCTTGGAATTTTTTATGCGGAATGGGTGGTAGGGCAGTGACTCTTAGCTGGATACCTGACGCTGATCGTAACTCTGCTTGGTCAGAGACTAACGTTCTTGTTGCTGGCTTAGGGGTTTCTGGATTTGCTACAGCTGATGGTCTCATGGATGTTGGGGCAGCGGTTACTGTAGTGGATTCGGCTGAGAGCGAGAGCAACAAAGAGAAAGCTCATCTGCTAGAGATTCTGGATGCTTCAGTACGGCTAGGTGAAGATGCGAAGCGAGCTGATCTACTAGATAACATTGATTTGGTAGTGACATCACCAGGATGGCGTCCAGATGAACCATTATTAGCAGAAGCAGTGCGGCGCGGTATCCCTATCTGGGGAGATGTAGAACTTGCTTGGCGGCTACAACATCCAGACCGAGTTGTTCCATGGCTGGGAATTACCGGCACTAACGGGAAGACCACGACGACGCTGATGGTGGAATCCATTCTGCATGCTGCTGGTTTGAAAACTTCCGCGGTAGGTAATATCGGACGCCCAATTATGGAAGCCATTTTAGATGAAGAAAACTATGATGTTCTCGCAGTAGAGCTTTCCAGCTTTCAGCTACATTGGTCACAATCCTTATCATTACATTCAGCAGCAGTATTGAATCTGCAACCAGATCATCTGGAATGGTACGACGGTGATTATCAAGCATATGGTGCCGATAAAGCTCGTATCTACCATCAGGTTCAACAGGCATGTATCTACAACGTTGCTGATCGGAAAACTGAGCAGATGGTGGAAGAAGCTGACGTCGTCGAAGGGGCTCGAGCAATTGGTTTCACATTAGGAACTCCCAGTATCAGTATGGTGGGAGTCGTTGATGATCTCATCGTAGATCGGGCATTTGTTGAACAGCGTAAAGATTCAGCGTTAGAGCTATGCAGTATTCATGATGTGCATCCTTTCGCGCCGCATAACATTGAAAATGCAGTTGCAGCAGCAGCTTTGACGCGTTCCTTTGGAGTTCCAGCTCAAGCGGTTCGTGATGGATTGAGAGCCTTAGAAGAAGCACCGCATAAGATTCAAACGGTAGCGGTGCGTGAAGGAATTACTTGGGTTGATGACTCTAAAGCAACAAATCCGCATGCTGCCGATGCGGCATTGCGTGCTTACGAGTCGGTGGTATGGATCGCTGGCGGGCAAGCTAAAGGCACCACATTTGATGAGTTAGTTATTCGGCATAAAGATCGACTTAGAGGCGCAGTTCTGCTGGGAGTAGATCAAGAGGTCATTGCGACAGCATTACGCAAGAATGCTCCAGAAGTACCTATTGTGATGATCGCAGGTAGCGATACTGCTGCTATGGAGCGTGCAGTAATCGCTGCAGCACGATTTGCTACTGCTGGCGATACAGTCTTGATGTCTCCAGCATGTGCCAGTAAAGACATGTGGAGTGGATACGATGCTCGCGGTACTGACTTTATTGCAGCTGTACAAGGTCTTAAGTGAAGCAGAGGAGGCTGAGCTATGGCAGCCAATAGTTCGTCAGGCTCAGCGAAGCAGAGCCGAGGCCTTTCGATACGAGAACTTGCACTGCGAATATTAGAAGCACCACTAGCTGATTTTTATTTGATAGTCGGCAGTGCGGCTTTGTTAGTGCTGTACGGGATTTTAGTTGTTATCTCTAGTTCCTCAGTAACTGGAACAGTGGAGTATAGCGATCCGTATTTTTTCGCTAAGAAGCAACTGATTTTTCTACTATTGGGTATTCCTTCATCATGGTGGCTATCACGGTGTAAGTTTTCAACATTGCGTTGGCTTTCTTGGGTGATGCTTTTCCTATCAGGGTTGTTATTAGTGGCAACTTTCCTTCCGGGTATCGGAATGGAAGTAATGGGAAACCGAAATTGGATCCGAATTGGACCTTTATCGCTACAACCTTCGGAGTTCGCTAAGATTGCGATTATTACTTGGGGGGCTGATCTGCTGCACCGTAAGCAGAAATTACTTGATCAGCCTAAACATTTATTGACACCGTTTCTCCCAGTATCCCTGTTATTAGTTGCTTTAGTTCTTCTTGAAAAAGACCTAGGTACTGCCATGATTATGATTCTGTTAATTTTGGCAGTGCTATGGGTAGTAGGAACACCTTGGCGAGTATTGCTTGCGATGCTGGGGGTTAGCGGAGCATTCGTCGGAATTCTTGTCCTGACAAATACTAACCGTATGAGGCGTATTCTAGGCTTTGCAAAACCAGATACAAATGTTACAGGCATAAATATGCAGCCCCTCCAAGGCGTATACGCAGTAGCTTCAGGAGGTTGGTGGGGGCGCGGAATCGGTAAAAGTCGTTCTAAATATGGTCTCTTGACTCAGTCTCATACGGACTACGCTTTTGCGATTTTAAGCGAGGAGCTGGGGGTTTTTGGGTCTCTCACGGTAGTGGGACTTTTTGGGATTCTTGGCTGGGCAGCTATCAGAGTGTCACGACGTAGTGATTTGCTTTATGCCCGAATTACTTCTTTTGGAATTGCGACTTGGTTCTTAGTGCAAGCAACAATAAATATCGCAGTTGTGCTACGACTATTGCCTGTGGTTGGGGTGCCTTTGCCATTTATTTCTTATGGTGGATCAGCACTTTTGGCTAATTTGGTTGCGCTAGGATTTTTATTAGGTTGTGCAAGACAGGAACCGGCAGCTAGACGAGTGCTATCTGCTAGAGCAAAGGGTAAAAATCCAAGATTATCGACGGTAGTTTCTGCAGGCAGAAAGTAATTAAGGAGAGAGTTATGGTTCATATTATTCTTGCTGGCGGTGGATCAGCAGGACATACTTCTCCGCTTATTGCGACAGCCCAACGGTTAAAAGATTTTTCTGATGCCACCGTTAGTTGCTTGGGAACTGCAGATAAATTGGAAGCTCGTGTCATACCAGCTGCTGGGCTGGATATTGACTTTATTGCTCGAGTTCCGATGCCGCGACGACCTTCGATGGATCTGGTAAAACTTCCGGGACGACTAGCTTCATCAGTATCTCAAACTCGGTCAATCTTAAAAGAGCGACAGGCGCGCGCTGTCGTAGGTTTTGGCGGATATGTATGTCCTCCGGCGTATTTAGCGGCATCGTTAGAGAAGCTTCCAATAGTGCTACATGAGGGAAACGCAATTCCTGGATTAGCTAATAAGTTGGGTTCTCGAATGACTAAATATGTAGCTACGACTTATCCAGATACCGCGTTAGCTAATGCTCGGTTGATCGGCATGCCAATGAGATCTCAGATCACAGAGCTAGATCGTTCTACGGCGCGACCGTTGGCTCGGGCTCGTATTGGGCTAAAAGAAGACCGCCCTACGCTATTGGTATCAGGAGGATCTCTTGGGGCACGTTCGATTAATAATGCGATAACAGAATCAATTGATAACATTCTGGCGCAAGGATGGGACGTCATACATATCTGGGGTTTAACTAATTTTCCGCCAGAAGTCACAGCGCGTAAGCATCAAGAGACCGACGCTACTTATTTACCGTTGCCTTTCGTAGATGCTATGGAAGATGCCTATGCGGCCGCAGACATGATGTTGTGTCGCTCTGGTTCTAATACCGTAAATGAAGTAGGGGTATTAGGTCTTCCTGCGATATTTGTGCCATTGCCGCATGGAAACGGGGAGCAGGCTCGTAATGCAGATGCGTTAGTAGCAGCAGGTGGAGGTATTTTGATACCTGATAGTGAACTTACTGCGGCACGGTTATGTTCTGAAATAGCTGCAGCTACATCATCGCGACGATATGAGATGACACAAGCTAGTACCTCATTGATTGCAGTTGATGCTGCTGAAAAATTAGCACTATGGGCATTGGAGGTGGCGCGACGATGACATTGCATCAGATTTCTCCCGTTATTCCGATTTCAGAATTAGGTGTTGTTCACTTTATTGGGATCGGTGGGGTCTCAATGAGTGGTATCGCTCAGCTGCTAGCTGAACGAGGCGTGACCGTAACTGGATGTGACCGAGAAGAATCAACTGCGGTTAGCAAATTACGTTCTGTTGGTATTGATGTTGCTATTGGACACGATCGGTCTCATCTTTGTGGGGTGGATTCAGTTGTTTACAACTCAGCGGTAACTCCCGCTAATCAAGATGAACTAGATGCTATTGCAACATTAGGAATCAATAAGTTACATCGCAGCGCAGCGTTAGCTTCGCTGATAGCTGACCGGCATGTGATCGCAGTGACGGGTTCACATGGCAAAACAACAACGTCGGCTATGGTGCAGGCTGCTTTAGAGTCTCTCGATCCGGGGTACATGGTGGGCTCGATAATAGCCTCAACCCAAACGGGTGCTCATGCTGGACGTAGTGATGTTTTTATTGTGGAAGCTGACGAATCGGATGGTTCTTTTCTGCAGTATGACGCAAAAACTGTTGTAATTACCAATATCGAAGCAGATCATCTCGATAATTGGGGGACCTCGGAAAATTATCGAGAAGGTTTCCGCAGGATGGTAATGCGAGATTGCGTAGAGCAAGTTATTGTATGCGCCGATGATGAAGGAGCTTACAGTCTAGGTAAAGAGCTGCGCGCGTTAGGTAAGCGGGTTATTACCTATGGAATCTCTGCTGATGCAGATGCTGTTTTAAGCGATGTCAGTGATCAAGGGATGGGATCGCGTGCAGTAATTAGCTATCGAGATAGCGAAGGAATGCTGGCACTGGGCGTGCCCGGTACTTATAACTTACGCAATGCTGCGGCTGCCTATATCGTCGCTCGTGAATTAGGAATCGACGATAGTACAGCTCGACATTCTTTGGGACTCTTTAAAGGAACCGCACGTCGCTTTCAGCTGGTAGGTGAGAGTTCAGGTATTCGTGTTATTGATGACTACGCGCATCATCCAACTGAAGTAGCTGCCGCATTGACAGCAGCACGCTCTGCTGCTGGAGCTGGTCGGGTAGTCGCTATTTTTCAGCCACATTTATTTTCTAGAACTAGAGATTTCGCTGAAGATTTTGGGCAAGCGCTTGCTCGCGCAGATGTGGTAGTTGTATGTGATATTTATCCTGCGCGAGAAGAACCAATAGCAGGAGTTACTGGTGAGTTAGTTGCGAAGGCTGTAAAGCGTTTTGGGGTAGAAACCTATTGGGTTCAGAGTCTAGATGATGTTTCTGCTGAGGTAGCAAAGATACTGCGTTCTTCCGATGTAGTTATGACGATTGGTGCAGGCTCTATTACGACCGTGGGAGCAAAGATTCTAGAGCTTATCGACGGGGATCAGTAATGTCAGCTAGACATACGCCAGTCACTGACATGACTGGAAAGATGAAACGTCGTAAACAGCAGATATGGCGGCGTAGGTTAAAGCGATTTTTTATCGCATCCATGATATTAGGACTATGCGCTGCTGTTATTTGGTTGTTAGGTTTTAGTTCGGTACTAGCTAGTAAGCGCGTTAAGGTAGTGGGCAATAAGACGCTAGCTGCTGCTGATGTGATAACTGTAGGTTCTGTGCCAATGGGGCGACCTCTTATCCGAATAAATACTAATGAAATAGCGCAACGCGTAGCAGCATTACCGCAAGTTGAAGATGCTCAAGTAAAGCGTTCTTGGCCTAATACTGTAACAATTGTTGTTACCGAGAGAACGCCAGTTTTTGTGGCTACTATGCCGCAGGGGATGTTCCTTGTAGATAAGGAAGGAGTAGCTTATTTCGCTGTGCTAGAAAAACCTGAAGGAGTGCAAACTGCTACCTTCGAAAAAGCTCCTTCGGTACGGTTATTACATGATGTTGCCGCGGTAACTCGCTCGTTGACAGGAGAGCTGGTGGAGGGAGTTTTCTCAGCAACATCTCCCGATAAGATTCAACTACAACTGAGCGATGGCCGAATCATCTTTTTTGGGTCAGCAGAAGATATTGAACTAAAAGTACAGGTAACGCAAACACTGCTATCGCAAGTTAAAGCAAGCGTTTATGATGTGTCTGCTCCTAGCCGTCCAGTTGTTAGGTGAAATGAGACTTGGACAAGATCGTTGGTTCAGAGTCTGAAGTTAAGGTTAAGACTTCAGGACTATTTTTGCTATAAGTTTCACAAAAGTGGGTGTTATTCCATAGCCTGTTGGAGACGCGCGAAGTGTGCGTGCCTTTTTATGGGTTAAATCGAGCAAGGCGGAGAAGCGTGGCAACTGCATCTCAAAATTACCTAGCAGTTATTAAGGTCGTCGGTGTTGGTGGCGGCGGTGTTAATGCTGTCAATCGTATGATCGAGCAAGGACTGCGAGGTGTCGAGTTCATTGCAGTGAATACTGATGCTCAGGCACTCCTGATGTCTGACGCGGATGTGAAGCTCGATATTGGTCGAGAACTGACCCGTGGTCTAGGCGCTGGTGCTGATCCCGATAAGGGCCGTCAGGCAGCCGAAGATCATGCTGATCAGATCGAAGATGCCCTTAAAGGCGCTGACATGGTTTTCGTGACAGCAGGCGAGGGTGGCGGTACCGGTACCGGCGCAGCTCCAGTGGTGGCTCGTATTGCCCGCGCATTGGGGGCTCTTACTATCGGTGTTGTTACTCGTCCCTTCTCCTTTGAAGGAAAGCGTCGTTCGACACAAGCAGAGTCAGGTATCTCTTCGCTGCGTGAAGAGGTTGATACCCTGATCGTTATTCCTAATGACAAGTTGCTACAGATGGCAGATCATCAGATCGCTATCCTTGACGCTTTCCGCCAAGCAGATCAGGTCTTGTTACAGGGCGTTTCTGGAATCACTGATCTCATCACGACCCCAGGTCTGATTAACTTGGACTTTGCTGACGTGAAGTCGGTTATGAGCAATGCTGGTAGCGCTTTGATGGGTATTGGTTCGGCCCGTGGCGAAGATCGTGCTCGCGCCGCTGCCGAAATGGCAGTATCTAGCCCACTGCTAGAGGCAAGTATCGACGGTGCTCGCGGAGTGTTGCTCTCTATTGCTGGTGGTTCCGATTTGGGTCTGTTCGAGGTATCAGCTGCAGCTAATCTCATTGAGGCAGCCGCTCATGATGAAGCCAATATCATTTTTGGTACGGTCATCGATGATGCGCTGGGCGATGAGGTTCGGGTAACTGTGATCGCTGCTGGTTTTGATGGTGGTGAGCCGCCACGACGTCAGCCAGCTCAGCAGCGTTCGATGTCTAACGCAACAACAGCTGCTCCTCCGCAGCCTGTTACTCGGAATCCAGTAGCTCAGCCTGTAGTAGAGCAGTCGGCTCGCCCAGCTGCAGCAACTTCTGGTTTTGGGCCAACGCCTGCTTCATCGATAGCTGATGATGACCTTGATATCCCAGATTTCCTAAAGTAACTAATCTGTGTTTGATACTTTATTGGACGATCCTGACGCCAGTGGTGTCAGGATCGTCTTCACATCTAGAGCCGGACATCTGGTTACAGATAGTGAAATTACAGCCCTTAAAGATAGTTTTGGGTTAGCAGATATTGCACAACTGGGGCAGATTCATTCTGCGATATCACATCTTGTTACCTCAGAGAATCTAATGAATTTTACTAAGCCGATTCTGCCTGAAGGTGATGCTTTAGTGACTCGGTTACGTACCGATAAACCGATAGCATTATTGGTGCGGATAGCAGATTGTGTTCCAGTAGTTTTGGCAGATAGTAAAGCTGGTGTTGTCGCCGCAGCGCATGCGGGGCGTCGTGGTTTTGATAAAGGGATACTTCCTAGCACCGTGGCAGCTATGCGATCAGTAGGAGCACGTCGGATTAAGGCATGGATCGGTCCTCATATCTGTGGTTCCTGCTACGAAGTTCCCCAAGCTATGCATGATGATATTTCTTCTCGTCATGAAGCAGTTTCTGTTGTAACTCGGCAAGGAACGCCTGCGCTTGATCTAGGCGCAGGATGTGAGCGTCAACTACAACAGTTAGGTCTTGACGTGCAACGTAGCCGGATTTGTACTTATGAGACTACTGATTTGCACTCGTATCGTCGTGATGGGGACAGATCTGGTCGTAACGGCATGCTTATTTGGTTAGATAACTAGAAGCTACTATGCGTGTCGCGCGGCTTATAACGTATTAGTGGAGCTACCGTTAAAAGGGTCTGATGAGCCTGAATCTAGGAGTGAAATGGCTGACCTGTTGCGTAAAGGTGCCACGTGGCTCGGTCTGGTAGTTGATGATAACTACTCAGATAGCCGGGACCAAAACTATGAGGAATATGGGGAAGATGACTATGAATCAACCGAAATGGTTGATTTTGACGAAGATTCTGAGCCTACAAATGTAACTCAACTTCCGCGTCGTCGTCCACAGGGGGCGCGTACTGATACCTATCGTCCCTCACCTATTCCGGAGGAAAGCGTGGCTGATTTATCTAAAATTGTGACGGTAAGTCCGCGGAGTTACAATGATGCACGTACTATTGGCGAACACTACCGCGACAATATCCCTGTCATCATGAATCTCACTGAGATGGATGACGCAGATGCTAAGAGATTGGTTGATTTCGCGGCGGGATTAGTTTTCGGGCTACGGGGAACTATAGAACGTGTGACAAGCAAAGTTTTCCTATTGTCACCGCTTAATATCAGTGTGGCTGCGGAGGATAAAGAGCGTATTGCTGGTGGGTTCTATAACCAATCCTAAAGTTCTACTTGATGGTAATTATCATAGAAATCAGTCGATAGGCTGCACTTTCGTGATGTTCAAGGTAAGCTAATTTCGCAATTGTTTTCTCTGATCTTGAAGGTGACACACATGACGCTCACGCTCGACGAGGTTCGTAAGACTCGTTTTCATATGGCTCGCCGTGCCGGTTACGAAGTGACTGACGTCGACAACTTTGTCGATAAGGTTGAGTCAACAATCATGCACCTTGCTGCAGAAAATGAAACGTTGAAGCAGCAGCTTTCCACTATTTCAAAAGCGGAGACAGCTCCAGTAGCTGCTACTGTCGATGCGGGTCTCTCTAAGGAAAATGAGCGACTTAGCGCTGAGCTTCAAGAGGCTCGCAAAGCTGCAGCTGATAGTGCGGCAACTGCTGAGCTTACCAACGAACGGCTTCGTAAAGAGCTAGAAGAGGCTCGTAAAGCTGTGGCCGCTGGTAATGCTGACGCTGCGCTAAAGGGCGAAACTGAACGGCTTCGTAAAGAAGCTGATGAGGCTCGTGCAGAACTAGACCAGCTGCGTAAGGAAAATGAGCAGTTGCGACAGGCTCCAGTTGCAGAAATAGCTCCTCTTATAGCTGAAAATGGTGGCAAGGTCGAAAAGATCGTAGTCACTAGCAGTGCAGAGGCTTCGCCAGCGGTTGTCCGGTTGGTGGAGCTAGCTACGTCACAAGCTGAGCAGGTCGTAGCAGAAGCTAACACAGAAGCAACTCGCAAAATTGAAGAGGCTAACCGTCAGGCGCATGAGATTACGGTAGATGCTCGTACTAAAGCAGAGCGAGTAGAATCCGAAGCTCGAGTTAATGCTGAAAAGGTAACTGCGGAAGCTAAGCTTCATGCCGATAACCTTAATAATGAGGTAGCTTCGAAGCGGACTGCTCTCTTTACCGCGTTGGAATCTGAACGAGATGCTCTTCGTAGCAAGGTAGAAGAACTTCGTGGTTTCGAATCCACTTTCCGCAGTAATCTGACTGATCACCTAAAGGGACAGATTGCTTCGCTGGAGAAGAGTACTTTAGAGCCAGCTGCTATACCAGGTATTTTGTCTGAACCAGTCGAGAAAGAAGCTGAGAATAATTCTTCTACGCCTCGTCTTGACGAGTTACTTGGTGACAATAAGTAACCAATTTTAGTTGGCAAAAACCTCGCCGCCTTGCGGCGGGGTTTTTGTTTTTGAGAGAAATCGTGTACGCTCTGCGCTACCGCTTCAAAGGAGATTAAGAAAGTGACTACTCATAAGAGCGCTGCTCAGAATCCCGCTGATGTTCCCGTGCGTGATGGCGAAGATGCGTGGACCGCTGATGAGTTGCAAGAGGTTCGTGAAGAGCTAGAAGCTGATATCGCTCATATGCGTGCTCAGATTCATACTGCAGAATCAGAGCTAGCTGATTTGCTGCATGATGGCAATGATGGAGCTGGACGCGATCCAGCAGATGTTGGCTCCATTAACTTTGAGCGTGATCAAGAGATGAGTTTGACTGCAAATCTGAAAGATATGTTGTTGCAGTCCGAACATGCTTTAGAACGGTTAAAGGCTGGCAGCTATGGTCGTTGCGAAGCTTGTGGTGAGCCTATCGGTAAAGGACGTCTGCAGGCATTCCCTCGCGCCACTATGTGCATGGCGTGCAAGCAGCGTGAGGAGCGACGGTAGCTAAAGAGACCGAGGATAATACCTCGGCTACTTTAATTTCACGCCGGCAATCATGGATATGGATTGCCGGAATATTTCTGTGCGGTTTAGTAGTTGACCAAGCCACGAAGGCATGGGCGTTAGAGTCGCTAACGCTAGGGGAACCAAAGCCTGCTATTGGAAAGCTGCTCCAGTTCAATCTGGTACGTAACTCAGGTGCAGCTTTTTCGCTGTTAGCTGGACATACTTGGATCTTTACCTGTTTTGCCACTCTTGTTTTAGGGGCTGCATTATTTTGGTTTGCTCCGCAAGTAAGAGTGCGCTCTTGGGCAATTGTTGTGGGACTTTTCACTGCGGGTATCTCAGGAAATCTTATTGATCGTTTCTTGCGGCCACCTAGTTTTGGACAAGGGCATGTAATAGATTTCTTAGAGTTGCCACATTGGCCAATTTTTAATGTTGCAGATATGTGCATCTGCGCAGCTGCAGCCTTAGTGGTAGTGCTTTCAATCGTTAGTTCTGTTGGTCATGATGGTAAAATTCGATCTGACAGAGAAAGCTGAACCTCATGGGAAATGTACTGTTTATTCCTGATGGTCTAGATGGAGAACGTTTAGACGCTGCGGCTGCTCGAATGCTGGGAGTTTCACGGTCGAGGATCGAAACATTAGCAGTATTAGGAAAAGTTTGGCTTGACGGTAAGAATGCAGGAAAGTCAGAACGAGTACATGCTGGGCAAATGTTGGAAATTGATCTCGACGAAGAAAACTATGGAGTTAAAGTCACGCCACAGTTCGTAGAAAATATCGGCATTGTTTACGACGATCGCGATATCGTCGTCGTAGATAAGCCGGTTGGAGTAACTGCTCATCCTAGTTTGGGGTGGGATGGTCCTAGCGTCGTAGAACATTTAGCGGCGGCTGGATTCGCTATCTCAACGTCGGGTGCTCCTGAGCGGCAAGGAATTGTTCAACGGCTAGATGTTGGAACATCTGGGTTGATGGTGGTAGCTAAATCAGAATCGGCATATTCGATACTGAAACAGGCTTTTCGAGATCGTACTGTTAATAAGACTTATCATGCGTTAGTGCAAGGGCATCCAGATCCGTTTACCGGAACGATTGAAGCGCCTATCGCTCGCCATCCGGGTCATAATTGGAAGATGGCTGTCGTGGCGGGAGGTCGTCCTTCGGTCACGCACTATGAAACTTTAGAAGCTCATAGAGCTGCAACTTTGGTTACGATTCATTTGGAAACAGGTCGAACTCATCAGATTCGAGTTCATATGTCGGCAATGAATCATCCTTGTGTGGGAGATCCGTTGTATGGCTCAGATCCAGTATTAGCTGCGCGGCTGGGATTAGAAAGACAGTGGCTACATGCTATGAAATTGGGATTTATTCATCCCGGTAGCGGAGAATATGTGCAATTCGAGTCCGAGTACCCCCCAGATCTTGGACTATCGCTTCAGAGAGTACGATCGGACCGGTAGTATTGTGCCGTGCGTAGAGCGAAAATAGTTTGTACCCTCGGCCCCGCCACTTCGACTCCGGAGCGAATCCGCGAATTAGTCGATGCTGGCATGGATGTGGCCCGTTTTAACATGTCTCACGGTGATCAAGCTGATAAGGCACAACTGCTTAAGATGGTTCGGGATGCGGCTGTAGCATCTGGCCGTGCAGTTGGTTGCTTGGCTGATCTGCAAGGACCCAAGATTCGTCTTGGGCGCTTTGCTGCTGGCCCTCATCAGCTTGCAGTTGGCGATACCTTCACTATCACCATTGACGACATTCAAGGCACCGCAGAGCGCGTGTCCACGACCTACAAAGGTCTTCCGCAAGATGTAAAGCCTGGGGACTTCCTCCTCATCGACGATGGCAAGGTAACTCTGGAGGCTGTTGAGGTCACAGCTACAGATGTCATTTGCTGCTGTGTAGTCGCTGGTGCCGTGAGCGATTCTAAGGGAATTAACCTTCCTGGCGTTGCAGTTAGCGTCCCAGCAATGAGTGAAAAAGATGAGTCTGATCTGCGCTGGGCTCTCAAAAATGGCTTCGATATCGTTGCGCTTTCCTTCGTGCGTGATGCTGCTGACGTCAAGCGGGTTCGCGAGATCATGGCAGAAGAAGGACGCAATGTCCCAGTTGTTGCCAAGATTGAGAAGCCACAGGCTCTAGCAAATCTAGATGCCATCATTGATGCTTTTGATGCTTTCATGGTTGCTCGCGGTGACCTAGGCGTTGAGTTGCCGCTCGAAGAAGTTCCAGTTGCTCAGAAGAAAATTGTCTCTGCAGCTCGCAAGTGGGCCAAGCCAGTGATCGTGGCTACTCAGATGCTGGAATCAATGATTTCTGCGCCTCGCCCGACCCGCGCTGAAGCTTCTGACGTTGCTAACGCTGTTATTGACGGTGCTGATGCGGTCATGCTTTCAGGCGAGACCAGCGTTGGCGATTACCCCATTCTGACTGTGGAAACCATGGCTCGTATCGTCGAGTCTACGGAAGCGCATGCGCTAGAGCAGATTCGAGAAATTGACTGGGATCCGCATACCACTGGTGGCGTGATTGCTAAGGCTGCTGCCGAAGTTGCAGAGCGTCTAGAAGCTCGTTACTTAGTGTCATTCACTAAGTCGGGTGACAGCGCTCGTCGTATCTCGCGGCTTCGCATGTCGATGCCAGTTTTGGCTTTCACTCCTGATGAGAAGGTTCGTCAAGAACTAACTATGTCATGGGGAACTCAGACCTTCTTGACTCCGAAAGTTTCCGATACTGATGCGATGGTTGCTGAGGTAGAGAAGACTCTTCGTAGCTTGAACATGGTGGAAAGCGGCGACAATATCGTTGTTGTTGCAGGCTACCCAATGGATATTGTGGGTAATACCAACTGCCTACGAGTTCATAAGATTAGCTAAGAAGAAAGTTCACGCTACTGCGTGATCCACAGATAAGAATTGTGGGGGTTCGTACCCGGGAGGGGAGTCGAACCCCCACAGTCTTTCGACCAGACGGGTTTGAGCCGTCCGCGTATACCATTCCGCCACCCGGGCTGGATGCTGCGCGTATAAGTATGCCATGAGAAAGCCCTTCTTCGCTACGTAGCGACAAAAAGGTTCATTTACTGGAAGAATAGACATTGTGACGAATGATCAGAACAGCGCTCCCAGCCGATCCCGTGTACTAGTGGCTGAAGATGAAGCGCTTATCCGCCTTGACCTAGTCGAGCTCCTCACCGAAGAGGGATATAACGTAGTAGCACAAGCTGGAAATGGCGAAGAAGCCGTTGATTTAGCGCGTGAGCATAAGCCTGATCTTGTGGTGATGGACGTAAAAATGCCGAAAATGGACGGCATCTCAGCAGCTGAGATTATTGCGAGTGAGCGCATTGCTCCGGTTGTTATGCTGACAGCTTTTTCGCAGCGCGATCTGATTGAGCGTGCTTCGGAAGCCGGGGCAATGGCATATGTTGTCAAACCTTTTGATGCCAGTGATGTTGTTCCTGCAATTGAAATTGCGATGGCGCGCTTTGCTGAACTTACAGCAGTCGAATCTGAAATAGCTGATTTGGAAGAGCGGTTAGCATCGCGTAAAACAGTTGACCAAGCTAAAGCTATTTTGCAGTCTAAAGGTTTGACCGAAGCTCAGGCTTTCCGTTGGATTCAGAAAACGGCTATGGATCTACGAAAGTCGATGAAAGAGGTCGCCCAGGGCGTTGTTGATCATCAACTATCTGAGAAGAAAAAGTGAGCCGCCGGCTACTCCTGATTGATGGGCACTCAGTTGCCTATCGGGCTTTCTTCGGGCTTCCTCCGGAAAACTTTTCTGCAAATGGTCAGTACACCAATGCGGTGTACGGATTTACCTCAATGCTGATTAATTTGTTGCGTGAGGAGAGTCCTACCCACGTAGGCGTGGCCTTTGATGTGAGTCGTCATACCTTCCGAACTGATGAATATCCAGAATATAAAGCGACGCGTTCAGCTAGCCCAGCTGAGTTCAAAGGACAGATAGCGTTAATCAAGAAAGTTCTGGATGCTTTACGCATCACTCATGTGGAACTTCCTGGATTTGAAGCAGACGATATTGTGGGAACGCTATCGGCAAAAGCTCTCGCTGAGGGATACGAAGAAATCCTTATTTGTAGCGGTGACCGAGATTCTTTGCAATTTGTGGACGATAAAGTGACGCTTCTTTACCCCAAGAAAGGGGTATCTGAGTTAGCGAGAATGACTCCGGCAGCTGTTGAAGAAAAATATGCAGTGTCTCCGCAGCGCTATCCAGAATTAGCTGCTTTAGTTGGTGAAACTAGCGATAATCTGCCTGGAGTCCCAGGAGTAGGTCCAAAAACAGCTGCTAAGTGGCTTGCTTCCTATGATGGATTGGAAAATCTTTTAGCGCGAGCTGATGAAGTTCCTGGAAAAGCTGGTGAATCGTTGCGACAGCACCTAGAAGATGTGCAACGAAATCGACGGTTGAACGCGTTGCTACGAAACCTTGAGCTACCAGTGCTAGTGACTCAATTAGAGCGTCAATCATGGGATCAAGAAGCAGTTGCAGAAGTTTTTGGTGAACTAGAGTTCAAAACACTTCATAAACGCCTAATGGAAACTCTTCCGCTTACAGAAGATCTGATAGCGGCACCCGAAATGGCAAGTTTCACATGTGAGACAACAGTATTAAAGGCAGATGAACTTACTGTTTGGTTAGCTACTCAAACAAAATCACAGCCGGTAGGTTTTGTGATTAAGGGAACTTGGTCGCAAGGACAAGTAACATTCCAGGGTATTGCTTTAGCAGGATCTACTGGTCAAGCAGCTTGGCTTTCTAGTAGTAATTTGTCTAGCAGCGATACAGCGGAACTAGCGACATGGCTAACTGACGAACAAATAAGCAAAGTTATGCATGATGCTAAAGGGCAGTTGCATATTGCTAGGCATTGTGGCTGGAATGTGCGCGGAATGAGTTGTGACACTCAGTTAGCGGCTTATTTACTTCGCCCTGATCAGCGTTCTTATAATCTGGGTGATTTAGTTCTGAGATATCTCAATCAGGAACTTCAGCTAACGCCTGCTGATAATACGGAAAAAGCTGAGATACAAGAAGCATTTGATTTCGCAGATCCAGATACGTCAGAAGATGATGCTGACGCTACAGCTGCGATGATTGAGGCTGCTGCGATAGCTCAGCTAGCAACTGCTTTGGAAAACGAATTAGCAAATACAGAGCAGTTGTCGTTATTACAAGATGTAGAGCTACCCCTACAAAATGTTCTTGCTCGTATGGAATCGGTGGGAATTGCTATCGATCAAGAGTTCCTGACGCAATTGCGAAACGAATTTGATATTGAAGTGACTAATGCTGCAGATGCAGCTTATGCAGCTATTGGTAAAAAAATTAACTTAAGTTCGCCAAAACAACTCCAAGTTGTACTTTTTGATGAATTAGGTCTTCCTAAGACTCGCAAAACAGCATCTGGCGGTTACACCACAGATGCGGAGGCATTGGCATGGCTTTTTGAGCAGTCGTCGCACACTTTTGTGAAACATGTCTTGGAGCATCGTGACTGGATTAAGTTGCGCCAGACTGTTGACGGATTATTGGCTGCGGTTGGTGTCGATGGCAGGATCCATACCACGTACTTGCAGACGGTAGCTGGTACTGGAAGATTGAGTTCTACCGAGCCAAATCTGCAAAATATTCCAATCCGTACCGAGGCCGGTCGTCGAATCAGGCAAGCATTTGTGGTGGGGGATAACTATAAGACACTATTGACTGCTGACTATTCGCAAATCGAAATGCGGATTATGGCTGCTCAATCTGGCGATCGAGAACTAATCGAAGCCTTTTTGTCTGGACGAGATTTCCACACGGAGACGGCGGCGAGAGTTTTTTCCGTAGCTTTAGATGCGGTAACCCCAGAAATGCGTGCTCGGATTAAGGCAATGAACTACGGGCTTGCCTACGGATTATCTCCTTATGGTCTTAGTAATCAATTAGGTATTGAGGTTAGCCAAGCTAAAACCATGATGGAGGAGTATTTTGCTTCTTTTGGTGGCGCAAAGCGTTATCTTGATGGGTTAGTGGTTAAGGCTCGGGAAACTGGCTACACCACAACTATGCTGGGGCGACGTCGCTATCTGCCAGATCTAACTAGCTCTAACCGGCAACGTAGAGAAATAGCTGAACGGGCTGCGTTAAATGCTCCTATTCAAGGATCTGCTGCTGACGTGATGAAAGTAGCGATGTTGAAGGTGGATAAAGCTTTACGTTCTGGTGGATTTATTTCGCGGGTTCTACTGCAAGTACACGATGAATTGGTAGTAGAAGTAGCCGACGGTGAGCAAGATGCGGTTGTAGCCTTGCTTCGTGAGCAGATGGCAGCTGCTGCACAGTTAGCAGTTCCACTTGATGTGAGTGTGGGCTGTGGACAGAGCTGGTTTGAAGCCGCGCACTAATTAAAAGTAAAACGATAGAGAGTGGCGGTTCTTTTAAATAAGGAAGAAAACCGCCACTCTCTATCATTAAAAGTGATTTAGTTAGCCGACTAAATCACCGAAGAAGATATATCGGGAATCCCAGTCTTGAATAGCTGAGTTATAATCCCAACAGATCATGATGGTGAGTTTGGCTGGTCCTTCTGGGTTTAACCAGATATTGGAACTGCTGTCGTAAGTGGCTACCGAAATTTTTTGTTTATCGGTATATCGGTAACAAACTGTGGTTTTGCCATCAGAAAGTTGGATGATATCTCCGGACTGGAGTCCTTTTTCCTTATCGGCTAGTACATTGCCAAGCGCGATATCACCATTCCATGTGTGAACAGTAGTAATTACATGTCCCTTTGTCGATCCGGGTTTAGGTGATTCATCCCAGAATGCAACTGTGAAGCGTTGATCTTTTGGTGGTGAACCTACCGCTCCGTCGGCTTCTCTGCCAACGGTTATAACTGGTTCAGATATTCCTCGTTGAGGAATGCTGAAACGAGTTGGGATGATCTCAGTTCCAGGTTTAGCGCAAGAAGTAAGTAAGTTGTTGCTAGCAGATAGCGAGGTGATCGGTGCAGCAGCGGTGAGGGTAGGAGTAGGTTCCACGGCCGTAGTTTCTTGTTTTTTGGTGTGCTTAGAAAGCCATACCCCAAAACCTAGAAGTAAGCAGAGCAGACAGATGGCGATGGCAAGAATAAATTGACGAGTGGATTTCTTCACAGATGAAAGAATACTCGAGGAATAAGTATGATCTGTAGAAAGAACTCAGATTGACCATTCCGCTATATCGCAGGTAGGGTTAAGGAGCGTTGTAATCCGTGTGGCTCCGGACGGAGTGGGTCACAATTCGCAGGTTCTGACGGTGTTCGATAACTCTTGACGCTCTTGCGACAGTTGCAGCGTCACTTCAATACCATTTAATCGGAGCTCTCCTACATGACCTCCTCTTTTGAGGCCGCACCTCAGGTCGCTATTAACGACCTCGGATCGCCTGAAGCCTTCATGGCTGCGATCGACGAAACGATCAAGTACTTCAACGATGGCGATATCGTCACCGGCACCGTGGTCAAGGTTGACCGAGATGAGGTTCTCCTCGACATCGGTTACAAGACTGAAGGTGTTATTCCTTCCAAGGAACTCTCCATCAAGCATGACGTAGACCCATTCGATGTGGTTTCCGTTGGCGACGAGATTGAGGCTCTTGTCCAGCAGAAAGAGGACAAAGAAGGCCGTCTAATCCTGTCCAAGAAGCGTGCTCAGTACGAGCGTGCTTGGGGCACCATTGAGAAGATCAAGGAAGAAGATGGCGTTGTCACCGGTAAGGTGATTGAGGTCGTCAAAGGTGGTCTCATCGTCGACATCGGTCTACGTGGCTTCCTTCCTGCTTCTCTGGTTGAGATGCGTCGCGTTCGCGACCTGCAGCCTTACGTAGGTGCAGAGCTCGAAGCTAAGATCATCGAACTTGATAAGAATCGCAATAACGTGGTTCTATCCCGTCGTTCTTGGCTTGAGCAGACTCAGTCTGAAGTTCGCCAGACATTCCTCACCCAGCTTGCTCCTGGACAGATCCGTAAGGGTGTCGTCTCCAGCATCGTTAACTTCGGCGCCTTCGTCGATCTTGGCGGCGTAGACGGTCTCGTTCACGTTTCTGAGCTTTCTTGGAAGCACATCGATCACCCATCTGAGGTTGTCGAGGTTGGTCAGGAGGTTACCGTCGAGGTTCTTTCGATCGAGCTGGATCGTGAGCGCGTTTCCTTGTCCCTCAAGGCAACTCAAGAGGATCCGTGGCAGACCTTCGCTCGTACCCACCAGATCGGTCAGATCGTTCCTGGTAAGGTCACTAAGCTGGTTCCCTTCGGTGCATTCGTGCGCGTTGAAGAGGGCATCGAGGGTTTGGTTCACGTATCCGAACTCGCCGAGCGTCATGTCGAGATCCCAGAGCAGGTTGTTGCTGTCAACGACGATGCTATGGTCAAGATCATCGATATCGACCTAGAGCGTCGTCGCATCTCGTTGTCCCTCAAGCAGGCCAACGAAGGTGTCGATATTGCTGCCGATGATTTCGATCCGTCGCTATACGGTATGACCGCCAGCTACGACGAGCAGGGTAACTACATTTACCCTGAAGGATTCGATCCAGAAACCAACGACTGGAAGCCTGGCTACGAAGAGCAGCAGCGGGCATGGGAAGCTCAGTACGCTGAGGCCCAGACTCGCTGGGAGCAGCATAAGAAGCAGATCGTAGAGGCCAAAGAGGCTGATGTAGCCGCGGCTGAGCCACAGGCTTCCTACTCTGCTGGTGGCGAAGAAGTCACAGAAGAGGCTGCCGGCGCACTAGCTTCTGATGAGGCTCTGCAGGCACTTCGTGACAAACTGACTGGTGGCGCTGAGTAGTACATCCATCGATCATTTGATCCAAAAGGTAGGGCTCCGATCATCTGATCGGGGCCCTACCTTTATGGTTTAGAACCGTTATCGCGAAGTAATCATGCTAGGTTTTTTATCATGCTCAGAGTAGGTCTTACCGGTGGCATTGCCTCAGGAAAAACAATTGTTTCAGATGAACTGATGCGCTATGGCGCGATAATTATTGATGCTGATGTTTTAGCTCGCGAGGTTGTGGCACCAGGCACTAACGGACTGAGACAAATTGCTGAACATTTTGGTAGCAAAGTACTTACTGCAGATGGTTCCCTAGATAGAAGCGCTTTGGCCTCAATTGTCTTTGCTGATGATAAGGCGAGAGCTGAGCTGAACGCTATTGTGCATCCGCTTGTTCGCAAACGTGCTCAGGAATTGGAAGTACTAGCTTCTGCTGATGCGATAGTTGTACATGTAATTCCACTTTTAGTAGAAACTAGACAAGCAGATCAGTTTGATGTTGTAGTTGTGGTCGATATTTCTGAAGAAGCCCAGATCTGTCGATTGATGGAGCGTAATAACCTTACCCGAGAGCAAGCGCAGGCTAGAATTGCGGCGCAGGCCAGTAGAGAAGAGCGGATAGCGGTTGCTGACATTGTTGTGTCGAATCAAGGTAGTAGACGTGAGCTGTTAGTTCAATGCAATAAGTTATGGAAAGAGTTACAGCTCTGTAAGGGTGATGGAAAATATCATAATATTAGGTTAGGCTAATCTTAATAACTCTATTTGTAAAGGATCTTCACAAATGACATCAAGATATGCCCTAAAATCTTTTGTGCTCGCGTCAGCTGTGACTCTTTTAGTTGCAGGATGCTCCTCGCCTAAAGCCGTAGAAGAAACAAAGCCGATTACTTCTTCGAATAGTGCTGCTCCGACTACTGTCACAATTGAAGATAACACTGGCAGTCATACTATTAAGCTTCCAGTAGCTAGCGTTGTTGCGACAGATAATCGTCAGTTTGAAACTCTTTCTACTTGGGGGATTAAGTTAGCAGCTGCTCCAGTTCCCTTGATTCCGACAACGCTTTCGTACAAGACAGACAAAACTATTGTGGATCTTGGAAGCCATCGTGAGCCTAAGCTAGAGGCTATCGTTGCTGCTAATCCAACGATAATTATCAGTGGTCAGCGATTCACTCAGCATGAAAAGAAAATCTCTGAACTGGTTCCTAGTGCTGCTATCATCAATTTTGATCCGCGAGAAGGGCAGCTCTTAGACGCAGAACTAAAGCGTGGTACTACTGCAATGGGAGAGCTTTTCGGCAAGCAGTCTGAAGCCAAGAAACTAAATGACGATCTTGATACAGCTATTAATAGAGCTAAAACTGCTTACAATAAAAATGACAAGGTACTGGCAGTAAATGTTTCAGGTGGCAAGATCGGAAATGTAGCTCCTAAAGTTGGACGTACTTTAGGACCTCTTTATGAGATTTTGGGATTGACTCCAGCTATCGAAGTAACTGGCTCAACAAATGATCACCAAGGTGATGAGATCTCAGTTGAAGCTATCGTACAAGCCAACCCCGAGTGGATACTTGTCATGGATCGTGACGCAGCTATTACCTCTCAAGGAGCTACGGTTAAGCCAGCTAAAGAAGTTATTCAAGAGTCTGAAGTACTGAAGAATATCCCGGCTGTTCAAAAGGGACAGGTTATTTATATGCCAGCTGATACTTACCTTAATGAAGGTATTCAAACCTACACCGAATATCTGAGTGCTGTTGCTGATGCTTTTGAGAAAGCTAAGAAGAAGTAGTTTTTGTGACGTTACTAGCGCGTTCGCAGGTGGAGTCGCCTAAAAAAGGTGGCTCCACCTCTGGTTTCTGGTCAAAAATATCCCTATGCCTTGCCATAGTTGTAGTTCTTTTGCTATTGGTTCTTTCGCTGTTTACAGGCGTTTACGATGTTACTGGTGGACAGCAGGGTCATGAAATGTTAGCGATTACTCGTATACCTCGTACTGCGGCTTTACTTTTGTCAGGTGCTGCTATGGCCATGTCAGGTCTAGTTATGCAGCTGTTAACCCAAAATCGCTTTGTGGAACCGACAACTACAGGTACTACAGACTGGGCAAGTTTGGGATTATTGTTGGTCATGATTTTTTGGCCAGAAGCTAGTTTAATGGCTCGTATGGTTGGAGCTATTGCAGCTTCATTTATAGGAACTATTATCTTCTTTGCTTTTTTGCGAAGAGTATCTTTAAGATCATCGCTTATCGTGCCCATTGTAGGCATCATGTTGGGTTCAGTGGTAGGTGCTCTGACTACATTTTTAGCAGCACGAACTAATCTATTACAAAACTTAGGCATGTGGTTTGCCGGTAGTTTTACCTCAGTATTGAGAGGAAGATACGAAATATTATGGCTAGTGCTTTTGGTGGTACTAGCAGTTTTTATTGCCGCAGATCTCTTTACTGTAGCGGGACTAGGCGAAGAGATTGCAACCAATGTTGGTTTAGATTACAACAAGATGATATTTATCGGTACCGGTTTGATAGCTATTGCTACCGGAGTTGTTACCGTTGTGGTAGGAAATCTTCCTTTTATTGGTTTAATTGTTCCTAATGTTATATCAATGGTTCGAGGAGATAACCTACGAGAAAATCTTCCATGGGTATGCCTATTGGGAATAGCCTTGGTTACGATATGTGATCTTATTGGCAGAACTATTATTATGCCTTTTGAGGTTCCTGTGTCATTGGTGTTGGGAGTAGCTGGATCTATCGTTTTCCTGCTTATGCTGCTGAGGCAACGTCGGTATGGCTAAGACGATCTTTGTGACAACATATGCTCGGCGACGCTATCTATTGCTAATGGTTGGGTTAGCAGCACTAGCTACCTTTTTTGCTGTAGGTCTTTTGGTATGGAAAATCCCAGTTCCGATGAGCCATCCAGGGTTTTGGCGTATCGTGACGCTTCGGCAAAGTCAGGTTCTCACAATTGCGGTAGTAGCATTATGCCAGGCATTGGCGACGGTAAGTTTTCAGACTGTGACTAATAATCGTCTTATTACCCCTTCAGTTATGGGGTTCGAAGCTCTCTATGTTTCGATCCAGACAACGGCTGTTTACTTACTTGGGGCAGCTGGCGTTATAGCATTACAGGGAGTGCCGCAGTTTTTATTGCAAATAGTCATTATGGTGATTTTTTCGGTATCGCTATATAGCTGGTTGCTTTCAGGCAAACTAGGCAATCTTCATATCATGCTGCTAGCAGGTATTGTTATTGGCGGGGGTATGAAATCGGTAGCTTCTTTCATGCAGAGGCTGCTTAGCCCTAGCGAATTTGATGTACTGTCGGCGCGACTTTTTGGTAATATATCAAATGCTCAAACGGAATATTTACCGATAGCTATTCCACTTAGCTTGGTAGGGGCAATAACGCTATATTTATACTCTCAAAAGCTAAATGTTATGAGCTTAGGGCGGGATATTTCTCTTAACTTAGGGCTAAAATACCAGCGAGAAATGCTGGTGGTTCTGGGTTTGGTATCTATTCTGATGTCGCTATCTACAGCATTGGTAGGACCTATGACATTTCTAGGTTTTTTAATAGCAACTTTGGCTTATCAAATAGCTGATACCTTTGATCATAGATATCTTTTCCCAGCGGCATGTTTAACAGCTTTTGTGGTATTGGCAGGATCTTATTTTGTGATGGGAAATATTTTCTATGCTGAAGGGTCTGTGTCGATCATAATTGAATTGGTTGGTGGAAGCGCTTTCCTTATTCATATTCTCAGGAAGGGGCGGTTATGATTGAGCTCAATAATGTTTGCAAACGCTATGGCTCTAGCGGCGTTACTATTGGACCGATTACGCTAGATATTCCTTCGGGGGGAATCGTTGCGCTTGTTGGCCCAAATGGGGCTGGAAAATCTACCATGCTCACTATGATGGGACGTTTACTGGGAATGGATGCTGGAAGTATAACTATTTCTGGACATGATGTAACAACAACTCCATCTCCAGATCTTGCTAAGATTCTTTCGATATTACGCCAAGAGAATCATTTTATAACGCGCTTAACAGTGCGCCAGCTAGTTGGTTTTGGAAGATTTCCTTATAGCCATGGGCGACTTAACCTTATCGACGAAGAGATTATCAATAAGGCCATTAGTTTCTTGGATCTTTCAGATTTAGAAGATCGCTTTTTGGATCAACTTTCTGGAGGACAACGTCAGCGAGCATATGTTGCTATGGTGCTTGCTCAAGATACTGAATATGTATTACTTGACGAACCGTTAAATAATTTAGATATGAAGCGTTCTGTTCAGATGATGCAACATCTAAGATCAGCGGCTGATGAGCTAAAGCGAACTATCGTGATTGTGATGCATGATATTAATTTTGCTTCGCATTACTGCGACTATATGGTGGCGATGAAAGAAGGTATTGTTTGCGCCGCAGGAGAGCCAGCAGAAATTATGACTGCTCAGGTCTTGGAAGAAGTATTTGATACTCCCGTTGAGATTATTGCTGGCCCGCGAGGTCCATTGGCAGTATATTTCTAGACCTGAGCAGTTGTTGACGTTACTCTCGGCAGAGGAAACGGATATGACTCTAAAGTATCTGCGGAGTTTATTCTTATTCTAGTGTTTAAATATATCTGGGTTGTTACTTTCTTGTCGTATAAGTATTAGTAGATGCTTGTGATAGACCTCTAGACTTATTGACATGCGTCCTCTTCATGAACTTCAGCGTACGGTTGCTCCGTTTAAGATGCAGGCTGGGTTTGAACCAGGTGGAGATCAGCCAACAGCTATCGCAGAGTTAGAACGACGTATCAAAGCTGGTGAGCAAGATATGGTTTTGCTGGGTGCTACCGGCACGGGAAAAACTGCGACAGTTGGTTGGTTAGCAGAGCGGCTGCAACGTCCGATGCTTGTAATGCAACCAAATAAGACTTTGGCGGCGCAATTTGCTAACGAATTGCGGCAATTTTTCCCAGATAATGCTGTGGAATATTTCGTGTCGTACTACGACTACTATCAGCCAGAAGCCTACGTGCCGCAAACAGATACTTATATTGAAAAAGATTCCTCACTCAACGAAGAAGTAGAGCGACTACGGCACCGAGCCACTTATTCATTGCTGACTCGTCGGGATGTGATTGTGGTAGCTACGGTATCGGCTATCTACGGTTTAGGTACGCCGCAGGAGTGGATTGATCAGATGATCCCGCTGTCGGTAGGGCAAGAGATCGAACGAGATGTATTGTTGCGAAAACTGGTAGATATTCAATATTCGCGCAACGATATTGCTGGAACTCGCGGCACTTTTAAAGTGCATGGAGATACTCTAGAAATTTATCCAATGTACGAAGAATTAGCTTGGCGCGTCGAGTTTTTTGGGGACGAAATCGAAGCGCTATCGACGCTGCAACCGCTAACTGGCGAAATCGTGAGTCAAGACCAAGAGCTTTTAGTTTTCCCGGCAACGCACTATGCCTCTGGATCTGAGCGTATGGAAAAGACTATCGCTCGAATTGAAGCAGAGCTAGCGCAACGGCTTTCAGAATTGGAAAGCCAAAATAAGTTATTGGAAGCGCAACGACTAAGAATGCGCACCACCTATGACATTGAAATGATGCGGCAAATAGGTAGCTGTTCTGGGATCGAAAACTACTCACGGCATCTAGACGGTCGTGAGCAAGGAGAGCCGCCAAACTGTTTGGTGGACTATTTCCCAGAAGATTTTGTGGTGGTAATTGATGAATCTCATGTGTCGGTGCCACAAATTGGTGCCATGTTTGAAGGAGATATGGCGCGTAAGCGCACTCTAGTCGAACACGGATTTCGATTACCTTCAGCAATGGATAATCGCCCACTCAAGTTTGATGAGTTTGTTGATCGTATTGGGCAGACGGTATATTTATCGGCTACTCCAGGCAAGTATGAGTTGGAGCGTTCTGACGGTTTCGTAGAACAGATTATCCGCCCCACTGGATTGGTTGATCCAGAGATTATTGTGAAGCCGACAAAGGGGCAGATCGATGACCTTATGGGCGAGATTATGCTACGGGTGGCCAAGAACGAGCGGGTGCTGGTTACTACTTTAACTAAGAAAATGTCGGAAGATCTGACCGAATATTTCCTCGAACATGGAATCCGTACTAGATATTTACATTCAGAGATCGACACTCTAAAACGAGTAGAGCTACTGCGGGAATTACGAATGGGGGAGTACGACGTATTAGTTGGTATTAACCTGCTTAGAGAAGGGCTGGACTTGCCAGAGGTCTCGTTGGTTGCCATTCTTGATGCCGATAAAGAAGGATTTCTGCGCTCGGAGCGTTCGCTGATTCAGACTATTGGCCGGGCGGCACGTAACGTTGCTGGGCAGGTTCATATGTATGCCGATCGAATAACTCGATCGATGGAAGCTGCGATTGAGGAAACTAATCGACGACGTGCAGTGCAGATCGCACATAACCTTGAAAATGGTATTGATCCGCAACCATTGCGTAAGAAAATCGCTGATATTACCGACATGCTGGCTAGAGAAGACGCCGATACTGTTGAACTGCTAGATGAAGAAAAAATTAGTGGAAGTAAAAAAGCAGTTGGTGTACGTAAGAATATGGCTCAAACGGAACTGACTTCACTCATAGAAGAGTTAAGCACCCAAATGCATCAAGCTGCTGAAGACCTTCATTTTGAGATGGCAGCTCGGTTACGTGACGAAATAGTAGATCTTAAAAAGGAATTGCGACAGATGATTGAGGCCACAAAGTGAGACATCTCACAAAAGTTATGAGATTCCGGTAAGATAGCAGTACGTGGAGGGGAGTATTCCCCAATTTCCTAGGTCGTCAATACGGGATTTAATGATCCCCGGCCGGGCAGCCGCCTTGAGCGGTGGAAGAGACCTCCGTATCTCACTCTTTCACTAGGAGACCCAATGCATATCACCCCCCTTATTTGGGGTATCACCGTCGTAGTTCTGTTAGCAGTGCTGCTTGTTGACATCATGGTTCTAGGGCGACGCCCACACGAGCCATCAATGAAAGAATCAGGGATAGCTATCGGTTGCTATACCGCGCTTGCAATTGCCTTTGGAGTGAGCGTTTGGGGTATGCATGGCTCCAAGTACGCTGGGGAGTTTTTTGCAGGCTGGCTAACAGAATACAGCCTTTCAGTCGATAATCTTTTCATCTTCTTACTGATCATGGCAGCAATGAAGGTTCCGCGAGCGCTACAGAGTTATGCACTCATGGTTGGGATCGTACTAGCGCTAATTTTCCGGGGTATTTTTATTGCGTTAGGTGCTGCAATTATTGCTAGATTTTCGCCAGTATTCTTTATCTTTGGAGCTTTTCTTCTCTATACAGCGGTTAGCTTAGTGCGAGGATACTTCAATGAAGATGAAGAAGACGCCACCGACTCATGGGTTATGAGGCAAGCTAAGAAAGCTATCCCGTCAGTTGCTGAGTTTCATGGAACAAAACAATTCATCATTCAGAATGGTAAGAAGTTAGCGACACCGATGTTTTTTGTCATCGTTGCGCTAGGTAGCACGGACTTAATGTTTGCGCTAGATTCCATCCCAGCTATTTTTGGGCTTACGCAAGAGCCGTATCTGGTTTTTGCGGCTAACGTATTTGCTCTAATGGGGCTGCGGCAGCTCTACTTCTTGTTAGGTAATATGCTCAAGAAGTTGGTTTATCTATCGCTAGGGCTGTCTTTCATCTTAGCTTTCATTGGAATAAAGCTGCTATTGCATGCTGCTCATGAGCAGCACTGGGTCCAGATTGAGATTCCTACTAGTTTGTCCCTGGTAGTAATTATCCTGACTCTGCTAGTTACTACAGTTGCGAGCTTAGTATCTTCACGACGTAGAACTGACTTAGCTGAGGCGCAAACTAATTTGATCAGTGACGCTGATGATATTGCTGATTTAGGTATGCAAAAAAGGCTTTAGAAGTAATAAAAACTTTTTAGGGGGGTAAAGCATCTAAATTAGATGCTTTACCCCCCTAAAAAGTTTATCTAATCAATACTAATTAGGTTCTGCCAAGCAGTAAGTACGATCTGGAATAGCGAAGCTGTATGCTTCACCAGTGCTGCAAGTTCCATCCGCAGCATCTATTCTTTCTGCAACTTTAAAGTCTGCTTCTGTCGCGCTACAGGATACAGGGACTGGAGTATTTGGATCCATGTCATAGCAACGATCTTTCAAATAATTTGGAACCAGACAAATGTAAGACTTTGCAGATTTGGTCTTCTGGTCTACCAGCGAGTAGGACATGTAATTTTCGTTGGGGCAAGAAGCGGTACCAGTGCCTTGGGTTGCTACGAAAAATGTCATATTTTCAGTATCAGAGCAGTCAGCCTTTTTCCAGTCAGTATCGCTGGAATTCTTGTTATTAGCTATCTGGATACATGCTCCTGGTTTGGGGAGCTGATTGGCTTGGTGTCGGTAAATCTTTAAACCAGCAAAAAGAAGAACCGCAAGAAGGGGTATAAGGATGCCTAGAATCCGTTTTGCTTTGGAAGCTTTTGGTGGAGCAGTCGGTACCGGAACTCCGCTCCAGGTAGTATTTTGTGCTGCTGTTTCTGGGAAAACCGCTGACCCCGGGTAAGTAGGAGCTGGTTGTTGGGGGAAAGTGTTGCCGTTAGGCATGTTTCCTTGGTTAAGCGGTGGTTGCTGGGGGAAAGTGTTGCCGTTAGGCATGTTTCCTTGGTTAAGCGGTGGTTGCTGGGGGAAAGTGTTGCCGTTAGGCATGTTTCCTTGGTTAAGAGGAGATTGTTCGTTATAGCTCACTAAATGATTATCTCGGTATAAGTGACATAAAGGAAGCATATTTACTTAAAATTATAGGTTTGCTACCAAATACGACTTTCCGGTTACGGTATGTCACTGATTTAGACTTGGAATTAGTCTCTACCCTCCCAATAGAATAAGTGTTAGAAAGCTGGGATAAGTGAGAGTTCAAGATTAGACGAATGCCTCGATCCGCGCTGTCCATTGTTTACCAACCCCGCGCACGCCACTGGTCAAGATGAGGGTGCTCGGTGCCGAGCGTCGTCGGTACTCCATGGTCGGGTCAGATGATGATTTCATCGTCGTAGACCTTGAAGATCTTCTTCAGCGCGACACCTTATCGAACCCAACGCTCGTATCGAGGCGAAGATCGTTCTCGAGGAGGCCCCGGAGGATGAGTGCTTCGTAGTCGGGTATCGGCGAGGGCAGGGAATCCAAGCGATGCCAAGCGAGAGCTGATGCCTTGTCCGGTTCCATGAGCTGGGGAGTTCCAGACCATTCTGAGACCGTCCAGAACCAATCGATGCGTTGTTTCCGCGGATTGTCACTGCCGTCAATGCGCTGCATCACAGAGACCAGGGTGAGATCATCAGGGTTGATCGTGACTCCGATTTCTTCTTCTGTCTCGCGCACCGCGCAGTCCCGGGCGGTCTCTCCCGGCTCCACATGGCCCGCGGCACCAGCAACCCAGTATCCATCCATGTAGCCGGTGTTCTGTCTGAGCTGGAGTAGAACCTCATCCCCGCGGCGCAGATAGACGTAGGAGGCGGGAATGAGCGCGAAGGTGTGTGGTGTCATAGTCACCATCCTCTCAAGCGCCACTGGTCAAGGTGAGGCCGCTCTACGCCAAGCGTTGTCGGCTTACCGTGGCCTGGCCAGATGACGGTTTCATCGTCGTAGCGATCAAAAATCTTGGTTACGACATCAGTAAATAGGCTGGGGAATGTGGTTGAGGTTGTCTTTCCGACTCCACCTGGGAAAAGTGAATCTCCGGTGAAAATAACGTCAGAATTAGCTAAAGCAATACCGCCAGGAGTATGTCCGACTAACCCTATTACGTCGAAAATAAGGGAGCCGACGCTAACGACGTCTCCATCCCAGAGCGGTTTACAAGTGATACCAGTGGCAGCTGCGATGGCAGCTATGTCAGGAGCTCCGGACCAACAAGAGGCGCCAGTTCGCTGGTGAATCTGTGCTAAAGCTCCAATATGGTCATGATGACAATGAGTAGTAACGATAGCGTCAAGACCATTAGGAGCATGTGAAGCTATGAAAGAGGTAAGCGCATCTGCGTCAGCTCCAGCATCGATAAGAAGAGCAGCATCGCCATCTACAACTAAGTAGCAGTTCGCCTGCAAATCGCCGACAGGTAAAACTTGGATGGTAGGTAAAGGCATTTTCTAGTTACATCAATCCTGGAGAAGGGAGCAGTGATCCGGTAAGGGAATGTTTAGAAAGGCGTCCGGTGGCCCACCCCAAAAGTGCTTGTGGGGATCCTGCTAGCGATTCGTGAGGAAACTTTCCCAGTTCGATTTGTGGAGCACCCATTGGAGCTAACTGCACAGAAAGTTCAGGGTAATCATTAGCTAGCTTCTGAGAAGCCCATAACAAAATCCAGTAGGCAACCTGATTAGGAATATCGTCAATCGTGTAACCAATGTTTAGATCTACGTGGTGTATCTCTACTTCGAAAAGATGAGCAAGTGGAAGATCTTTAGTCTTGATTCTATTTCCGTCAGGTAACGTAACTAAAACTTGCGATTGCGCATTATCTAACCGCAAAGAATTTTTACTTAGATTGTTAGTTGCAGTATCTAGAGCTATCTGTAGCTCTAGGGCTTGCCGTTCTGAACCGCGTTCTAAATCATCTAATGAAGCTAACTGATAGCAAGGATTTGGTATTCCATCACAAATCTGATCGATAAGTTGCGAAAGCGAATCAGCATTAGAAGCAAGGTGAGTGGCAACATGGGCACGGGTCCATCCTGGTAAGAGCGTTGGCTGCTGCCATTGCTCATCAGTGATGGAAATAGTTGCTCCAAGTAGACGCTGAGTAGCTTCTAATATGCGTGATCGAAGGTTCGAGTGTTCAATATCGAGCAACGATTCGACAATGGTCATACTCTAACGTAACGCATTTATCAGTATCTATGTCTACAGTTAAGTCTGTGACTAAAGACCGTTTAATCGTCCGGGGTGCCCGCGAACACAATTTGCGCAATGTTTCTATCGACCTACCACGAGAAGGACTCATTGTTTTTACTGGACTTTCTGGATCTGGGAAGTCCTCGCTGGCCTTCGACACGATTTTCGCTGAAGGGCAACGTCGTTACGTTGAATCGCTATCGGCGTATGCGCGTCAATTTTTAGGGCAAATGGATAAGCCAGATGTTGATTTCATCGAAGGGTTGTCTCCGGCGGTTTCGATTGACCAAAAATCGACGTCGCGGAATCCACGCTCGACAGTAGGTACGATCACTGAGGTTTATGACTATCTACGGTTGCTTTATGCCCGTGCTGGTCGCCCGCACTGCCCAGAGTGTGGGGAAGTTATTGCTTCGCAAAGTCCGCAGCAAATTGTTGATCGGTTGTTAAAACTGCCAGAAGGGACACGGCTACAGATCCTGGCTCCGGTTGTGCGGGGGCGCAAAGGTGAATACGTCGACTTATTCCGTAGCCTTGCAATTGCAGGTTTTTCACGTGCCAGAGTTGATGGTGAGATCATTCATCTGAGCGATCCGCCAACCCTCGATAAACAGAAAAAGCACCATATCGATATTGTGGTAGATCGAGTCGTAGTGAAAGCTAGTGCTCGGCAACGGCTTACCGATTCGGTGGAACAAGCATTGCAGCAAGCTAATGGTGTGGTTGGTATTGATTTTGTAGATCTAGACAGTACTGACCCACAACGTGAGCGAAGGTATTCAGAAAAGCTCGCTTGTCCTAATGAACACGATATTTCTATTGAAGAATTAGAGCCACGGCAATTCTCTTTTAATGCTCCCTGGGGTGCCTGCCCAGTTTGTTCTGGGCTAGGTACCATGTTGGAAGTTGATCCAGAATTAATAGTTCCCGATGATGAGCTTTCGTTGGAAGGCGGTGCTATCGCCCCATGGACTAATGCTCATATCGTCAAATATTTTTCCCATGTTTTTGACAGTCTGGCAGAGGCTGAAGGATTCGCTACCAGTACACCTTGGAAAGATCTCACCTCAGAAGTTAAAGAATTATTGCTGCACGGACAAGGTGAACCGGTCTATGTATCGCATCGAAATAGATTTGGGAGAGTACGTAGCTATTCGACAACCTTTGAGGGTGCAATTGCCTATGTGAAGCGTCGGCACACCGAAGCAGAAACCGAAACAGCACGGGATCGCTGGGGCGGATATATGCGAGAAATCCCTTGTTCGACGTGTCGTGGTGCTCGCTTGAAGCCATCGTCGCTAGCTGTGACAGTTGGTGGGAAGAATATTGCTGAGGTGGCACAGCTATCGATTGCCGAATGTGCCGAGTTCCTAGCGACGGTTGAGCTAACTTCCCGGGAAGCTGCTATCGCTGAGCGAGTTCTTAAAGAAATCAATGAGCGATTGCGGTTCTTGTTAGATGTGGGATTGGACTACTTATCGCTATCTCGTCCGGCAGGAACGCTTTCTGGTGGTGAAGCACAGCGTATTCGCTTAGCTACCCAGATTGGATCTGGGCTGGTAGGAGTGCTCTACGTACTTGATGAGCCTTCTATTGGGTTGCATCAGCGCGATAACCGTCGACTCATCGATACCTTGGCGCGTCTGCGCGATATGGGAAATACGCTCATTGTCGTCGAACATGATGAAGATACGATCCGGGTAGCAGATTGGGCAGTAGATATTGGTCCAGGCGCTGGTGAGCATGGTGGAAATGTTGTTTACAGTGGTCCAGTTTCGGGGCTTTTTACTTGTGAGGAATCAGCAACAGGTGCCTATCTTTCTGGGCGTAAACAAATTGCGTTGCCACAACAGCGGCGTCCCCGTCGCTTAGAACGAACTCTTCGGATCGTGGGAGCAACAGAAAATAATTTGAAAGATGTGGATGTTGATATTCCATTGGGACAATTTGTTGCAGTAACGGGAGTCTCTGGCTCAGGTAAGTCTTCGTTAGTCAACGGCATTCTCTACACATCCCTAGCTAAAACCTTGCATCATGCTAAAGCGGTACCGGGGCGGCATCGTCGTATCGAAGGGGTCGATCAGGTTGATAAGATTATTCATGTTGACCAATCTCCTATTGGACGAACTCCGCGATCTAATCCAGCTACCTATACAGGTGTTTTTGATCGAATTAGAGCACTTTTTGCTGAAACCAATGAGGCGAAAGTACGTGGCTACCAAGCTGGTAGGTTCTCCTTCAACGTTAAAGGTGGTCGTTGTGAAGCCTGCCAAGGTGACGGAACTATCAAATACGAAATGAACTTTTTACCTGACGTATATGTGGTTTGTGACACCTGTCATGGCGCCAGATATAACCGAGAAACTCTTGAAGTGACCTATAAAGGCAAGAACATTGCTGAGGTTCTGCAAATGCCCATTGAGGAGGCGTTGGAGTTCTTTGCTCCCATCCAAATGATTAAACGGCATTTGCAAACATTGGTTGATGTGGGGTTGGGATACGTACGTATGGGGCAACCAGCTACAACATTGTCTGGTGGGGAAGCCCAGCGAGTGAAGCTAGCTTCTGAACTACAACGTCGTTCTACTGGGAGCACTATTTATGTACTTGATGAACCCACTACAGGGTTACATTTTGAAGATATTCGTAAGTTGCTAGGTGTACTGAATCGATTAGTGGACCAAGGCAATTCGGTGGTGGTTATTGAACATAATCTCGATGTTATTAAAACTGCTGACTGGGTTATTGATATGGGTCCAGAAGGTGGTTCTGGTGGTGGAACGGTTCTTGCTGAAGGAACTCCAGAAAATATTGCGACGGCAAAAAATTCCTATACCGGGCAGTTCTTGACCCCGATCTTGGCTGGGCGAGAGGTGCCAGTAGCACAATTGCCTACGGAGCCTATTGCCGTGGTTAAAAAGCCAGCTAAGAAAGCAACAAAGAAGAAGTAGCTAGTGAGTTTTGAGACTCAGAAGTAAGAACTTCCTTATAGAAGTACTCCGACACCAAGGGGTAACTTCCCATCGATGTCTTCTGATCTGACAAACTAAGTTTCGTACCTAATCGAAAGGGATTACCTCGTATGTGTGGCATTGTTTCGCTTTGTTATGGTTCGCTGAATTCACAGTTGGGGGTTGAAGGTGGCGAATTACTTAAGCGCCTCGAATATCGCGGCTATGACTCTACCGGTGGTGCTTTCGTCGGATCTGATCAGTCGATAACGCTTCTAAAGTCAGTCGGTGCACCAAGCAAAGTAGTTCCGGCACTAGGTATCGATAAGCAACAGGGAGAGCGTTTCATCGGACAAGTTCGGTGGGCTACCTATGGTTCGGTTACACAAGAGAACTGTCAGCCGCATACGATGACGTGCAAGATGCCATTCTTGGGCGCCCATAATGGCAATATCTCTAATACTGATTCACTCAAAGTTTATCTAGCAGAGCATGGACATACCGTGCTTTCCGATAACGATGGTGAGATGATTACGCATCTTACTGAGGATTTTTATGATGCCGCGGTAGCGGCGGGCACAGTAATCTCAGATCAAGGTTTTGATGTTCCGGCTTCGGCAATGCTGCTTATAGATGCTGCTCGTCGTGCCGACGCTATGGCAGAAGGCTCCTACGCTGCGGCTTATTGCGATCCTAATTCTGCTGGGATAGTTGCTGTTAAATCCGGGTCATCGCTTTACGCCGGTATCGGACATGATGATGCTGGCGACTTTGTGGTCGTATCTTCTGACCTGACCTCAGTACTTTCAAAGACTTCAGATTTAATTCCGCTAATTGAGGGACAAGGTCTGTGGTACACCGAAAACCGTTATGTGGTGTTCACATTAGGCGGCGAACTAGAGCTGTCCACACCAGAACCTAAAAAATCGACGCTCAATGTTGCTGATACCTCACTTCGTCCTGGATTTGATTACTACATGGCGCAGGAAATTGCGTCAGCTCCGGAGAATATTGATGAAGTCATCGCTGGTTACCTTAACGAGGGTGGAGTTGCAGTTACTGCGTTAGAGCAGCTCGTAGCTGATCTAGCCAAAGCGCAGCAGCAAGGCGGCAGAGTTTATTTCTTGGCCTGCGGCACTAGCTATCATGCAGCAATGACTGGGGCTGGCTTCTTCAATTCAATGGCTCATCTCCCAGTATTCCCATGTAATCCAGGTCTTTTCCGCTCGATGTATTTAGATAGCCTTACCGATAAAGATGTGGTTTTTGCTATCACACAGTCGGGAGAAACCAAGGACATTGTCGATGTCCTGGTTGATGTTCATGAGCGCCATGAAAAACTTGTGATCTGTTCGCTGGTGAACAATGAAAACTCTCGTATTCCTCAAGAGCTATCGGCATACTATTTGCCGTTACTTTGCGGACCAGAAATTGCAGTTCCGGCTACTAAAAGCTTCATTTCTCAGCTAGCGATCCTATATATCATTGCGGGAGCTTTAGGCGGGCAGCGTGATGTAATGACGGCTCAGCTGAATCGCGGTAAAGAACTTATTGAGAATACTTTGGTTCAGGCGAATGTATCTCTTGACGCTGTGGCTAAGAAGCTTTTCCATGCTCCGTCGATGCATATTTTGGGAGCAAGTCTTACAGGTGTTGCAATGGAAGGATCTCTTAAGATCCGGGAGGTAGTTCTCAACCATACGCAAGGCTACGATGTTGCCGAGTTCAAACATGGTCCGAACACTATTTTAGGTAAAAATACTTTATTCTCACTAGCTGATATGGCGGCAGCATTCTCAGATGCTACTGTTGGCAAGGGAGAGCTAAGCCGGGAAGAATTAGCTGCGCTCGTTGAGGAACGCTTCAGTAATTACCCACTAATTTTTGTGTGTCCACCAGACGAGCGTGATATTAGGATTACGATTTCTCAGATTCACACTCATAAGATTCGCGGCGCTCACGTAGTAGTTATTGCAGAGGAAAATGACGAACTACGGAAGGCGGCTGAGGGAGTGCCAGCTGGTATTAAAGATTACTGGTCAACTTTTGTGGCATTACCAGAATCTGGAGATGCCAATCTCTTCACCTTCTCGTCATCAGTTGCGTTGCAGCATCTTGCTTACCGAATGGCTGAGTTGAAGATGGAGTACCTTGACCGGCTAGGAGTTATCGATCATGGGGTACATCCTGATAGCCCTAAGAATGTTTCAAAGTCAGTAACAGTTGATTAAGAAGTTGGGCAGTTATCTCACTTTTTAATAAGAGAGATAACTAAAAATTTCTGCAGAGTGGTTGCCAATACAGTGCCAATGGCATTGGTCGGCAACCACTTGCTGTTTTTAAATCAATAGATCGCTCAGATATGACTGAAAACTATAACTGGCTAGACTGCTTGTTATGGCTGATCCGTCCACATATCGCCCAGCTCCGGGCACAATCCCTACGGATCCTGGCGTCTATAAGTTCTATGATCGACATGGCGTAGTGCTTTATGTCGGTAAAGCAAAAAATTTACGACAACGACTGAACTCTTATTTCGCAGACCCAGCTTCGCTACATCACCGAACTCATACGATGGTCACCACTGCAGTTGGAGTGGAATGGACTGTTGTCCAAAATGAGCTGGAATCATTGCAGCTCGAATACACTTGGATTAAGCAGTACGATCCTCGCTTCAATGTGAAATATCGTGACGATAAATCTTATCCATGGTTAGCGGTGACTTGGTCAGATGAGGTGCCGCGAGTTTTTGTAGGCCGCGGAACAAAACGGCGTGGCTGGCGATATTTTGGTCCTTACGGGCAAGCTTGGGCTATTAGAGAAACAGTAGATTTACTGCTGCGAGTGTTTCCGATGCGCTCCTGTAGTGCTGGAACATTCCGAAATGCTCAAGTGGCAGGCCGGCCCTGTTTGTTAGCTCATATCGATAAATGTGCAGCACCTTGCGTAGGAAAAATTACGGTAGCTGAGCATCGAAATATTGCCGATGATTTCTGTTCATTTATGAATGGCCGCTCCAATGGCTTGGTTCGTCGGCTAGAAATTCAGATGAAAGCAGCAGCGCAGGAGCTTGATTTTGAGAAAGCTGCTCGACTCAGAGACGATATTGCAGCTTTGAAGAAAGCCACAGAACAGAACGCCATCGTGCTCCCTGATGGTACGGATGCAGATGTTATTGCTTTGTCGGAAGATCCGCTAGAAGTAGCTATTCATATTTTTCATGTGCGTGCTGGACGAGTTCAAGGCCAGCGGGGTTGGGTTGCTGATCGTACGGATCACTCTGAAACAAGTGATTTGGTAGAGGCATTTTGTTTGCAGCTTTATGCCGATATAGAACCAGGGGCAATTCCCCGAGAAATTTTAGTTCCGGCGTTACCTACCAGTCACGATGGATTAGAAGAACTATTAACCCAGCATCGTGGCGCCAAGGTTGAGATTAGAGTTCCGCAGCGTGGTGACAAGGCAGTGCTCCTCGATACTGTTGCTAAAAATGCTGTTGAGTCGCTGCGACAACATAAAACTCGACGAGCCAGCGATTTAACTACTCGAAATCGGGCGCTAGAGGAGATCCAAGAGGCGTTAGGTTTGGCGCAAGCGCCACTTAGAATCGAATGCTATGACATTTCTCATACGCAAGGTCATCAAGTTGTGGGATCTATGGTGGTTTTTGAAGATGGGTTACCTAGAAAGAGTGAGTATCGTCGTTTCATTATTAAGTCTTTTGAAGGTTCAGATGACGTAGCGGCAATGAATGAAGTTCTGGGGCGACGGCTACGACGATTAGCTGATGACCATGCTGCCTATCTTGATGCTGAAGCATGTCATAGTGATCTAGTCACCGGCGCTCCTCGAAAGTTTTCCTATACTCCGGCACTGATCGTCGTAGATGGTGGCGCACCTCAGGTAGCAGCAGCGGCACAAGCGTTAAGTGATGCCGGTATGGCAGATGAGATTGCCTTATGTGGGTTGGCTAAAAGGCTGGAAGAAGTATGGGTGTCAGGGGAGGAATATCCCATCATTTTGCCGCGTACTTCGGAAGGTTTGTATTTGCTGCAGCGGCTTCGAGATGAAGCACACCGTTTTGCTATCACTCATCACCGTTCTCGACGTACTAAGGCAATGGTAGAAAGTGTTCTCGATGAGGTGCCAGGACTAGGAGAGAATCGTCGTAAGGCACTTATTTCAGTTTTTGGGTCTGTAAAAAAATTACGAGCAGCTAGTATTCAAGAGATTGCAGCTGTACCAGGTTTTGGAATGAAACTAGCCACGGCAGTACATTCGGCCTTGTCGCAACAAGAAGTACCTGAGTCTGTCAATATGACTACAGGCGAAATCATCAGCTGAGAGGATAACCCTATGAGCGAGACGATGAACTTAAAACATGCTCGTCCCCGAGTAGTTGTTGTGACAGGTGTTTCTGGTGCTGGACGACGCACTGCAGCCCATGCCTTAGAAGATCTGGGATATTACACGGTAGACAATCTGCCGCCAGCTATGTTGCTGGAGTTGTGCAATATTGCCCAGAAGCAAGGCGTTGACAGAGTCGCGGTGGTTGTCGATGTTCGCTCGCGAGGTGATTTCGACAAGCTGCTGACTATTTTTGATGAAATTAAATCTTATGGTTCTCGGATTGATGTGCTCTATGTTGAAGCCTCTGATGAAGCAATCGTGAAACGGCAAGAGAGCGCGCGTCGTCCGATGCCGCTACAAGGCGAAGGGCCGTTGATGGACGGTATTGTCAAGGAGCGAGAATTACTTGCGCCCTTGCGAGCCTTTGCTGATTTAGTGATTGATACTACTGATTTGAATGTGCATCAATTCCGCTCTCGCGTTGTGCATACTTATGGGGGACAACAAGCTGACGAACTTCGGCTATGCCTTATGAGTTTTGGCTTCAAGAATGGATTGCCTATTGATGCCGACATGGTATTCGATGTGCGTTTCTTGCCAAACCCACATTGGATGCCGGATTTGCGTCCGCATAGTGGTTTGGAAGCTCCAGTTCGGGACTATGTTCTAGGTCAGCCGGCGGCTCTTCCTTATGTTGAACATGCCATTGATTTAATCACTACAGCAGCAGCTGGTTACGTCAATGAAGGAAAACGATTGGTCACTATCGCTACTGGATGTACTGGTGGCAAACATCGTTCGACTGCGATGACCGAAGAAATTGGTCGACGTCTGAGCGAGCGTGGTTATCAGGTTACGATCATCCACCGAGATCTTGGGTTGGAGTAGTACGTGGCTGTGCGTCAATTACCGGCCTGTACCGCGTTAGGTGGGGGACATGGGCTGTCTGCAATGTTGACTGCCTTGCGGCATTGCACAGATCGGTTGACCGCTATTGTGACGGTTGCTGATGATGGAGGATCATCAGGGCGTATTCGTGAGCAATTTGATATGTTGCCTCCAGGCGATCTACGGATGGCGTTAGCTGCGCTCTGTGGGGATGACCCAGAAGGTCGAATGTGGGCTGAGGTAATGCAGGCTCGCTTCGATGGCAATGGCGAGTTAGGTGGTCACGCAATTGGCAATCTACTAATTGCCGGTTTGTGGCAGCAGCTGGAAGATCCAGTTGCTGGGCTAGATATGGTGGCTCGGCTCTTAAAATGTTGTGGGCGAGTATTACCGATGTCGGTAGTCCCATTGGAGCTACAAGCCGATGTTATTGGAGCAGATCAGTTTGCTCCTGATGAAATAACGACCTTGCGCGGACAAGTAACGGTTGCTGAAACTACGGCAGAAGTTCGTCAAGTACGAGTAATTCCTGAGAAACCACCAGCATGTGTGGCGGCTATAGAAGCTATTAGCGAATCAGATTTTGTTTTCTTGGGACCCGGATCCTGGTTCTCGTCAGTAATTCCACACTTGCTTATACCAGAACAACTAGCGGCATTAGCAACTACGTCAGCTAAAAAAGTTCTCTGTCTAAATCTTGAATCTTACGAAGAGACCGAGAACTTTACGGCTGCTCGACATATTGAAGTTTTAGCTGAACATGCCCCGATGCTGCGCTGGGATTATGTAATTGCTGACAATCGTTACGTAGAGTCTGAGCGATATTTAGATCCGTATGCAGCATCTTTAGGGGCTGATTTAGTCTTTGCTGATGTGGGGGTAAGGGATGGTTCTCCCCGCCATGATTCGTTGAGGTTGGCGGCAACACTGTCAGAGATTATGCAACTGTAACTCTAAAATTTGATGTTATCCTTGTTCCAGTAGAGAAGCTCCGCTATCAAAACGTTATACGACATACCTTGGTAGATAGATCAAGGGTATGGGAACATATTCCCTATGGCAGTGACGCAGCAGGTAAAAGCGGAGCTGGCGACAGTATCGGTATTGAAACCATGCTGCCGTCGAGCTGAGGTAGCTTCGATATTGCGTCATGCCGGCGGACTACATCTGGTAGCAGGCCGAATTGTGGTTGAAGCTGAGTTAGATACCGGGGCTGCTGCAAGGCGACTCCGTACTGCTATCGCTGATCTTTTCGGATATCCGTCAGAGCTGATTGTGGTTTCAGGATCTGGGTTACGTCGAGGTACTCGTTATGTTGTGCGTCTTATCCGCGAGGGCGAAGCTCTTGCTCGACAAACAGGTTTAATTGATCAAAAAGGTCGTCCAGTTCGAGGGTTGCCGCCTCAAATTATTGCTGGCGGCTTATGTGATTGTATTGCTGCATGGCGTGGCGCTTTCTTAGTTCATGGATCATTGACTGAACCAGGGCGTTCGATGGCTTTGGAGGTTACTACGCCAGGATCTGAGACAGCTTTGGCGTTAGTGGGAGCGGCTCGAAGGTTAGGTATTCAAGCTAAACCGCGGGAGGTGCGTGGTGTAGATCGAGTCGTTATTCGCGATGGGGAAGCAATTAGTCAAATGTTGACGCGCATGGGTGCGCATCAGGCTGTTCTTCATTGGGAGGATCGACGTTTGCGTCGCGAAGTCAGAGCTAGCGTTAATCGTTTGGCTAATTTCGACGATGCTAATTTGCGACGTTCAGCTCAAGCAGCGGTAGCTTCTGGGGCAAGAGTACAGCGGGCTTTAGAGATTCTTGGCGACGATGTTCCCGAACATTTGCTTGCAGCTGGCATGCTTAGACTAGAACATAAGCAATCTAGTTTGGAAGAATTAGGACAACTTCACACGCCACCATTGACTAAAGATGCAATTGCCGGACGTATTCGTCGGCTGCTAGCGACAGCTGATCGGGTAGCAATGGAGCAAGGCATCCCTACTACAGAGGCGTCTTTAACCCCCGAAATGCTGGAAGACCGCAGTTGACATAGCAGATTAGTTTTGTCGAACTCATTCCGGGGTTCGAAACGTGCGCACAATATGGCTCCGGCGCGCTAGGCTTAGATCAGCAAGAAAGATCACCCTAGTAGAACGGATCACCATGACCGTCAAGGTTGGCATTAATGGCTTCGGCCGTATTGGCCGTAACTTCTTCCGCGCAATTGTTGCGCAAGGCGCTGATATCGAGGTGGTCGGCATCAACGACCTCACCGATAACAAGACGCTTGCCCACCTCCTCAAGTACGACTCCACGATGGGCCGCTTCGACGGCACCGTCACCTACGACGATGAGTCAATCACCGTCAATGGTAAGAAGATCATGGCTTTTGCCGAAAAAGACCCGGCAAACCTGCCATGGGGCAAAATCGGTGCAGACATTGTCATCGAGTCCACTGGTTTCTTCACCGATGCTCAGAAGGCTCAGGCGCACATTACTGCTGGCGCCAAGAAGGTTCTCATCTCGGCTCCTGCCAAGAATGAAGACCTCACTGTTGTAATGGGTGTTAACGAAGGTCTTTACGACTCTGAGAAGCACCACATCATTTCCAACGCTTCCTGCACCACCAACTGCTTGGCTCCGCTGGCCAAGGTGCTCAACGATGCCCTCGGCATCGAACGCGGCATCATGACCACTATCCATGCTTATACCGGTGACCAGCGTCTTCTAGACGCTCCTCACGAGGATCTACGTCGGGCACGTTCGGCCGCATTGTCGATCATTCCGACCAAGACTGGTGCAGCACAGGCTGTGTCTTTGGTTCTTCCAGAACTCAAGGGCAAGTTCGATGGTTACGCACTACGCGTACCCACCCCGACCGGTTCGGTCACTGACCTCACCTTCACCGCTTCTCGTGAGACCACGGTTGAAGAGGTAAATGAGATCGTTCGTAAGGGAGCTGAGGGACTCAAGGGCATCCTTAACTACACCGAGGATCCCATCGTTTCCAAGGACATCGAGGGCGATCCTGCTTCCTCGATCTTTGATTCGCTGCTGACCAAGGTCATCGGTAACCAGGTCAAGGTTGTTTCTTGGTACGACAACGAGTGGGGCTACTCCAACCGTCTGGTTGAGCTCGCCGTACTCGTGGGCTCTAAGCTCTCCTAACCCTTACATTTGACTAGATCCTGAGAAAGAAGGCATGAAGTGAAGTCAGTCGACGACCTCGGCGACCTGCAGGGTAAGCGGGTCCTTATCCGGTGTGACCTCAATGTTCCGCTTGAGGGCAGCACGATCACCGATGACGGCCGCATTCGCGCGTCGCTCCCGATGATCAAGAATCTGCGAGAGAAGGGCGCCAAGGTCGTTGTACTGGCTCACTTGGGCCGTCCCAAGGGCGAAGTCAACCCGAAGTATTCACTCGCCCCAGCCGCTCAGCGGCTGGGCGAGCTCCTCGGCTGCGAGGTTAAACTTGCTGCTGATGTAGTAGGGGAGAGTGCACAGGCTATTAATGCTGCGCTAGAAACCGGTGATGTCATGATGTGCGAGAACGTACGTTATGAAAAAGCTGAAGAATCAAAAGATGAAGCTGAGCGCATTGAGCTTGCTAAAAAGTATGCAGCGCTTGGTGATGTATTTGTATCAGAGGGCTTCGGCGTCGTACATCGCAAGCAAGCCTCGGTCTACGATGTCGCTCGGGAGCTTCCTGCTGCTATGGGTGGTTTAGTAAAGGCTGAGGTTGAGGTGCTGAAGCGTCTTACCGAAGATCCAGAACGTCCTTACGTTGTAGTACTAGGCGGAGCTAAAGTCGCTGATAAGCTCGCGGTTATCGATAACCTACTCAAGGTTGCCGATGCGCTGGTTATTGGTGGCGGCATGAGCTGCACCTTCCTTAAAGCTATGGGTTTTGAAGTAGGAACTTCACTCCTTGATCAAGACAACATCGAAACATGTAAGAAGTACCTTGCCGATGCTGCTGCCGCTGGAAAGAAGATTGTGCTTCCGGTGGATGTGCGTGTCGCAGCAGGAATGGATTTTGAAACCAAGACAGTTTTAGGTGAGGTAGCAGTTGTGTCTGCTGACGCGATTCCTGCCCAGACCATGTGCCTTGATATTGGTCCAGCATCCGAAGCGCTCTTTGCGGAAACCATTAAGGGAGCGCGTACCGTGTTCTGGAATGGTCCGATGGGCGTATTTGAGGTAGTAGAACTAGCCGAAGGTACGAAGGCTGTTGCTAAAGCGCTGACTCAGGTTGATGGACTTACCGTTGTTGGCGGTGGTGATTCAGCTGCGGCAGTGCGTGACTTTGGCTACACCGAATCTGATTTTGGCCATATTTCAACTGGCGGCGGTGCGTCGCTGGAATACTTGGAGGGCAAAGAGCTCCCAGGTCTAGCAGTCATGGAGGAAGCCAAGTGAGCAACCGTAAGCCATTGATGGCAGGTAACTGGAAGATGAACTGTAACCATGTCGACGCTGTCGGCCTGTTGCAGAAACTTTCCTATGCTCTTGCCGATAGTAAGTATGATGCTGATCAGTCCGAATGTGTTGTTGTCCCACCATTTACTGATATTCGTACGGTGCAGACTCTGGTAGAAGGCGACAAGCTCCCGATCGCTTTTGGTGCGCAGGATGTTTCTGAGTATGACAAAGGTGCCTACACTGGTGAAGTTTCAGCTGAGATGCTAGCTAAGCTCAAGTGCTCCTATGTTGTAGTAGGACATTCAGAGCGTCGCGATTACCATGCAGAAACAGACCAGATCGTTAATGCTAAGGCCTTGAAGGTGCTTGCACACGAGATGTCTCCCATTATTTGTGTGGGTGAAAAACTTGATGTTCGTAAAGCTGGCGAACATGTCGCATTTACGACTGCTCAGGTTCATGCGGCACTAGTAGGTTTTACTCCAGAGCAGATCGCTAGTTCGGTTATCGCTTATGAGCCAGTTTGGGCTATTGGTACTGGTGAAGTAGCCAGCGCTGATGATGCTCAGGAAGTATGCCAGGCTATTCGTCAGACTTTGGTTGAGATCGCTGGAGTTGAAGTTGCTGACAAGGTTCGGGTTCTTTACGGAGGATCAGTTAAGTCCAGCAACGTAGTTCAGCTTATGAGCAAAGCCGATGTTGATGGGGCACTTGTTGGTGGCGCTAGCTTGGATCCAGAAGAGTTTGCTTCGATCGTGTTGTTCTACGCTAGAACAGCGAACGAGAGCTAAATCTTAGCTATAAATCTTAGATTGACCGGTTCATCTGAATAAGATGAGCCGGTCAATCTGTATTAAAGAGTAGCCATGTTGGGGAAAGTATTGCTTTCTGAGGTACGATAGCTAAGTGATTCTGCTGCCTATGATGACTTGGCCGATCTTGACGTTGTCGATCGTGCTGTTGATACTATCTGTGATCTTGTCACTTTTCATTCTGCTCCACAAGAACCGTGGCGGTGGGATGAGCGACCTCTTCGGTGGTGGTATGTCTACGTCAATGGGAGGTAGCTCGATGGCGGAGCGAAACCTTGACCGTATCACGATTGTCTTAGGGTGCTTGTGGATCGTAACGATTATTGCCTTGCTGGCGCTTTATCGTTTTACGTCCTAGTTTTGTAAGTTTTAGTTCTCAATTATTGGTTTTCTAGGAGATACAAGTGGTCGGTGGTAGTGCCATTCGTGGCAGCCGCGTTGGTGCAGGTCCTATTGGTGAGGCAGAACGAGGAGAATCTGCTCCGCGACTGGTGGTCAGCTACTTTTGTGCTAACGGGCATGAAACTCGCCCAGTTTTTGCGGCAGATATTGTGGCACCAGAAGTATGGGACTGCCCACGATGCGGACTCCCTGCTAACGTCGATTCGGAGAATCCACCACCAATACCGAAAAATCAGCCTTACAAGACACACTTGGCTTATGTCAAAGAACGACGTACCGAGCAGGAAGCTGAAGGTATTTTGTCAGAAGCACTATCTGATTTACGGGCACGTCGAGCAGCGGGAGAAGTTATTTACTAACTTTGGCTCTTTTAAAAACTAAAATTTTACCAATGGCAGTCGTAGCGAGGAAGATTCACTGCGGCTGCTTTGTCTATAAACCAACGAGTCGCATTAGCACCTGAAACATGTGATGCAGGGATACTGGCATCGTTGTTGGTTGCTGCGGAAAGGGCGTTAGCTTTATCAGCACCAGAAGCGAAAATCCAGATGTCGTGAGACCTATTCAGAGCATTGAAAGTTAGACTGAGACGTTCTTTTTGGTTAGCGGGAGAATCATGGATTCCAATAACAGTGGAAGTATGGCTCTCAACATCGAACAGCCCAGCAATCTCGCCGTTAGCTCCCATTGTTAAGAGTGTTATATCGAAGAATGTGGAGCCAAGTTCATCGGCGTACTGTAAGGCTGCTCTACTAACATCTACGCTGTCGAGTCGTGCTGGCATGGTATGAATACGAGCTGGATACAAATGAGTAGTTCCACCAAGAATACTAAAAACTCTTCCTGCGCTACGATCTTTTTCTTCAGTTCGGGAGTAAGAATCATCAGCCCACCATAGTTCTAATCTACGAGGGTCAAGCGATGAGCTGGGAAGTAATCTAGCCATTTCTTTGCAGAGTGCTAGCGAGATAGCTCCACTACCAAGACATAGCTGCACAACTGGTTGCTTTTCTTGTATTTCAATCAAAGTAGTTAACAGTCTCGCCGCTACCGAGACTGTGAGGTGATCACAATCTCGGTAGCGGTAAACACGACTGATACTCATAAGTTGACCATATCAGCAGTTTGTAATTCTAGTGATTTATCTTATTTATAGACTTTTTGGCTGCATCAGCAACAGCTTGCGCTGTAAAGCCGAAGCGTTCAAAAAGCTCAGTGGCAGGAGCACTAGCACCAAAGTGTTCGATACTTACTGCTTCGCCAGCGTCTCCGATGAGATGACGCCAGCTCATAGCAATACCTGCTTCGACGCTGACTCGCGCCTTTACGCCGGCTGGTAGTACTTGCTCGCGGTAGCTTGTTGGCTGGTTGGCAAACCATTCTTGGCAAGGAACTGAAACTACTCGGGCTTTAATTCCCTCAGCAGCAAGGATTTCTGTAGCTGCAACAGCTAGCTGAACTTCAGAACCTGATGCCAGCAAAATTACATCGGGAGTACCATCGGTATCCAGTAACGTGTAAGCGCCGCGGGATACCTGATCGGTGGTAGCAAACCCAGCAGTGCCACGAGGCACGATAGGAAGTTCTTGACGGGACAGGATCAGCGCAGTGGGTCGCTCTGAATTTTCTAGAGCTGCAACCCAACAAGCAACAGTTTCATTAGCGTCAGCTGGTCGGACAACGTCAAGACCAGGAATTGCGCGTAGTGCTGTTAGATGCTCAATGGGCTGATGCGTAGGACCATCTTCGCCGACACCGATTGAGTCGTGTGTCCATACGTAGATAGCAGGCAGGTTCATCAATGCGGCAAGACGTGCTGGCGGGCGCATGTAATCAGAGAATACTGCGAAAGTCCCACCGTAGACGCGAGTGCCACCGTGCTCAAGAATGCCATTCATGATGGCACCCATAGCATGTTCGCGAATTCCGAAATGAAGGGTACGTCCGTAAGAGCCACCAGTAAATGTTGCTGACTGGCGATCTTCAGGAAGGAAACTAGGCTGTCCCTTCATCGTGGTGTTGTTGCTGCCAGCTAGATCAGCAGAACCTCCCCATAGCTCTGGAAGAGCTTCTGCTACTGCAGAGAGGAAATCACCAGAAGCGGCGCGAGTTGCTTTGCCCTTGGCATCTGCCTCATAGAACGGAAGATTGCTGTCCCAACCTGATGGCAGGATGCGGCTATTCATGCGATCTAATAAAGCAGCGCGCTCGGGATTGTTTTGGCGCCATGTTTGGTAGCGAAGATCCCATGCTTGGTGGGCAGCTTTGCCACGTGCAATAAGTTCGCGAGAGCGAGCTAGCACATCTGCCTCAACGTGGAATGCTTCATCAGGCATACCCAAGATCTCTTTAGTAGCAGAAATCTCAGCAGCTCCGAGAGTAGAACCATGAATCTTGCCAGTATTACGTAATGTCGGAGCCGGCCATCCGATGATGGTGCGGAGTCGAATGAAAGAAGGCTTGTCGGTGACAGCTTTTGCTTCAGCAAGAGCAGCTTGGAGCGCGACTAGATCCTCGACATAGTCGCCAGTTTGAGTCCAATCAACCTCAAGAACGTGCCACCCGTAGGATCGGTAGCGAGCACAGACATCTTCAGTGAAGGCAATGACGGTGTCATCTTCGATAGATATGCGGTTGTCATCCCAAATTAAGGTTAGGTTGCCAAGTTCTTGAGTGCCAGCCAACGAAGATGCTTCAGCGCTCACACCCTCTTGGAGACAGCCATCACCAGCAACAACATAGATATGGTGATCGAAGATCGATTCGCCAGCAGCTGCCTCAGGATCAAAAAGCCCACGTTCGCGGCGAGCGGCCATAGCCATGCCAACAGCATTAGCGATGCCTTGTCCTAGTGGACCAGTTGTTGTTTCTACGCCAGCAGTATGGCCATATTCGGGATGTCCGGGAGTCTTGGATCCCCAAGTGCGGAGTGCTTTTATATCTTCGAGTTCTAGTCCAAAACCACCTAGGAAAAGCTGGCAGTACTGGGTTAGCGAGGAGTGTCCATTAGAAAGAACAAAACGGTCACGGCCTAGCCATGTTGGATCGCTAGGATCGTGAGTCATGGTGTCTTGGTAGAGAAGATAAGCCAGCGGAGCCAAGCTCATAGCAGTACCAGGATGGCCGCTGCCAATATTTTGCACAGCATCCATAGTTAGAGTGCGGGCAGTGTCGATAGCCTTTGCGTCATGTTCGGTGAAGGATTCCGGGAGACGTCGTTGGATGTCAGTCACGGGCAAGGTTCCTTTCAATGGGGTTCGTGATAATCCTAGTCACTCTTGAAGCAGATAGTGTTTTCTATGCAGAAAGTGAACAAGAAATAGCTGAGTTAGCGTTGCCCCCATTGCCACGAAGGACGGTCTAGTAGCCCTTGCCCAACTAACTTAGTTTCCCCAAATTCTTTGGTGAGATGAAGATGTTTAGACTCGGAATGTTCAGTGAGTGCAGTAGCTAGCGGAACTGCATGGGTAACCACCATTATTTGAGAGCGTTCGCTAGCTCGTTTTATCAAGCGTCCTAAAGGTGCTAATAGCTCAGGATGAAGGCTAGTTTCAGGTTCGTTGAGAACTAACAATGGCGGTGGGGTAGGAGAGAGCAGTGCCGCTATAAGCATGAGATAACGTAACGTCCCATCACTGAGTTCAGCTGCAGTTAGTGGACGAAGCATTCCTGGCTGTTTTAATGCAGTAATACCGCCTATACCGGTACTAATGATCTCCTTACCGGTATGAATAATTTGTAGTTGGCATCCAGGAAAGGCATCGCTGATTGCTTCAGTAAGAAGATCTGCCCACATAGAGTCTTGGATAGTAGCAAGAGCTGCGGCGAGATCGGAGCCATCGTCGCCCAATGTAGGGGTCCAAGTAAGTACTTGATATTGACGAGCTGGTGCTGTTGGATCAGCCCGCATCACATCATGAAAACGCCAACTGCCTAACACTCTTCTCATAGTTGCTACTTCAGGGTAATCATCATGCCCAGCTAAATCTTCTAAAAGAGAGGAACGAGTATCAAGGTTACGAGGGCGTGAGACTAACGTCGTAGCTGGTCTCATGTAGGGGCCGGCAAAGATCTTTTCTCTCTTGATTTGAGGGTCGTGCTGAAATAGCGCGCCAGGAGTTGGTAATCCGATATCTACTAGATAGCCCAGATCGTTGCTAGCAAAACCTAGTTGCAGGCTGACTGGACTACGGCGAGCAGTTCCTTGAATAGCGACATCACCGCGTTTCATCGCTCCTGAAATTTGTTCTGGTCCAGCCCATAGAACAGATTCCAAACCACCAGCATAAGCAAGAGAACGAATAATTTTTCCATCTGTGACGTCAACTAATAATCGAAGTGCTCGGTAAAGATTAGATTTTCCGCTGCCGTTAGTGCCCGTAACCACAGTGATATTCCCTAGTGGGAGAACCAGATCTCGTAGCGATCGATAGCCGTGGATAGCGAGTGTTGTCAACATAATAGTTACTGTAATCGGAGCCACTGACAAAATAGTGAGACTGATAAAAGCTGCATGGTAAAGACTACTTTGTACTGCCTAACTTGCTAGCGATAGAGAATATAGCAACAATGTTGTTGTGGAAACAATGGACTCGACACGCCGCCGAGTAGCGGACTCGATCCTACGCCACGGCCCCTCGACAGCCCCCGAACTTGCGGCTCGCTTAGAGATGACCGCGGCTGGGATTCGTCGCCATCTGAGTACCCTTACTGCAGATGGCACCCTGACCGTACGTGATCGCCGTATCCCTAGTGATCGCGGACGTGGAAGACCAGCCAAAGAATATGTTTTAACTGATGCTGGTCGAGCAGAGTTTCATCAAGGCTACGATGAACTAGCTATCTCAATTTTGGATTTCCTTGCGCAAGCAGGGGGAGATGGCGCTGTAGAAAAATTTGCAGCAGGACGAGCACGTAGACTTGAAGAACGCTTTTTAGAGATTAAAGAAGCTGAGCCACAGCTCCATCCCACAGATGTGTTAGCTCGTGCGCTGAGTGACGAGGGTTTCGTTGCTACAACTTCTCAGGCTCGTACCGGACAGCAAGTGTGTCAACATCACTGTCCAGTAGCTCACGTAGCTGCAGCCTACCCACAACTATGCCAAGCCGAAACAGAAGCTATTGGGCGCATGCTTGGTAGTCATGTGCAGCGGTTAGCTACGATCGCGCACGGCGATGCTTTGTGCACGACCCATATTCCGCATCCGACCGTCGGAGGAGAAAAATGACGCAGACTGAACCGACTGCGACCCAGCAAGCGCCAGGGCTGGGCGCAACTCAAGATGAACATATCGAAGCGTTAAGCACCTACCAGTGGGGTTGGCATGACGCTGATCAAGCTGGTGCTACCGCTCGCCGAGGTCTGTCAGAGGACGTCGTACGCAATATTTCAGCTATGAAAAATGAGCCGGAATGGATGCTTGAGATGCGGCTCAAGGGACTTAAGCAATTTGGTCGCAAACCTATGCCAACTTGGGGTCCTGATCTTGGCGATATTGATTTCGATAACATCAAATATTTCGTGCGCTCTACCGAGCGTGCTGCTGAATCGTGGGAAGATCTGCCCGAAGATATTAAGAATACCTATGACAAACTAGGTATTCCGGAGGCAGAAAAGGCTCGTTTGGTAGCTGGTGTTGCCGCACAGTACGAATCCGAAGTGGTTTATCACAAAATCAATGAGGAACTAGAGCGACAGGGCGTTATCTTCCTTGATACCGATACCGCGCTCCGCGAGCACCCAGAGCTATTTAGGGAGTACTTTGCAACCACTATCCCTATCGGTGATAACAAGTTCTCGGCTCTAAATACTGCTGTATGGTCGGGCGGCTCCTTTATTTATGTTCCCAAGGGCGTCAATGTGACGATCCCGCTGCAAGCATATTTTCGTATTAATACTGAAAATATGGGGCAGTTTGAGCGCACATTGATTATTGTCGACGAAGGTGCCCATGTGCATTACGTCGAGGGCTGTACTGCTCCTATCTACAAGTCAGATTCGCTGCACTCAGCTGTTGTTGAAATCATCATTAAGAAGAATGCTCGATGCCGCTACACCACTATACAGAACTGGTCTACCAATGTTTACAACTTGGTAACTAAGCGCGCTATCTGTGAAGAAGGCGCCACGATGGAATGGATCGATGGCAATATCGGTTCTAAAGTGACAATGAAATACCCAGCGGTATATCTGATGGGGGAGCGGGCCCGCGGCGAAACTCTCTCGATTGCTTTTGCTGCCGAAGGTCAGCATCAAGACACCGGATCCAAGATGGTGCATTGCGCTCCGCATACTTCTAGCTCGATTATTTCTAAGTCGATCTCTCGTGGTGGCGGACGTTCTTCCTACCGTGGTTTGGTGGAAGTACAAGAGGGAGCTTCATTCTCTGCCTCTAGCGTTAAATGTGATGCGCTACTTGTCGATACCATCTCACGCTCGGACACTTACCCCTACGTGGACGTTCGAGAAGATGATGTGTCTATGGCTCACGAAGCTACGGTCTCGAAAGTCTCTGACGATCAGTTGTTCTATCTGATGCAACGTGGTCTAGAAGAAGACGAGGCTATGGCAATGATTGTGCGTGGCTTTATTGAGCCGTTCGCTCGTGAGCTTCCTATGGAATATGCCCTCGAGCTAAACCGACTCATTGAAATCCAGATGGAAGGTGCGGTCGGATAATGACGGAGAAAGACACGATGAACAACAACGTTACTGGCGTAGTTGAGACAGTTGAGTCGCACCTGCATCCGACGCCAAGCTGGGACCTTGCCGACCATCCTATGCCTACTGGGCGTGAGGAAATTTGGCGCTTTACTCCCATCAAGCGGCTGGCTGCTCTGCTTACCGAGAACGAAACATCGGAAAATTTGCAGTGGGAAACCACCATTCCGCAGGGGGTAACTTTTGACCCAATCTCGTTGGCTGAAGGTATGGAACTTGCAGTAGCAGCTCCTAGCGACCGAGTATCGGCACTAGCTGCGAAACAAGCTCAATACAGCACTCGACTAGTCGTACCTGCTGATGCTGAGATTGCTGATCCCATCATTCTTACTGGGGTTGGCGCTGGAACACATGTTTGTGACCATACGGTGATCGAGATCGGGGCGCATGCCCGAGCCACGATTGTTTTCCACTATCAGGGCAGCGCGACTTTCGCTGAAAAGACTGATATTCGGGTTGGTGATGGTGCTCAACTTATGATCATCAGCTTGCAGGACTGGAAAGATGATGCTGTACATGGCGGACAGCGGTCAGTATTGATTAGTCGCGATGCTCATGTTCAGGTAGTTACAGCATCGCTGGGTGCTGATGTGATTCGACTACAAGAGGACGCCACTTATGCTGGCCCAGGCGGTTCACTAGAGCAGTATGGTATCTACTTTGTAGATGCCGGACAGCATGTAGAACACCGCGTTTTCGTCGATCATAATCAGCCTAAAACCTCGTCAAATGTTGACTACCGTGGCGCCTTACAGGGTAAGAGCGCTCACTCGGTTTGGATTGGCGATGTGCTCATCCGCAAAGCAGCCGAAGGTATTGAAACCTATGAGGCTAATAAGAACCTAGTTCTTACCGACGGATGTCAGGCTGACTCGGTTCCAAACCTAGAGATTGAAACCGGTGAGATTGCTGGCGCTGGACACTCTTCGACTACTGGTCGCTTCGATGAGAACCACTTGTTCTACTTGCGTTCGCGCGGGATCGAAGAAAAAGAGGCGCGTCGCATGATTGTGCATGGCTTCTTCGTAGATTTGATTCGTCGGATCGGCATTGAGTCTGTAGAACAGCGACTCCTCGAGGTTCTTGATGAAGAACTCAAGGCGGTATCGCTCTGATGTCATTTGTCCAGGTTGCCTCATTAAACGAGCTCGATGATTGTCCGCTTGCTGTAACAGCAGGGGATTTAGAGTTGGTTTTGGTGAAGATCGGAGACGATATTCATGCCATCGTCAATGAGTGCAGCCATGCTCGCGTCGAACTCTCTGAGGGCGATGTGGACGAAGACGAATGTTCGTTGGAGTGTTACTTACATGGCTCACGGTTCGATCTACGAACCGGAGTCCCTCTTAATCTTCCCGCTACCCAGCCGGTAGCGATTCACCCTGTTCGTATCGATGGTGACGATGTTCTAGTTGATATCGACAATCCCATTCGCCGCGATGAGCAGGAATCTTGCAAGCAGAAAGAGAAGCACTGAGATGCCTACATTAAAAATTACTGATCTTCATGTTGATGTGGAGACCGAAACCGGACCCAAGGAGATCTTGAAGGGTGTGAATCTCACCATCAATTCAGGTGAAGTGCATGCCATCATGGGGCCGAATGGTTCTGGAAAATCTACTTTGGCGTATGCCATTGCCGGACATCCGAAATACACCATTACTTCAGGCAAGGTTGAGCTTGATGGCGAAGACCTCACTGAGATGAGCGTGGACGAGCGAGCTCGGGCTGGTCTCTTCTTGGCGATGCAGTACCCCGTTGAAGTTCCTGGAGTTTCGGTAGCAAACTTCCTACGTTCTGCTAAGACTGCGCTATCAGGTGAAGCTCCTAAGGTTCGTACTTGGGTGAAGGATGTTAACTCAGCGCTAGAGCGTATGGGACTTGACGGAGATTTCTCCGGTCGTAGCGTTAATGAGGGCTTCTCTGGTGGTGAAAAGAAGCGTCATGAGATTGCTCAGCTGGAATTGCTAGATCCCAAGGTGGCAGTTCTCGATGAGACTGACTCGGGTCTTGATATTGATGCGCTGAAGGTAGTTTCTGAAGGCGTTAATCGTTACATGGAGTCGGGGGATCATGGGGTATTGCTTATCACTCACTACACCCGTATCTTGAACTACATCAAACCAGACTTCGTACACGTATTCGTTAAGGGACGCGTCGTAGAAGAGGGCGGCCCAGAGCTAGCTGCTCGTCTAGAGGAAACCGGCTACGAAAACTACCTCAAGGCAGCAGAACAACAGTGAGCACTCTCGATTTCAGCGCCGCGGAACTGACTGCTCTGCGAGCACAGTTCCCGGTGCTGTCTCGGCAGGCGTACCAGCATCCACTGGTTTATCTAGATTCGGGTAATACCTCGCAGAAACCAGTACGAGTCGTGGAAGCTATGGCTGACCATGACCGTCTCCACACCGCAAATGTGGCGCGCGCTATGCATATGTTGGGGGCAGAAGCGACCGCTGCTTTTGAGGGTGGCCGGGAGAAGATTGCTGCTTTTATTGGAGCAGCTACCCCAGAAATTGTTGTGACGAAGAATGCTTCAGAAGCACTAAATCTGGCTGCTAATACGCTGGGGGCAGGGCTAACTACCGGCGATGAGATCGTTATTTCAGTGATGGAGCATCACTCCAATATTGTGCCTTGGCAACTGGTATGTCAGCGCACTGGTGCAACGCTACGTTGGTTTGATATTACTGACGATGGTCGCCTAGATATTGATAAGGCGCGATCCGAAAATCTCATCAATGAGCGCACCAAAGTGGTGTCAGTAGCTTGGGTATCGAATGTGCTTGGCACAGTTAATCCGGTAGCCGATATTGCGCAAATGGCTCATGCAGTGGGAGCCGTAATGGTTCTGGATGGCTCGCAAGGAGTACCGCATCTACCTACCTCGGTAGCTGATCTGGGCTGCGATATGTTGGCTTTCACCGGCCATAAAATGTGCGGCCCTACCGGGTTAGGTATTTTATGGGGTCGCTACGATCTGCTGGAGTCACTGCCACCTTTCTTAGGCGGTGGCGAAATGATCGAAATCGTAAAGATGACAGGGTCTACCTACGCAAAACCGCCGCATCGCTTTGAGGCAGGAACCCCGCCAATTACGCAGACAGTAGGGCTAGGCGCCGCCGTCGATTTCCTTACTGAGGTGGGGATGGATCGGATCGCTGCCCACGATCATGTGATCACTTCATATGCGTTAACTCAGTTGCAGACCATCGAAGGATTGCAGATTCTAGGGCCAGTTACCCCACAAGATCGTGGTAGCGCCCTTGCCTTTGCATTGGATGGAATACATCCCCATGATGTTATGCAGGTCTTAGATTCGCGAGGGATCGCGGTTCGAGGCGGTCAGCATTGTGCCCGTCCGCTGCACGATAGATTAGGAATCCAATCAAGTGTGCGGGCTTCTGGCTATTTGTACACCACTACTGATGAGATTGATGCATTAGTAGCGGCGCTACTGTGGACTAGGGAGTTCTTCGGAGGTAAATTGTGAATCTTGATGAGCTGTATCAAACGATCATTTTGGATCATTACCGACAGAAACATCATTGCGGTTTACGGGAAGACTATAGTGCTGAAGTTCAGCATGTGAACCCTTCTTGTGGCGACGAACTGCGGTTACGAGCACATATCAAGGATGGGGTAGTGCAGGACCTATCCTATGAAGCCGAAGGCTGTTCAATCTCACAGGCTTCAACTTCGGTAATGACTGATTTGGTGATCGGTAAGACCGTAGCTGAGGCGCTGGCTTTAGAAGCAGATTTTCTTGCGATGATGCAATCTCAAGGAACGATGGAACCTGATGAGGATCGTTTTGAAGATGGCATCGCGTTTATCGGTGTCAGCAAGTTCCCAGCACGCGTCAAGTGCGCGTTGTTGGGATGGGAAGCAATGAAAGATGCGGTTTATCAATCTGCATCAAAGGAGGGGCAGTGAGCGACGAAACCAGACCCAGTGACCTTGTAAAAGATGTTTTCCCTGATGCTGCCGGCGATGCGCCCGCAACACCGGTGGTTTACGGCACTGAGGAAGAAATCCTTGAGGCGATGAAAGACGTTATTGACCCTGAGTTGATGGTCAATGTGGTTGATCTAGGTCTTGTTTATGGTGTACATATCGACGAGGTGGGTCAAGCCATTATCGATATGACGCTGACAACTCCTACTTGTCCGATGACTGATCGTCTGGAATACCAGACGGCGATGGCATTGGATGGGCTGGTAAATGCGGTGCGAGTTAATTGGGTATGGCTACCACCGTGGGATATGACAATGATTTCTGAAGATGGTCGTGAACAGCTACGCGCCGTAGGGATTTCGGTCTAAAAATCTCTTAGATATGAGCCCGGCTTCGCCTGCGCGAAGGCGGGTTCTGTCTTTGCAGTTTGCTGTAGCGAGGTAGAGAAGGAAGAATCAGACGGTGATTGTCGCAAAAGATGTGGAAGTTAGAGTTGGCGCCAGACTGCTCTTGGCGCCAACAACGTTCCAAGTAACCAAGGGCGACAAGATCGGTTTGGTGGGACGAAACGGGGCCGGAAAAACTACTCTTACCAAGATTTTGGCTGGGGAAGGGCTTCCTGCTGCTGGGACAATTACTCGCTCTGGCGAGATTGGATATTTGCCCCAAGATCCGCGTACTGGAGATATGACTCAGTTAGCTAAGGATCGGATTCTTTCAGCACGAGGTCTCGACCAAATCGTACGTAGAATGCGGGCGGCCGAAGAAAATATGGCTGCTGAAGGGGATCGTCGCGATAAGGCGATGAATCAGTATTCTCGAGCTGAGGCAGAACTTATTGCCGCTGGTGGATATGCAGCCGATGCCGAAGCTGCCCAGATTGCCCACAATCTAGGGTTGCCGGATCGAGTTTTGGGGCAGCCATTGTCGACGCTTTCGGGTGGACAACGACGTCGAGTGGAGCTAGCTCGAATCCTATTTTCGGCAGCAGATACATTGCTACTTGACGAACCTACTAACCACTTAGATGCCGACTCAATTATCTGGTTACGAGATTTTATTAAGACTTATCCCGGTGGGGTGATGATGATCTCTCACCACACTGAACTGTTGGCTGATACCGTCACTAAAGTTTTCCATCTAGATGCGAATCGTTCCGAACTAGATCAATATGCGATGAATTGGAAACGCTACTTATTGCAGCGCGAAACCGATGAGAAACGTCGCAAACGTGAGCGCGCTAATGCAGAACGTAAAGCTGATCAGCTACTTGCTCAAGCCGATAAAATGCGCGCCAAAGCCACTAAAGCAACGGCGGCACAGAATATGGCAAGACGGGCTGAGCGTTTGATCCAAGGTATCGAAGGCGAACGTGCTCATGATCGCGTCGCTAAAATTGCTTTCCCCACGCCAGCTCCTTGTGGGAAAACACCATTGATGGCGCAGGATCTTTCTAAAACATATGGGTCGCTAGAGGTATTCACTTCAGTAGATTTAGCTATTGACCATGGATCGCGGGTAGTTATTTTAGGGTTGAATGGTGCTGGAAAAACGACACTGCTGCGGTTACTGGCAGGAGTGGAAGTTTCCGATACTGGCGAGATCATCAAAGGTCATGGGCTGAAGATGGGCTATTACGCCCAGGAACATGAAACTATCGATGTTAAGCGTTCTGTGCTGGACAATATGAAATCAGCTTCCCCGGATCTTAACGAAACTCAGGTACGTTCGGTTTTAGGTAGTTTCCTATTCTCAGGTGACGACGTCGAAAAGTTAGCTGGAGTACTTTCTGGTGGCGAGAAAACGCGGTTAGCTTTGGCGATGCTGGTAGTTTCTAGCGCAAATGTTTTGATGCTGGACGAACCTACAAATAACCTTGACCCAGCCTCACGAGAGGAAGTTTTAGGGGCGATCCATAGCTACAAGGGAGCCATCATTCTAGTAACGCACGATGAAGGTGCTGTTGCGGCGTTAGAACCGGATCGAGTTTTATTACTTCCCGATGGTGTCGAAGATTTATGGAGCCCAGAGTACGCAGATCTGATTGCTCTTGCCTAGCATTGTAGTTTTACGTTAGTTAACGCTGCGGCAGAATGTGGCTACCGTGACGTCAAGGGTAACAGTAGCTGCAGTAGATGGAATGTCTTGTTGGTGAAAGGCATTAGGACCCATTGCAATTACGTTGGCTACGTCATTGGCGTTAAGTTCCATTGAAGTAGTCACATTACTGCAATCAGTGGGCACAAAGTGGTCGGCTAACGTTGCTACTAGCAGATCGTATTTATTGTCTGCGATAGCTAGCAGATCGTAACTTTGGCGTAGCTCCAGTAAATGTTCTGGACCTGGAATTGCCACTACCAACTTACCTTCCTGGGCAAGAATTCGAGCAAATTCAGCGCTATTACGTGGAGCAAAAATGCAGGTAATTGCATCGACGCTTTCACTTCGTACCGGTAGTTGCTGCCAAGAATCCGCCACGATAGCTGCACCGCGCCGATGAGCTTTAGCAGCGCGGCGGCAGGCTGCAACTGAAATGTCGGTCGCTAGTCCGTAACGTTGTGAGTTAGCTTCGAGTAGTCGAGATAAATACCAGCCAGGGCCAGCTCCAATATCGATGATGTGTACAGCATCAGTTAAAGCCTTAGCTAGCGCAGTAACTATTGGGTCGTAATGACCAGAATCTAGAAAAGCTAGGCGCCGAGCGACCATATCAGCAGTATCGGCATGATGAGGTTGCGCAGTTGCTAAAAGATTGAGATGACCTTGTTTGGCGATATCGAAGTGATGCTGCTGGGAGCAAGAAATGATACGGTCTTGCCGCGATAGCGGTTGCCGGCAATGGGGGCATACCAGCCAGTCAAGAACATCATCGAGAGCCATAGCTACATTCTTTCAGTAAATAGTGCCCCCGCGCTTTCACTTCATCTCATGTCGAACTAGGCTGGCTGTATTCATTAACAACAGGAGGATCCATGGACCTGACTCAGGCCAAGGCATACGCCAAGGGTGCGATGCCCCGTCTTCTCGAGCGTCATGCTGAGCTCATTTCCTATCCGTCCGTTGCGTTCCCCGGCTACCCGCGCGAACCCATGGACGCTATCGTCCCAGTACTACTTGATATGTTCACAGAGTTTGGTATTCCCAATGTGGGCACGCTGGAACTTGAGGGTGGCTACCCGGCTATTTTCGCTGAAATACCTGGTCCGGAAGGTTCGCCGGTAGTGACGCTCTACGGTCACTATGACGTGCAGCCCTGCCCGCCCACGCAGAAGTGGGATACGGATCCGTGGACAGCTACTCGTAAAGAAGACGGCCGTATTTATGGTCGTGGGGCCGCTGACGATAAGTCTGGTGTTGTTGCGCTCGCTGGTATTTTGGGTGCGTTTGAAGGTAAACCGCCGTGCACAGTTCGTCTGGTAGTAGAAGGCGAAGAAGAGACAGCTTCTCATATTGAGGAGTTCGTCGAAAAGAATCCGCAGATGTTTGCCTCAGATCTGTTCATGATCACAGACTCTGGTCCGGCAGCAGTGGGTGAGCCAAGCGTAGGAACGGGTCTTCGCGGCACTGTCGCTACTACCGTTACTGCCAATACGCTTCCCAACGCGCTTCATAGTGGACTCTTTGGTGGCGCAGCCCCAGATGCACTATTTGTTTTGCTACATACCCTTGACGCTATGTTCGACGATGATGGCAACACAGTCATCCCCGGTCTACATAGCTTCAGCTGGGAAGGCGCTGAGGTTTCTGAGGAAAGTATCCTCAAGAATGCTGAAGTGCTAGCAGGGGTTAGCCTGCAAGGAACTGGTCCGGTACAGAATCGAATCTGGTCATCACCAGCAGCTACCGTCATTGGTTTGGACGCCGTACCAGTCGATCAGTGCTCGAATGCACTTAACCCGTCAGCTCGCGCTAAGGTGAGCTTGCGGATTGCTCCTGGTGCAGATCCAGTTGCCGAACTTGCAACGTTGAAGCAGTTCCTGCAAGATTCAGCACCTTTGGGTGTCACTTTAGAGTTCAGTAATGATGAAATGGGTGCACCCTTCAAAGCTGTCGACGGACCGTATCTGCGGGCAGCTATGACTGCTCTAGAAGAGGCCTACGGTAAGCCCGCTGGGCAACTTGGTTCAGGTGGAGCTATCCCGCTAGTTAATGTTTTTGTGGGAACCAAGCCCGGATCGGAAGCAGTAATTTGGGGTCCGCAAGATGAAGAATTCGCTAAGATCCACGGTCCAAATGAGTCGGTTCATCCCGATGAAATTGAGCGGATCGTTGTTGCGGGTATTCGTCTGCTAACAGCGGTTGCTGAAACAAAGTAGAAAACACGTTATTCAGATAGCGGCAGTTTGGTCCTTATCGGGCTGAACTGTCGCTATTTGGTTTAGTAAGAGACGAAGATTTTATCGATAACCCAGTACAGTTCAATATGTGAATAACACTTCGCGGGTAGCTTTTGTTACCGGGGCAGATCGCGGTATTGGCTATGCCATCAGTCAAAGGTTGTTGGCTGCAGGTCATCAGGTAGCAGTAGCTTCGCGCCATCCACAGCCCGCAGCAGGGGTGCTGGCTTGTGAATGTGACGTCACTGACACTAGTTCGGTAGCAGCAGCTTTTACGCAAGTCGAGGCAGAATTAGGGCCAGTCAGTATCCTCGTCGCTAATGCTGGGATAGCTCGTGACGAACTGCTATTACGAATGAGTGATGAAGATTTCAATACAGTTCTGGATACCAATTTAACGGGAGCTTTTCGCGTTATTCGTAGAGCATCGCGTGCTATGGTCAAAGCTCGGTACGGTCGTATCGTGCTAGTTGGATCAGTGATTGGAGCCCAAGGCGGTGTCGGGCAAATAAACTATGCAGCCTCTAAAGCTGGCATGGTGGGGCTAGCTAGGGCGACAGCTAAAGAGCTAGGTGCTAAAGGAATTACCGCCAATGTGGTAGCACCAGGATTTATCGATACTGATATGACAGCAGCTCTGGATCCAGCGTTGATGGCTCATTATCAAAATCAAATACCGGCAGGACATATTGGGTCTGTGGCAGATGTAGCATCAGCCGTAGAATTTTTGACACGCGAAGAAGCCGGATATATCAACGGTGCAGTTATTCCTGTTGACGGTGGTTTAGGGATGGGGCATTAACTATGGCTGGGATCCTTGCTGGTAAAAAAATTTTAGTGGTGGGAGTTACCCACACTACATCTTTGGGATATGCGGTAGCACAACTAGCTCAACAAGAAGGCGCTACGGTCGTCGTAGCTAACTATGGGCGAGCGATGCGTCTTACCGCTAAAGTCTTGCAACGACTTGACCCGGTGCCAGCATTGATTGAATTAGATGTTACGCAAGAGAGTCACCTAAAACGGCTTCCAGAGCTGCTAGGCGAACATATTGACGGTCTTGATGGCATCGTTCATGCAGTTGCTTATGCTAATCCTGATACTGCGCTAGGGGGACAGTTTCTACAGACACCGTGGTCTGATGTGGCTGAAACCTTGCAGGTGAGTGCTTATTCGTTAGCTTCGGTGACAGCAGCTTGTCGCGGTTTATTGCGACCGCAGGCAAGTATCGTCGGGCTTACTTTCGACGGGTCGCTATCTTGGCCAAATTATGACTGGATGGGGGTAGCAAAAGCTGCCTTGGAAGGTACCGCGCGACAGCTGGCTCGCGATCTTGGTTCAGAAAAGATTCGGGTAAATCTAGTCAGTGCAGGTCCGGTTAATACTCTTGCTAAAAACGCTATTCCAGGAGCTGAGGTGTTGGATCAAGTATGGGCTGAGAAAGCTCCACTAGGTTGGGATCCTAACGACGCAACAGCGGTAGCCCGCGCAGTATGTGCTTTGCTATCGGATTGGTTTGTGGCAACTACTGGGGAAATTATTCACGTTGATGGTGGATTCCACGCTATGGGTATGTAGACCATGCTCGTATTTCAAGTTTATCTGCGCACATTAGTTGACACAGTTGGGTAGGTTGGTGTTGTGACATCAGTAGTGGAACTTAAAGACGTAACTGTTCGTCGAGGCGATGCGGTATTACTCGACGGTATCAACTGGCATATCGCCGAAGGCGAACGATGGGTTGTTATTGGACCTAATGGTGCTGGTAAAACAACTTTGATGCAGGTTCTTGCTGCCCAATTGCATCCCACTTCAGGTAGCGTCGGGCTGCTAGGGGAACAGTTGGGGGCTGTTGATGTCTTTGAGCTACGCCCTCGTATTGGGGTAGCTTCTGCTGATCTTGCCGAGCGGATACCGCGTAGCGAAAAAGTCAGTGATGTGGTGATTTCATCGGCTTATGGCGTATTGGGTCGATGGAATGAAACCTATGATGGTGCTGACTATCAACAAGCTGCTGCACTTATGGGGCAGCTAGGGGTGGCACATCTTGCGGAGCGAACATTTGGAACGCTCAGCGAAGGAGAACGTAAAAGAGTTCAGATTGCTCGGGCATTAATGACCGATCCAGAGCTACTTTTACTTGATGAACCAGCTGCTGGATTAGATTTGGCAGGACGTGAATATCTGGTTGCTACGTTGGGGCAGTTAGCTCAGGATCTGACAGCTCCCACAACTGTCATGGTGACTCATCACGTAGAAGAGATTCCGGCAGGAATAACTCACGCTATCTTGTTGAAATCGGGAGCTGTTGTTACTGCTGGTCCGATCCGGGAAACTATCACCGGAAAATGGCTTTCTGAAACCTTCGAAATTCCGCTACGTCTCTACCATGCCGGTGGTCGTTACACTGCCAGATTACGGCCGGGGCGATGAAGCTTAATTTGACGGAATCTTTTGTTGATTGTCCGTGGATTCCGTGGCTGTTGTTAGTGCTGCTGTGTTTGAGCGTTGATTTATTGCGTCGAGACGGATGGGGTGCAGTTACCGGATTGGGGCTGATACCAGCAGCGATCGTCGCGATGCTAATGCCAGAACTTTTTGGGTGGCAGTTTGTGGCTGCAGCATTGGGAATAATAGCTGCTGTGACGCTAACTAAGTGGGTATCTAGATCAATTCGTTAATATATAAAATTGCTGAATTATATTTTTGATTAGTCGAGTATTAGTGCAATAAATATAGTTTATGGGTGTACTACATGGCACACCCATAAACTGGCAAAGCAAAGTAGAAAAATTTATGGTTTCTAATTAAGAATTAGCGGTATATGGGTTAATTAGTCATCTGGATCTTAGGATTTTGGTTTAGTTTCAAAATGGTCATCACCAATTTTATTTTTGGTTATTTCTGATCCAAAAACCAGTAGAAATAGCCCTAAAAAGGCGCATCCGATAGATGCTGGTACTATTTTTAACAGGAGTAAAGCTGTAGATACGCTGTAGAAGAAGGTCGATCCATAAAAGTATCTCTCTCCCCGTACCGACTTAGACTTAACGAAAGGATGCAAGGGTTTAGTTTTTCTGGATTCCCTTGCTGCGCTAAGTGCTAGAAGGGAAGATCCTGATAATATCACTAACGGAAACCAGATCATTGGTTTAACGTCGAATCTTCAATATTAATCCAATAACTGCACCCGCAAATCTCACTCGCATCCACTGTGATGTAAGTACTCCGAGAACAGGACCTCCGGCGCATGCAAAGATAGCATTCATTACGTAGTCAGGTGGAGGGATGTCGTTATTCGCTCGATTTGCAATATCTTGGAGCGCTGATGCTGGGAGCGAGCCTAAAGCTCCTTTTGCGCACCAAGCGACTGCGGCAACGGCGACTGTGGCAACGACGGGTAAGGCGCGTGGAGACGGTCCTATAATCTCGTAGTCAATGCGCACGCCTTCTAGTGCTACTACGATGGATTTATCGATGAGTCCGCTGTCAATCATCTGCTTAGCTGCAGCGATTTCTTTGTAAGTTAGTTTAACCATCCCAGAAGTATTGGCAACTCCTAATGTAGAGCAATTTACAGTAGTGGTGTAAGTTCCTTCTGTGGCCTGAGCTGGAGCCATTGGGGAAAGGGTTAACGAGATCGCAAGGGATAGTGATCCAATGACTGAGGTCTTGAAAAGGTTATATCTCATTGCTTTTCCTTTCAAGGGGTTTGCAAGCTTCGTTGCCTGCATAAGTCGATAATACTCGTTGTGGTTTATGGTGTAAAGGTTTTAGAGCATAAGATAGTAGTGAAATTAGTTTCTACCTTATTATCGGCAGAGATGTGTATAACCTAATGACTTTTTACGATATTGGTGATGCCGCGGACGAGCGGTTAAGAGACTATGTCTCGCTACGAGACACTAGCTTGCGACGTAGTTTAGAATCTCGCGAAGGTTTGTTCATCGCTGAGGGAGAAAAAGTTATTAAACGAGCTTTTGCGGCAGGTTATCGACCGCGATCGCTGATGCTGGCACGTCGATGGATTGATGGATTACAGGAAGAAATTGCTGCCAGCGATGTATCGGTTTATGTCGTTACCGAAGAACTAGCTGAACAAGTTACCGGGTTCCATGTACATCGCGGAGCGTTAGGGAGTTTTCACCGTCATACCCGCTATCAGTTCGATGATATGTTGCCGATGAATCGGCTGGTGGTCATGGAAGATGTTGTTGATCACGCTAATGTCGGAGCGATCCTGCGATCAGCAGCAGGATTAGGTTGGGATGGGGTGCTGTTAGCTCCGCGATCTGCTGATCCGCTCTATCGGAGAGCAATCAAAACATCTATGGGAGCAGTTTTCGGCCTGCCGTGGGCGCGGATAGATGATTGGGTGCACGGGTTAGAAGTCTTAAAAGAATCAGGTTTTACGGTAGTGGCATTAGCATTGCGTGAGGATGCAGTGCCACTGTCGCAATTTGCTGCTAGTTGCACTCCGGATCAGAAGATCGCAGTTTTGATGGGAACCGAAGGTAGTGGATTGTCGCAACATTGGCTGGAGCAAGCTGATGTAGTAGTTACCATTCCGATGGGCAATGGTATTGATTCGCTCAATGTTGCAGCAGCTACCGCTGTGGTTTGTTACACCTTGGGCGCTAACTAAACAGCCTGCCGCAGATAACTAAGGAATTTCTACGGCAGGCGGTTCAACGAAGTAATGAATTACTGTTTTGGAGTAGCTGGCCAGTCTGCAGGATAGCGATCAGCGGTTGCTTCATGAGATTTGTAAAGATTTTTGCGGCTACGAGCAGAAAGTCGATCACCAAAAACCATGCCATTTAGATGGTCAGTCTCATGTTGTAGACAGCGAGCAAAGAACCCAGTTCCGGACACAGTAATTTCATTGCCGTCAATATCTTGTCCAGTACAAGTAGCAAAATCGGGACGAGCTAGTGCTTCGTATCCTCCCGGCAATGACAAACACCCTTCGTCAACTGAAACTAGATGACGCTGTCGACCCTCTGGCAACGTAATGGTGGGATTGCAGACGATGCCTACATGGCGGTTGCCATCGTCGTCTGGGCAATCATAAACAAACATGGCAATACCAAGACCAACTTGAGTAGCAGCTAATCCCACCCCATTAGCGGCTTCCATAGTGGCGAACATATCGCGAGCTAGCTGATGAAGCTCCTCATTGAATACGGTCACGGCAGTAGTTGGTTCATGCATGATAGGAGTTCCCCAACGAGTGATAGGCAGAATATTACCGCCAGTCATCACATCTTTTATGTCTGTCATAACAGCTCCTTATCGATCGTGAGGTGTCCTTGTGTGCACGCTACCTCATGTAGTAATCGTAGTGGGGAAGCGCGATGTGTGCTGCACGATAGCTGTTTAGAAGATGCGTATTCTTAGCACTATGCAGGTTGGTGAGCAGCGCGATAGCGATATACCGAGTATCTTTCAGAAAGCTAACGAGGCTTTTTGTGAACATCTGGCAGCCGAGAGATCGTTATCGGCTCACACGATTAGAGCTTATGGTGGTGATATCGAGGCGCTACTACAACATTTGGTAACTCAAGGTTTCGATAGTTTCGACGGTATTCATTTGCGAGATCTTCGTTCTTGGCTTGCTGATATGAGCGAACAGGGCGCTAAGAGAGCTAGTTTGCAACGTAGAAGTGCTGCGGCACGAGTCTTTTTTGCATGGCTACATCGCACTAATAGGTGTGATACTAACCCGACGCTAGCTTTACGATCGCCACGTTCTGAGAAGCGGCTACCAATCACAATTGATCAAGCTATGGCGCAGGGAATGATGGCAGCAGCTATTGGACGCCTTGCTGAAGAAGATAGTCCGATAGCGCGTAGAGACTTAGCGATATTGGAGACTCTCTACGGTGCGGGAGTTCGTGTTTCAGAACTTTGTGGATTGGATATATCAGGCATTGATCAGGAACGTCAGGTTATTCGAGTTCTAGGTAAAGGAAATAAGGAACGGGTAGTTCCGCTAGGAGCTCCTGCTTTTAAAGCATTGGATTCTTGGCTGCAAGTGCGTCATGAAATAGCTAAAGCTACTGCCAAAGAAGCAGTTTTTGTGGGGGAGCGTGGCGCTCGTATCGATCCGCGAGTAGTACGTCGAGTTGTTCATCAGGGGTTAGGTGTAGTTGAAGGGGCTCCTGATGCTGGGCCACATACGTTACGTCATGCCATGGCAACACATTTATTGGAAGGTGGAGCCGACTTGCGTAGTGTCCAAGAAATCTTGGGGCATCAATCGTTAGCAACTACTCAGATCTATACTCATGTCACTAATGAACGCTTGCGAGCTGCTTTCAATCAGGCACATCCACGTGCCTAATCGATAGTATCTAAAGCATCGGGCCGCGAAGACTTAGTAGGTAGCAGTCTGACATGTTGCGGTTTAAGTAATATCCGAGGATCAAGGTAAGTTTTTCCTCGTCGCAGTCCCCAGTGCAAACATGCAGTAGCAGTGCATTCAGGATGCCCTGCCAATAAGGTCCCGATCTGCTGTCCGCTGTGAACTTTAGCACCTACCGAAACTGTGGCGACGACTGGCTCATAAGTGCTCCGTAACGATCCATGAGTAATTACTACGACGGGACGTCCGGCAATATTTCCAGTGAATGTGACGACACCATCGGCTGGAACTGTGATGGAGTCTCCCACGTCGGCGGCAATATCGAGTCCGCGATGTCCTGGTAGCCAGTTAGGTTGGGGTGCAAAAAATTCGCGTACGACCGTACCTGGGGCTGGTGGTAAATGTGCTGTACTAACTAACGAAAAAATTGGTGTTAAAAGTAATGCGAAAAGTTTCATAGTGATGAGAATGAAGGATCTGATCCAATAGCGCTACCGATGCTAGCGATGCTGTGGATAATCAGGTTCCATCAAATGCAAATGTGGATAAAAGCAGTGGTTTGCTGCAAAGGCTAGCTCGGAAGTAGACTTTCGGTAGCGATTCAGCAGATCTGAGTCGACTTCACATGTGGTGCACAGGAAACTGAGCTATTTTTCGTGGTCCCTTTCGGGGGTGAGAAGTAGCTACCGCATTAGAGGCACCGAATAGCTCGGTGTCAGTAACTCAAAAGCGCACAGTTATTGTGCGCGCAGGAAGGAACGGTCATGGCCGTCGTAACAGCCCGCCAGCTCCTTGAGAGCGGCGTCCACTTCGGACACCAGACTCGCCGTTGGAACCCGAAGATGAAGCGTTTCATCTTCACCGAGCGCAACGGCATCTACATCATTGATCTTCAGCAGTCGCTTACTTACATCGACCGCGCTTTCGCTTTCGTCAAGGACACTGTCGCTCGTGGCGGCACCGTGCTCTTCGTAGGCACCAAGAAGCAGGCTCAGGAAGCCATTGCTGAGCAGGCTACCCGCGTAGGTATGCCTTACATCAACCAGCGTTGGCTGGGCGGTATGCTCACTAACTTCGAGACCGTGAGCAAGCGTGTTTCGCGCCTCAAGGAACTCGAAGCAATGGATCTTGAAGATTCAGCTTCCACCGGTCTTACCAAGAAGGAACTTCTCGGTCTCAAGCGTGAGTCAGAGAAGCTAGGCAAGACTCTCGGCGGTATCCGCGATATGGCTCGTACCCCGAATGCAGTATGGATCGTTGATACCAAGAAAGAACACTTGGCTGTCAGCGAAGCTCGCAAGCTGCATATCCCCATCATCGGCATCTTGGACACCAACTGTGATCCTGATGAAGTTGATTTCGCTATCCCCGGCAACGATGACGCCATCCGCTCTGTTGCGCTACTTACCCGAGTGATTGCTGACGCTGTCGCCGAAGGTCTTGTTGCTCGTTCACAGCGTGGACAGTCCGGCGATCAGCCAGTAGCAGAGCCAATGCCAGAGTGGGAGCGCGAACTCCTTGGTGCTGCTGAGGCTCCAGAAGCTACCGAAGAAACCGCTGCTGAGGCTCCGGTAGCCGACGCTGAGGCCAAGTAAACTTCTACAACCACTAAAGGGGAATAACGAACATGGCATCAATTACTGCCAAGGACGTCCAGAACCTTCGTCAGGCCACTGGCGCTGGCATGATGGACGCGAAGAAGGCACTCACTGAGGCTGACGGCGACTTCGAAGCCGCTGTAGAAATCCTTCGTATTTCAGGTCTGGCTAAGGCTGCCAAGCGTGCCGATCGTGAAGCATCTAATGGCATCGTTGCTGCTAGCGGCAATGCGCTCATTCAGCTTGCTGCTGAGACAGACTTCGTTGCTAAGAACGAAGAGTTTGTTGCTCTTGCCGACGCTATCGCTAAGGCTGTTGATCAGAACAAGGCTGATGGCGTAGCAGCTGCTAATGCTGTCAAGCTTGAGTCGGGTGAAACTGTTGAAGATGCTATTGCAACTCTTCTTGCCAAGATTGGTGAGAAGCTAGAGCTTAAAGAAGCTGCTTACTTCTATGGTACCGCTCACATCTACTTACACCGTCGTTCACAGGACCTCCCACCACAGGTTGGCGTGGGCGTTCTCTACGAAGGTGGCGACGATGCTTTTGCTCGCGGTATTGCGATGCAGATTGCAGCTATGAGCCCCACTTACCTCACTCGTGATGACGTCCCAGCTGATGTTGTCGAGAACGAGCGTCGTATTGCAGAAGCAACTTCTCGTGAAGAAGGTAAGCCAGAAGCTGCGCTACCGAAGATCATCGAGGGTCGCCTAAATGGCTTCTTCAAGGATGTGGCGCTGCTCGATCAGCCGTCAGTTTCTGATGACAAGAAGTCGGTTGGTAAACTGCTAGAAGAGAATGGTGTAAAGATCATTCGCTTCGTGCGTTTCAGCGCAGGTAACTGATCTAGTAAAGTGGCGGGAGCGAGAAGTCGCTTCCGCCACTTTTCTTTGCCCAGGAGGGGTTCATGGCTTATAAGCGTGTTTTACTCAAGCTGTCAGGTGAAGCTTTTGGCGGTGGTCAGATTGGTGTCGATCCAGATGTGATTGATGCAGTTGCCAAACAGCTGGCTACCGTTGTTGCCACAGGAACTCAAGTTGCTATCGTCGTAGGCGGCGGTAACTTCTTCCGTGGAGCTGAACTACAGCAGCGTGGTATCGAACGAGATCGTGCCGACTACATGGGAATGTTGGGCACTGTGATGAACTGCTTGGCGTTACAAGACTTTTGTGAAAAAGCAGGAGTTCCTACCCGGGTGCAGACTGCTATTGCAATGGGGCAGGTAGCTGAACCTTATATTCCGCGCAAAGCAGAGCGACATATGGAAAAGGGACGCATCGTTATTTTTGGTGCCGGTTCTGGAATGCCGTACTTTTCAACAGATACAGTTGCAGCTCAGCGAGCACTCGAAATTGGGGCAGAAGTACTGTTTATGGCCAAACAGGGTGCTGATGGGGTCTTTGATAAAGACCCGAATAAGTATGTTGACGCTAAAATGTTTACCGATCTGTCTTATGATGAGTTCTTAGCCAGAGGATTAAAAGTAGCTGACGCTACGGCTATTTCTCTAGCTCGAGATAACGATCTATCAATGGTTTTCTTTAACCTTGATGACCCAGCCAATATCTCCCGTGCTCTAGGTGGAGCAAAAATGGGAACTACGCTACATCGCTAAATCTGCTATTTAGTCTGATGTGGGGTATTTTCTCTTTATATTCATTATTCGGAAGGAAAAACCGTGATTCCTGAGATTCTCGCTGAAGCCGAGTCCAAAATGGCTACGGCTGTTGAGTTTGCCAAGGAGGAGTTCGCGGCCATCCGTACCGGTCGTGCTCATCCTGCTATGTTTTCCAAGATTATGGTGGATTACTACGGTCAGATGACCCCGCTACAACAGCTTGCCTCATTCCAGGTTCCAGAGGCTCGTACTGTGATGGTAACGCCATATGATCGTGGCGCCATGACTGCAATCGAAAAAGCTATTCGCGACTCAGACCTTGGCGTTAACCCATCTAATGATGGCAATGTACTGCGTTTGGTTTTGCCAGTGCTGACAGAAGATCGTCGCAAAGAATACACCAAACTTGCCAAGACTAAGGCCGAAGATGCTCGAATCTCGATTCGTAATCTACGTCGTCATGCTAAAGATGCCATCGATAAGCTCCTCAAAGATAAAGAGGTTGGCGAGGACGATGCTGCTGGTGCAGAAAAGAAACTTGATCTCATCACAAAGAAGCATACCGAAGCCATCGACAGCGTTCTGAAGGCTAAAGAAGCTGAGTTGCTAGAGGTTTAATGACTGTCGATGACAGCATCTCTGCGATGCTTCCTGATGATGCCCCGCCTGTCGTATCCAACGGCAAGGCGGGGCGTAATCTGCCTGTAGCAATTGCGGTTGGTCTAGGGCTAGTAGCGTCTGCTGCGGTAACTCTTGCTTGGTGGAACTGGGGATTTGTTATCTTGACAGCTATCGCTTTGTGCCTAGCGGCTGTAGAGGTTCACTCAGCTTTACTACGTAAAGGTGCTGAATCTGCCATCGTGCCTATTTTGGTAGGTACGGTTTTGATCGTTACCGGGTCTTACTATGCTGGGCATCGTCTTCATCTAGAGCATGGTCAGCTAATCCATATGCCTTCAAATACGTTGTTGCTAGCTGGTCTAGGCGTGACGGTGGTAGGAGCATTAGTTTGGCGAATGAAGAAGGGGCCTAACGGCTTCGTAAAAGATGCTTCGGCAAGTATGTTCATCATTGGATATGTCTCATTATTGGGATCTTTTATTGCTTTGATGCTGGCTGGTTCTCATGGCGCTGCGCGAGTTATTACTTTCTTATTGTGTGTTCCAGCCAGTGATACTGGCGGCTATATCGCAGGTGTTCTTTTTGGTAAGCATCAGATGACACCAGTTATTAGCCCGAAAAAAACTTGGGAAGGTTTAGCCGGGTCATTTATTTTGGCCAGCATCATGGGCATGATCATGACTAAAGTGGCTCTCCATTCGCCGATCTGGGTCGGAATTATCTTTGGCATTGTCTGTGCCGCAGCTGGTACTTGCGGTGATTTGATCGAAAGTCTTGTGAAACGAGATGTGGGTATCAAAGACATGAGTTCGTTTTTGCCCGGACATGGTGGTGTAATGGATCGCTTAGATTCATTATTAGTTGCTGCTCCGGCTGCTTGGCTGGTGTTATATCTACTTGTTCCCGGAGGCTAAAATATATGACCGACCAGCTAAGCCCCAGCACCTTGCCTCGGCTTACGCTGCGGCCAGCATCTCGTCGAGAAAAGCCGCCGCGCCATTGGCTAGATCTGACTGCCGACGATCGGATAGCTGCGCTCAAAGAATTAGGTCAGCCGGCTTTTAGAGCTAAGCAAATTAATACTCACTTATGTGAACATTTTTCTACCGATCCCAGTACTTGGACGGATCTACCAGCAACACTACGCGATACTGTCGCAGAATCATTATTGCCGCAGCTGCTTACCGATACTGATTCACTACGTTGCGATGGCGATACTACGGTAAAAACCTTGTGGCGGTTATGCGATGGCTCGTTAGTGGAGTCGGTGCTAATGCGTTACCCGTCTAGAGCTACGTTATGTGTATCGTCGCAAGCTGGTTGCGCGATGGCATGTCCGTTTTGTGCCACGGGTCAGGGAGGGCTGCAACGTAACTTGTCTACGGCTGAAATTTTGATGCAAGTAGTAGACGGATTTAGACGACTGCAGTCAGGTGAGATTCCGGGGGAGCCAATCCGGGTAAGTAACGTTGTATTTATGGGGATGGGTGAGCCCATGGCTAATTACAACAAGCTGATGGCTGCTATCCGAACGATGATTGCTCCAGCTCCTAGCGGATTAGGGATGAGCGCTCGTGGTATCACCGTTTCGACGGTAGGACTAGTTCCTCGTATGAAACAACTAGCTGAAGAAGGTTTGCCAGTTACTTTAGCGTTATCGCTACATGCGCCTACTGATGAGCTACGTAATGAGTTAGTTCCGATTAACACTCACTATTCGGTTGCCGAAACTATCGCTGCAGCGTATAACTATTTTGAAGTGACCGGGCGGCGAGTTTCCATCGAATATGCGATGATGCGCGATATTAACGATTCGGCAGAGATGGCAGATGAACTAGCTAGGGTTTTAGCCAAACATGGCCGACATTGGGTGCATGTGAATCTTATTCCACTTAATCCCACTCCCGGATCACGCTGGACGGCATCTCGCCCGCAAGATGAGAAAGAGTTTGTCCGTAGGCTTGAAGCCCGTGGCATAGCTACAACAGTCCGCGAAACTCGTGGTCGAGAGATTGACGGGGCCTGTGGGCAGCTTGCGGCTAAAAATACTAAAGATTAGGTTGTGAGTGCGAACCAAGCGTCATCGATCGTATCGACTAATTGTAGTTTGCTTGCCATGAGACGGTCTTGTCCTAAAGTGGTGAGTAAATCCCATACGGGCAGCGTCGAAGTCCATTGATTTCGACCTACCAAAATTAACGGAGCGATTGATTCTAAATCGTGGGCGTAATAGTTTCCAGTTACGGCTTGGAAGAGTTCTTGAACAGTGCCTGCTGCGCCCGGTAAGTAGATAAGACCCCCGCGGCAGATGCTTAGGAGAGTATCTTCGCGCAATGCGTTAGAAAAATATTTAGCGATACTGCTGGCAAAAGCATTTGGCGGTTCATGTCCATAAAACCAGGTTGGGATTCCTAACGAATCAGCGCCAGCTCCGAAAGTATCTTTTATTTTAAAAGCTGCGGCAGCCCATTGATCGATACTGGGGCGAAATGAGGGGGCTTGCGCTAGCATGGCGCAGGCTTGGTCGCGTTGGGTAGAGCTGTGTTTGCTGAGCATAGCGCCAAGGTTGGTAGCTTCCATTGCTCCGGGGCCACCGCCTGATACAACATAGTAACCAGATGAAGTTAGTTTTGCTCCGAGCTCTACAGCTTCTCGGTAACTACTAGTGCCGCGTTCTAAAGCATGTCCGCCCATAACTCCTACGATGCGGTGTGGGTCGTGCTGAGAAAGATGGTCACTAAGGGCGTCACTGATGGCATGATCATGCAAGCTAGTAATGAGAGTGTGTTCTAGCGCGGCAGGGGTTGCAGTGCTCCATGCGTAGGAACGACCATCTAGTGAGCTTGCATAAGATCGGTCATCAGAAAGCAGGAGCTCTTGGGGAGTGTATAGCGCGGCTCGGTAAGGATTTATTGGGGTCTGAGGAAGGTCGGGGAAAATAAGCCCGTGGCGCGCCCGTAGCCAAGTTTCTTGTTCCAGAGTCAGATCACAACCTAGAAAAATACTGTGACTGGGGTTGATAGCGGTCAGATCCCGGTCTCGTAAATCAAGAGATTGAATGATGACTCCGATCAAATCTTGGTGGGAGGAAAGGTACTGATCCCACTGTTGGAGAGACTCAATCTCAATGCGTGTCATAAAACTATCTTAGAGCGCAGGCGATCCCAGATTCTGACTTTCTTTCGTATCAGGAACCGACCATGACAAGATGGAGTTATGCGTCGAGTGGCTCTTTTAGGTTCTACCGGTTCTATTGGAACTCAAACATGTGATGTGGTGCGGTCGCGTCCAGCAGAGTTTGAGATAGTCGCTTTGGCAGCTGGGGGAACTCAAAGTCAGGCGCTAGCCAAACAGGTAGCAGAGTTTCAGCCTGCGATGGTTGCTATTGCTGATGAGAAATATGCCGATCAGGTTCGTAGCGCTATTACAGCACTTACCGATTATCGACCGCAGTTTAGTGTCGGCGATGAGGCAATTCTTGCTTGTGCACAGGTCTCATGTGATGTAGTGATGAATGCTATTACTGGTGCTGCCGGGCTGCATGCCACATTAGCGACGTTAGCTGCTGGAACAACATTGGCATTAGCAAATAAAGAGTCGCTGGTGATTGGCGGAAAGCTAGTGACGCAGGCAGCAGCACCTGGTCAAATAGTGGCTGTTGATTCGGAACATTCAGCTTTCGCACAAGCTTTGCGCTCTGGTCGGTCCGATGAAGTGGAACGGCTTATTCTTACTGCTTCAGGTGGGCCGTTCCGAGGTAAAACTCGTCAGGAATTATCGCAAGTTACGCCAGCACAAGCTATGGCGCATCCAACTTGGGATATGGGGCGGGTTATCACAATTAACTCGGCAACATTAGTAAATAAAGGCCTAGAACTTATTGAAGCGGCATTACTTTATGACGTTTCTTACGATCAAATTCAGGTGGTAGTACATCCGCAATCGATTGTTCATTCGGCGGTAGAGTTCATCGATGGTTCTACGATCGCTCAAGTATCACCGCCTGACATGAGATTACCGATTGCGCTGGGAATAGACTGGCCGCGTCGAATCAGGGGAGCAGCCCCAACAATGAACTGGGCTAATAGTCATACTTGGACATTTGAACCTCTTGATGATGAGACTTTCCCGGCAGTTGAGCTAGCTCGTCGAGTTGGTAAAAAGGGCGGTACAGCACCAGCTGTATATAACGCTGCTAACGAAGCATGTGTGGATGCTTTCTGTGTAGGTCAGCTGAGTTTCCTTGGGATAACTGACACGATTTCTTCAGTAGTGGCAGAACATGAGCAGCAAGGATGGGTTGATGCAGCAGATATCAGCCTAGATATTGTGATGGCTGCTGATGCTTGGGCGCGTCAACGCGTCACAACTATGCTGGCGAGTCACTAAACTAGGTATAGTTTGGTTGTCGGCATTGAGATAAAACGCAGTGGCTAGACAAGATCTTCCTTAGCAGTATGTAGGGAATCATTTGTTGTGGAAAACCGGAAAGAAGTTATGAGTATCAACCTCGGTACCCCTGCCCTCCCGCCGCCTGTTTTAGCGCCGCGTCGTAAGACCCGCCAGATTAAGGTAGGCAAGGTTTTAGTAGGTGGTAATGCTCCTATTTCGGTGCAGTCAATGACCACGACTAAGACCACAGATATCAATGCCACCTTGCAGCAGATTGCTCAACTCACTGCTACTGGTTGCGATATCGTGCGAGTAGCTTGTCCTAGCCAAGATGATGCCGAAGCGCTTCCAATCATTGCTAAAAAATCACCGATTCCAGTGATTGCTGATATTCACTTTCAGCCTAAATATGTTTTTGCTGCTATCGATGCTGGATGCGCTGCAGTCCGAGTAAATCCAGGAAATATCAAGGCTTTTGATGACAAAATAGCTGATATTGCTAAAGCGGCAACTGATTCTGGTGTCTCAATTCGTATTGGGGTAAACGCTGGCTCTCTCGACAAGCGACTATTAGCAAAATACGGTCATGCTACTCCAGAAGCATTGGTGGAGTCAGCAGTCTGGGAAGCGTCGCTTTTTGAGGAAGTCGGGTTCCACGACTTCAAGATTTCAGTCAAACATAACGATCCTGTGGTTATGGTGCGAGCCTATGAGCTGCTATCGCAGCGGGGCGATTGGCCGCTGCATCTGGGCGTTACTGAGGCTGGTCCAGCATTCCAAGGAACTATTAAATCAGCAACAGCTTTTGGGGCATTGTTATCGAAAGGAATTGGCGACACGATCCGAGTATCGCTTTCTGCTGATCCAGTTGAAGAGATCAAGGTTGGTTGCAAGATCCTTGAATCACTGAATCTAAGGCCACGTAAATTAGAGATTGTTTCTTGTCCATCTTGCGGGCGTGCTCAAGTTAATGTGTATAAATTGGCTGAAGATGTGACCGCAGGTCTGGAAGGAATGAAAGTTCCACTTCGAGTCGCGGTAATGGGTTGTGTCGTTAATGGTCCAGGCGAAGCCCGCGAAGCTGACCTAGGAGTGGCTTCGGGTAATGGTAAAGGCCAAATCTTCGTTAAAGGTGAAGTGGTTAAGACCGTGCCAGAAGCTGAGATTGTGGCGACATTGATTGAAGAAGCTAACCGAATAGCTGCTGATATGGAAGCTACGGGTGAGACTCCAACGGTGACCACTCTCTCATGAGACACATTCGCATCTGCACAGCCGCAGATTTGCCGGCGGCATTGCAGGTGTGTGCGCAAGACCCTATCGGTAGTGTTTTCGTTACGTCACGACTCACCTCTTATGGAATTGAGAAAGTGATACTGGGTTGTCCTGTATGGGGTGCTTTCGACGAGCAAGGCAGCCTTATATCGTTACTTCATCTAGGAGCTAATTTAGTTCCAGTTAATGCCGATATGTCTTCGCTAGCAGCTTTTGCTGCCAAGCTAGAAGATAATCGTGTCTCTTGTTCCATCATGGGTCCGGCCACACAAGTCATTGCGTTGTATGAGATGCTTCGGCTACGTAAATCTTGGGCTAGGCCGCGTCAAGAGAGACTATGTCAACCATTGTTAGTATGCGATGCGCCACCGTTAGTATCGCCAGATCCCTTAGTCGGTCGCATTAGCGTTGAACATGCTCAAAGCTATATCGAGGCAAGTGTGCGTATGTACACCGAAGAGGTTGGGATTAGCCCACTATCGCCAGATGGTAGTTATGAACGTCATGTTCGTCAGACATTGCGGGAGGGGCGAGGATTTGGGGTGATAGTTGACGGACGAGTTGTCTTTAAAGCAGATATTGGTGCCAGCTTTGGACAGGTTGCGCAGATCCAAGGAGTCTGGCTAGACCCGACGTTAAGAGGTCGGGGGCTAGCGACGTCTGCAATGGCAGCAGTAGTGGCTCAGATACAGCAGGAATACGGCATCGCTAGTTTGTACGTCAATGATTTCAATAAGCCAGCTTTAGCGACGTATCGAGCAGTAGGGTTCCGTCAGGTAGGGGAGTTCGCCACTATTCTTTACTGATCTAGTCAGTAAAAGAGGGCGGGAGATGTCCTTCTTCGTGAACTGGAATAGATGTGATGGGAACGTCAGCGTAGGATCGTTCATCTTCGATGGGTTCGAGGTGAAACATGATTTCTAATTCCTCGAAACGAGCAAAAACTTCATCTTCAATAACTTCGCATAAATCATGTGCTTTTTGTACGCTCCAGTCGCCGGGAACTAGTAGGTGAGCTTGCGCGAAACGCTCTCTGCCAGCGATTCGAGTACGTAATCCATGGAAATTTATTTGTCCAGGTATGACGTGTGCAGCTAGACATTCAGCTAAAGCTTCATTGTCTTCTTTGCTCATCGAGGCATCCATGAGTCCAGCGAAAGACTCCTGCATGAGCTGCCAGCCTGCCCAAATAATATTGACGCCTACTGCTAAACCAATTATCGGATCTAGCCACCACCAATCAAGATGGGCGAGCCTAGCTAAGAACATGAGACCAACTCCCAGCACCACCCCAGCCGAAGTCCAAACATCGGTGAGTAGATGGTGGGCGTCTGCTTTGAGAGTCATTGAGCGATGAAGGGCAGCAGCACGGAAAAGTATCCACGATACGGTGCCATTTAGAACGCTAGCGATCACTGAAATGATGAGACCAAGACCGATATTGGTCAGTGGTTCAGGATGCAAAATCCGTTGTACAGCGGTCCACATAATTACAACAGCAGCAATGAAAATCATTATTCCTTCAGCTGCAGCTGAGAAATATTCGGCTTTAGTATGACCAAAATTATGAGAGCGATCACCAGGACGTGCCGCTATTTTTAAGGCGATGAAAGCAATAATCGCAGCAGCTAGATTTACAAATGATTCACAAGCATCAGAGAGTAATCCCACAGAGCTAGATACGTAGTAAGCGCCTAGTTTCAAAGAAATAGTGGCTATTGCTGCCACGATTGACAGCAAAGCGTATCGCGATAAATCAGCGGGGGGAGTTTTCTGCCGAATCGCGGTGGGATTGAACTCACTCATATAAGTAATCTTCGCATTGGCAGACAGTAGGTACAAGGTAGTTACCACAAGTAACTTCTATCTGCGGGTAAGAACCCGATAGTGTGGGACCTGCTAAACGCAGACGAGTCGGACCGACACGGGGTCGGACCGCCGACAGTTACGTCGCGGAAGGGAAACCCATGATTACTCGCATGTCCACGCTTTTTGTTCGTACTTTGCGTGACGATCCAGCTGATGCAGAACTTCCTAGCCACAAGTGGTTAGTTCGAGCAGGCTATATTCGTCGAGTTGCTCCTGGCTGTTACTCATGGCTGCCGTTAGGAATGCGGGTATTAGCCAAGGTTGAGGCCATCGTTCGTGAAGAAATGAATGCGATGGGAGCGCAAGAAGTTCGGTTCCCAGCACTTTTGCCACGCGATCCTTATGAAGCTACAAACCGTTGGGAAGAATACGGCCCCAATCTCTTTAGGCTTAAGGACCGTCGGGGCACCGATATGCTCTTGGGGCCAACCCATGAGGAAATGTTCACGCTCATGGTGAAGGATCTTTATTCTTCCTACAAGGATCTACCGCTTTCGCTGTATCAGATTCAAACTAAATATCGCGACGAAGCACGTCCGCGAGCAGGTTTGCTGCGAGGTCGGGAATTCGTTATGAAAGATTCTTACTCTTTCGATATCGATGAGGCTGGATTAGAAGAGAGCTACCAGAAACATCGTCAAGCCTATATTCGCGTCTTTGATCGATTGGGTTTGGAATATGTCATCGTTAAGGCTACTTCTGGGGCGATGGGTGGCTCGGCTTCGGAAGAGTTCTTGGGAGTATTAACCAATGGTGAGGATACGTTCGTACGTTCTCCGGGCGGCTATGCGGCCAACGTTGAGGCGGTAACAGTTCTTGCCCCTGATCCTGTCGATGCAACTAATACGCCAGCTTTCCGAGAGGAAGCCACTCCGCAGGCAGGTTCTATCGACGATCTGGTTGCTTTTGCACAAGCTAATTTCCCACGAGGAGACCGGGATTGGGCGGCATCAGATACTTTGAAGAACGTCATCTTCATGGTGACTCATCCAGATGGTTCCCAAGAGGCTCTTGCAATTGGTTTGCCAGGAGACCGTGAGGTAGACGAGAAACGTTTGGAAGCAGCGCTATCTCCAGCTGAAGCCCGCCCATTTACCGATGCTGATTTTGAGAATTTCCCGACCTTAGTAAAGGGATTTATTGGACCGCGATCGCTAGGTGAGAAGTCAGCTTCGCAGGTGAAGTATCTGGTTGATCCTCGGGTTGTTTCCGGTACTGCATGGATAACAGGTGCCGATAAAGCAGATATGCATGTGGTTGATCTAGTGATGGGACGCGATTTCACTCCCGACGGCACAATCGACGTCGCTAATGTGCGAGAAGGCGACCTAGCTCCAGATGGTTCAGGTCCGCTGCAATTAGCTCGAGGCGTAGAGCTAGGACATATTTTCCAGCTAGGGCGGAAATATGCTCAAGCTCTGGGACTGAAAGTTCTTGATCCTAACGGAAAATTGACGACGGTCACGATGGGTTCTTACGGTATCGGCGTATCACGCGCGGTGGCTGCTGTTGCTGAAATGACTTGCGATGATAAAGGTCTAGCTTGGCCGCGGGCAGTAGCTCCGTTCGACGTCATGATTGTTCCTACCGGCAAGGATCAAGCAATCTTTGATAAGGCAGAAGAGATCGCTGCTACTTTGGCCGAATCGGGAGTAGAAGTACTAGTCGATGATCGTAAGGCTTCGCCGGGAGTGAAATTTGCAGACTCAGAGATCCTAGGTGTTCCTACCGTTGTGGTGGTGGGTCGAGGTTTAGCTGATGGCATGGTAGAGCTTCGAGATCGTGCTAGCGGCAGCAAAGCAGAGGTTGCTGTTGCTGAGATCTGTGCTCAGTTGCTATCGGTAGTTAAGGCCTAGCTGATGCCAGTCGACGTCGGAGTTCTTGCCTGTCTAATAGGTGCAGCATTTACTGCCGGATGGGTGGACGCCGTCGTCGGTGGCGGGGGTTTGATACAGCTTCCCTCGTTGCTACTGGGATTACCGGCAACGACATCAGTTGCTACGGTTTCGGGAACCAATAAAGTATCGAGTATTTTTGGCACTGCGACAGCAGCAGCTACCTACGCTAAAAGAGTTAAGTTTCATCGACCTAGCGTGATTGCTTTGGTGCTATCGGCGGCTGCCAGTTCGGCGTTGGGTGCTTACTTAATCCGGTTCCTATCGCGGGAGTCTTTTACCCCAATTGTATTGGTGGTGCTACTAGCAGTGGGCGGATATACGCTACGTCGTCCAGCGATGGGATTAGAAAGTAAACCTGCGCTCACTGGTCATATGCAGTGGGTTGCGACAGCAATTATCGGTGCAGTTGTTGGTCTCTACGATGGTCTTATCGGTCCAGGGACTGGCACGTTTTTTATCATTTCTTTTGTAGCAGTGAGTGGCTTTGCTTTTGTTGAAGCTAGTGCTTATGCCAAACTCGCTAATGCTGCTACCAATCTTGCAGCTATTGGAGTATTAGCCTCAGCAAATCATGTGCTTTGGGTAATAGCGCTACCTATGGCGGCTGCGAATCTGACTGGTGGTTGGATAGGTGCCCGCCTTGCGTTGCGATATGGGAATGGTTTTGTACGTAAGGTATTTCTTGTCGTGATTGGTGCCTTAGTAATCAAACTAGGAGCCGATACAGTTGCCTTGATTCTGCCTTAGAAATTGGTGACAGAATCTAAATGCATTACTAAGATGATGCAATAACAAGCTAGTCTTATTTATTCACCCTAAAACTGAACCCGACAACAGGAGATGAGGCGTCTATGAAGTCCGAACGCATTGCCGACGTCGTCGGCCCAGTCCTTACTGAACGTGGACTGGAGCTAGATGACATCGAGATTGTGCCTGCTGGCAAGCGCAGTATTGTGCGGATCATCGTCGATGGTGATGGCCCACAAGGTCGCGGTCCGCTCCTTGACGATATTGCTTCGGCAACTCGTGCTATTTCAGTAGCTCTTGATGAGAGCGACGCCACTGGTCAAGCTCCTTACACCCTCGAAGTGACATCGCGAGGTATTTCTCGCCCATTCACCAAGCCGCAGCATTGGCGTCGCAATATCGGTCGTCTAGTTAAGGTTCGAGTTGCGGACGAAACCGTAGTGGGACGAATCCTTGCTGCTGACGAAACTGGCGCCACGATTGATATTGAGGGTACGCATCGTCGTATCGAATATCTCGATGCTAAGAAGCCGGTAGTGCAGGTGGAACTTAATCGTCCGGTTGATCCGGATCTAGATGATGTTTCTGACATTGACGACGATGCTGACAGCATCGATGACGAGGAGGAGTGACATGGATATCGATATGGCTGCGCTACGCATGATTGAGCGCGATAAAGAAATCCCTATGGATGTTCTTGTTAAAGCAATTGAAGATGCCATGCTCAACGCCTACGACAAGACAGAAGACCCCAAGCGTGGCGCCAAGGTTGAGGTAGACCGCAAATCGGGCAAAGTAGTTGTGATGGTTCCCGAGCTTGATGAAGATGGCAAGATCGTTGCTTGGTTTGATAACACTCCAGCAGACTTCGGTCGCGTTGCTGCTTCAACTGCGCGTCAGGTTATTTTTCAGCGCTTACGAGATGCTGAAGATGAACGAAAGTTCGGTCATTTTTCGGCTAAAGAAGGCGATATTGTCTTAGGTACCGTTCAGCAAGGACGTGACTCGCGTACGGTCCTAGTTGATCTTGGTGATATCGAAGCAATCATGCCGCTAGCAGAGCAAGCTCCAGGTGAGCAGTACACCCACGGGAAGCGGATGCGGGTTTATGTGGTTGCGGTACGTCGTGAGGCACGTGGCCCGCAAGTTGTGGTTTCGCGTACGCATCCGCAACTGGTAAGCAAGCTTTTCGCTCTTGAAGTTCCAGAAATTGAGCAAGGGATTGTTGAAATTAAAGCGCTCGCTCGTGAAGCTGGTCATCGTACCAAGATGGCAGTAATTTCCACCCAAGCTGATGTGAATGCTAAAGGAGCATGTATCGGCCCGATGGGGCAACGAGTGCGTGCTGTTATGAATGAACTTTCTGGGGAAAAGATCGACATTGTTGATTGGTCAGAAGATCCAGTTGCTTTCGTAGGGGCAGCACTGTCACCGTCGCGAGTTTCTTCGGTGACAGTAACTGATGCAGCCGCAAAAGCAGCTCGAGTGATTGTTCCGGACTACCAGCTATCACTAGCTATCGGTCGCGAAGGGCAGAATGCTCGGTTAGCGGCTCGATTGACTGGTTGGCGTATTGATATTCGCCCAGATACGCAGGCTGACTAAAACATAGTTTTGAGCTGGCTGTCAGCGGCAAGTTTTAGCTGCTGTCAGCCAGATCAATTTTTAGTTAGTAGTTACGTCAAAAAAGTCTGGTGCTTTAGCTAAAGCGCTACAGTCAACGTCGGTTCGTAGTGCTCGTTGAATGGCGCGACGTTTGAGTGCTGTTGTTAGACAATCTGGTCCGGAATGAAGATGTGCTCCTCTGCCAGGTAATTTTTTAGCCTGATCGACGGTAGCAATTCCTGCTACTGAAACAATGCGTACCAGCGATGATGACAGCTCTCGTGTACGGCAGGCGACACAGGTACGAATAGGCTCACTCACGGTAGCTATCATCGCAGATATATCTCACTATTAGGCATCGTCGCGCGTTCACTTGGGCAAAGCAGGCATTAGCGCGGTAGTATGTTAAGTGCGCGCCGTCCTACTGTGGGTCGGCACCAACCAGAAAGTGGGCAGAACGCTCATGACCACTCGATGAGTAATTCGCAATGAGCAACAACATCTAACTGGTTCGCGCACGAGCGCGGACCGAACTAGGAGAGTAGTGGCCAAGGTCCGCGTCTACGAGCTCGCACGTGAGCTCGGATACGAAAGTAAGGAAGTCCTCGCGACCCTCAAGGATATGGGCGAGTTTGTCGCCTCAGCATCCTCGACGATCGAGGCGCCGGTTGCTCGCAAGCTCCGCGACAAGTTCGCAGCTTCTAGCACCCCCAAGAATGATAAAGAGAAGCCTAAAGCTTCCCCCAAGCCTGCTCCGGCTGCTAAGAGTGCCCCGGTCACTTCGACCGAAAAACCTGCAGCTCCGAAGCCGGCTCCAGCGCGTCCGGCAGCTCCAAAGCCTGTCGCTAAGGAGATCCCATCTCCTAGCTTCAGTGCAGGTTCTGATGCTGCTAAGACAACTGAAACTAATAAACCTGAGGTAGCTAAACCAGCTACTTCTTCAGCGCCACGTCCAAGTGTGCCTATGCCCGGACCTCGTCCGAGCGCTTCAGCTCCTCGACCAGGCGCTCCAGCTCCTCGACCAGGAGCTTCAGCACAGCGACCTACTAAATCAGGAGTACGTCCAGGTTCAACTGGAGGTTTGCCCGGACCTCGTCCTCGCAATGGTCAGTCGCGACCAGGAAATAATCCTTTCGCTGCATCGCAAGGAATGGGTGCCCCGCGTCGTCCGCAACAGGGCGGCAATGGCGGTGCGCCACGCTCTGGTGGACAGCAAGGTGGCAATGGCGGTGCGCCACGCTCTGGTGGACGTTCTGCAGGATCGTCAGCCGGTAATGGTGAGCAGCGCATGCCACGTCCCGGTGGTTTGTCGGGAATGCCACGTCCTAACCCTGCCATGATGCCTAAGACGGCAAGCGCTGCCCTTACCGGTGGCGCAGGTCGTCCTGGCGGTGGCGGTCGTGGTGGACGTGGTGGCAGTCGCCCCGGTGGCGGTAGTCGTCCCGGTGGTGCACCAGGTGGCGCTACAACAGGTCCAGTTGGTGGCGGTCGTGGCGGTCGTGGCGGTCGTGGCGGCTCGGGCACCCAGGGTGCTTTTGGTCGTAGCGGTCCTGGTGGTCGTCGCGGACGTAAGAGTAAGAAGCAGCGTCGTCAAGAATTTGACCAGATGGAGGCCCCCACCGTTGGCGGTGTGCGCATCCGTCAGGGTGAAGGACAGACAGTTCGACTCCGTCGTGGCGCTTCATTGACTGATCTTGGTGAAAAGATTGGTTTGGATGCAGCACAGTTGGTACAGGTGCTGTTTGGTCTTGGTGAAATGGTTACCGCGACTCAGTCAGTTCCTGACGAAACGCTGGAAATCCTTGGCACCGAGCTTAATTACGACATCAAGGTAGTATCCCCAGAAGATGAGGATCGTGAGCTTCTAGAGTCCTTCAACCTCGAATTCGGGGAAGATGAAGGCGATGAAGATGATTTGATGGCACGTCCGCCGGTAGTAACAGTCATGGGCCACGTCGATCATGGTAAGACGAAGTTGCTTGATGCACTTCGTAAATCCAATGTGGTCGCGAAAGAAGCCGGTGGTATTACTCAGGCAATTGGTGCCTACCAGGTAGCTACCAATGTTGACGGTAACGACCGGGCGATCACCTTCATTGATACACCAGGTCACGAAGCCTTTACCGCGATGCGTGCTCGAGGCGCTAAGTCAACTGACATTGCAGTGCTAGTGGTTGCAGCTGATGATGGTGTGATGCCTCAGACTATCGAGGCTCTTAACCATGCTCAGGCAGCAGAGGTTCCGATCGTGGTGGCAGTCAACAAGGTTGATAAGCCTACGGCGGATCCGACGAAGGTTCGTGGACAGCTAACCGAATATGGTCTAGTTCCAGAAGAGTACGGCGGCGAAACAATGTTCGTCGATGTCTCTGCTGTTTCTGGCGAAGGTTTAGACAAGCTCCTAGAAGCTATCGTGCTAACCGCAGATGCTGCTTTGGATCTGCGCGCTAACCCAGATATGCCAGCTCAGGGTGTTGCCATTGAGGCGCATCTTGATAAGGGTCGTGGTCCAGTAGCAACTGTCCTTATCCATCGCGGTACTTTGCGCTTGGGTGATTCGATTGTTTCTGGTCCTGCTTATGGACGTGTTCGTGCTTTGATCAATGATCGTGGCGAGAATATCTCCGAAGCGCCGCCGTCGATGCCAGTACAGGTACTGGGTCTTACTGCGGTTCCGGGTGCTGGCGATAATTTGCTGGTAGTAGAAGATGACCGCATGGCTCGTCAGATTGCTGACAAGCGTGAGGCTCGAATGCGTGCAGCTCAGCAGGCTAAGACCGGTCGCCGTAAGACTCTCGATCAGCTCTTCGAGCAGATGGAGAAGGGCGAGAAGCAGGAACTCTTGCTTATTCTCAAGGGTGATTCTGCTGGTTCTGTGGAAGCTCTCGAAGATGCCTTGTCCAAGATTCAGGTTGCTGACGATGAAGTTACGCTTCGCGTCATTGACCGTGGTGTGGGCGCTATTACGCTCAATAACATCAACTTGGCGAAGGCTTCTGATGCGGTAATCCTCGGATTCAACGTTCGGGCAGAGGGGCAAAATGCTCAGCTCGCGGATCGCGAAAATGTCGATATCCGTTACTACTCGATCATCTACCAGGCAATCGACGATATTGAGGCTGCCCTCAAGGGTATGCTAAAGCCGATCTACGAAGAAGTTCAGCTGGGCACCGCGGAAATCCGCGAGGTCTTCAAGAGCTCCAAGATCGGTACCATCGCTGGTTGTATGGTGCAGTCGGGAACGATCAAACGTCACAGCAAGGCTCGTCTGGTCCGCGACGGTATCGTCGTTGTCGAGACCGAGATCAACACGTTGCGTCGTGAAAAGGACGACGTCACTGAGGTACGTGAAGGATATGAGTGTGGTCTAACGCTCACTAACTACACAGATATCAAGGTGGGCGACGTGATTGAGACGCATACATTGGTCGAAAAGGCTCGTAGCTGATTTTCTAGCGACACGCCCGTCCCTGGTCCGGTATGGTCGAGGGACGGGCGTGTCCGTGTCATGAAAGGTGGTTATCGTGGGCAATCCGCGTAATCTCAAACTTGCTGACCAAATCAAGGTCATTGTTGCTCAGTTGCTAGAACGTCGTGTGAAGGATCCCCGATTGGGATTTGTCACTATCACCGATGTGCGGTTAACCGGCGATGGGCGTGAATGCACGCTCTTTTATACAGTTTTTGGATCAGCTGAAGAAGCTGCTTCCACAGCTGCGGCCTTGACCTCAGCTACTGGAATGTTGCGGACTCAAGTTGGTAAGCAGTTGGGGCTAAAGTTCACCCCAACACTGGCTTTCATCGCTGATGCGATGCCAGAAAGTGCGGCTGCAATGGAGGATGTATTGCGTCGCGCTAAAGAATCTGACGAAGCTGTTGCGGCAGTATCTGCAGGTAAAACTTATGCTGGAGATGCTGATCCGTATCGTCGTTCAGAAGATCTTGAAGACGATATCGATGATGAGGATCAGGTGTGACCGCCAGATCAGGTCTGATTATTGTCGATAAGCCGGCCGGCTGGACCTCTCATCAGGTTGTTGGCCGGCTACGTCGGCTCTTGGGTACCCGTAAAGTTGGGCACGCTGGCACTCTTGATCCCATGGCAACGGGGTTATTGGTAGTAGGCGTGAATCGAGCAACGCGACTGCTGGGGCATTTAGCGCTTCACGATAAGCGTTATATTGCAACGATTCGGTTGGGTGCTGATACCGTAACTGACGATGCCGAGGGCGAAGTCCTCACGGTTGTTGATGCTTCGCATTTGAGCGATGAGGCGATTATCGCTGCAACTAAAAAGTATCTGGGCGATATTGTGCAAGTTCCTAGCTCAGTGTCAGCTATCAAAGTAAATGGCGAGCGTTCTTATGCGCGGGTACGAGCTGGCGAGAGCGTTGAGTTGAAAGCGCGCCCAGTCACTATTTCTCGTTATGACGTAGTTGAGATTCGTCGTGAAGATAATCTTGTTGATGTTGATATTGACGTAGAAGCAACTAGCGGAACTTATATTCGAGCCTTGGCGCGAGATTTAGGACGTGATCTGAAAGTCGGCGGACATCTGACTATGTTGCGACGTCTTAGGGTTGGTCCATTCTTGTTAGATCATTGTGGGGTTGCTGATCTAACTGTCGAAGATGCTGAAGTAAAGATTACTAAGATGGGGGAAGCTGCTGAGTTATGTTTCCCGACAGTCACAGTGCCAGCTGAGTTACTTTGGCGGATTACGGTAGGACAAACTGTGCCGCTAGCTATCTCTAGCGATCCGACGGCATTGTTGAACGATGCTGGCGAATTATTGGCGTTATATCGTCCAGATGGGGAATATGCACGCCCTATCGCGGTATTGGCATAGTTTGCGACTACGATAGCTGAGCAGGGACTGGAGAGGATGACAAGCGTGTCAACAAGGGTGGCTGTTATTGGTAACTTCGATGGAGTTCATCGAGGTCACCAGGGTTTGCTTGCTGCTGCACAAGCAGTAACGCCAAACTCAGAGATTATTGCGGTCACTTTCTGGCCTCACCCCATGAGCGTGGTACGTCCAGATAAAGCTCCAAAACTTTTGTGTTCGTTAGCGGAGCGGAAACGGTTACTACTTGCTGCTGGCGCTAGTGAAGTAGTTGTGATTGATTTTACTGAGGAGTTTGCGCAGCAACCGGCAGCAAGTTTTGTGGCTGAAGTGTTGGCTCCGCTGGGGATAGCTCATGTAGTAGTAGGGGAGAACTTCAGATTTGGGCATCGAGCTGCTGGTGATGTTGCTCAACTTACGCAGTTAGCGCATGACAATGGCATGACGGTTTCTTCGGTTCCGTTGGTGAAAGTATGTGACGAAGAGACTTGCTCGACAGCTATCAGACGTGCTTTGGCTAATGGTGATGTTGATGCTGCACAAGAGCAGCTGGGGCGTCGCTTTGCTTATCGAGGCACAGTAGTTCAGGGTGCGCAGCGGGGGAGAGAACTAGGTTTTCCTACTGCAAATGTTATTGTCCCTGATTCCATGGCAGCTCCTGCTGATGGTGTCTATGCTGGCTGGGTACACCGCTGCGATGACAACTCAGAACCATTACCTGCTGCTATTTCAGTGGGCACGAATCCTACTTTTGAAGATATTCATCGTACAGTGGAGTCATATGTGCTAGATCGCCATGATTTAGAGCTATATGGTGTCGAGATCGAAGTGGAGTTCGTGGCACGGTTGCGAGGAATGGTTAAGTACTCGGGGCTAGAGCCACTGATTGCACAGATTCATGATGATGTTTCTCGAACTCGTAAAGTGTTGGGGCTGGCTTCGTAGCAGTATTTGCGATTCGCTCGAATGGAGTAAGCCTGGTAGGCTTGTTTAAGCCGTTAGATCGGCCGCGGATCCCCAAGAGCTGGAATCATCTTACGATGAGGCTAGCGCCGCGCAACGGGAACTACGAAAGGAGAGCAGCACACATGGACGCTGCCGCGAAGAAGAAGATTATCGAAGAGTACGCAACCAAGCCGGGCGATACTGGTTCACCGGATGTACAGATTGCGCTGCTCACCAAGCGTATTGCTCACCTCACCGAGCACCTCAAGCAGCATAAGGGCGATCACCACAGCCGTCGTGGCCTAATGTTGATGGTTGGTCAGCGTCGTCGTCTACTGAACTACGTTGCCAAGAATGACATCGAACATTACCGTTCGTTGATCAGCCGTCTTGGACTGCGTCGGTGATTTACTGACTTGGTGGAAGGGAGTGGTGCGACTCGCCACTCCCTTTCGCACATCATTATCCCTTTGAATGGGATATAACAGAATTAACACAAAACCCTTGCATCAATAAGAGATTGAGAGAGTCCTCGGTCCTCGGTAGTGGTTTTCGGAAGGTAACCATATTTTCCGCGAGCCTCGATCGAAGACCGGCCTTTTCTGGAATCGCGATGTGATGCATACAGAAAGGAAATACCCCATGGAGGGTCCTGATCTTAAATTCACCGAAGCCATTATTGATAATGGCAAATTCGGTAAGCACGTCGTTCGTTTTGAAACTGGCGTTCTAGCTCGTCAAGCCGATGGTGCAGCTGCGGTTTACCTTGATGGTGACACCATGCTGCTATCGGCAACTACTGCTAATAAAACTCCTCGGGATGCTATCGACTTCTTCCCGCTAACTGTTGATGTCGAAGAGCGTATGTACGCTGCCGGTCGTATTCCCGGTTCGTTCTTCCGTCGCGAAGGCCGTCCTTCTGAGGGAGCTATTTTGGCTGCCCGGTTGTGTGACCGACCGCTACGTCCATCCTTTGTTAAGGGATTGCGTAATGAGGTCCAGGTCGTAGTTACGGTACTTGCCCTCAACCCTAATGTTCGCTACGACGTGCTAGCGATCAATGCTTCTTCGATTTCGACGCAGCTGGCAGGGCTACCATTCTCCGGTCCTATCGGCGGTCTTCGTATTGCTTTGATTGAAGACCAGTGGGTAGCTTTCCCAACCGTCGAGCAGTCTGAGGATGCTACTTTCGAAATGGCTATCGCTGGTCGGGTTCTTCCTGACGGTGATGTCGCCATCATGATGGTAGAAGCTGAATCCACCGAGTACACCTTCGAGTTGGTGCGCGCTGGCAAGAAGGCTCCGACTGAAGAGGTTGTAGCAGAAGGTCTAGAAGCCTCGAAGAAGTTCATCAAGGCACTATGTGATGCTCAGGCAGAACTTGCCGCTATGGCTCCTAAAGAAACCTATGACTTCCCGGTATTCCTTGATTACCAGGATGACGTTTTTGCGGCAGTTTCTGATGCAGCTCAGGACGCTATGGCCAAGGCGATGACTATCGCTGGTAAGCAGGAGCGTGAAGCTGCTACTGATGCCCTTAAAGCTGATGTTCATGCCGCGCTAGATGCCAAGTTCGAAGGCCGCGAGAAAGAAATCTCGGGAGCTTTCAAGGCTCTTCAGAAGAAGATCGTTCGTAATCGGGTTCTCACTGAGAAGATCCGTATGGATGGCCGTGGCCCCAGCGATATTCGTACCTTGTCAGCGGAGGTAGGCGTGCTGCCTCGCGTACACGGCTCGGCGCTATTCCAGCGTGGCGAAACCCAGATCTTGGGCGTATCAACGCTGAATATGCTGGGACTAGAGCAGAAGCTAGATACGCTCTCTCCAGAGAGCAGCAAGCGCTACATGCACCATTACAATTTCCCGCCGTACTCCACTGGCGAAACAGGTCGCGTAGGTTCGCCGAAGCGTCGTGAAATCGGACATGGGGCGCTTGCTGAGCGTGCCTTGGTACCGGTACTTCCAAACCGGGAAGAGTTCCCTTACGCGATCCGTGAGGTATCTGAGGCATTGGGCTCTAATGGTTCAACTTCGATGGGTTCAGTATGCGCCTCGACGCTAGCATTGCTGAATGCTGGTGTCCCGCTTAAGGCTCCCGTAGCTGGTATTGCCATGGGTCTGATGTCTGGCGATATTGATGGTGAAACCCGTTACGTTGCACTTACCGATATTTTGGGTGCTGAAGACGCTCTGGGCGACATGGACTTCAAAGTTGCCGGTACCCGAGAATTCGTAACTGCACTGCAGCTCGACACTAAACTCAACGGTATTCCTGCCGATGTGCTAGCTGGCGCTTTGTTACAGGCTCGGGATGCTCGTCACACCATTCTTGATGTGATGAATGAGGCAATCGATACTCCTGATGAGATGTCTCCGTATGCTCCTCGTATCATTTCGATCCGAATCCCTGTCGATAAGATCGGTGAGGTGATCGGGCCTAAAGGCAAGATGATCAACCAGATCCAAGATGAGACTGGCGCTCAGATCACGATCGAAGACGACGGCACTATTTACATCGGTGCTGAAGAGGGCACTGCTGCTGAAGCTGCCATGAACATGATCAACTCGATTGCTAACCCGCAGATGCCACAAAAGGGTGAGCGGTACCTAGGTACGGTAGTGAAGTTGACTACCTTCGGTGCTTTCGTTTCGTTGACCCCGGGCAAGGACGGTTTGCTGCATATCAGCAAGCTCCGGGCACTTGCTGGTGGTAAGCGCGTCGAAAATGTTGAAGACCTGCTATCTGTGGGACAGAAGCTTCAGGTCGAGATCGACGAGATTGATGATCGCGGCAAGCTATCGTTGATCCCCGTCGTCGAAGACGAAGCTGCTGAGGCTAAGGCCGAATAGTCCTTGACTACATATACGCATAAGGCCGCTCGGCCGCACCTCGGTGGCACTGTCCGCCGTACGGTGCTACCGAGCGGTCTTCGCGTCGTCACTGAGGATATGGCACATAGCCAAACACTCTCATTAGGATTTTTTATCCAAGTAGGGTCGCGTCATGAGTCGACTGGATTATGTGGTGCCGCTCATTTCTTGGAGCACGTTTTATTCAAAGGAACTGCGACGCGTTCTGCTCACGAATTGTCAGCTGCCTTTGATCGGGTAGGCGGTGAGTCCAATGCTTATACCGCTAAAGACCACACCTGTTTCTTTGCCAAAGTGCTAGCTGATGATGCTGATATGGCTGTTGATGTCATGTCAGATATGTTGACGCATTCTTTGATTTGCGCTCCAGACGTCGAAAGCGAACGGGGCGTTATTCTCGATGAAATTTCAATGCATAATGATGATCCGCTAGAACTGGCATATTCGTTAGTAGCGAAAGGTCTTTACGGCGATCATGCTTTAGGGCGGGATGTGATAGGCACAGTTGCATCGATCACAGCCATGACTAGAGAGCAAGTCCATTCTTTTTGGAAGCGACATTATCAACCTAGCGATATTGTGGTTTCTGCTGCCGGAGCTATCGACCATGACTGGTTAGTGGGAAAGCTATCGCTATTGCCGGGAACTCCTGTTACTCGTCGTATTCAGAAAGCCCCGCTAGCTCCGCTGAAACCGCTGGTCGTGACACGATCGCGCGACTCTGAGCAGTGCTCATGTTTATTAGCTTTTCGGGCTCCTGCTTATGAGAGCCAAGAACGTTATGCAGCAGACCTTCTTGCCACAGTTCTTGGTGGTGGAATGTCTTCACGGCTCTTTGATGAGGTTCGAGAGCAGCGTGGGTTGGCATACCATATTGATGCTTCGACGACGGCATATATGGATGCTGGGCAATTCACTGTGGAGTGGTTGTGTGCACCCGAACGAGTGGGGGAGATTGCTAAGATCGTCGAGAATATCATTACCCAAGTCGCGGTTCAGGGCATCACTAGCGAAGAACTGGCGCGAGCTAAAGGGCAACTAAGAGGACAAACGCTACTTGCTTTTGAATCTCCTGATACCCGCATGAATCGGTTAGGTAAAGCCGAACTCATGCATGATTCTCGTACGATGAATATGATTCTTGACGCCTATGAAGCTACTACCGCTGAGCAAATTCGTGACCAAGCACGGTTGCTTTTTGCGCAGCATCCAGTTATGGCTGTAGTAGGAGCAAAAATAGATAAGCGTCCGCTGGATCGAAGAGTCGCTGGTTGGCGAGATGCGATCACTGTAGCTATAGCGAAAGCGGAAAAATCAGACAAGTGATGTGTGAAGACGTAGCGTCTTTAGCATTGCGCCATTCTCAGTAACAAGTTCTTGATGAGCACCATCTGGAGCAAAGTTCTGGCTTCTTAGGAATGTTCGTAACCCATCGAATGTTGTCGGTATCCAAATACGCGCACGTTCAAAACGATCTGCTACCAGAGTTTCGGTTACCGCATGCATTAGTCGAGATCCATGTCCTTGCCGGCGGTGTCCTGACGCGATAACAAATTCTGCGATAGTGGCGTCAGCAGTAGCTGCATCAGGATCATCGGCAGGTCCGATAGCAGCAAAACCAACTGGATGAGAATCATCGGTAGCTATCAAAACCCTAAATTGTGCTAGTGGTGGTGCAACGATAGCGCGATGCCATGCTTCAATCATGCTGAGTTCATCCATCTGTTCTAGGAAAGCTGCCGCAATTTCAGGGCAATGGTCTGTTTGCCAAGCCATACGCTGCATGCGGGCAATGACTTTAGCTTCGACTGGCAGTGCAAGGCGGACAGATGGCGGTGTAGACATGAGTTCCTCTTCGTGATGGATTGATCCAATATGGGGGATCTATTCCCATTGTGACGATAGTGTGTGCATATGCAGAAATTGACCGCACCTTCTCCGCTGAAACCCCAGACGTTGCGCATCATCCCATTAGGTGGGCATGGTGACATCGGTCGTAATATGAGTTGCTTTGAAATAAATGGTCGACTGCTTCTTGTGGACTGTGGTGTGCTCTTCCCAGAAGATACCCACCCAGGCGTTGATCTGATTTTACCTGCTTTGGAGTATCTCCATGAGCGTATCGATGATGTTGATGGGTTAGTGCTGACACACGGGCACGAAGACCATGTGGGAGCAGTTCCTTATTTGTTGCGGCTACGTCCAGATATTCCTATTTATGGTTCCCAACTGACCTTGGCTTTACTGCGAGCCAAACTGCGAGAACATCGCCTGCGCGATACGCAATATAACGTTGTTGCAGAAGGTGATCGTAGTTCTATTGGGCCAGAATTTGATGTTGAGTTCCTTGCAGTAAATCATTCTATTCCAGATGCGCTAGCTGTTTTCATACGTACTCAGGGCGGTACGGTTTTACATACTGGTGACTTCAAAATGGATCAGTTGCCGTTGGATGGCCGGATCACAGATTTACGCGGGTTCGCTCGTGTAGGCACTGAAGGCGTCGACATCTTCATGGCAGATAGTACTAATGCTGAGGTGGCTGGTTTTACCGTTCCAGAACGAGATATTGAACCAGCTATTGAGCGAGTATTTGCCACCACGCAAGGGAAACTAGTTGTTGCCTGTTTTGCGTCGCACATCCACCGCGTACAGCAAGTTATGGACGCTGCGGTACGGCATGGTCGAAAAGTGGTCTACGTCGGACGTTCCATGATGCGCAATATGGCAGTGGCTAGAGAGCTGGGATATTTGACGGTTCCAGGAGACACTCTCATTGATTTGAAAGATATTGATAAATATCGTGACGATCAAGTGGTTATCGTTTCTACTGGATCGCAAGGTGAGCCATTGGCGGCACTATCTCGGATGGCTAACCAAGAACATCCAGTTATTCGTATTGGAACAACAGATACGGTGCTGCTAGCGAGTTCTTTGATTCCGGGAAATGAAAACTCGGTCTATCGGATTATCAATGGGCTATCTCGATTGGGTGCTCGCGTTATTCATAAGGGCAATGCTCTTGTCCATGTTTCAGGACATGCCTCGGCAGGGGAGCTGCTTTATGCCTACAACATCGTAAAACCCAAGAATGTTATTCCAGTTCATGGTGAGATCCGACACCTTTTAGCAAATGCGGATTTGGCTGTGAAAACAGGTGTTCCCAGGGAGCGAGCTCTTATCGTCGAAGATGGTATGGTGGTAGATCTAGCAGATCATGTAGCTCGGATCGTAGGAAAAGTTGATGCCCCCTACATCTTTGTCGACGGTTCGACGGTGGGAGATGTGGGAGATGCTGAGTTCAGTGATCGTAGGATCCTGGGCGAAGAAGGCTTTATCTCTATCGTGACGGTTGTTGATGCACAACAGCGCATGATTATTTCTGGGCCAGAGATCCATGCTCGGGGTTTTGCTGATGATGATTCAATTTTTGATGTGGTTCGCGGTCAGCTAGCCCAGGTAATTACCGAGGCGCTGCAAGACGGTAGAACCGATAGTCATGATCTGCAGCAGATAGTACGTCGTCATATTGGACGTTGGGTGAGTCGTACCCATAATCGTCGTCCGATGATTTTGCCGCTGATTGTAGTGCAGTAGTGTCACTTTGTCTGTATCTTTGCGGCTCGATTAGGCGAACGCGCACTTAATCGGGTAGTCTTTCCAAGTTCCCTTTACAGGAACCCTAAAACCTATGTGCCCAATCCTGGGCGCGAAACTAGCAAGGAGAACCCCAGTGGCTGCCGTGTGTGACATCTGCGCCAAGGTTCCGAGCTTCGGCCACAACGTCCCTTGGTCGAAGAAGAAGACCAATCGGCGCTGGAACCCGAATATTCAGTCTGTACGCGCAACCGTTAATGGTGGCACTAAGCGTATGAACGTATGCACCTCGTGCATCAAGGCCGGTAAGGTCGTTCGCTGATTTTAGTTATGCTTGCATCGTTGAGCTAACACAAGAGAAGCCAGGTTTCCTTCGGGAGCCTGGCTTCTCTAGTTTTATCTATAATTGTCTTAGGTATTGGTTAGGGTAACAACCATGCTTTCGGTTTATCGCAGCGAAGCCTTTCGGGAACTCGACGTGCCGCTAGCTGAGGCTTTAGGAGAGAAGTCCGCTAAGGCTTTAGCTAAGTTACGACTTTTTACGGTAGGGGATCTGCTACGTCATGTGCCACGTAGTTATTTCCAAGGTACTGAGGTTTCTGATCTAGGTTCGTTACGCCCTGGCGACGATGCCGCAGTTATGGCGCACGTAAGAAGTGTGCAGGAGTCTGGTTATGGAAGTAAGGCTCGGGTAGAAGCTACTGTCACCGATGGCAAAGGTATTTTGCGACTTACTTTCTTTTCTAAACATGAGCATTACCGCCGTCACTGGGTGGGGTTATTGAAACCAGGTACCCGAGGTTTGTTTGTGGGAAAGATCGGTGAGTTCGGCGGAAACTTACAGATGACTCACCCAACTTTCGTCACGATTGATGAGCAAGGTAAAGCGATCGGTAAGAAAGATGCTGATGATCTAATTAGTTCTTTTTCGCGGTCGGGTTTGGTTGGGATCTATCCAGCAACAGCTACCTTGCCAACTTGGCAGATTTCGGCTTGCGCACAATTATTAGTAGACCGTTGGCAGGGGATAGCTGATCCATTGCCTCTTTGGGTTCGAGAGGCAGCTTTAGTCCCAGAGCTAGGTACAGCTCTGGCTGATATCCATAACCCTGATACTTTCGATCAAGCTCGAGCAGGATTGCGGCGGCTAGAGTTCGATGAGGCTTTTGGTGCCCAGCTGATGATGTTGCAGCGGCGTAGGCTGGCAGCTGCTTTACAAGCAGTGCCATATCGCTGCCGTAACGGAGGTCTGTTGGATGCCTTCGATGCTCGATTACCTTTTGCTTTAACCCAAGGCCAGCAAGATATTGGCGAAGAAATCTTTGCTGATATAGCTAAAAATCGTCCGATGCAGCGCCTGTTACAAGGAGAAGTTGGTTCAGGTAAAACCTTGGTGGCATTGCGGGCAATGCTGACAGTAGTTGACGGTGGTGGGCAAGCTGTATTGTTGGCGCCTACCGAAGTGCTCGCTACTCAGCATGCTCTGACTATCAAAGAAATGTTAGGCAATTTGGCAGATGGGGGAACGCTTGCAGCTCCCGATCATGCTACGAGAGTGGTTTTACTTACTGGATCTATGAATACGGCTCAGAAGCGAGCAGCGATGCTTGATATTGCTTCTGGGGAAGCTGGTCTGATCGTAGGAACTCATGCGTTACTTGCCGACAAAGTTAGCTATGCACAGTTGGGGTTAGTTGTTGTAGATGAGCAGCATCGCTTTGGGGTGGAGCAGCGCAATGCGTTATCGGCTAAAGCCGAGAAGCGTCCACATGTACTCGTTATGACCGCTACACCGATTCCACGTACCGTAGCGATGACGCTATTTGGCGATTTGGAAGTATCTTCCTTGCGACAGCTGCCGCAAGGTCGTAGTGACGTCACTACGACCGTCGTAGATGAGTTAGAGCACCCTACTTGGGTAAAGCGAGCCTGGGCGCGGATCCGTGAAGAAGTACAACAAGGGCGGCAGGCTTTTGTTGTTGCATCTCGGATTGGTGGTCAGATACGTGCTCAGGATACTAGCGAGGATATTGGCGATGACCAGCTAGCCGGAGTAGTAGAGCTATATGAGCAGTTGTCGCAAGGGGATTTAGCTGGACTGCGGGTAGGGCTGCTACATGGTCAGCTGCCAGCTGATGTGAAAGACGCTACGATGGCAGCCTTTGCTTCAGGAGAACTGGATGTGTTGGTTGCTACTACGGTGATCGAAGTTGGCGTCAATGTACCTAATGCTTCGGTAATGGTGATTGTTGATGCTGAGCGGTTTGGTATTTCCCAGCTGCATCAGTTGAGAGGACGTATTGGTCGAGGTTCTCATGCTGGATTGTGTCTCTTATTGACCAAAGCAACCCCGGATTCAACAGCTCGGGAGCGTCTCGATGCAGTTGCTAGTACGCGCGATGGTTTTGCGCTAGCTGACGTCGATCTAGAGCAGCGTCGCGAAGGTGATGTGTTGGGTTCGTCCCAAGCCGGAGGTCGTTCTCGGTTAAGGCTGCTGCGGGTTGTTGATCATGTTGATGTGATTACTCACGCTCGAGGAGTTGCTCTTGAGGTATTGCGTCGTGATCCTGAGCTATCTGAAGGTGGTTTAGTCGATTATGTGACTTCGTTGGAGCGGCTTGCTGCTGATGACTGGTGGGAGAAAGGCTAGAGCCTTTGCTCCCACCAGAATCATGGGTTTAGACCCGTGGCTCCTCGCCGAATTCAAAACGACGACCGCTCATCTGATCAACCTCAATACGTACGTAGTGAGGCTTGATCGTGCCAACCCACGGACGTAGCGGCATTTTATCCATGCGTGCTAGTTCGTGGTCTGCTGTTATCAAGGCAGCGTGTCCATTGAGGAGCACGGACATTCCATACTCGTCATTCCACGTATCTATCTCGAAACAGACATTATCGTGATGCGTTAGGGAAAGAAGTTTATTCCCTTCTGCGGTGCGGAAGATGATCGATTGACCATCGAGGGCGTAGTTGATTGGCACGATTGTAGGAGCGCCATCGGAAATGGTCGCCAGTCGGCCAACCTGCTGGCCTGCAAGCAGGTTCCAGCACTGGTCCTCGGTGAGGGGGCTGACGGGGCTTTCGTAGTTCGTCATGACACCATCCTGCCGTAAGAAGTGGGTATGTGTGCAACATTGCGGCTGATCGATCGCTAGGGTTAGAGCTATGACGCGCATTATCGCTGGATCTTTAGGGGGTCAGAAACTAGCTACTCCCAAGGGTGTTTCTACTCGTCCTACCTCTGAAAGGGTCCGAGAAGCCTTATTTTCTGCTGTAACAAGTTGGCTAGGGCATGAAGGTAGTGCAATAGATGCGTTGGCGGGATTAGCTGTTGCAGATTTTTATGCTGGCTCGGGTGCTATTGGTTTAGAAGCTATGAGTCGTGGCGCCGAAAATGTCTTTTTAGTGGAGTCAGATCGAGCTACTGCAGATCTGATCCGCGCTAATGCTGCCAAATTGGGAGTACGAGTTAACGTACGTGCTGGATCAGTAGAGCAGGTAGTACGAGATAGTCCTCAGCAGCCATTCGACGTGCTGTGGCTGGATCCGCCTTATGCGGTATCGTCAGAGCAAGTCGATCAGGTATTACAAGAACTGGTATTACAGGGCTGGCTGGCTGATGCAGCCCTTGTAGTGGTAGAGAGATCTTCGAGGTCGCAGCCGCCGTCTTGGCCTAGATCGATTACCGATACTTGGTTTCGTCGCTATGGTGAAACCACGTTGTATTACGCTACGAACGGAGAATGATGAAAATCGTGGTATGCCCAGGATCTTTTGATCCAGTGACGCATGGGCATCTTGATATCGTCACTCGGGCTTCGATGCTTTTTGATGAAGTGATTGTTGCTGTTGGGCGTAATACTAGTAAAAATGCGCTTTTTTCGGCTGATGAGCGAGTCGAGATGGTAGCTGAAGCAGTATCTGAGCTAAAGAATGTTCGCGTAGAGGCTATTGAAGGTCTTTTAGTGGATTTTTGTTCCCAACGCCATGCCACTGGGGTGGTAAAGGGGCTACGCTTTGCTTCAGACTTTGATTATGAGTTACAGATGGCTCAAATGAATAAGCAACTAAGCGGTATAGAAACGATTTTGCTGCCAACTGCGGCAAAGTGGGCTTTCGTATCGTCTACCATGATTAGAGAGATTGCTTTACTTGGTGGTGACGTAGCTGACTTTGTGCCAGCCACCGTAAAGGATCACATTGCGGCACGAATAGCGCAGCTAGCAGAGGAGAAGAAGTGACAGATATACAGAACCAAACTTCGAAGACCACTATGGAGATCTTAGAAAATCTTCGTACGATGGTAGCTGAGGCTCGTCCAGTGCCGATGTCGGCATCATGCATGCTGAATCGTGCAGAAACGCTAGAACTTATCGAGGAAGCTTTAGCTGGTTTACCGCAGGAACTGGATGCTGCCAATAAGGTGATAGAAGCCTCTCAGAATGAGGTTCTGCGCGGAAAAGATGAAGGAGATCGAATCCGTATTGAGGCTGAAGAGTGGGCAGCCCAGATGGCTTCGCAGACGGAAATCTCTCGCTTGGCGCAGAAACAAGCCGATGAAATGATTGCTGAAGCTACTGCTGAAGCTGAAGGTATTCGAACTGAAGCCGATCAATATATCGATACCCGGATGGCTGAATTTGAAGCAGTTCTAGCCAAAACATCGACACAAGTACATACGATGCGTACTCGACTTGCAGAAAGAGTTCCGCAAGCAGAAGATGGTAATGCATCTGAAATGCCAGCTTTGTAAGCAAGGCGATTAGCCCCAATAGGGGTGTATCGGTTAGAGTTATCAGTCGGTGGCGACGCTGTTCGCCCCCACACGAGTCGGAAGGGAAGCCTTGTCTACGCATCGCCTCACGCCTGATCCGCGTTCTGGGTTGGTTTTATCAACTCATGACGTTGAACGTCGCGCTGGGTATATGCAAGAAAAGACTTTCTCAGCTCCGGCTCCTGAGGGGATTGGCAGTGATGTCATCGCGGTACCAGAAGGTTCTTTGATTCATCTTGAGCTTCGGCTTGAGTCGGTATCAGAGGGTATTTTGGTCTCGGGTGTCGCTGATGTTGAGCTAGCCGGGGAGTGCGCACGGTGCTTGGAAGCCCTTGAGGATGACCTTGAGGTGGATATCCAAGAGCTATTTGTCTACCCGGAGAGTGAAGCAAGCGACGAAGAGGTATCGAGAATCGTCGATGATTTGATTGATCTTGAGCCACTAATTCGGGATCAAGTGGTATTGGATCTTCCTTTTACGCCGCTGTGTGATGAAGATTGTTTGGGGTTATGTCCTACTTGTGGGGCAAATCTCAACAACTCTCCAGAACATAGTCATCAAGATCAGGTTGATCAGCGCTGGGCGGCTTTAACCGCTTGGCAGTCCCCAGCGGACACCCAGTAGAACAAGCGGCAAATTCGCCGCACCGAATGGTGACACAGTGTCACCACTTAGACGAGGAGTAAATCGTGGCTGTTCCCAAGCGGAAGATGTCCCGCAGCAATACGCGGCACCGTCGTTCGCAGTGGAAGGCTGTCGTGCCGACGCTGGTGACCTGCGCGAACGCAGCATGCCGCGAGCAGCACCTGCCACACACCGCGTGCCAGGCCTGCGGCCAGTATGGCCCCAAAGGTAACCGTCGTCAGGTCCTTGAGGTCTGATCGATATTAGCGGCGTGCTTACGCTGCCAATCATTGAGAAGCTGGGGATTCAGATGGATCCCCAGCTCTTCTCTCTTGCCTTTGTACATCGTTCTTGGGCATATGAGAATGGTGGTGTCCCAACGAATGAACGTCTGGAGTTCTTAGGGGATTCGGTACTTGGTGTTGTTGTTACTGAGCATCTGTACCGGACGTACCCGGACTTACCAGAAGGTCAGCTAGCGCCATTGCGAGCAGCCGTAGTCAATACCCGTAGTCTTGCCGACGTGGGGCGTGCCTTGCAGCTGGGGCCGCTGATTAAGCTAGGTCGTGGCGAGATTCGTACCGGCGGATACGATAAAGATTCTATTTTGGCCGATACGGTGGAATCTATTATCGGGGCAACTTTCTTGTCGGGTGGCATGCCTGCGGCTGAAAAGTTAGTCCATGAGTTGATGGACCCGTTGGTGGCAGCTGCTGCTAGCGATGATGCTGGACGTGACTTTAAAACAGCAATGCAAGATATCTGTGCCCATCAAAGTTGGCCGATGCCAACTTATGATTTTGAGGCGACAGGTCCAGACCATGATCGAGTATTTCAGGCATGGTGTGTTGTTGATGGGCATCGTTATGGCCCAGGAAAAGGCAAGAGTAAGAAACGAGCAGAGCAGCTTTCAGCTGGGATCGCTTTCAAAGAACTCAAACATCTACTGAGCTAATAATAAAATCTGATGCCTGAATTACCTGAAGTAGAAACAGTTCGGCAAGGGTTAGTTACGACTATTTCTGGTCGTACTATTGACAGCGTCGAGGTGCTTAATACTCGTTCTGTGCGACGTCATGAATCCGGTCCGTCAGACTTTGCTGATTCGTTAGTAGGTTGCACAGTAACTGATGTATGCCGACGCGGTAAATACTTATGGTTTGCTCTCGATGATGGTGATGCTGTCCTTGCCCATTTAGGGATGAGCGGACAATTTCGGGTAGATAAAGTGGATACACCACTGCTACGTCACACTCGGGTAGTTTTGCGGTTTGCTGATGGTGATACAGAATTACGCTTTGTTGATCAGCGTATGTTTGGCGGAATGTCACTGAGCGAAGGCGGCTCTGAGCTACCTGATGAGATTGCTCATATTGCTCGAGATCCTTTCGATCCTCTTTTTAGTCAAGATGATGCAGTAACTCGATTAATGCAGCGTCGTGGTGGTCTCAAGCGGGTATTGCTAGATCAAACCTGGGTGAGCGGTATTGGAAATATTTACGCTGATGAAGCGCTATGGCGCGCTAAACTACACGGCGAACAACCGGCACATTTATTGTCTTATGCCCATGCTGGCGAGTTAATTAGACATATTTGTGATGTATTGGCAGAAGCCCTTGCCCAAGGCGGAACCAGTTTTGATGCGCTCTACGTTAACGTGAATGGCGAGTCGGGTTACTTTGATCGTACGCTCAATGCTTATGGTCGTGAAGGTGAGCCGTGTTTGCGTTGTGGGACAGCGATCGTGCGAGAGAAATTTGCTAATCGTAGTTCGCATAGATGTCCGAAATGTCAGCGGCTGCGCTTAAAAATGTCAGTCCCTCCCCTTATTCTGAAAATGCCCAGAGATGGGAATCTATAGAAGGAGGTGATTGCAGATGAAGGTCTACGCATATCATTCGATCAATGTGTCGGATCCCGATGTCTATCATGATCATGACAACTGTCCTACGGGGCAGCAGATCCCCTCATGGAATAAGCGTTCGGGGACCCACGGGTACCGACGTTGTGAGCAATGTACCCATATGGGCTAACGCTCGGCGGTTGGTCTTCGGAAGTATCTGGAGGCCAACTATGCGCGCTTTGGAGACGTGGTAATCCTTAAGGTTTTACGGAGTACTATAGCGATATTTCTAGCTTAGATATCAGTGGCTCCGATAGTCGTAATATTCGCTTAGTATCGCATATATTAACTATTACTCATATTAAATGATGATATATGCGATGTTGGTGTATCATCATGCTATGGCTACACGACCTACGCCGTTTGGCACTATCAAAGCAGGAAAGTCCATTGGTGCGTATTTGGCTGCTTGGCGCAAGCTTCAAAACTTACCTGCGGCGGTTGTTGCGGACCGAGCGGCTATTTCTGCGCAGACCCTGAGTCGACTTGAGAATGGGGATGTCCATGTCGGTTTAGATACAGTACTCAATGTTGCTGCAGCTCTGGGTCTCCGGGACGAAATCGTCGCGGCATTCGACCCATTTGAATCTGAGTTTGGTCGGGCTCGCTCCGATCAGGTGCTGCCGAAACGGATACGTCGATGACTACGCAGGTGCAGGTATGCGTTGATCTCTACGGAAAGACGGTTCCGGTTGGAACATTGTACGCAAATGAGAAGCGTACTTTCACTAGCACGTTTGTGTATCAGCCTGCCTACCTTGCTGACTCGCGTGTTTACGCACTTGAGCCGAGGCTTTCCATGGCTAGTGGAGAACATCACGCGGCAGGTTTGCCCGGTTGTATTGGAGATGCCGCTCCAGATCGATGGGGGCGAAACCTTATACGTAAGAGACTCCGAGCTGTCGGCGAACTGGGAGGCAGGGAGCTCACCGAACTAGATTATCTGCTAGGGGTGAGCGACTCCACGCGGCAGGGGGCTCTCAGATTTTCGCAGGGCGGAGATTTTCTTGCTGAACAGCATGTCGAAGTGCCAAAATTCGTCAGCTTGTTGCAGTTGTTGCGCGCATCGGAGAGAGTCGCTCGAGATGAGGATAGCGTCGAAGAGTTGAAGCTACTTCTTGATGCTGGATCGTCTAGTTTGGGTGGTGCACGTCCCAAAGCTTCCGTGCAAGATGATGGCGTGTTGCATGTGGCGAAGTTTCCTCATCCTGGCGATAGTTGGGATGTCATGGCATGGGAAGCGACAGCTCTAGATCTAGCCGAGAGGGCTGGCATTGATGTGCCAGCTAGAAGGCTATTGCGGATAGATGGCCGGGCGGTTCTGGTTCTGCAACGTTTCGATCGTCGCGGATCTGAGCGAGTGGGCTATATCAGTGCGATGACTCTTCTTAGGGCAACTGATGGAGATCAACGTGACTACCTCGAAATTGCCGAGGAGTTAGCAGTGACAAGCGCCGATCCTACTGCTGACCTTGCGCAGTTATGGCGACGGATTGCCCTTGGCTTTCTTATGAACAATACAGACGATCATCTGCGCAATCATGGCCTGATTCGGGAAATAAATGGTTGGCGTCTCTCTCCGATATTTGATATTAACCCCAATCCTGACGGGGGGCGTCATGCCACCTCCATTGGAGGCGAAGATACTGCCGAAGCTGGTATAGAGGCACTTATGGTGTGGGCAAAACAGTTTGGGTTATCATCCGCTGGTGCTGTCATGGCGTTAGCTGACGTGCGTTCGGCGCTAGTGGATTGGCGATCTGTGGCTAAATCAAATGGAGTTACGGTTGCCGAATGCGACCGTATGCGAGATGCATTTATCGAATAAATAACCCTACGAATGTAAAGACAGCCGCATGTGATCCGAGAAAAAATCGGTTGCGAACCTAAACCTGTCATTGGCAAACTAAATCCATGAATCCTGACTTATCTAACGTATTTCCGCCTTTTGGTCTGAGTTTGTGCTGTGGTGAGGTTACTTTGTCCGGTACAACGCCCGACCATGTGCCTGATCTCATCACCGCAGCCAAAGAAGGCGTTTACGACGTGGATTCAGGTTTGCCGATGCCGTTTCTGTTTGACTGGCCAAGTTTGCCCGATCAGGATCTCAACATGTGGCAGCATGTGTGGAGCAAGTGGGGAAGCTTTTCCAAAGAGCAGTGGTCGCTGAAACTATCGGTTATTGTTGGCGGTCGTGCGATTGGTTGCCAAGATGTCGTGAATAAGTCGAGTTTTCTTGTTTCGCGTTCGCTTGAGACTGGCTCTTGGCTGGGGTTGAAATATCAAGGCAGCGGAATCGGCACCCGTATTCGTCAAATGGTGGCAATGTTTTGCTTTGATCACTTAGGTGCAGAAGAACTCACCAGCGGCTATATTGACGGTAATGTCAAATCTGCGGGCGTGAGCCGTAAAGTGGGCTATGTCGACAATGGCTTCCGCAGGTTACCGTCTGACGATAGCTACCGGGTAGAACGCCTTGTTCGCCTCACTCCTGACTTGCTCGTACGCCCGGTAGAACCTTTAGAGGTTCAAGGGGTTGATGAGTTTCGTTGTTTCATTGGGCTTGGCTAACCGCTACTATCGGCAGTCATCTATGCCGTTCCGACGTTCAATTAAGGTATTGAGAGTCTTCATCGCCTCGTCGGCACCGTTGACAGTAATGAGGAAATCTGGCGCACCGGCACGCTGGATACGTATTGCTGAGCCAGCGGCTGTGATGATGCCGCCTTCACCTTTGGTGTTGACGCGATAGCCCCAACCCCCGAAATCTGTGAAAGGGGAGATCTCTTGCGTGCTGCCAACCTCAATTTGTGCCAAGGGAATGTGGACAAAGGTGATCCCTAGCGCTTTGCCTCGCACTCCCTTGGTGTCAACGATGATGCGCATCTTCATTGTTGCCAGCAGGATTACATCAGCAATCAGCAAGATGAGGAGAAACAGGCTGGTTTCCCACGAGCCGAGCATGATGAAGTAGCTACCCATTGCGATAAGGACTGTAATTCCGCTGCCTATGACAATCGCTGCTGCCCGTGCGATTCGGGTCCGTCCTGACCATGCCACGCGGGTTTCGTCGGTCACTGACAATCTCGGCGCATCGTTAGGGAGCGTAATGATGGTTTTTCTGATGATGGCGGCTGTCGTAGTAACGCAAAGGTGCCGATTCCGATAGCCATTGCAAGTAGTAGCACCACCGGGAGAATGACCATGGGGTTATCACTAAAGGGCGCACGCGGATGCTGCATGAGTGTGGAGCCACCCGAAATTGCTGCAAGGAAGAAAGACATTCCAGTTGCCAGTGCGCCCGTCATTGCGAGCTGTTTGACGAGGATTCCTAATCCCAGAAATAAAAATGCGCCAATAAGTGGTGTTACTGCTGCGAAGATGGCAGCATTTTGAGGAGTTGTCCACCCATCGGGTTTGCCAGCGGCATCCCAGTGTTGTGCGATGCGTGCAGGCAGTTCATTGCGCATAATCCAGATAGGCAAGGATGCAAGGCCGGCAAAGGCTATCGCGGTGACGATGGGTAGCCAGATTGCGCGGGTAGCGCGGCGTTCGCTCACGGTTTTCATGCCCATTCTCCTTGGGAAATACGTCGACCAACTTCAGCGGCATCAATGCCATGATGTAGTGCGCAGCTCAGTAATTCTTTGGCCAGAATTAAGAGTTCTGCATCTGCGGATTGCTCGGCGGCAATAATCGCGCCACGTCCGCGACGAAGTTCGATAAGTCCTTCATCTCGCAGGATTTGGTAGGCCTTTAGGGCGGTGTGGATATTGATATCTAGCGATTCTGCAACATCGCGGGCTGCGGGTAAGCGGTCGCCTTTGACGACCTCACCTGAGCTGATAGCGCCACGAACAGTAGCTGCCACTTGCTCAAACAGCGGCGTAGGAGAATTTGGATTAACCAACCACAACATAGTTCTATATTAACTAGAACAACTATCTTTGTCAAGGGTTGTGGTTTTGAGGCGGCTAAGAAACCTTTTAGCTATCGATAGACGTGCCAGATATCGTCTCCGGTGAATCCACATGAGCGGTAGAGATGTTCGGGGCTAGATTCGTTATCGGCATCTCCAGAGACCGTGGCAAAGTCTGTTCGGGTTGCTGCGCGTCGTAGAATCTCGCAGACCAGAAATTTTCCGATGCCATATCCGCGAAAGGCTGGATGAACTTGGATCCAATCGAGTGATACTTCGCCGGCTTCGATATCGGTATCGGCGATACCGCATCCGATAAGAGCTTCAGAGCTAAAGACTCCGATCCATAGTTCGGGGTCATGAACCGGCCTGTGCACCCATGTCGTAACATCAGGAGCATAAGCTCGGATCTCGGGATAGCTTGCAGTGATCAAGGCAGAGATTGCTGCGGCATCATTAGCTGGATCTAAGTTCTTTATGACAAATTCATCGCTGAGTTTGTTGTCAGGGATATGGCTCAAGTCGTGGACGAGTTTGAAAAATCGTTCAGGGGGCTGGTTTCGTCCTAGATCATCGTGATAGTGAAGAACCGAGACAGAATCAGGGACCTCTGTTGTTGCTGTTTTCCACCAAGAGAGTGCCGACGCGCGTCCGGGGGCTTGGCGATAGCGAGCAAGCGTGATGGGAATGAAGACATTATATGAGTGGCGAATGCGGGCATAGCAGCCTTATTTACTTGTCTATGTGTGGAAGCCAGCAATAGCATCAGCGCATGGATTACCCATGGTGTTGATATCGATCATGGACAGGCATTAGCTTTCATCGCAGCCCAACAATAAAGCCTGATAACGGCGTCGGCTTTTCTTATGTTCGGTTTACTTGATGTATGTGGATGGGGCACTTTAGGGCACGCCTCAGTGGGATGGATATAGTTTTATAAATGAACTGAGTTTCTGGTGAGATATACGGAAGGTAATCCTAAGAGGTTTGGGAAGAATTCTGATGTGGTTATGGCTTTCTTTCGAGAGCTGGATTCTCGCTATTGGTCCCGGTTTCATAAAATAGTGTTGTAATAAGCACGAACTGCCATTTGCATCAGTAATAATGACTTCATGGGTATGTTTGATAAATTTCGCAAGAATAAGCAAAAGGTTACAGCTTCGGTTTCTAATGACGCAGCTTTGGCAGCTGAGATAGCAACTGCTGAGAAGGCTTGTTTAAATACGGCTTAGCTCAGCAGAAGCTGTAGATGCGGTCTCTAAAGCGACGCATCCAGGTGCTAAACCCTTTGTTTTACGAGTAAATCGAGCTCCAGAAGGTCCATGGAGTGCGCTGCAATGGGTCGATATTTACCGAGTTTCAGATCCTACTCCGCACTGGCACTATATTGGCACCGGTTTAGGCTCAGCCTTCAACTTTGAACTGACCTTCCGTCTTTACGACGAACAGGCGATGAACTCCGATAATGAACCGCCGACTTGGCCTGCTTCATTAATGAAGAATTTAGCAGATTATGTTGACCGGACGGGTAACTGGTTTGCGCCGTTGCACTCTATGACTTGTAATGGGCCGATTGTGGTAGGTCTTCCTACCGATCTCGATGCGGTAGCTTTCATTTCAGATCCGCAGCTAGATCCGATAGATAGTTTGAGCGGTGAAATCGAATTTGTTCAGATAGTAGGAATTACTGCTGATGAATTGGAAGCTTGGACTAATTGGCAGGCACGAGGAATGGTAGATCTGCTTCTACAGCGTTATCCCTGGGGTATTACGCAAATTGAGCGATCGTCAATGCTGACTGATCCAGCAGTAGCAGAACAGATTCAGAGCGGGATAGCTCGCGATGGTTCGAGTATTGGAGCCTTTGCTATCGAGAATCTTTCTTGGACATCAGGCTCACCTGTCACGGTAAGAATCGGCGCTAATCAGGTGCAGAGTTTCATACAGCTATTGTCTGGACGGCTATCTTTTGGTCAGGATCTTGTGCTTTTTGGTCCTGAAGGACGTTCTATACAAATGTTTGCGACAGCTGCCGGCGATGACAATCAAGTAATCATTTCGCAGTCAACTATGACGGTCAGACTCACATCTAGCACTATCGAAGCGCTTGTTGCAGCACTAAAACCAGAGCAGGGACTATATTCGGTATCGCCACTAAACGAACAGCTTATTTTTGAGGTAGTTCCAAGTGAGATTTTAGATGCTGATGGAAAAGTGACACGTATAGTCGGCTAATCCCTAGGCAAGTAAATAATTATTTTCAGAACACGTCGCCGGTTGTTTTAGCTCTACTTATGGCGACGTGTTCTTGTTATATTTCTAGATATGTTAGGAGCTTAAAACTACGCGTGGGTGTAGCGATAAAACCGTTCAGTAAAAGATCTGAACTCGCTAAATCTTTCAATAAATATGAAGCTAGATAGTTTGAGACGGTAGACTTATTCGGTGACTCATGTTCTAACAGCTGTACAGCGCCATCGTTCCACTTTGACTCAGTTCCTGAAGTTTGGGTTCGTTGGAGGCTCTGGCGTACTAGTTAATATGCTGGTAGCAGTTGTTATGAACAAGCTCAATGGTGGAACTGAGAACTCGCAGAACGTTCTCTTTCCGCTACTTGGGTCGTTCAACTTCAGGTTCTCTAACTTGGTTTGGATTGTCGCATTTTTGATTGCGAACCTAACCAACTTTCAGCTCAACCGCAGCTGGACTTTTCAAACAAGTAAACATGCCGGTTGGTGGAAAGAGTTTTGGCCGTTCTTTGCTGTCGGATCAGTCGCAGCAATTATTGGGTTCTTCCTAAAAATCGCTATGACAAACCCAACTTCTTTCTTCTTCTTGCCAGAACCTTATTTTCATGGTGGGCAAGGAGCTGGGCTACGATCTCGTGAATACTGGTCGCAGCTCATAGCTATCTTTCTGACTTTGCCTATCAATTTTGTAGTCAATAAGCTATGGACTTTCCGTGCAGTGCGCGGGGCTGACGCGTCGTAGTTATCGAAAAACCTGGAGTTGCAGTGGCGCGTCTAGAAAATATTTTTGGAAGCACCTTGCACAATTGAAATGTCCACTGTTAGTAAATCTCATTGAGGTACTTTGTGCTTGCTGTCTTAACTGCGATCGCTGTAATCCTATTTTCCTTCATCGTAGGTATAGGTACAGCATTAGCGTTATCTGGAGTTCTCATAGATAGATTTCCAGTGCTACACGCCAAGCTCGCTGAAATTACTCGGCACCTAAATGGAGATGCTGAGGCTCCAGAGCGAGTAAGGCGATTCTTCGATCACTAAAAACTGCAAAGCTGAGTAAGCTAGCTGTGTGAATATCTTTTGGATTATCTTCGGTGGTATAGCTGCCTGTATTCTTGCGGCTACTGCCATCATTATTTTTGCGCCAAAGCAGGAGCTAGAAGCTGCTCCTGAATGTCCAGAACTGCCTGCTGCTAATGATGGCGGCGTTAGCGATGACTCTGCGACTACTGTCGAAGATTCATTGCCTGCCGATGATGATATAGCCGCTATCGATACTCCAGAAGCAACAGCTTCTCGTATGACGCGACTACGTCGTAAACTTGCTGCACAAAATAACCCATTCGCTCGTGGATTTCTGGGATTATTAGCGGCAGATCGTATCGATGAAGATACTTGGGAAGATTTTGAGACGGCGCTAATTACCAGCGATCTAGGAGTTGGGCCAACAACGGAGCTTATTACCCAGCTACGACGCCGGCTTTCTGTTGATGGAGTTAATGACCCGCAAGAAGCTAAAGCCATTCTCAGCGAAGAACTACTTACATTGGTAGATCCAAGTCTTGATCGTAGCCTTAACCTTGTTAAGCCTGATGAAAATACCCCTGCTGTTTTGATGATGGTTGGGGTAAATGGCACCGGTAAAACTACTACTGTTGGCAAGCTGGGGCGAGTACTAGTTGCTGAAGGTAAAACTCTTCTTATGGGAGCTGCCGATACTTTCCGCGCTGCCGCGCCAGAACAGCTTGTTACTTGGGGAGAGCGTGTTGGTGCTGATGTTATACGTGGCGCTGAGGGTGCCGATCCAGCATCGGTAGCATTTAATGCTGTTGATGAAGGTGTCAAACGTGGGGTAGACGTAGTTCTTATCGATACCGCGGGACGTCTTCATACCAAAACTGGGTTGATGGATGAGCTAGGTAAGGTAAAGCGGGTAGTCGAGAAGAAAGCTCCGATTCAAGAAGTACTGCTAGTTCTCGACGCTACAACAGGACAGAATGGCTTGACGCAGGCGCGAATTTTCCGCGAAGTTGTAGATGTTACCGGTATCGTTCTCACTAAACTCGATGGATCAGCTAAGGGCGGTATTGTCGTTCAGGTTCAGCGCGAGTTAGGTGTGCCCGTAAAACTTATCGGATTAGGTGAAGGTCCAGACGATCTAGCTCCATTCGATGCAGAACAGTTTGTAGATGCGCTTCTAAGCCAAGAATAAATCCATAACAGAACTCGGGTAGGTACTGCCGTTATTGCGGTGATACCTACCCGATTTTTATTACAAATAAATTTATTTAGGTAGTGGAAACGTGTGTCGGGATTTGCTTTTAGCTTAATAACCGATTTACTAGCAGAAAACATGGCACAAAGGAGTTGTTGTGGGGCTGCTTAGATATGTCCTATCAAGAATGCGTGGTGATAGGAAACGAGTTGGAGCAATATGGTTAACGATCTGTTTTGCGGTCACATCATTTTGCGTACTAGCTGGATCGGCAGCTACACAACATCTTGAAGTTACTCAAAGTGTGGAAGAAAACTTTCGTACCAATTATGACATTCTGGTGCGTCCTAAAGGATCTATCGCTCAACTAGAAGCTGAGCAAGGACTGATACGTGGAAACGCACAATCTTCGGTATATGGCGGTATTTCTTTTACTGATTGGGAGAAAATTACCCACATCAACGGGGTTGAAGTTGCTGCGCCTATTGCCATGATGGGTCAAGTTATGCACAGCGTCGCAGTAGTAATAAACCTTGCTGAGGCATTTCCAGAAAATCAAGAACGAGCCTTAGTTCATATTACTGGGCATGTTGTTTCCCGAAATGGACACCTTAATTTACCGTGGAGTGGGGTATGGGTGTATTTGACACGTGCACAGCTACAAGAAGATCACATAGCCATAAGTAGTGGGGGAGAGCTTAGTGGTCCTATCAGAGAAAATATTGCTGGAAAATCTTATTACCCAGGTATTGCCGGTAAAAGCAAGGAAGTGCCTAAGCAAAATAATTCTTTAAAAGATTCGTGGAGTGATAGAGAAGATATCGATGTTATTGATCAAGGCAGTAGTAAAAATCGTGGTTACAATTTTACTCTGGTTCTAAACTTACCTATTTCGGTAGCAGCTATTGACCCAGCTAGCGAACAGCGACTACTAAATATGGAAAGCACCGTTACCTCCGGTCGGTGGCTTACCGCAGCAGATCAGTGGCAGATATCAGAAGTAGAAGGTACTAAAAGAGCGTCAATTCCAACAGTGCTAAACAAAGAAGTATCTTCAGATTTTCGTGGCGAAGTGCAAGTAGATAGTTTTACTGCTACGGCTGCTGAAGAGTTTGCTAGATTCTCCTTAGATAGCAACAGTAGCAATTCAAATTTCCTTAAGGGACTAACCCCTACTTCTTCTAAAAAGTGTTGTATTAGCGATGCTGTCACAATGTGGAGCGAAGCTATTGATAAGACCACAAAAAAATCTGATAGCAGCAAAGAAATTATAGTAAATACTGGGTTTGTGCGTCCAGATTCTGTCCAGATTAAAAGAAATAGTGACGCTATGATTCCTGAACCAGTGGAACCAGATCTAACGAAAGACTATACAGAAGTTGGTTTCGCTCCAGTGCCTACTTTCGCTGATACCGGATACCGAAAATTGGACTTTTTGCCTGCGATCAATTCAATAAGTCAAAATCAGAGCAATGATGTGGCCTTAGAACCTGTTGGAGTATTCGACGGTTCCAAAATTATGCAAGGACCAGCATTAGCGCAAGTTCCTATGGAACTGTACAGCTCGGTTCCAGTACTTCCTGCTGATGCTGCAACTAAAGAGATCGTAGGAGAGCGGATGCTTTCTGATCTGAACCCGGCAGGATACTTGCAACCCGCAGCGGCAGCATTAATTCCTATTTCACAGCTAGGAGTTTTGCAAGATCGAGTGGCTGGTATTGATCAAATAGCTCCAATATCAGTTATGCGAGTGCGGGTGGCTGATGTAACTGGGAATAATGAAATTTCCCGGGAGCGAATTAGATCTGTTGCAGAGCAAATCGCGTTAGAGACCGGATTAGATGTTGACATCGTTGTAGGGTCTTCTTCGTCAAAACAGTTAGTGAAACTACCGGCCTCAAAACTAGGGCTACCGTCGTTGCGGCTCCATGAAATGTGGACCAAAAAAGGTGTATCAGTAGTTGTTACGCAAGCTGTTGATCGTAAGTCATTATTACTATTTGGACTGATCTTTCTTTCTTCTGCGCTTACCGTAGCTATGGGGGCTCATGCTTCAGTGCGAGCACGACGCCAAGAGCTAGGAGTTTTAGCGTGTATCGGCTGGCGACCTGAGCTATTGCGAAACTCTATTTTGCTGGAAATGGCGATAATCGGAGTCAGTGCAGCAACTGTAGGAGCAATTATCGCGTGGCCGTTAGCGGCGTTAGTAGGGGCAAGAATTGTGTGGTGGCAATCAATGCTAGCGATTCCAGCTGCGGTGCTAATGACAGTATTAGCAGGATCATTTGCCAGCAGGAAAGCTAGAAAAATAACACCTATTACTGCTGTGCGCTCTGCAATTGCGGTACGAAATAGCGGAGTAATTAGATTACGAGGAGCAATTTCGTTAGGAATGATGATCGCTGCTAAAAAACCGATAAGAACAGGGGTAGGAGCGATTGCTTTGGGGATTGGCATTGGATCTCTAACGCTGCTAATTTCGTTGAATCAGATATTCCATGGTCGAGTTGTTGGAACTGTTTTAGGAGATGCAGTATCTGTCCAAGTGCGTGGTGCAGATACCGTTGCTGGGATATTTCTGCTTACTTTGGGATTAATATCACTGGCAATGATTCTTTTCTTAACTATGACAGAAGACGCGCGAGTATTTGCTTCTTTAAACGCTGCTGGCTGGACAGATCGGCGGCTAGGAGGAGTAGTTGTCACACAATCTGTTTGCATAGGGCTTTTGGGTGCAGCACTAGGAGTCGTGCTAGGACTAGGAACGATCAAGATTCTTACGAAACAACTAACCGTGGCAATGGTTCACATAGCAGCGGAGTTCTCTGTGATAGCTCTCGTATGCTGCATCGTCATTGCGCTTATTTTTGCTTCGAGATTAAGAAAACTTCCATTGGCAAGATTGCTGGCGCAAGATTAGAAAGTAGTAGGGGCGTCGGACCGGGAAGCGCCTCTCGGCGCGTGGCCGCTCAGAGCGGCTAAAGTTGGAGCCCGGGGCTACCACAGCCCGACGCTTGTCATGAGCATAAGGCTTTCAAAGTATTACTTCAATACCGGCGAGCCTGTATGTCATCAAAATGTAACTTTTATCGAAGATCACCGCGTTGCCAAGCTATGGCACATGCGGCTAAGTCTTCGCTAAAAGAAGTAAGTTTTAATTGTTTCGAACTGGTACTTGCAGAGCTCCTACCAAGAACAATGATGTGGCAAAAAGTAGCAGCGTGAATTAGCGCATCAGCTAGATCCCCTGTGAAAGCTCCATGCAAAATCGTATCTACAAGTAGGCAGAGCGCTTCAGGAGTTGGAGCTTCGGTAGTGATTTCTGGTTGGGTCTCTAGAAGTGAATTAACTCCGACGGCATAGTCGTGAGCAACATCTTCTGGATGAAGGGTTACCCATTCTCGTAGTGCATATAACCGATAGAGGGCACCGGGGAGAGATACTGCCGGGCGAGCCTCCCAAAGGTCCGCAAGCGTAGGTAGCCCGATATCATCAACAACGGTAATAATACGGCGGGTAATTTCAGGGTCATCATTGCTATGTCCAACATGAAGAAGTGCAGCAGCAGTTTCATGGGCAGCATGAAGACGGGCAATAGGATCATTGCGTTCGGCTAGAGCTTCGAGCGCAGAAGGCGGCTGAAAGCTGGGGCGATGAGGCTTAGGAGTTGCTTTCATAGCTATAGCCTAGCCATGATGTGTCCAGAACGCGGTAGACTTTGCCAACGAACATCAACCAAGAGGACAGCTTCGTGTTTGACACTTTGCAAGATCGACTTAATGCCACGTTTAAGAACCTTCGTGGCAAAGGCAAACTTTCTGACGCCGATATCGACGAAACCTGCCGTGAGATACGTATCGCGCTGCTAGAAGCAGACGTGAATCTCGCCGTTGTTAAAGAGTTCATCGCTGGTGTTAAGTCACGCGCAAAAAGTGCAGAAGTTTCACAGGCGCTAAATCCAAGCCAGCAGATCATCAAGATCGTTAATGATGAACTAGTAAAGATTCTTGGTGGGCAGACTCGTACGATTCGTTTTGCTAAAAACCCGCCAACTGTAATCATGTTGGCTGGTTTGCAAGGTGCAGGTAAGACAACTCTGGCAGGCAAACTCGGTACGTGGCTGCGAGAACAGGGCCATTCCCCGTTGTTGGTTGCTGCCGACTTGCAGCGTCCTAATGCTGTCACTCAGTTACAGCAAGTGGGCGAACGTGCGGGAGTTCATGTTTTTGCTCCGGAGCCAGGAAATGGTGTTGGTAACCCTGTCGAGGTAGCTAAAGCAGCTATGGGACATGCCAACCAGAAATATTACGACGTTGTGATCGTCGATACTGCGGGCCGGTTGGGTATAGATGCTGAACTGATGCAGCAAGCAGCTGACATTAAAGCTGCAGTTAATCCCGATGAAGTGTTATTCGTAGTTGATGCCATGATCGGACAAGATGCGGTCAATACTGCAACCGCATTCCAAGAGGGCGTTGGTTTTGATGGTGTGGTCCTTTCCAAACTTGATGGCGACGCTCGTGGTGGTGCTGCGTTATCGATCGCTAAAGTGGTGGGGCGCCCCATCATGTTCGCCTCTAACGGCGAAGGTCTAAAGGATTTCGATGTCTTCCATCCAGACCGGATGGCTAGCCGTATCCTGGGCATGGGTGACGTACTAACCCTTATTGAGCAGGCTGAAAAAGCCTTTGATAAGGAGCAGTCAGAAGCTGCTGCCAAGAAACTTCTATCTGGCAAGGGAGAGTTTGGATTACAAGATTTCCTTGATCAGATGCGGTCAATGCGCCGCATGGGATCTATGAGCAAGATCTTGGGCATGCTGCCAGGTATGGGCGGTCAGATACGTGAAGCAATCGATGCTATTGACGAAAAATCAATTAATCGTATCGAAGCAATTATTTTGGCAATGACTCCGCAAGAGCGTGCTAATCCAGCCATATTGAATGGCTCTCGTCGTAAGCGTATTGCCGATGGCACTGGAGTTACGGTTAAAGAAGTCAATGATTTGGTGACTCGATTCAATGAGGCTCGCAAAATGATGGCATCTTTCGGGCAAATGGGTATGGGGGCTGGAATAGCAGGTATCCGTGGAGCCAAAAAACAAGCTAAGAAAGTTAGTAAGAAGGCTCGGGGAGTATCCGGGAACCCTGCCAAGCGCGCAAATACAGGTGCTGCGGTTCCCGAAGCTGCTGATGAGGCTCAGGTGCCAGATAATGCAGTAGCTGCGTTTGGTGATTCCGGACAACTACCAGATATGGCTGATCTGGAGAAGATGATGGGTCAGATGAACCCGCAAGGCTTTGATCTGCCGCCACAGCTGCGAGATATGTTCCAGCAAGGCAATAAAGGATTTCGAGGCTAAATAAGCTAAAGAAAAAGTAACAGATCAGAGTTAGCGGGCGCGGAAGCGATATTTTATGCAGATGCGCCCGCTAAGCTCGTCTATGTGAGTGATTACGCGAAGTTTTCCCGACCCGACGAGCGCCCCCAGCGAGGACCTGAACGCGGTCCACGATATTTACCAACACATCAGTTAACGCAAACCTCTACTGCTGCACCAGTTAATACCGTAGATGGGTTCGTGAAAGAGTTTCTACACGAACTTAGTACTGGACGAGGTGTCTCATTGGAGAACTCGACGATCAACGACCAATATCATGCGCTTTCGGCGACGGTTCGTAATTACATGATGGAGTACTGGCTGCAAACTCAGGCTGAGTTTAAAAGTTCTGATACCAAAATGGTTGGATACCTGTCGGCAGAGTTCCTGCTAGGACGTCAATTAGGTAATGCGCTCCAAGCAACTGGGCTTTTTGATATTGCCCGAGAAGCTCTAGAAGGTTGTGGTATCGATCTTGCTGAACTTCGTACCCAAGAAGTTGAACCCGGTCTTGGAAATGGGGGGCTAGGGCGATTAGCTGCTTGCTTTATTGATTCACTAGCCACAATGAAAGTTCCTTGTATCGGTTATGGAATCCGCTACGAGTACGGCATTTTTAGACAGACTTTTGTCGAAGGGCGTCAAGTAGAACAGCCCGACAGCTGGCTAGAGCTGGGATGTCCTTGGGAATTTGCTCATCCAGAAAACTCAGTAGAAGTTAGCTTCGGTGGACGTACTGAAAAGCAGCTAGTAGACGGCGTCGAACGTAGCGTATGGATTCCAGATTGGCAGGTTCGCGGCGTTCCCTACAACTACATGGTTCCTGGATACGGCAATAGTCGAGTGAACACGCTACGGCTATGGAGTGCGCAAGCTACTCAGGCTTTTGATCTGCAAATTTTTAATGCCGGTGACTACGCGCAGGCAGTACGAGCACAAACCTTTGCCGAAAATATCTCCAAAGTGCTTTACCCAGAAGATTCGACTCCGCAAGGAAAAGAACTACGACTACAGCAGCAGTATTTCTTTGTTGCCTGTTCACTAGCTGATTTCATAAATAATGTTTTGCCGACAGATTTTGATCTACGTCGTCTCAACGAACGTATTATCTTCCAACTTAATGACACACATCCAGTCATTGCAGTACCAGAGCTTATGCGTATTCTTATCGACGATAAAGGATTTAGTTGGGCAGAAGCATGGCAGATCACTTCGTCATGTTTTGCCTATACTTGCCATACCTTGCTTCCAGAAGCGTTGGAAGTATGGTCAGTTGAGCTACTGGGACGTTTATTGCCACGCCACCTAGAGATTATCTATGGCATCAATGAACAATTCTTGGCCCAAGTAGCTGCGCAATTCCCTGGAGATGAGCGACGTATTCGACGGATGTCGATTATCGCTGAATATCCAGAACGCGCGGTTCGGATGGCGCATCTGGCTACGGTTACTGGGGTCAAAGTCAATGGGGTAGCGGAGCTACATTCTCAGCTATTGCGAGACAAAGTATTAACTGATTTCGCACAAATGTGGCCAGATAAGTTCACGAATGTAACAAATGGCATAACTCCGCGTCGGTTTATCCGTTATGCCAATGGTGCCTTGTCAGAGTTGATTACTGACACGATTGGTTCAGATTGGGTGACCGATCTTAGCCGACTAAAAGAGCTGGAACCCTATGCCGATGACGCTAGCTTCTGTCAAGCATTCCGAGACGTAAAAGAGCTAAATAAGAAGCGGTTAGCAGCACTTTTAATTAAGCGCGATGGCATTGAACTTGCAGAAGGCGCGATGCTAGATGTGATGGTGAAGCGGCTACATGAGTACAAGCGACAGTCGCTGAAGATATTGCATGTCGTGTCGCTTTATGACGATGTTATTTCTGGACGTGTCGCAGCAGAATCGCTAACTCAAAGAACAGTTATCTTCGGGGCAAAAGCAGCTCCGGGGTACAAGATGGCAAAAGAGACGATCCATCTCATCAATGCAGTAGCTGCCACGATCAATGCTGACGACCGGGTCAACTCGGTTCTTCAGGTTGCTTTCCCTGCTAATTACAACGTAACGCTGGCTGAAAAACTCATTCCGGCGGCTGATCTATCGGAACAGATTTCGCTAGCTGGTATGGAGGCTTCCGGTACTGGAAATATGAAGTTTGCGCTTAATGGGGCTTTGACTATTGGTACCGATGATGGCGCTAACGTGGAGATTCGTCAGCACGTAGGAGACGATAATTTCTTCCTATTTGGAATGACAGAACCACAGGTAGCAGCTTGGCAAGAACATGGATATAACCCTATCGATTACTACGAAAGCGACCAGCGGATACGGTCAGCTCTAGACCTGATCGCTAGTGGTCATTTCTCGCAGGGAGATCGCTCAACATTTGATAGTTTCGTTACTACTTTGATGCATCATGATCGGTTCTTGGTTTTGGCTGATTTTGATTCCTATCTTGCTGCTCAGTCTCGTGTCGAAACTGCTTACGCCGATGTAGATGGTTGGGTTAAGAAAGCTGTCATGAATGTAGCGCGCTGCGGTTACTTCAGTTCAGATCGTTCCATGGTTGATTACATGGAACGTATTTGGGGAATAACTCCATCCCGCTGATCGCTTTAGCTCGTAAGAGACGGTAGCGTTGACGTCATGAATCATGGTGTCAACGCTACTTCTGGCGAACCTCTCCATCTGCATGGAACGCTTTTACCGTCAGGTGAAACTAAAGATTTGTGGATCGTCGACGGAATGATCACGTTCACGCCAGTAGCTGGGGCTCGCACTATCTGTAAAGATGGTTGGATTCTTCCAGGTCTTGTTGACGCCCACTGTCATCCAGGAATGGCTCGTAACGAGCTAGGGGAAGAAAATCCACTTTCCGAAGTGGAGATTGCAGCCAAGATGTTAGCTAACCGTGATGCTGGCGTTCTATTGGTGAGAGAACCTGGATCGCCGTCACCAGTATCTTTTCTACATCAGAGAGAAGATTTGCCGCGCTTTATTGGTATGGGGCGCCACATTGCTTGTCCTAAGCGATACCTACGCGATGTAGCAGATGAGGTTGATCCGCAAGATTTAACGGCAGCTGTAGAGCGTCAGGCGGCCCTTGGGGATGGCTGGATCAAGTTAGTGGGGGATTGGATCGATCGTAGCGCTGGTGATTTGATGCCGCTTTTTAATTTCGCGCAAGCCAAAAAAGGTATTGCCAGAGCCCACGAGTTGGGAGTTAAAGTAACTGCCCATTGCTTTGGTGAAGAATCTGTTGAGATTTTGGTAGAAGCCGGGATTGACTGCATTGAGCACGGTACTGGTATGACGCCAACGGTCATGAAGAAAATGGCGGAGCAAAATATTCCAGTGGTTCCTACCTTGATCAATGTGGAGAATTTTCCGAACTTTGCTGCTCAAGGAGATGCTAAGTTTCCGAAATATTCAGCCCATATGCGAGATCTTTATGCGCGCCGTTATGACACGTTTAAACAAGCGTTGGAGATGGGGGTTCAGATCTATGCGGGCACTGATGCAGGTGGTTTCGTAGATCATGGCAGGATCGCGGCAGAAATTGCCGAACTTGCGAAAATAGGTGGTAACGAGTTTGCAGTCGGGGCGGCATCCTGGCGGGCTAGAGAGTGGCTAGATTACGAAGGTATTAGCGAGGCAGCGGCAGCGGATATAGTTATTTTCGACGCGGACCCATATCTTGATGTTGCAGTTATGGAACGGCCGAAAATGGTTATTTTGCGCGGTAATGTTGTTGTCGAAACAAATTAGTTATATAACACTGACTTGGTTTTTCAGGCTTTAATCTGGCAGAATATCGATTGAGTCTGTCGATGGGTGCCCTCTCTCGCCCTGACACACGATCCATCCGGTGCCAAGTCGATGTGCCCCACATGTCGTCGAAGTACCACCCACCTGCTCGATTATCGGGCAATTCCACACAGGAGATCCACACCAGTGGCAACCAAGATTCGCCTTAAGCGTATGGGCAAGATTCGCTCACCGCACTACCGCATCATCGTCATCGATTCACGCGCTAAGCGTGATGGTAAAGCGATTGAAGAGATCGGTATCTACCATCCCAAGAATGATCCGTCGGTTATTCGCATCGACTCAGAGCGGGCACTTTACTGGCTCGGCGTTGGCGCTCAGCCAACTGCTGCCGTAGAGGCTCTGCTTAAGTTGACTGGTGACTGGCAGAAGTTCACCGGCGACACCTCGATTCCTTCGGGTGTTAAGCCGCAGCCTGAGCGCAAGGATAAGGCTGCGATTTTCGCTGCTGCTCTTGCTGAGGCTGACGATGCCCCGCGCACCGCTGCTATCACCACTAAGAAGGCTAAGGCTGCTGAAGCTGATGCCGATGAGGCTGCCGAAGCTCCGGCTGCGGACGAGTCCGCTGAGGCCTAATCGTGCTTGCTGATGCCCTCGAGCACCTCGTAAGAGGATTGGTTTCCAATCCCGACGATGTGCGAGTCAAGGATCGTGATATGCGACGTGGTCGTATGCTCGAGGTACGAGTTAACCCCGAGGATATCGGCAAAGTTATCGGCCGTCAGGGTCGTACCGCGCAGGCGCTACGAACTGTTATGGGTGCACTAGCTGGACGGGAACAGGTTCGCATCGATTTTGTTGATGTAGATCGTCCGCGTCGAGTATCAAAACATTCATAAAATCAGTTTTATATAGTGAGGGTCCCACTCAGGTGGGGCCCTCACTATTTTTCTGAGAAGATAGAGCTATGAGTGAATTCCTCGAGGTTATCGTCGGTGTGGTTGGACGTCCCCACGGAGTACGTGGTGAAGTTACAGTTGACCCGCGTACTGACGAGCCAGAGCGTCGATTTGCTCCCGGTGCAGTATTGCGTGAGGAAAACGGGCGTCGTCGATTCACCGTTGAAGGTATGCGAATGCATCAAGGGCGACTATTAGTCGCTTTTGAGGAAATACTTGATCGTAATGGTGCTGAAGCAGCTCGGGGCGTCGTCTTAGTGTGTGACGTAATCGCTGACGAAGAAGCAACTGGTGATGAGGAATACTACGATCGGCATCTGATCGGATTGAAAGTTCTTCGTACTACCGGCGAAGAAGTTGGTGTGGTAACTGCTGTTCAACATATGCCGGTACAGGATCTGTTGCATGTGCGAACCAGTCATGGCATTCGACTAGTTCCTTTTACTAGAGCAGTAGTGCCTACTGTTGATCTTGCAGCCAAAACCTGCACCTTGGGTGATATTGGTGGCCTCATCGATGATACCGAGGCGGAGGAAGCTCGATGAGGATCGATGTCCTATCGATTTTTCCTGAGTATATGGCGCCGTTAGCGCTATCTTTGCCGGGGAAAGCGCGAGAATCAGGTTTGTTGGATTTACATTCTCACGATTTACGTCAGTGGACTCACGATTCGCACCATACCGTTGACGACACTCCCTATGGTGGTGGCGCAGGCATGGTAATGAAGCCAGAACCTTGGGGGGAAGCTCTTGACGCTATGTTGGCAGAAGGGCCGTTGCCTAGATTATTAGTGATGACTCCATCAGGGATTCCATTTACACAATCTGACGCAGCACGACTTTCTTGTGAAGATCGGCTCATTTTTGCTTGTGGTCGCTACGAAGGTATTGATGCGCGCGTAATGGAATGGGCTCGTGAGCAGATGCCGGTGGAAGAAATTTCTATTGGTGACTATGTCTTAAATGGGGGAGAAGTCGCGGCAATGGTTTGCATTGAAGCGATTGTGAGATTGATTCCAGGTTTTATGGGCAACCCAGAATCTCTTACCGAGGAATCCCATAACGGTGACGATCCGCTATTGGAATATCCGGCTTATACAAAACCTGCCTCATGGCGAGGATACGATGTTCCCGAAGTTCTGTTATCGGGGGATCATGGGCGTATCGCGACGTGGCGCAATATGCAAGCTGCTCGTCGTACTCGTGCTAGGCGTCCAGATTTATGGACGCGGCCTCCGCGTAGTTTACGACTACTTGATGATCCAGGTTTTCCGCCTCCTATGAGTGGAATCAGATTTGAAGTGCTTGGGTCAAAGCATGCTCAAAAAGATTTAGCGGCATGGTCAAGCAGTATTTCCCATATTCATCAAACTCCTGGGTTTACTACGAAAACTTGGCCAGACTCTGAACCATTATCAGCACTTGAGCAGGAAGCTGATATTCGACGTCGTCAGGTGCGTCATGAAGCAGGGGTTGAATTTTCGTGGGCCATAATCGATGATCTGACCGAAGAATATCTAGGCGCAGCCTATGTTTTTCAGCTAGTTGATGGTAGCTGGGAAGGTCGTTGTTGGGTGCGAGAATCTCACGCTATGTTTGACCGTCTAATCCGAAATCATTTGGCTAGTTGGTGGGGTATGTGGCCAGTAAAAATTCGTGTTCGGAAGCGTTAACGTCTCACTTATTAGGAAATAAAACTACAATCTCTGATAAAAGCATCTTATAGATGGGGGTCTAATACCCTTATAGGCAGCTCTTCATGTAGGTTAGTACTGTGGCGAACACATCATTGACTACTCATCAGCGGGCAGTCAGGTCGACAGTTGCGATGAAGGCCCTCATGGCCATCACCGGTCTGATCATGGTCGGCTTCCTGCTCTTTCACATGTACGGCAACACGAAGATCTTTATGTCTCGTGAAGCCTTTAACGAGTACTCGCACCATTTGCGCGAGTTCCTCGTCCCGATTTTCCCTCACGAAGGCTTCCTTTGGTGCTTCCGTTTCTTCATGCTGGCAGCGATTGCACTCCATGTGTGGTCTGCTATCACGCTCTGGAAGCGCGCTAAGCGCAGTGTGGGTGTCAAGCGGTATCAGCGCAGTGGCTTCAAGTCCGGCGGCTATGTCTCTTTCTTGATGCGTTGGGGTGGGGTGATGATCATTTTGTTCTTGATCTTCCATATCCTTACCTTCACGACTCAGACGATGACCGTGGGCTACAGCGGCAGCACCGATCCTGCCTCCCGTTTCATTTTTGGTTTCCAGCAGTGGTGGCTAGTTGCGTTGTACGCTGTCGCAATTGGTTTTGTCTGCATGCACGTATGGCGTGGTTTCTGGAGCGCTTTTGCTACTTTGGGCGCTAATACGAGCAAAGAATCAGAGAAGATTCTTAACATTCTTGCTGCCGTGATCGCAGGCATGCTCTATGTCGGATTCATGACAGCTCCAGTGGCCGTGCTGCTAGGAGTCATCAAATGAGCGAGATTATGGAAACTGAGTACTGGAGTGTAGGCGAGGCTATCGCTGACACCAAAGCCCCAAATGTTCCCATCGATAAGGTATGGGATACCCGTAAGTTTGAACGCAAACTTGTTAACCCTGCTAACCGACGCAAGATGAGCATCATCATCGTTGGTTCAGGTCTAGCTGGTGGCGCTGCGGCGGCAACGCTGGGCGAAGCTGGTTACACCGTTCATAACTTCTGCTACCAAGATAGCCCGCGTCGAGCTCACTCGATCGCAGCTCAGGGTGGTATGAACGCGGCAAAGAACTACCGTAACGAGGGTGACTCAACCTTCCGTTTGTTTTACGACACGGTAAAGGGCGGTGACTACCGCGCTCGCGAGACGAATGTTCACCGTCTTGCTGAGGTTTCGGGAAATATCATTGACCAGTGTGTAGCTCAGGGCGTTCCTTTCGCTCGTGACTACGGCGGTCTTCTTGATACCCGTTCTTTCGGTGGCGTTCAGGTAGAACGTACCTTCTACGCTCGTGGACAGACCGGTCAGCAGCTGCTAATTGGTGTTTACCAGCAGCTAGAGCGTCAGGTAGCCACTGGCAAAGTCATCATGCATACCCGCCATGAAATGGTGGAACTCATTGTTGTGGATGGACGGGCTCGCGGCATCGTAACCCGTAACATGACCAACGGCAAGGTAGAGGCTTATTACGCTGATGCGGTTGTCTTGGCTACTGGTGGTTACGGCAACGTATTCTTCCTGTCAACCAATGCAATGGGCTGCAATGCTACTGCTGCATGGCGAGCACACCGTAAGGGTGCTTACTTCGGTAACCCGTGTTTCACACAGATCCATCCGACCTGTATTCCAGTTCATGGCGACAATCAGTCCAAGCTGACTTTGATGTCGGAGTCGCTACGTAACGATGGTCGAATCTGGGTTCCCAAGAAGGCTGAGGATTGCGTCAAGGATCCACGCGATATTCCTGAGGAAGATCGCGATTATTATCTAGAGCGTATCTACCCGGCTTTCGGTAACTTGGTACCGCGTGACATCGCGTCGCGTCAGGCTAAGAATATGTGTGACGAAGGTCGTGGCGTTGGTCCGCTCGTGGACGAGCGCGATATGGACGGTAACCCGCGCAAGATGCGTCGTGGCGTCTACCTTGACTTCTCGGATGCAATTCGTCGCCTTGGTAAAGATGCGGTATCGGCTAAGTACGGCAACCTCTTCGATATGTATCAGCAAATTACAGCCGAAGATCCCTACGAACTTCCGATGCGTATTTACCCAGCTGTTCACTACACCATGGGTGGTCTATGGGTAGATTACGATCTACAGTCGACTATTCCTGGTTTGTTTGTGACAGGTGAAGCAAACTTCTCTGATCACGGCGCTAACCGCCTAGGTGCTTCTGCATTGATGCAGGGACTTTCTGATGGCTACTTCGTTCTTCCGAATACCATCACTGATTACTTGGCTTCGGCTCCGTACCCGCCAGTTAACGACGAAACGCCAGAAGCTATTGAAGCAGTTAACTCTGCTAAAGAGCGAGTACAGCGTCTTCTCGATATCAAGGGTAACCGTACGGTCGATTCATTCCACAAGGAATTGGGTCAGATCATGTGGGAATACTGTGGCATGGAGCGTCGCGAAGATGGTCTGAAGTCTGCTATTGAGAAGATTCGCGTACTGCGCGATGAGTTCTGGCGTGATGTCAAGGTTACTGGTGAAGCTGAAGAGTTTAACCAGACCTTGGAGCGCGCTGGACGTCTTGCCGACTTCTTCGAGCTCGGTGAGCTTATGTGTATCGATGCCTTGCATCGTCGCGAGTCTTGTGGCGGACACTTCCGCTCTGAGTCTCAGACCGAAGAAGGCGAAGCTATGCGTCTTGACGATGAGTTCCTCTACGTTGCGGCGTGGGAATTCACCGGTGCAGGCAAGAAGCCGATCCTGCATAAGGAAGCGCTGGAGTACAAGGCCATTGAGCTGAAGCAGAGGAGCTACAAGTGAAAATCACCCTCAACATTTGGCGTCAGTCCAATGCTCAGGCCGAGGGCAAGATGGTTTCTTACCCGCTTGACGGAGTCTCTGAGGATATGTCTTTCCTTGAGATGTTGGATCTCCTCAACGAGGAACTCACCGTCCGTGGTGAAGAGCCGGTTGCTTTTGACCATGACTGCCGTGAAGGTATCTGTGGTCAGTGTGGCGTTGTTATCAATGGTCGCGCTCACGGTAATGGTTTTGCTCCTGGTGGAGTTCCGACTACTACCTGTCAGCTACATATGCGTTCTTTTGCTGATGGCGCTGTCATCGACATCGAACCGTGGCGTGCTGGTGGTTTCCCCATCATCAAGGATCTAGCTGTTGATCGTTCTGCCTTTGACAACATCATTCAGGCTGGCGGCTTTATCTCGAACGCTACTGGTGGCGCTCCCGATGCTAACGTTATCCCGATTGGTAAAGAACGTGCTGGTAAGGCATTCGATGCTGCTACCTGTATTGGCTGTGGCGCTTGTGTAGCTGCCTGTCCTAACGGCTCAGCGATGCTCTTTACCTCCGCTAAGATCACGCACTTGGCAATGCTGCCGCAAGGTCAGCCAGAGCGTTATGCTCGCGTCAAGGGCATGGTTGCTCAGCACGACAGCGAAGGTTTTGGTGGTTGCACCAATATTGGCGAGTGTGCCGAGGTCTGCCCCAAGCAGATTCCACTTGCTTCTATTTCGCAGCTTAACCGTGACCTCATCAAGTCGCTGTTTAAGGCTGATGGTAAGCACTAATTACGCTGTATAACATAGTGAATCCTCGGTACTTAGGTACCGGGGATTCACTTATATTGGTGGAAATTTCGCTTGTTCGTTGCAGTATGGCAGAATAAGTAGCTGTCGTCTGTTAGCTGCGACTCCTGCCACAGGGGGATTGCTCGTAGCTAAGGGGCACATTCATTATTCATCGAGCATTCGTGGTGTCCTGTGGCACTGGCGAGGAAGGCAAATTATGCATCCGCTCATTTCTGAGATTGGTAAAGCTCAGCTCAAGGAGGTGCCAGCGTTCCGCGCCGGTGACTCCGTAAAGGTTCACGTTCGTGTTACCGAAGGTAACCGCTCCCGTATCCAGGCTTTCGCTGGTGTTGTAATCTCTCGTAGCGGTGGCGGCATTGGTGAAACCTTCACCGTTCGTAAGATTTCCTTCGGATTCGGTGTAGAGCGTACATTCCCGCTACATTCCCCGATCATTGAGAAGATCGAGGTTGAGCGTCGCGGTGACGTCCGTCGCGCCAAGCTGTACTACCTACGCAACCTGCGTGGTAAAGCAGCCAAGATCAAGGAAAAGCGCGATAGGTAATAAAGCGCCTCATGACGCCGGTCCCTTTGCGGGCCGGCGTCTGTGCTTTATAGTCAATAGTGTTAAAGGAGTGTCATGACAGACAAAAAAGAAGAAAGCGTTTCTGACGCTAAGAAAGCTGGAAGTTCGCGTAAAGGGTTTGTGGCTTTTTTTCGTGAAATTGTGATTGTTATTCTTGCTGCTCTTGTTTTGACCTCTGTAACTAGAGCATTCGTTATGCAGCCTTTTGCGATCCCTTCTGGGTCGATGTTAAACACGCTGCAAGGAGCTGTGCCAGGGCAACCTGATGACCGCATAATGGTGATCAAATTTGGTGATTTCCATCGAGGAGATATTGTTGTTTTCGAGGATTTCGCCCACTGGTATTCGAAAGAACCAGTTACTGTTCCTGCGTGGAAACGAGGACTTGAGCTGATAGGGATGCTGCCAGACACATCCAAAAGCTACTTGGTAAAGCGAGTTATTGGAATGCCTGGAGATCGGATTACTTGTTGTAGTCCAACTGGTCGTATCAGCGTAAATGGTCAAGAACTTGATGAGTCAGAGTATCTGTTTAGAGATTCGTTGGGAACGCTTATTCAGGCTTCAGATTTTTCTTTTGAGGTAGTTGTTCCACAAGGACGAGTCTTTGTGATGGGAGATCACCGTAACGCTAGTGCAGATTCACGCTGTCATCTGCGCGATAAGGGAATCGATGCTTTTGTGCCAATCGATAAGATAGTTGGTCCAACGAAAGCTATTACATTGCCGGTGAACCGTATTAGAGGCTTTAGTCCACCAGAAATTTTTTCCCATGTTCCAGAGCCAACTGAGGCAGCTCCGCAAGTTCCAGTGATTAATGCAGATCAGGTGCTCTGTTAGTGAATGACACCTATCGGCTAGAGAGGTCATTAGCTCGAGCAGGATTGGGGCCGGTAGCTGGAGCTGATGAAGCTGGTCGGGGAGCTTGTGCTGGTCCGCTGGTGGCGGCCGCCTGTATTTTGCCGCCGAGTGGTTGTATTGCTGGGTTGGATGATTCTAAGAAATTGACCGCCAAACGCAGAGAAGAACTATTTGCTGAGATAACAGATAAAGCGCTTTCCTTCGCCATAGTTGAGGTATCTCATGTCGAGTGTGATGAGTTAGGTATGCATGAGGCTGATATTCAAGGTTTGCGAAGGTCGTTATTGCGTCTTGATCTTAAACCAGGCTATGCCTTGACTGATGGTTTCCCGGTGGATGGTTTAGGAATGCCAGGTCTTGCGGTGTGGAAAGGCGATCAGGTTGCAGCCTGTGTGGCGGCGGCATCGATTTTGGCGAAAGTGACTAGGGATCGGCTTATGGTGAAGATGGGGGAGCTGTATCCTGATTATGGGTTTGAGGTGCATAAAGGTTATGTAACTAAGGCTCATCAACATGCTTTAGATACCTATGGTCCGTGCGACATCCATCGACGCTCTTACGCTAACGTGCTTCGAGCAGCTAGGCTGGTTTCACCATGAGTGCAGAAGATCTAGATAATTACGAGGCTGACCTCGAACTTTCTCTCTACCGAGAATACAAAGATGTTGTCGGTATTTTTACCTATGCAGTTGAAACGGAGCGACGTTTTTATCTGTGTAATGCTGTCGATCTTAAAGTTCGTACCGAAGGCGGAGACGTCTACTATGAAGTGTCGATGGCTGATGCTTGGGTGTGGGATATGTACCGGCCAGCGCGTTTTGTTAAGTCAGCAAAGGTTTTGACGTTCCGTGATGTTTCTATTGAAGAGATTGCTCATTCGGATCTGTCTGTTCCAGAAAGTAGATAGTTTTCCACAGTGTATGCCAGCTAGCTAAGGTATTCCACAGCTAGCTATATTGCTGATACGTAGTCGTTCTTATTCTCCCAAAATGGAGATAAGGAGGACACATGGTGAATGATCGAAAAGCAGTAGGGCAGCGTGGCGAAGATCTTGCTGCAGAGTATCTAGAGAGCCAAGGGTGGACGATCCTTGACCGTAACTGGCGCTGTCTCGAAGGGGAGTTGGATCTGGTGGCATTGTCGCTAGATCAGGTACTTGTTTTTTGTGAAGTTAAGTGTCGTTCTGGGTTAGGTTTTGGAAACCCTTTAGAAGCTATTACAGCTGCCAAAATGCTTAAATTGCGTACGGTAGCTTCTCGCTGGCTTGCTATACATAATCACCGGGGAGAAGTCAGATTTGATGGTATTGGGGTGCTGCTTCGACGAGGTTTTGTTCCGCAGCTTACCCATATTGAAGGGATCGGATTGTGATCCCTGCTCGTGCTTGGAGTGTGGCGTTACAAGGTCTTTCTGGTCGAATGATCGAAGTTGAGGCAGCTATCGTGCCAGGTTTGCCTCGTACTGCCATTATTGGGTTACCAGATACCTCAATTTCAGAAGCAAAAGAACGTTGTAAAGCTGCAGTAGCAGCCGCGCGTATGAGCTGGCCAGCAACAGCATTAACGATTAACTTGTCGCCAGCTACGCTTCCTAAACGTGGCTCGCACTATGATCTTGCCATCGTGGCAGCAGTATGGGCTGCTGATGGGAAAGTACCTTTCTCGGCATTAGAAAGTACAGTGCTTTTGGGTGAATTAGGGTTAGATTCACGAGTAAAACCAGTACGAGGACTATTGCCTGCTTTGATGGTAGCTCGTGATTCTGGCGTAAGCAGAGCTATTGTTCCGATGTCGCAATTAGGGCAGGCGTTGTTAGTGCCTGGAATATCATGTTGGGGAATTGAGACATTGCATGATTTGGCTACTTTTCTGCAAGGAGGAGTAGTTGCTCAGCATTGCCTTGAAAAAGATAGTTCAACTGTTGCTACGACGTCAGCTCCTGATTTTGGTGATGTGGTAGGGCAGCCTGCTGCTAGATGGGCGCTGGAAGTGGCTGCTGCCGGGAGACATCATCTATTGCTTACGGGGGTGCCAGGGGTTGGTAAAACTATGTTGGCTGAACGACTTCCCAGCATCTTGCCGCCGCTTACTGCTGATGAAGCTCTTGAGGTAGCGGCAATAAGTTCGTTGGGCATAGATGGTGATATAGCGTTAGCCAGAACTGTTCCTTTTGAAGCACCACATCATTCAAGTCCACCTGCAGCAATCTTAGGAGGAGGCTCACGATTGGCTGCTCCTGGAGCAGTGAGCCGGGCGCATCGAGGCGTGCTTTTCCTAGATGAAGCGCCAGAGTTTAATCCTCGAGTTTTAGAAGGATTACGAACTCCGTTGGAAAAGGGTGTTATCAAATTGGGGCGTTCTGGAGGAGACGCGGAATATCCGGCAGCTTTCCAGCTGGTATTAGCTGCTAATCCTTGTCCATGCGGCAGGGCTGGAATACGCGGTCAGGAGTGCCAATGTTCACCACTTGCGGTACGCAGGTATCAATCTCGGTTATCTGGACCTATTCGAGATCGTCTTGATATCCAGCAGGAATTATTACCGTTACGGCAATCGTTAGTGGGGACAGGAAGTCAAGATATGGAGTCAAGCGATACGGTGCGACAGCGAGTAGAAGAAGCGCGACACCGTCAGGGGCATAGATTAGCTAGTACTCCGTGGCTTGTTAATGCTCAGGTTCCAGGGCAATTTATGCGAAAAGAGTTACCGCTACCGCACAAAGTTGAGTTTCTTGATGATCAAGTTATGAGAGGGAGAATAAGCGCTCGTGGAATGGATCGAATTTTAAGAATTGCATGGAGCGTTGCTGATCTGTCGGGCAATAGTCGTCCAACAGCTGATGATCTTGATGCGGCATTGTGCTTGCGTGGTCTCCGAATGGGTGCGGCAGCATGAGCGAGCGCTTACTACGTATGTGTCTAGCAGCTACGGCAGAACCTGCTGGATCTAAGGTTCGTGAGGTCGTAGCAAAATACGGAGTTGAGAAAGCATGGGAGCGAGTTTGTTCAGGATTGGAAGACCCTGCTTGGCAATCTCGAGCAGAATCTTTAGATCTAGCAGCTTTATGTGCAGCGATGAATAAAGTCTCGGCGCGATTTGTAATTCCTAGCGATTGTGAATGGCCCAAAGAGCTTGATGATCTTGACTTCATTGAAGATGTGCAAGGGCTGGGAGGAACGCCATTAGGGTTATGGGTACGGGGTGAGCGGTCGTTATCTGCTTCAGGAGTGGCCTTAGTGGGCGCGCGTGCTAGCACCTCATATGGAGAACATACAGTTACACAGCTTTCTGGAGATCTTGCTAACTGTGGAGTAGAGATTATTTCAGGGGGAGCTTATGGAATTGATGCTGCTGCGCATCGGGGAGCACTAGCGGTATCTGGGAAAACTGCGGCAATTTTAGCTTGTGGAATTGATGAGCTGTATCCATCAGGTCATGCAGCATTGCTATCGCGGATGGCGCAGGAGCAGCTTGTTGTAAGCGAATATGCGCCGGGACAAAGACCTACCAGAGCAAGGTTTTTAGCTAGAAATAGATTGATAGCAGCGCTATCTCAAGGAACAGTGGTAGTGGAAGCTGCTGCTAGATCAGGAGCCCGGAATACTGCTAACTGGGCTACTAGATTAGGTCGGGTAGTAATGGCAGTGCCTGGACCAGTACATAGTTCATTATCTTATTTGCCACATCAGTTGATTCGAGATCAGGAAGCGGTACTAGTAGATGATGCTCCGAGCGTGTTAGCGATGATTTCTCCAATAGGGCAGGGGACTCTTTTCGATTCGCAAGGAGAAAAGCGAGAGTTTGATGACTTAACGCCAGAAGAGAAGATAGTGCTGGAGTCTTTTCCTGTTAAAGGGAGTTACAGTGTTGCAGAAGTTGCAGTAAAAATAGGTTTAGCCATGCGAGAGCTTTCAGTAGCTTTACGATCTCTAGAACGAAGAGGGGTATTGGTAGAATCTGATTCTGGGCAATGGAACCTTGTCCGATGCGATACTAGTCGTCCGATAGCAGAAAATAGAAAGCGATATTTTAGATAGTGCTATTTTATTGTGATTCGGATTGTTCATAATTCTAGATTTGAGGTAAGCCGAGCGCAGAAACTGTTGCTTGCTGCGATGGGGTGCAAGTTCCAGTCACTGGACTAATCGTGATTGTAGAGGCAGAGAGTTGGAAAATCAGAGAACAACCTGAAGGGGTAGTTGTTCTTTCAGATATTCAGTTACGGCGGTGGCTAACAAAGCAGCAAGGATGTTTATCTCCCGATCTAGTTGAGCGAATATATGCAGCGGCATGTGACTCGCGAATGTGGCAAACCTAATTTTAGGTTTAGCGATAGATTCGATTTCACAACTACCCTTAAGTGGTGCTAGGCTTCTTAAGCCGTCAGAGACTGAAAAGAAACTGGCAGTCACTCGTCCGGGTGGCGGAATAGGTAGACGCGCTAGCTTGAGGTGCTAGTGCCCGTCAAGGGCATGGAGGTTCAAGTCCTCTCTCGGACACAAATGAAAATCCCTAGAATCTATTGAGATTCTAGGGATTTTTGTTGCTATATCAGAGTGTTATCTCCCTAGGTGAGGCCCTCCGGAGACATCATCAAGAGCTTCAGTAATCTCGACAGGGAGTTGCATATTTTCGCTGGCTAGGAGCGGCTCTAGTTGTGCTAATGTTCGAGCCCCGATCAGCGGCGCAGTGACTCCGGGAGCGTCGCGCACCCAACACAATGCGATCTGTGCTGGACTCATATCAAGCCCTTCGCCAGCTCGCGCTACCGCCTCAACAACGCTACGAGAGCGTTGTTCTAGATAGGGTTCAACAAACCATCCGAAATGGTCGGTAGCTGCGCGTGAATCGCGGGGGATACCGTGACGATATTTTCCGGTGAGAACTCCTCGCCCTAACGGAGACCACGGAAAAAATCCAATGCCATAATGGCGGACTGCTGGTAATACTTCTACTTCGGCACGACGAGCCAGTAAAGAGTATTCAACTTGAGTGCTAATTATCGGAGTGCGACCTGCTACAGATTTTTGCCAAGTTACTGCTTGGGCGGTTTGCCAGCCCACGAAGTTTGCTACGCCGGCGTAACGAACCATGCCAGAGTTTACGGCGTAATCCATTGCTGCTAAAGATTCTTCAAGAGGGGCTTCTCCCCACGCATGGAGCTGCCAGATGTCAAGATAGTCAGTTCCTAGCCGAGTCAGTGAGTTCTCTAAATCTGCTAGCAGAGCACCGCGAGAGGTATCGATCCATGATTTTCCTGCAGCGATCCCAAAGCCAGCTTTTGTCATGATGACAAGGTCGCTGCGGCGAGCACCCCGTCGAAGGAAACGACCAATCATCTTTTCGGCAGCGCCAGCTCCGTAAGCAGGTGCGGTATCGACTAAAGTTCCGCCAGATTCAGTGAATGACCGCAGTAAAGAGCAGGCAGTATCGGCGTCAGTATCGCGTCCCCATGACATAGTTCCTAACCCAAGTCGTGAAACGCGAATACCACTATTGCCGACATGACGTAGCTGCATGATTGAGATCCCTTGGCGTGGAGATTTAGGCTGCTGGAATGATATGTCCGACCAGAAGTCCGACAATAGCTAACGCAAGAATAACTCGATATATCACAAATGAAGTGAAGTTATTCTTACTGACGAAACGTAGTAGCCAAGCAATGGAAGCGTAGGCAATAGCAAAAGAAACTGCGGTTCCGATGAGAGTAGGACCCCATCCGACGCCGGCAGAGATATTGCTGGCTTCTTTAGCTCCTTGATAACAGCCGGCAGCCACTAATGCTGGGATACCTAAGAAAAAGGAGAGGCGAGTGGCGCTTACGCGGTCAATTCCGCGGAAAAGTCCAGCCGAGATAGTAGCTCCAGAACGTGAAACGCCAGGAATCAGTGAGACGCATTGCACAATGCCGATGATGAGTCCGTCGCGCCAAGTTAGATCAGCTTCATTGCGGACTAACCCGCGTCGTCTATCAGCCATAAACATTACGATGCTCCACAGCGCTAAGGCGGCAGCAACAACCCACAATGTTCGTAGTGGTCCTTCAATAACATGATGCAGAGCAAGAGCTGTGAAACATACTGGTAGAGAGCCAATTATCACTGTCCAAGCTAAGCGATAATCGCTACAGTTACGCTGATCTGGATGCGCTAATCCGCTAAACCATGCTTTGGCTAGTCGAATAATATCTGCTCTAAAGTAGATGATGGCAGCTAGCATGGCGCCTACTTGGATCACTGCGGTGAAGGCTGTGATATCTGGTGCTTCGATGTCGTATCCCAGAAGTCGCTCTACTACGGTGAGATGTCCGGTTGAGGAAATGGGAAGGAATTCGGAAATCCCTTCGACTACGCCAAGGATGATCGCATGGATCCAGTTCACTGCTGCTCCTTTTGAAACAAATCGTATTCAGATTCACTGTAGTAGGTATTGCAAGATATGCGGTAAAAACTTATTTCTGAGAAATCATCGCTAGGCTAGGTATATGCATGCATGGTCTTCTCCCGTAGTTCCTACTGTTGCTTCCAACTCAGATACTGAAGGTAGTGCGGAGCTATGGCTGTGTGATAGTGCTGGAAATAAGAAAAAAGCTGGACCAGATAGCGGCACAGCGCGACTTTATGTCTGTGGTATCACGCCGTACGATGCCACCCATATGGGACATGCTTTCACTTATGTCACTTTTGATTTGCTACAACGGGTCTGGCGTGATTGCGGGCTAGCTGTTCGTTATGTGCAGAATGTGACAGATGTTGATGATCCATTATTGGAGCGAGCAAATGCTACTGGGCAAAAATGGGATCAACTGGCACTGTCTCAAATAGATCTTTTCCGAGAAGACATGGAAGCATTGCGAGTTCTTGCTCCAGATCATTACGGTGGCGTTGTAGAGAGCTTGCCTGAGGTTATTGATCTTATTGAGCAGTTGCAAGCTAGTGATTGGGTTTATAAAGTAGCCGATTCGCAATATCCAGACCTGTATTTTAGGACGACGCGTGCGCCGGGTTTTGCTGAAGTTTCAGAGCTTGGCTATGAAGAGATGCTTTCGATTTTTGCAGAGCGTGGGGGAGATCCTGATCGAGTAGGTAAGGATCATCCGTTGGATTGTTTGGTCTGGCGAATGGCTCGGGAAGCGGAACCTTCTTGGGAATCGCCATTTGGGCAGGGGCGCCCAGGCTGGCATGTGGAATGTACCGCTATTGCGTTAGCTCATCTAGGCGAGGCCTTTGATGTGCAAGGTGGTGGATCTGATTTAGTTTTCCCGCATCATGAAATGTGCGCGGCAGAAGCTAGCGCATTGACAGGTGTTCCTTTTGCTAAAACTTACGTTCATGCGTCGATGGTGGGATTAGACGGCGAAAAGATGAGTAAGTCTCGCGGGAATCTAGTTTTTGTCTCTAAACTACGAGCTGCTGGCGTAGATCCCATGGTTATTCGATTGGTGCTTTTGGCTCATCATTACCGTAGTGATTGGTTCTGGTCAGATGCTGAACTTACGGTAGCTGCAGATCGGTTATCGCTGTGGCGGCAAGCTGTCTTGCGAACAGCTGGGCCGGATGCGTCGATACTCATCGACGAACTAAGAGCGGCTATGCGTGATGATCTTGACGCGCCGCGTGCTTTAGCTGTCATGGATAAGTGGGCAAGTTCTGATGGAACCGATACGTCAGCTCCTAGCATGGCAAAAGATATTGTGGATGCGCTCTTAGGAATTGCGTTATAAGCAGTGTTCTGCTGTGATTAGCGTTCTTGGGGCTAATGGCTTACAATAAAAAAGATTGATCTGCCCCTCGGGATAGATCCGCATGAAGTGGAGGCCTGATCTCCCACCTAGGTAGCGATAGTTGCCGGGTCCAATGAGCTGGTACGACGTTGTCGTGCGCTTAGCTACATTATTTTCAGGCCTTCGCATTAAGCGGAGGCCTTTTTCGTGGAGTTTTTCACCATCATCAAATTAGCTGGGAGGAAGCATCAGCACCGAGCCGCGCATTAATGAGCGCATCCGAGTTCCCGAGGTTCGCCTCGTCGGTCCCGCCGGCGAGCAGGTGGGCATTGTCCGGATTGAGGACGCGCTGCGCCTTGCCCGTGAGGCTGAGCTGGATCTTGTGGAGGTAGCCCCTACGGCACGTCCGCCAGTTTGCAAGCTCATGGATTATGGCAAGTTCAAGTATGAGGCTGCACAGAAGGCTCGCGATGCGCGCCGTAATCAGTCAAATACTGTCATCAAAGAAATGAAACTTCGTCCAAAGATCGACGCCCATGACTATGACACCAAAAAGGGTCACGTTGTGCGCTTCCTCAAGGGTGGAGACAAAGTCAAGATCACGATCATGCTTAAGGGTCGTGAACAGGGTCGTCCGGAGTTAGGCTTTACCTTGCTTCGCCGCCTGGCAGAAGATGTTTCTGACCTTGCTGTCATTGAGTCGGCTCCTAAACAGGATGGCCGCAATATGTTGATGGTGCTTGCGCCTACCCGCAAGAAAACTGAGGCTAAGGCCGATGTCGATGCTGAGCGTGACCGTAAGGCCGCTGAGCGTGAAGCATCTGCTGAAGCTGAGCGTACCGAGGCTGCAGAACGTCGTGCTGCTCACGCTGCTACGACCATAGCCAAAACAAAGAAGAAGAAGGGTCCAGCTGACAACATGGACCCCGATATCGACCTGTAGGAAACCGTCTCTCTTTCTTTGAGGGGCAATGACAAGGAGTTGGCACTAATGCCTAAGATGAAGACGCACTCTGGCGCCAAGAAGCGTTTCAAGATTACGGGCTCGGGTAAGGTCGTGCACCGCAAGGCTGGCAAAGGCCACCTTAACGAGCACAAGTCCTCTACTCGGATTCGCCGTATCACTGGCACCCAGGAGCTTGCTCCTGGCGATGCAAAAACAGCCAAGAAGCTGCTGGGCAAGTAAGGCCCCCTCCACCCTACGACCACCGCGTCAGCTTGATCTGGCGCACACAAAAGGAGTACCGACATGGCACGCGTGAAGCGTTCCGTCAACGCACATAAGAAGCGTCGCGAGGTTCTGGAGATTGCCTCGGGTTACCGTGGCCAGCGCTCGCGTTTGTACCGCAAGGCCAAAGAACAGGTGCAGCATTCACTTCGCTACGCCTACCGCGATCGTCGCGCCAAGAAGGGCGATTTCCGTTCACTGTGGATTCAGCGTATCAACGCTGCTTGCCGCGCTGAGGGAATGACCTACAACCGTTTCATCAACGGTCTTAAGAATGCTGGTGTTGAGGTCGATCGTAAGATCATGGCCGAGCTTGCTGTTAACGATCCAAAGGCTTTCTCGGCACTTGTTGAGATTGCTAAAGCTAACCAGACAGCCACTCCGGCTGCCTGAGGCTTTCGTTACCCAATGATGTTTGAGCCGACTGGTCTGTCTCGTCTTTCTACGGGGCAGCTCCGGTCGGCTCGACGTCTAAAACAGCGAAAATTTCGCCTCGAGGATCAGCAGTTTTTAGCTGAGGGGCGGCAAGCAGTACGTGAGGCTTTAGCTAGTGCTGCTTGTGCATTAATTGTGTCTGAGCATCTTCTCGAAGATCATAAAGATCTTATCGACGAAGCTTTGCGACAAGGCATTAGAGTTTTTATAGCTTTCCCCGAGGACGTCGATAGCCTCTGCGATACCGTGACGCCACAAGGAATTGTCGCAGTATGTGATGCGGTGGATGTTCCGTTAGCTGATGCAATAACGGGAGCTAAACTCGTCGTTATCTGCGCTCAAGTGCGCGACCCTGGCAATGCTGGAACTGTAATTAGATGCGCGGATGCTTTTGGGGCAGATGCGGTAATTATCACCTCAGATTCGGTCGATATCACAAATCCTAAATGCGTACGAGCTACGGTGGGATCGCTTTTTCATATTCCTATTGTGGTAGGAGCAGATCTTGCTGAAGCTGTCAGTATTTGTAAGAGCATGGGTATGCAGGTATTAGCAGCAGATGGTGGGGGAGAAACTTTGACTGAAGTTGATCTTTCTGTCCCAACTGCTTGGGTAATGGGTAATGAGGCATGGGGATTACCAGCAGAGCATAAAGCTCTTGCTGACCATATCGTTGGTGTTCCGATGTGGGGGCAAGCCGAGTCTTTGAATTTATCGACGGCTGCAGCGGTCTGTTTATACGCTACGGGGTCAGCCCAGCGTAGCTGAGGCGTGAAACATTACTGAATCACTATGGAATAGTGATTCGCGGTAAACTATCTTGTTGTACCGTCTACTGCTTTTGTGAGGGGAGCCATGAGCGGCCCAAATACGAATTATGATCCTGTCGAGGTTGCCACATTACAATCTGAGGCTCTAGATGCTGCAGTAGCTGAAGCTATAGCAGCTTTTGAAGCAGCAGCAACTCCCGAACAGCTCAAAGAAGCTCGGTTAGCTCATATTGGTCCTACTGCTCCTATCTCGTTAGCTAATCGAGAAATCGGAGCGCTACCACCGCAGGCTCGTAAAGATGCCGGTCAGCGGATAGGTCAGGCGCGGAGAGTGATCATGACAGCTTTGACGCAGCAAGAGCAGCTTATCGAAGCAGCTGAGTTGGAGCGGGTCCTAGCGACAGAGTCCATCGACGTAACGCTACCGGTAGCGCAGCAACCGCAAGGTGCGGTGCACCCGCTTACTGCTATTCAAAACATGATGTGTGATGTTTTCGTCGGGATGGGCTGGGAAATTGCCGATGGTCCCGAAGTCGAAGCAGAGTGGTTTATTTTCGATGCCTTGAATATGGGTAAAGATCATCCAACACGATCGCTACGCGATACCTTCTGGGTAGAACCAGTAGATCAGCGTAAGGTCTTGCGTACTGAGACTAGCAATGCGCAGATTCGTACGCTGTTATCTCATGAGCTTCCAGTTTATGTAGTAAGTCCAGGCAGAGTATTCCGCTCTGACGATATCGACGCCAGCCATCTTCCAGTATTTACACAGATCGAAGGATTATGTGTAGATAAAGGCATCACTTTTGCTGATTTACGTGGCACACTCGATCATTTTGCAGTAGCTATGTTTGGACAGGGCACTCGTACTCGAGTGCGTCCGCACTATTTCCCGTTCACTGAACCTAGCGCTGAGATGGATGTGGAGTGCTTTGTTTGCCATGGTGATTCGGTAGGAAATACTGATAAACCATGCCGGATGTGCAAGTCAACTGGCTGGGTTGAGTGGGGTGGCTGTGGCATGGTTCATCCGCGTGTTTTGAAATCTTGTGGCATTGATCCAGAGATATATAGCGGTTTCGCTTTTGGTATGGGAGTTGAACGTACTCTGATGACGCGCAACGATATTCCTGATATTCGTGACATTATCGAAGGCGATGTTCGTTTTAGTCGCGCGCTGCTAGGAGGGGCACGATGAAGGTTCCAGTTTCATGGCTTCGTGAGTATGCCCATATTGATGAGACATATTCGGTTGATCAGATCGCAGAAGCTTTAGTCGGGGTTGGACTTGAACTAGACGCTATTGAACGTGGTGCGGTTGGTATCAGTGGTCCAGTAGTTGTTGGCCGGGTTCTTGACTTTGTAGATGAGCCGCAAAAAAACGGCAAAGTTATTAGATGGTGCACAGTTGATGTGGGTGCTGAGCTTAATCCAGAGGGAGCAGCCGGCAGAGGTATTATCTGTGGTGCTAGTAATTTTGCTATGGGAGATCTGGTTGTAGCTGCGCTACCTGGAGCAGAACTTCCAGGAGGTTTTGCGATTACTTCGCGTAAAACTTATGGACATATTTCCGACGGCATGTTGTGTGCTGTTGATGAGCTTAATTTAGGAACAGATCATTCAGGGATCATCATTCTTCCTTCAAGTATTGACGGTCGGGCTGTCGCGCCGGGTGATGATGCTCTTACCGTGTTGGGTGCTCGAGAGAATGTTCTAGATCTGGGAGTAACTCCAGATATGGGATATTGCCTATCAATACGCGGTGTTGCTCGTGAAGCAGTACAGGCTTTAGGCGGAACCTTCGTTGATCCGATTTCTCTTTCTGAGGTTCCACTAGCTAACTCTGGTTATCCAGTAGTTATTTCAGTTCCTGAATGTCAACGTTTTGTAGCGCTTAGTATCGACAATATAGATGCTAACGCTGTATCGCCAGCTTGGATGGTACGTCGGCTACAGCAGGCAGGAATGCGTAGCATATCGCTGGCAGTTGATGTCACTAATTATGTGATGTTAGAGACGGGGCAGCCGCTCCATGCCTACGATGCCGATAAACTCTCTGGCACTGTTGTGGTACGAAAAGCTAGCCAAGGTGAGGTTCTTGTAACACTTGATGGCATCGAACGTATTTTGGATACAGAAGATCTAGTTATTGCTGATGATGCTGGAGTAATTGGTCTTGCTGGAATCATGGGTGGGGCTCGTACTGAGGTAGGTTCTGATACTTCTCGGATTATTTTAGAAGCAGCTAATTTTGATGCAGTGACAGTTGCTCGTGCTTCGCGACGTTATCAATTAGCTACCGAAGCAAGTCGTCGCTTTGAGCGCTCAGTAGATCCAGCGGCTCCATATGGGACAGCTCGACGGGCTGCGCAACTTTTGTCACAGTATGGTGGCGGAACAGTTCTAGAGGATCGTACAGTTATCGGCAATGTTCCTGAGGTACAGACTCTTACTTTCCCGATATCTTTACCTAGCAGAATTTTAGGTCGAGAGATAAGCAGAGAAACGGTAATCGATACGTTGACTCGGGCAGGTTCTCGCGTTACCGCTATGGGAGATAGCTTGACGGTTCAGGCTCCTAGCTGGCGACCAGATCTCCGCGAACCTATTGATTTTGTGGAAGAGATTGGTAGAAAAACTGGTCTTGATCTGATCGAGCCACGTTTGCCGCGTCCGATAGCTGGACGTGGCTTAACACTGGAACAGCGTCGGCGTAGAGAATTAGCCAGCGCTATGGCTAATGCTGGATTAGTAGAAGTTGTTACGCTTCCTTTTATAAGCGACGATCAGTTGGATCGTATGGGGATAGTTGCAGAGGATCTACGACGACGATTGGTTCGTATTGCGAATCCGCTCTCAGCAGAGTTTCCTGCAGTTAGAACTACGCTATTGGCAGGTTTGATAGATGCTGCATTGCGTAATGCTTCACGTAGTCAAGATGATGTTGCTCTTTTTGAAATTGGCAGAGTTTTCTTCCATACCGATAAATCTGTGGTGCTTCCAGCTCCAGCTCCTGGTGTTGAGGAACGCCCATCAGATGAGGTTATAGAAAGTTTTGAACGCTCACTGCCAGATCAGCCGCGCTATCTTGGCGGACTGGTAGCTGGTGAATGGCGAGCTAAAGACTGGCGAGGATCGGCTCAGCTATCAGGTTGGGAACAAGCTTTTGCTATGGCAGATATTGCTGCTGCAGTTTATGGAGTCACGTTAGAAAGACGTAGCACTGTAATGGCTCCTTGGCATCCTGGGCGATGTGCCGAGCTGCGGTATAACGATGTTGTTATTGGTCATGCTGGTGAGCTTAACCCTCATATTTGTAAAGTTTCGGGGTTAAAGCCTCGTACTGCGGTATTTGAGTTGAATCTTGATCTCATGTTGTCAGTAGCGCCAGGTGCTGGTCGTATTGGTGCAATATCTTCCTATCCAGTGGTAAAAGAAGATGTGGCGCTGATTGTTGATGAATCGGTGACTGTAGCTGAGGTTACCCAGGCGTTACGTGAAGGTGCAGGGGATCTTTTAGAGTCGTTGGCTTTATTTGATCTATATACCGGAGAACAAGTTGATGCCGGAAAGAAGTCGTTGGCTTTCGCATTAAGATTCCGGGCCAAAGATCGTACGCTTACACAGGCAGAAGCTACTTCTGCTAGGGAATCAGCTATTGCTCTTGCAGTAGCAAGAGTAGGAGCTGTGCAGCGGGCGTAAGCGTAGCTTCAGCTTTAGTGGCGGGAACCATATATCGTGATGATTCCCGCCATTTTTATGTGTCTAGATATAAAAATAGTGGCTGCAGTGAGGGTTCCTTAGTAGGCTGGCATCTGTGACTCATGTGATCGACGACCTCGCTTGGCGGGGGCTTATTGCCCATTCAACCGATCTAGATGCCTTAAAAACGGCTATGGACGAAGGCCCTATTACGTTTTATGCGGGTTTTGACCCGACTGCTCCAAGTATTCATATGGGCAACTTGGTGCAGATGATGGTAGCGCGAACCTTACAGGCTGCAGGGCATAAGCCACTTATTCTGGTGGGTGGGTCCACTGGATTAGTTGGTGATCCTAAAGAATCAGGTGAGCGCCAGATGAATAGCCGCGAACGCGTGGCTAACTGGGTTGATCGTATCCGTCAGCAAGTATCAAAGTTTGTTTCTTTCGATGGTGATAATGCCGCTCGGGTTGTCAATAATCTTGACTGGACTCAAGATATGTCAGTTATCGACTTCTTGCGTGATATCGGCAAGCATTTTCCTGTTAATCGTATGCTCGATCGAGATCTAGTTGCTCGGCGACTAGCTGAAGGTGGTATTTCTTACACCGAATTTAGTTATGTGTTGTTGCAATCGATGGATTACTTGTATTTGCATCGCGCTTACGGTTGCGTCTTAGAAACTGGTGGTTCAGATCAGTGGGGAAATATCACTGCTGGCGTGGATCTTATCCGTCGTGCTGAGGGAGCGAAAGTTCATGCGTTAGCAACTCCGCTGCTTACTAAGGCTGATGGAACTAAGTTTGGTAAGACAGAGTCAGGTACTGTCTGGCTAGATCCAGAAATGACTAGTCCTTATGCTTTCCATCAGTTCTTCTTGAATGCAGAAGACTCGCAGGTGATCAAATACCTTAAGGTTTTCTCTTCTCGCTCTAGAGCTGAGATTGAAGAGCTGGAGGAATTAACTCTCGCAGAGCCATATCGTAGGTTGGCTCAGCGAGCACTTGCTGATGACGTTACCGATCTAGTGCATTCAGTTTCTGATAGACAAGCAGCTACGGCTGCGGCAGAAGCTCTTTTTGGCAAAGGTGATTTGGCTTTGCTCTCAGCGAGCACTTTGCGAGCTATTGCAGCAGAGGTTGGTGCAGTCGAAGTATCTACAGGGGAGCTACCAACCTTGGCTGATGGGTTAGTGATGGCTGGAGTCGTGAAATCAAAATCAGAAGCCAGACGTGCTGCTGCTGAAGGTGGTGCCTACATCAACAATTACAAAATCGATGATGTTGAGCGTCAGATGACTGCTGAAGATTTTTTGGGAAATACTGTGGCAGTTTTGCGCCGGGGGCGTAAAACTACAGGTGGGCTTCGGCTCAATTAAAGCTTTTTATTTGGCTTTAGCTAGGAACATTACGCACCCGTTTGAGGCGATTTGACTTTGTCTCTGTGGGTGCGTAATGTTTACCGAGCCTTGAGGGGTTCGGGACTTTTGGTTTCGGGTTTTTGGGGTGTCTGTGTGCAGCTTTTTGGTCTTTTGATGCGTGTGTGTTCAGTGAGAATCCGCGACGGAGATTGGCTTTGTTGTGTGC
>JBOFYY010000145.1:0-1092 GCA_051654905.1 Propionibacteriaceae bacterium
TACTTAGATGTTTCAGTTCACCGGGTTCGCTTCAATATCCTATGTATTCAGATAAAGATGACCATTGCTGGCCGGGTTTCCCCATTCGGATATCGGGGGATCAAAGCTTCATTGCCAGCTCCCCCCCGCTTTTCGCAGGCTTGCACGTCCTTCATCGCCTGTGATCGCCAAGGCATCCACCACATGCACTTAGTCGCTTGATCCTATAACCTTGTGCTCTCTCTCAAGAGCGGTTACAGGCAAATCTTTGTGCGATCGTTATCCCGACTAAGAAATAACAATCGATGCAATCACAACGTACTGCCAATGCCTCATCAGCACTAGCAGCACAACCTTCTTCCAATTTGTTAAAGAGCGTGGCATTTCGTTTCCAAAAGCCAAAGATAAACACCCATGCTTATCTTTAGGTTTTGGTGGAGGATAACGGGATCGAACCGTTGACCCCCTGCTTGCAAAGCAGGTGCTCTCCCAGCTGAGCTAATCCCCCGTGTTTAGACGTTGGTGGGTCTGGTTGGAATCGAACCAACGACCCCCGCCTTATCAAGACGGTGCTCTAACCGACTGAGCTACAGACCCTCGTCTGTTGCCACTACTGAACAACCGATAGGTTGTGGGTGCCAGAGATGCTTTCTCTAGAAAGGAGGTGATCCAGCCGCAGGTTCCCCTACGGCTACCTTGTTACGACTTCACCCCAGTCACGAACCCCGCCGTGGTAAGCGCCCCCCTTGCGGTTAGGCTACCTACTTCTGGCGGAACCCGCTCCCATGGTGTGACGGGCGGTGTGTACAAGACCCGGGAACGTATTCACCGCGACATGCTGATCCGCGATTACTAGCGATTCCGACTTCATGCAGTCGAGTTGCAGACTGCAATCCGGACTACGATCGGTTTTCTGGGATTAGCTCCCCCTCGCGGGTTGGCAACCCTCTGTACCGACCATTGTATGACGTGTGAAGCCCTACCCATAAGGGCCATGAGGACTTGACGTCATCCCCACCTTCCTCCGGTTTGTCACCGGCAGTCTCATTAGAGTGCTCTTGCGTAGCAACTAATGACAAGGGTTGCGCTCGTTGCGGGACTTAACCCAACATC
>JBOFYY010000146.1:0-1794 GCA_051654905.1 Propionibacteriaceae bacterium
CCAATATCTCACCTTGCGTGTCGCTCCCTCGTCGTTCCGAATAGTCAATGAACGAACCCGAGGGGTTTACCCTTGACACCACCGGTTTAGCCAAGACACGTATTCAAATCCCTAAATAACCGTTAGCCTATACCCCACATCCTACTACCACAATAAAAAATAGAAAAACCCGAAAAAAGAAAAATTCTCGGTTCTCCAGTCTCTCTATTTCCGTATTCCTTGAGACTTTACAACCTTGTTTACGACCTAATCCGACAAATGATGCGGTGCCTTCCTGGTCCGTTTCTCCGCCGGTTCATCCGTTCCCAGTTCCAAGCACGCGTCGGCCTCCCGGTTTAAATCGTTTCCTGGCGAAACCTTCTTGAGGTATTTCACGTTTCTTGTCAAAATTTGTCCGCCCGATGACTTAAGTTTGAAATTACATTTGTCCGAACCAATGACCTTGTAAACGATTTCCTTGAACTTCGTCCCGCCTTCGGCTTCAGGTGCCTTAACCAGTACTGAGTCGCCCACTTGAATAGAGGGCTCCTTCGCGCAACGCTTCCCGTTCTCTCTTTTCCGCGATCGGTTCTAGTTTCTTGCGTCGTCTTCCCGGACCTTCTCGAGGTCGACCGTGGTTCGAGTTCCCCCAACTTCTGGGATTCCAATTCGCCGCCGTCTACCGAACATTATGATTTCCGGGGCTACGCCCGTGGTTCGCTGTACCGCTGAGTTGTGAGCTCTGACCTTATCTCGCAGGGCCTGTTCGCAGTCAGTCCCTCCGCGCGACCTCCGAGCTCTCACCGCGCCCAAAATTCATCGTTAACCAGCTGCATGTATCTTTCCACTACACCATTCTGTTGTGGATCCAAGGGAGCCGAGTGTTCGATAGTAAACCCCTTGTCCGCCGCGTGTTTGTCCCATTTCCCGCTCTGGAACGGGGTTCCGTTATCCGATCCCAGTGTCCGTGGATAACACATCAGGTCAAAGGTCCGATCCATCACCGGCTTGACGCTGTTGAAATCGGTTGACCGTAAGAATTCTGCCACCAAAAATCTGGCGTGGTATTCCACCATAACGAAAACAGATTTATCGCCCCATTCACTATGTGGTCCGTTGAAGTCGAACGCGACTCTTTCCCATGGCTCCTCCGGCATGGTTGTCATTCGCATTGGCGCTGGTTCTCCGATTGCGCGTTCAAAACAAGTTCAAAACGCATTGTCCACAGTTCGTTACCCAGGCTCCAATGTCCTTTCCGATTCCTGGACACCACACGCTCTCTCAAACGCTCTTTATGGCCGTTATACCTGGATGGCCCACATGCGCCAATTTCAACGTCGCGCCCCGAAGTTTCTTTATCACAATCAGCCTGCCCTCCCGAGTCACTAGTCCGTCTACCATGCGCAATTCGCCTTTCAATTTCCCGAACTGAGCCAAGTTCTCGACCAAGTTGCCCAGGCTCATGGCCTGTATCAGACCCTTGTATTGGTCGTCGTTGTCCACTGCTTCCCGCATGTCTTTTAGCGACAGGGCTCCTGTGAGCGCCTCCACGACACCAAATTCTCCCGCAATATATTTCTTCGTAGTTACCTCGCGGTATTCACCACACAGTCTTGCCGATGGGTCCGCGATGTTGGCTTTACCCTGGATCCCTTCCAGTCTGCCGCGTATTTTCCCTCCCCCATTTGGGATAGGTTTCCGTTATCCGTTCTCCAAGTCCGTGGGTATCCTATTAATTCAAAGTGAACTCCTGAAACAATTGACCAAAACAGCTTCAACAGAAGTAATTCACCAATTTAGCTCCACCAGAAGCAG
>JBOFYY010000147.1:0-1561 GCA_051654905.1 Propionibacteriaceae bacterium
GACGAACGCTGGCGGCGTGCTTAACACATGCAAGTCGAACGGTGAAGCGGGTGCTTGCACTCGTGGATCAGTGGCGAACGGGTGAGTAACACGTGAGTAACCTGCCCATCACTCTGGGATAAGCGCTGGAAACGGCGTCTAATACTGGATACTACCTCTTACCGCATGGTGGGTGGTGGAAAGGGTTTTACTGGTTTTGGATGGGCTCACGGCCTATCAGCTTGTTGGTGGGGTAATGGCTCACCAAGGCGACGACGGGTAGCCGGCCTGAGAGGGTGACCGGCCACACTGGGACTGAGACACGGCCCAGACTCCTACGGGAGGCAGCAGTGGGGAATATTGCACAATGGGCGAAAGCCTGATGCAGCGACGCCGCGTGAGGGATGACGGCCTTCGGGTTGTAAACCTCTTTCAGTAGGGAAGAAGCGAAAGTGACGGTACCTGCAGAAGAAGCGCCGGCTAACTACGTGCCAGCAGCCGCGGTAATACGTAGGGCGCAAGCGTTATCCGGAATTATTGGGCGTAAAGAGCTCGTAGGCGGTTTGTCGCGTCTGCCGTGAAAGTCCGGGGCTCAACTCCGGATCTGCGGTGGGTACGGGCAGACTAGAGTGATGTAGGGGAGACTGGAATTCCTGGTGTAGCGGTGAAATGCGCAGATATCAGGAGGAACACCGATGGCGAAGGCAGGTCTCTGGGCATTAACTGACGCTGAGGAGCGAAAGCATGGGGAGCGAACAGGATTAGATACCCTGGTAGTCCATGCCGTAAACGTTGGGCACTAGGTGTGGGGGACATTCCACGTTTTCCGCGCCGTAGCTAACGCATTAAGTGCCCCGCCTGGGGAGTACGGCCGCAAGGCTAAAACTCAAAGGAATTGACGGGGGCCCGCACAAGCGGCGGAGCATGCGGATTAATTCGATGCAACGCGAAGAACCTTACCAAGGCTTGACATATACCGGAAACATCCAGAGATGGGTGCCCCGCAAGGTCGGTATACAGGTGGTGCATGGTTGTCGTCAGCTCGTGTCGTGAGATGTTGGGTTAAGTCCCGCAACGAGCGCAACCCTCGTTCTTTGTTGCCAGCACGTAATGGTGGGAACTCAAAGGAGACTGCCGGGGTCAACTCGGAGGAAGGTGGGGATGACGTCAAATCATCATGCCCCTTATGTCTTGGGCTTCACGCATGCTACAATGGCCGGTACAAAGGGTTGCGATACTGTGAGGTGGAGCTAATCCCAAAAAGCCGGTCTCAGTTCGGATTGGGGTCTGCAACTCGACCCCATGAAGTTGGAGTCGCTAGTAATCGCAGATCAGCAACGCTGCGGTGAATACGTTCCCGGGCCTTGTACACACCGCCCGTCAAGTCACGAAAGTTGGTAACACCCGAAGCCGGTGGCCTAACCCCTTGTGGGAGGGAGCTGTCGAAGGTGGGACTGGCGATTGGGACTAAGTCGTAACAAGGTAGCCGTACCGGAAGGTGCGGCTGGATCACCTCCTTTCTAAGGAGCCTTTTGGCAAACGTTTGTTTGTCCAGCTGTTCTGGTTCCACAGCGAGTGTCTG
>JBOFYY010000148.1:0-1150 GCA_051654905.1 Propionibacteriaceae bacterium
GTACCAGCATTGTAAGAACTTTTTCCTTTACATGAGCAAATGTAAAGTAATGGGTTTGTCTCATGTTGGCATCCACTTCTCCCCCTTGTTGGAGAAAGTGGTGGATATTTACTCCTATCTCTAGTTAAAGAGATAGGATGGAGCTCTGTTGAATAGCTTACCTGCATCTGACTCCTTTCCAGCAAGGTAACGACCGTATCCCTCTGCCCACAGGTAGAGGTAGAAAAAGATGGTGAAGAGAAGCCAGTCACTCTCTCATTCACGCATTCATTCTCCCAGTCATACCAGGAATCGATGCTGTTCTGCCTGCTCGGGTGCTGGGTAAGCTTACACAACGTGTTGAGCAGCCACCACAGGTCCCAAGGAAAAAGTATCCAAGGACTTGTGGGCAATATCCCGAAGGTAGAAGGACGTGAAGGTAGTCTGGTTGGCCCAGACACCTGCCTTCAGGACCTGCGCCACGGAGAAGTTCTTGCGGAACGCCAAAGAGGGTCCAATACCTCTGACTTCGTGGGCTCTCGGTCGGAGCGTACGGATGTCGTCACTACCATCAGCCTCGTACGCTCTCCTGATCACCTCACGCAGCCAGAAAGAAAGCGTGTTCTTGGATACTTCTTTCTTGGTAACCCCAGTGCTAACGAAGAGGCGTCGACACTCAGGCCTGAGGTGTCGAGTTCTCTTCAGATAGCGCCGTAGCGCCCTCACAGGACAAAGCAGCATCTCATCCGCATCGTTATCGGTGAAGTCCAGAAGGGAGGGGATCGTGAAAGACTCGAACCTGTCGTCAGGGATCGACGGATTCTGAGTCTTAGCTACGAAGTTCGGGACGAAATCGAGCGTCACAGATCCCCAGCCTCTGGTATGTTTAACATCATAAGAAAGGCCATGTAGTTCCCCTACTCTCTTCGCCGATGCCAGGGCCAGCAAGAAGAGGGTCTTGAGGGTCAGATCCCTGTCTGACGACTCTCGGAGTGGCTCGAATGGTCTTCGAGTCAAACTCCTAAGGACGAGAGTCACATCCCACGCAGGGGGCCTGAGTTCCCTGGGTGGGCAAGACCTTTCGAAGCTCCTCATTAGCAAGGAGATCTTGAACGAGTTCGAGATGTCCAGTCCCCTCAGTTTTAGGACGAGTGCCAGTGCTGGTCTATAT
>JBOFYY010000149.1:0-1752 GCA_051654905.1 Propionibacteriaceae bacterium
GGATAGCCCACCTGATTCATGTGCCTACTTCAACCTTCTCGTGGTGAACCCGTTAATCCAAGCCGCATTGCGGGGCGGAGACTAACTGGAGAGGCTTTCAAGCATGTCTGTATGCTTCAAGGTGGCAGCCCCACCATCAGACTCGGGTGCGATGGGTTTGTAGCTCGTCCACTCAAAAATCATCTTACAGTCGAAACCAACGATAGAACATGGACTGAACCTACGACGACGACCTTCGGAATGAAACAACGGACAAGGATTGGTACGTGGAACACGAAAACACTTTTCGCTGTGGGAAAACTGGAGCAAGCGGAGAGAGAAGCGCAGCGACTAAACATCGACATCATGGGCATCAGTGAAGCGCGTTGGACATCATTCGGTGAAGAGAGAACTCCAGGCGGCGGCAAGTTCCTGTATTCTGGCAAACCAGAAGGTCAACCACATGAGTATGGGGTTTGCTTCCTCCTGAGCAGGAAGGCGGTCAGCTCTTTGAGAGACTGGAAGCCAATAAACGAGAGGATCATCACAGCCAGATTCAAGAGCAGAGTGCGCTACATCTCAATTGTACAAGCGTACGCCCCCACCGATAGCGCTGAACTCGCGGTCAAGGAAAAATTTTACTCGGAACTTCAAGCGACAATGTTAAATATTAACCGGCAGGACATCATTATCGTCATGGGTGACTTTAATGCTCAGATCGGACAAGACAACACAGAGCTTGAGCACATCATGGGACGTCACGGAATGGGCACCATTACTGAAAACGGTGAGCTTTTTACCGAGTTCTGCTGCGAAAACGAACTCGTAATAGGAGGCTCACTGTTCCCTCATCAAACCTGCCACAAATACACGTGGACCCATCACCGAACCCGTGAAGGCTATCAGCTCGACCATATGTGCATCAGCAGCAAGTGGCGTGGGAGCCTGCTTGATGTACGTAACAGAAGAAGTGCGGACATTCAGTCCGATCATGAATTACTTGTCGCAGAAATCCGACTCAAAATCTCGAGAGTTACGCAAACGTCACTGGCGGCACTCAGGAAATTTGACGTGCAAAAGCTGAAAGACCGAAAGACCAGGCAAGCGTTCTCAGAAAAGCTGAGAAACTTGAATCTCCCTCAAGGCATCGGTCCAGACAGTGACATCAATTCAGCTTGGGCACTCATAAGAGATGGATTTAACCAGACCAGCGAAGAAATTCTAGGCAAACTTCCTCATCATAAAGAAGAATGGATCACCGACGAAACATGGAAAATGATTGAGGTGAGAAAAATGCTGAAGAATGCCAAAGATGATGTGGGAAGAAATTTTTATCGTGAGAGTTGTCGTGCTTGCACGACTGCATTGCGTAGAGATTTCAGAAGAAGAGTGGAGGATCTCGCTCGTGATTATTAGTGAGCTTATAAGTGAATTAAAAAATTAATTTTTCACGTATAAGTGGGATGAATAAATTTTTCATTCACTTATAAGTGTATTTAAAAATTAATTTTTCACTTATAAGTGGGATAAATAAATTTTTCATTCACTTATAAGTGAATTAAAAAATTAATTTTTCACTTATAAGTGGGATAAAAAAATTAATTTTTCACTTATAAGTGGAATAAATAAATTTTTCAATCACTTATAAGTGTATTTAAAAATTAATTTTTCACTTATAAGTGGGATAAATAAATTCTTCATTCACTTATAAGTGTATTTAAAAATTAATTTTTCACTTATAAGTGGAATAAATAAATTTTTCAATCACTTATA
>JBOFYY010000150.1:0-1359 GCA_051654905.1 Propionibacteriaceae bacterium
ATAATACATCCAGAAAAGCTCCATCCTTCTTCGGAACTATAAAGTACCAGCTGTAAAACCCTGACTCTTTGCTGTGGAGAGGGACCCTCTCTATAGCCTCTTTTTGCAGAAGAGTTTATACTTTTCTGTTCCATAACCAGAGCCTGCTTGGGGCTGACCACTGTGGGCACCACCCCATTGAACTTGGGTGGGCGAAACCAAATTGTATTCTGTACCCTTTTTATATCGTCTGCAGGACCCAATCTGAGATATTCAGCAGAAGTTTCCACGCTGCCGGAAAATCTCATAAGGGAACCAGCCTCTCAAGGCTGGCCTCTGGTGTTTAATTTATTATTATTTTTTTTTTATTTGTATTTTGAGCGGTCAGCTCGGTGTCCTGAAACGGCGCACCGGCAGGGAGCAACCGAACTGACCCCTTTTTGAACCCCCCCTCGAGGGGTGCGAGCTTCCCTGTGCCGCTACGTTTCCGGGCGGACACAGAGATTTGTACTCGCTGAGGACCGCTGCGCCCCGAAGCACTAGATGTGGCGGGGTTGGCAGAACGGCCCCCTGATGGCACCAAGCGGAGGCGGGCGTCTCGACGCACCGCATCCGCACTGAGGGGACTGCCATCTGGCGCCAGCCTTTCCTAGAGATAATCACAGTCCTCAGATCTGTTCCATCTCGGGAAGGCTTCGGCTGAGCGTGCTGTCCTGACTCCCTGTCTCTCTGTGGGGGAGCACGGGACGCCACACTCAACTTTTGCTGTGCTCTATGAGCTGAGAAAAATGTACTAGGTTGGGGCTGCTCCCGCCCAGCAGCCCCAGAGACATAGATTTTACAAGGTAGAAACTTCTGAAATGTGGCTGCCTGTTTTTTCGTTTTTGAAAACGTTCAACAACCAGATTTACCGAACTGTCAAAGAGACCAGTGGTGGAGACGGGCATCTAATAGAAACGTCTCCATCCTTCATACTGGAAAGATTCAGCGAACTCTTCCATTTATTTTATTATATATTTATTTATTTTTTCATCTATGTCTTACAACCGAGTACGCCCCGCCCACCAAGACTAATGTTGTTCTAACAGGCTCAGTGGGCAGCTGCGCTGCTCTTGCGACGATGCAGACTCAGGGGAGAGATAGCCCGCGAGCGTCTCTTCCACCTGAGGCATCACTGCATAACCATTTCCTTTTCTAAACCATTAATCTTTGTTCATTTAACATTCAGATGTTGCTGGGTTAAACTCTAAATGATGCTGGTCTAACCCATGACTTCTAAGCCTCAATGGCCCCGCTTTAAACACGGTCTGAATGATATGCTAAACAGAAATATCTAACTCCTCAGAGTCGGATAATATGCATTTTATTCCTCAGAATTAA
>JBOFYY010000151.1:0-1179 GCA_051654905.1 Propionibacteriaceae bacterium
TCCGATTTTTATAAAATTAATATTTTTGTACAAGTAACTTACCCAGCAGATATATACTTAGCTATATACTCGGTCGTCCCGACAGAATTTCAAAACTCGCGGCACACGCGACAGGTAGGTCAGGTGATCCACCATTCCCGCCGCTGGGTGGCGGGGTCTGGAACTATTCCCGTTTTCTAAGCCATAATTTCTCTGTCGGTTGAACGGACAACACCTATTGTTCGTTCCTCCATCTTGGATTTCAACTCGTTTGCCGAGAATTTGGATTGGTTTTTTGGTGAAGTATTCTGTTTTTTCTCTGGCTTGGCATACGCTTATTGTGGACTGTTTTTCGACTTTGATATTGACTGCTCTTTCACGATGTCTGACGCTAAGGCTTCACCTATGTTTAGAGTTTGCAGTAGGGAAGACTGTAAGGTTAGGCTGCCTAAATCGGCATTAGATCCGCATAGTATTTGCGCTAAATGCAGGGAGAATGAATGTTCTTTTATTAACACCTGTGTGGAATGCGAGAACCTTACGGAGCTTGAATGGAAGGAATTATCATCATATGTTAGGAAGCTTGAGAGAGATAGAGTGAGGAAGGCTTCAGCTAGGTCATCTAGTAGATCTTGCTCCTTAGAACAAGAAATTAACTCTCCTTCTAACAATTTTCCCTTAGCCTCAGCTGCTTCTCCCTGTTCTGAATCCAAAGATTCTTCGTCAGAGAGGGAAAATGTAAAAGCTTCAATTAAGAAACTTCAAGCTCAGCTACGAGCTCTAAACCAAGGTAAGAGTGGTGATAGTGACTTGTGCAGTGTCCCCAGTGCAGTGGAGGGGGCGTCTGACCGGTTCCTCATTGCTCCTAGGCCTAGACCGCTTCCAAACTCCCAGGACCAGGGGAGGAGGAATGTCGAAAGCCGCAGGGGGGATGCAGAACATCCCCAACGGTCAGGCGTCCCTTCGGCAGATCCTGTTGTTAAGTCCCAGGCTGCCTCGGATTGCCGCAGAAAAGGCGTCCTAAAGGAGTGTTTTTCGGCCTCAGACTCTTCCTCTCCTAAACGAGGATGGAGTTCGGCCTCTCTTTCGCGCCCTTTGAAGAGAGCCTGGAAGGCGCCTAAAGGAGACGCGGCTGATTCCAGCCCAGAGCGTTTTCCCGAGGATTGGCCTTCGGGACCTAAGAAGACGAAACAAGAGGAG
>JBOFYY010000152.1:0-5347 GCA_051654905.1 Propionibacteriaceae bacterium
GGGATATATTTTGGTTGTCGTTGACAACGACTACCGAAGGTAAGTTAACCAAAAGATATAACCAAGTATCCAGGTCGCACATGGATTTGAGTCGATGACGTCATAAAAATAGGTACCCGATACAGACGTCCCAGCCGATCCAAAGTCGGGCACAGGCTAGAGGGAGGTAAATCCAGAGGAGGTTTTTTTGCCCATCACGATCCGGTCACCGCGGGGCCGACAAATGACGATCCAAATTTTATATGTAGGAATTGGGGCAAGGTGACAAAATTGTACAGACCCCAGAGTTCCTTGTTGTTGCCTCCACGATTTACGACTGTTCGAGAAACATTCGGCTATTTTTTTCGTATAAAAGGCAAGCGGTGGTGGAAAACAATTCAGTTTGTCTCCGATTTCCGAAGTAGCAACAGCTCTTGGCCCTAATACATGGGATGGAAAAAGGTTTTAAAAATAAGTGGATAGATATTTTGTGTTGTATTAAGTGTAAACGTGTTGTGCCTCGTCACCAAGCAAAAGAAAATAGTTATTGTTTTTCATGTCACTTCGAGCAGGGACTGGAAAGACTTTCAAGAAACAGGCCATTAAGCGTACTAACAGAGAACCAATCGAATATAAAATAGTTCCCTGGCAGCTTTTATGTACGGAACCCCATTACGAAAAAACGTGGACAAAGTCAAACGACGGTTGGTATTCGAGAGTGAACAATCCATTCAGTCTTCAAACGCTTTGCAGAAAAACGATCCAATTGCACAACTTACGGCCCGAATGGCCCAAGCACACATTGAAGAATTTAAAACTGTAGATATTGTGTTTTTTATTGGTTATCGTCATCCACATCATACCAGTAACGTTTTTTACTGTCGTGATTGTATTGAAATTGAAGTCGGATACACAATCGAACAAGAAGACGAACCAAAATATATTTCTACAGGAGAAAAGCCTCTCGTTCAGTTTACTCGCGACGATCATAAAGACAAGTCTAATTATTGTGCTCGTTGTGAAATTCCTTTGTACGATTTAGTGAATGAACAATGTCGACTCTCAAGTCCTTCATCAAAACAACAGCGGAGACTTTTCAATCGGAGGAAGCGTTATGGACACCGGGTTGGTGGTACCTCGCGATCAGCAAGGCGACAGAGGAACTGAAAAAAGAACATTCCAATGGGACCATGTTCCATTACGACAACTTGAAGACGCTGATCCTGAAAATTACGAAGCTGTGGTCGAATTGTTCTCACAATTGGGTAATCAACTCGCTCGAAAGTTTTTACGAGAAGACTGGTCCCAGTCTGGCATCTACTTTAGGAACGTTATTATTACCGGAGACGATCGAGAACGTGCTGTGCTCCATGACTATTTGCTTAAACAAGGAGCCGCTTTCCCGAGAGATTTGTTTGGATTCAGCTTTGATGACGATCATGTCCACGTCTTCCATTCCTGCACTCCAAGTTCCGTCACAGCCGGTTGCAAGTGTCTCTGGAAAAAAAAGATCCCATGCGGAATCCTCCGACCCGGATATGTCGAACGACAGCAGCTCGGACAGTGGGGACGAAACGATTTCCTCTCAACAATCATATATTTCTTTTACAAAAAAGGGGGAAACAAGGAAGCGTGGATTAAAAGAGGACGTCAAAGAATTGAAGATAATCGTAAGTATATGAGTGTAAATGGTATATAAATTATATTCTAATTGCACACATGTATTTACAGTTGACGGTGTACAATGGAGCGAAGTGGAAGAAAAACTTGGGGTCCTATTGGGAGTATCCAATTCACAAACTGGACTTGACCTTCGACCGAGCAACACCGATGGAGGAGTCTTTGAATCAGTTGATAAAAGTCGCAAACGAAGACATGGATACGAAAAAATGGAAGAAAATAAAAGACGACAAACGAAATGGCAAATCATTTCGGGGAAAATATCAGAACTCTTGGAGAGCACGGCCATATGCCCGCTAGAAGGTATTAAATCTGAAGTTTGTTTTTTAAAAGACGATATGCTTACCGACCCTGACAATTCTACTAAAGTAAATAAAGCGATTGAAGTTTGGTCCCATAAAATTAATAACTATACACTTAGAGAATTTTATGACATGTATTTACGTCAAAAACCTAAAATTCTGCACAATACCGAACCATTGTTTAATCGTGCAATGTCAACTTTAAATAAGAATTTTGATCCACAAGACATGCAAACATTGTCAACAATGTTTAAATTACCTAAACAAAAAATATTTGAACCAATTACTAGAATTTATAGAAAAGAATATTTTGATGGAGAAAATGTTGATACAAATCTTTATAAAGACTCATTAATTTTTTCAAGATCAAAAACTTATTATAATATGGAAGACTCATTTAAATATGTGGACAAACTTTTGAATTTTCAATTTGATGGAGATGAAGATATGATTAAACACTTTTTGCAGAGCCTTGTCAATGTTTTGGACTGGCAACCTGAGTCGCGACCAGGAGTTAATATTAAGTGTAACACATTTTTAGTTCATTCCGCGCCTTCTGCCGGAAAAAATTTCTTTTTTGATACTATATTAACCTTATTTTTAAACTTTGGGCAACTGGGCACCGCAAACAAATCAAATAACTTTGCATTTCAAGATGCGGCTAACCGTAGAGTTATTCTATGGAATGAGCCAAATTATGAATCGAGCTGCACTGATTATTTGAAAACTTTGTTTGAGGGAGGAGACACCAAAGTTAGAGTTAAGATGTTGGGAGATTCTCACATAAAGAGAACGCCAATTATTATACTTACTAACAACGTTGTCAATTTTATGACCGACAATGCATTTAAAGATAGAATTAAGCAATTTAAATGGAAAGCTGCGCCTTTTCTGAAAGATTGCAAATTAAAACCATATCCACTTGTATTTTTTGACATTTTATTAAAATATGAAATAAAGTTTTAAAATTAAACATTTAAAAAGGCATTCCATCTAATGTGTATAAACCAGCGAATGTAGCTCCATCTTCGCGAGGATCTTTCATGACTGCAGGTCTGTTTGCAGCTGGAGCCCATACAACAACTTCTCCAGCAGGAACATTTGGAACAGTAGCAGTTGGCCATTCAGTTGGAGTGTATTCTTCAACAACCATTGTAGCAGTAACTTCCCAATATGCACGAGTATCTGTCCATTCATTGAATTGTCCATCTTCTATGATTGACTTTGACGTTGACAAAGAAGGAACTGGTTGTACTCCAACATGCAAAGACGGTTGAATATGTCCTTCATTGAGTCCCCAAAATCCACTCTTCATGTATTGACTCTTTTCAATCGGTGTATAAATGTCAAATGAGGGAACATCTGCAACAGCATTTCCCATACTAAATTCAGCTTCCGTTGCAGTTGTTTGACAGCCACCATTCGATGGTACAACATTAGCGACTCCAATATTTGCTTGTCGTTGATTAACCATATTTCCAAGTCCGGGAACTCCAAAATTTGCATTTTGTTTAGGGAATGGCAAGCCATGTCCCTGCATACGCAATGGGGCTTTTAATGGTGCCATTTTTGGTACGTATGTAGAACTAGCTACAAGTTGATTGACACAAGTTTTTCCATCAATTTGAGTGATTTTTGAAGCAAGGCATGGCCATCCACCAAATTGACGTTTATCGTCATCGGAAGTATTTCCACGTGACGTATTGCCCCAATAGTTGTATAACAATGTATGACGACCAAGTTGATGCTTTGGGATGTCATCAATAAAAGTTGTTGAATTATTATCCGATCCATAGTAATCTCGAACCATTCCTCGATATTTATTTGTAAGAGGCGCATACGTTGGTTTAATAACTGAAGTGGGAATCATTGGTTGACTTGAGTTAAATCCATCGTAACGGAAATTTGATCCCCATCCAGTACGATTTAAACCATGTGCGACGCCAATGTCGTTAATTTGATTGAGCGTTGCAAGTCCACTTGCTGATGAATTTGTTTCAAATTGAGGCGTTGTGCCTCTATAAAAAACTTGAACACTGACTTGTTTGACCTTGGATCCAACAGGTATAAGTGCAAATTCTGATGGATTCAAATATAATGCAGGAACATGCCATGGCACTTCAGCCAAATACGATGTCAGTACATAGTTTGGATCAGCCTCTTTTGTTTTGAGACAAGTTGGTGCTAAACCATAAGTCATAAATTTATGAGATTTTGTATAAGTTGATGTTTTCGAGCCAAAAATTGAAATTGGCTTTTCAATATAATGAATTGGCAATCCATCACTTGAAGCACCACCACTTGCTTGACCTTTTCCTGTGCCAGTCAATTGTGCCATTTCAATGTCTTGTGGGATATTTGCTGGGTCAGCTGCAGTTGCTTGTGGGACGGCTGCTTCAATTTTTGCTTGCTTTGGCTGTGAAGGTCCGTCTTCGTCAGGCAAAGTCATTTGCTTTTTTTCTGAAGCTGATTTAACTGAACTGTCTTCGACGGGCTTTTGTTTCTCACTGAGGTTTTTCTCTAAATTTTTCATGAGCAAATTTTTTAATTTATTCTCTCCTTGTGGATGTTCTTTAAATGTATTCTCTGGATCAGTACTAGGGTATTGTTGACCAAATACTCTTTCAAAGACTTGTTTTACTCCAATACCAACAAAACCAATTATCGATGCCAATTGTTCTCTAGGATCAAGCGACGATGTCATATTAAATCCATTCGATTCGAGAAATTTTACGTCCGCTTTGCGAACACGCGATTCCAATTCTTCTTTTGTTATTCTATTTTTATGAAACAGATATGATGCGTGAGCATATTCAATGTCATGTATTAAAGCAAAACGATCAGCTTCATTCACAGGTTTGCCATTATTTGTTGGATTCCCTGGTCCAGAATAGTTCATAAATGGTACGTTAAATCCTCTGCCTTGTGTATCTTGTCTGTACCATTCCACAAAATCAACACTCACATTTTTGCCAATTATTTTTTGCAAAAATTGTTTTTCTTTGTCTCTTGGTAAATCAACTTTGCCTTCATTTCGAAACGGTTTTTTTTTCGTCTGCTTCGAAGTAGACATGGTTACAAACTAATTTTTTAAATGTGAGAGAACTACGTGTGTTATGAGAGCTTTTATTATTCCGCTCACAAACATTCTCAAAAGAGTTTTCACTAATATTTTTTGCCAATTTAATTGTTTAACACATTTATGACATACGTGTGGTTCATAGAAAGGTTCCATCGTAACTGATTCATCGGCTGGGACGTCTGTATCGGGTACCTATTTTTATGACGTCATCGACTCAAATCCATGTGCGACCTGGATACTTGGTTATATCTTTTGGTTAACTTACCTTCGGTAGTCGTTGTCAACGACAACCAAAATATATCCC
>JBOFYY010000153.1:0-5143 GCA_051654905.1 Propionibacteriaceae bacterium
CATCGGCGGCAGTGTGAGCTTGTTCGTCGGTCATTGGGTTGAGAATGTCCATGATGAAAAAGCAGCAGGTAGTTTCATTGGTTAGCGCGGTTCTACGGCATTGCCGCCAATTCCATCTACGACAGGTTACGCCAGCATCGTCGCGCCAAATAACTTCACCAGTATCAGGGTGTTCAATAGATTCTTCGCCACCGGCTAAAGTTTCAAACTCTTCAGTTCCGGTAGCGCGAGTTAAGCGAGGTGCTCCATTGACGACGCGGCGCAGGAGCGCTTCCATAGAGTTTTGCTAGTACGTTGGGGCTTTGCACCAAAAGCCCAGGAACCATTTTATCTACGCCAATAGCATGACGCGATAGTCAGGGCGTAGTGCTGCAACAGCAGAATCAATAGTTATGGTGTCTAGAAAAGCTGCAAGATCAGTCATAGGTTTCAGTGGTCTTAGCTAGTGGATACTGTTTCGAGTATCGAGGTATGGGGCGAATCGGATAGCAGCAACCCCAAGTGCAATTAGAATCGGAGAGAGACTGACAGCTAAGGTGACCAATGTCCCCGATAGCGGCCAGAGCCAAGGATGGCGAGTGGGGTCAAGGTGCGTATTTTGCCAGCCACCGTACTGGATAACTAGGACGGCACACAGCAGGAGAATTCCCACCACAAGGAGTATCTAGCCCTCTTTTCGCAAGCCACGTGATAGCTTCGTCGTTTCTGTATGTCAATTCATGATTTCCCCTATTTCTGGGTGCAATGCGATGGTCTGTAGCTAGGCGCCAGTCTATCCAATGAGGAAGGGGATGTCTTGATTTTAGGAGAGGCAGACACATAATCCCGTGGTACATGGATGTCGGTGTCTATGCACGAACACCCAAGGGGTGCTGAACGTTTGTTCGGCAAGGAGTTAAAAAAGTGCACATTCCCCCTCCCAGTTATTAGTAGCGTCGTCAGATACGTACCCTTGTTTGGTCGGCAATGGAGACGGCAGATCGCACTTCTACCCCGACAAAGGCAAGGAGGGAAACGTGCGTCACATTAAAACTGACGTCGTCGTTATTGGTGGCGGTGCCACGGGTGCAGGGGTTGTTCGCGACGTTGCTATGCGCGGCTACAACGCGGTACTCGTAGATCGCTACGACTTAGGTCAAGGCACGTCAGGTAGGTTTCACGGGCTGCTACATTCAGGTGGACGCTACGTTGTATCTGATCCTCATTCGGCTACCGAATGTGCTCTTGAGAACGACATTGTGTCCAGAATTCACGCTGACGCGGTAGAGACCTGCGGTGGTCTCTTCGTTGTTACGCCAGAGGATTCTGAAGAATACGCTGACGGCTTTATAGCTGCCGCTAACGCCACGAAAGTTCCCGCTGCAGAAATTAGCATTGCGGAAGCACTACGGCGCGAACCCCGTCTCAACTCAGGAATTACTCGCGCATTCGAAGTAAAAGACGGATCAGTTGATGGCTGGGCAATGATTTGGGGAGCTGCACAATCAGCTATCTCCCACGGAGCTAGCATCCTCACCTACCATCGGGTTACCGATATAGCTACTAGAGATGGCGCCGTCGAAGCCGTCACCTGTCATGACGCTAAAACTGGTGAAGATGTTCGCATTGAATGTCGCTTTGTTCTTAACTGTGCTGGAGCTTGGGCTGGACAAGTAGCTGGCATGGCTGGTGCTCATGGCGTGGAAGTAGTTCCTGGCCGCGGAATCATGATCGCTATGAACCATCGCCTGGTTAATAGCGTCGTAAATCGCTGTATTTACCCAGCCGACGGTGACATTCTGGTGCCAGTCCACACGGTATCCATCATTGGAACTACTGACATCAAAGCCGCTGACCCAGACCGTCTCAGTATTCCTCGTGAAGAAGTGCAGCAAATGTTCGACGCTGGTGAAGCTCTCATCCCAGGGTTCCGACAAGCGCGAGCACTACACGCTTGGGCTGGTGCACGTCCGCTGGTGAAAGATACCCGAGTTTCGTCAGCAGATACCCGTCATATGTCCCGCGGAATGTCGATCCTTGACCATTCCGAGCGCGACGGTATTACTGGCCTGTTGACGATCTCTGGTGGAAAACTCACCACCTACCGTTTGATGGCGAAGAACATCGTTGACGTCATGTGTCAGCAGCTAGGCGAAGAACGTCCTTGTACTACGGCAGATGAGATCGTTCCGCCAGCTAAAAACACTAAAAACTATGTGGTGACTCACCGACTAGAAGAACGCGAACATGATCGGTTGCGCGAACAAATCTTGTGCGAATGTGAACTACTAGATCGTGGATCATTTGAACAACTTCTAGCAGAACAACCTCACGGCAGTCTCGACGATCTGCGTCGTCAACTTCGCCTAGGTATGGGACCCTGCCAAGGCGGATTCTGCTCCACGCGTGCTGCCGGACTAGCTTGCAGCACCGGAAAAGTTGATGCGGATCGAGCCAATGATCTATTGCGACTCTTCCTCAAAAATCGTTGGATCGGTATTTGGCCCATTCTGCACGGACCGCAAGTACGTCAAACCGCGCTAGATCATTGGATTTTCCAAGGTTTCCTAGATCTAGATCATCTGCCAGAACCAGCCGGTGATCGTGCTGAAGATATCGCAGAAGGGATCAACCATGAGTGATGTTGTTGTAATAGGTGCTGGTATAGCTGGCCTCACCGCTGCATTACGTCTGCGAGAGCAAGGGGCAAGCGTTACGCTAGCAACTTTTGGTACCGGTGGTCTTGGGCTAAGCCAAGGAACCATCGATGTGCTGGGCTACACTCCGCGTACCGAAAATGGTGGCTGTGAACGGGTATCGCAACCTTTAGAAATGTTTGATTCATTGCCCGAACCGCACCCGTATCGCATGATTGGTACAGATGCAGTTCGTCGCGGTATTGCTGCTTTTAGTCGGTACTGTGGTCCAGAGCTTATGGGGAACTTTCTAGATATTAATCGGGTAGTTCCTACCGCTGTTGGGGTATTACGTCCCACCGCTGTTGTGCCGCCATCAATGCAGGCCGGAAATCTTAGCGGTAGTGAGAATGTGCTCGTAGTAGGAATCCGCCAATTCAAAGACTTCTGGTCCCCGATTATGGCAGCTAATCTACGTCGCAGTATGACTACTGGCACGGTGCGTCACATCGACGTAGATATGGAGTTCCGTTCTGGAGAAACTGATCCCAGCGGACGCACAATAGCTGAAGTTCTTGACACTCCAGAAGGACGTGCTCGCCTCGTAGCAGCTGTTCAGCCGTATGTGGAATCAGCAGATGTGGTGCTTTTTCCAGCGGTGCTAGGGCGTAAAGATCTCAACGCATGGCGAGAAATAAGCGACGGACTAGGAGTTGCGGTTGCTGAAATACCGTGCGTACCACCGTCGGTACCTGGCATGCGCCTTAACGATTATCTAGTGCGAGCCGTGAAAGCTGCTCGAGTGCGCTGGATCTTAGGGTCGCGCGTTGTCGGGGGAACTTTCCGTGACGGAAAACTAGCCAGCGTCACACTCCATACGACTGGATCTGCCAAAGAACTTGTCGCCAAAGATTACATTTTTGCACCCGGTGGTTTTGAGTCTGGGGCATTGGCGTTGGATTCTTACGGAACTTTATCAGAGTCAACTTTCGGTTTGCCGTTATGGATTCCAGAGGGGGAGCTGATTACCGGCAACTATCTCAATAACGATCAGCTGCTTTTCAAGGCTGGAGTGGTAACTGATGCTGATATGCGTCCGGTCCACCCCGAGACGGGAGCTGTTATCGCTAGCAACCTGTATGCGGCAGGAGGATTACTGGCCGGAGCAGTGCAGTGGAGCGAAAAGTCAGGTGACGGTATCGCTATCGGCAGTGCGATGAAAGCATGTGATGCTATTGGAGGGGTACAGAAATGATGAGCTACGAAGAACATGTACTCAACCGGGCGACGCTGGATGCTTGCGTTAAATGTACGATCTGTGAACAAGCCTGTCCGGTGTCAGCAGTTACCCCGCTATTCTCTGGCCCGAAATTTGTTGGACCGCAAGCAGAACGCTTCCGTAACGGACTGTCGGTGGATCATTCCTTGGATTATTGCTCCTCGTGTGGAACTTGTTCCTTAGTTTGCCCGCAAGGGGTTAATATCGCTGAGCTTAATAACAATGCGCGTGCGGTGATGAAGAAAGATCATATGCCGCTGCGGGATCGGCTTATTGGTAAAACTGTATTAATGGGCAAAGTAATGACTCCGGTTGCTCCTATTGCTAATGCTGTGCTGCAAAACGGTGCAATGCGAGTAGCGATGGAGAAAGTTATTGGGGTGCATCGCGATGCTCCTATGCCAACTGCTCGTACGCAGTCTTTCCGTGGTTGGCTGAAGAAACATAAAGCTCCTACGACTGCTCGTACCCGGGGTCCGATCGTATTTTTCCATGGCTGTGCTGGTGGCTGGTTTGAGGTTGAAACCTCGATTAAAACAGTTGAGGTGCTCGAATATCTTGGCTATGAGGTTGTTGTTCCGCGACAGGGCTGCTGTGGGCTAGCTGAGCAGTCCAACGGATTGTATGACGCCGCTCGTAAGGATGTTCTCAAGCTATGTGAGGCATTGAACTCAGCAGGTTCTGATCTAGTGGTGGTGTCTTCTTCGGGGTCTTGCGCAGGCATGGTTAAACATGAAGCTCACGAGATTCTAGGACTAGATGATCCGACGCTGTTGAGCGTAGCAAGCCGCATGATAGAAACGTCAGAGTTGTTACTGGAGTTGGCTGATCGTGGTGAGTTGAAGCCAGAAGAACTACGTCCTATCGATGCGCGCTTGCCGTATCATGCGCCCTGTCAGGTGCGAGGGCAAGGTATGGGATCACCAGCTATTCCTTTGATGGAGATGATTCCAGGACTGGAAATTATCGAATCAGAGTCAGCTTGTTGCGGTATTGCAGGCACGTATGGTTTGAAGAAAGAAAAGTACGAGGTAGCGCAAGCTGTTGGTAAGCCACTCTTTGAGATGGTTAAAGATTCCGGCGCCCAAATGGCTGTTTGTGATACCGAAACTTGCCGCTGGCAGATAGAGACTTCCACGGGTGTTCAGACGGTGCATCCAGTGCATCTTATCCATGCGGCATTAGGTTTGAGTGAACCCTTTTAATGCTAGGAATATGGGGGGTGGGCGGCAATATTAATATTGCCGCC
>JBOFYY010000154.1:0-1173 GCA_051654905.1 Propionibacteriaceae bacterium
AAGCAATTAAAATGCATGCAAATTTATGCAACCTGCGTGCACCTGAGTTGCGCATGTTGCATAAAACAACGAATTTATCACGCACCCTGCTGCTGCCAAAACTGCCCGTTGGGAAAAAATTCTTCCACATTCCAAATCAGCGAATTTTTTTTACCCCTGCCATTTTAATCTCCACCCCATACCTGGGGGAAGAATGAGATACTGTCCTTGTTAGTCCTTATTTTTTTTTGCACTAGTGGCGTCAGGGTCCTTTAAGATGGCCGTTGGGAGGTTGTTTTTGTTACGGGTGGGGCCAACGCCGAACGAAAATTCGGCCCTGTGGGCTCAAATCGCGCGCTCGACGGCGCTGTCTGGTCGCAAAATGTTCCTGAGCATCCCGTCTACAAGGTGAGTGATAAATTTCCGACGGATCTAATTTATTCGAGCGAGGATGAGTGATCTTAAATTTGCAATGGTTTAGGCTGATGCAATTCGGCCGATGCCGATGGAAGCTGCTGGGACCGCGGGCGCGCTGGGCCGAATGCACTTTGGAGCGCGGCGCGCTGCCGCCGCCGCGCTGAGAGAGGAGAAAAGCAAAGAAGCTCGACTGAATTGAGGCGCGCGCTAAAATATTAGGCTGATTTTTCGGTAAGTCTATACAAAATAATTGCGCTTGATTTCATGGCCTAATATTTTTCGCTTTCTGTTTTAGATAAAAACAACGCACAATTTCTACCTCGGACGCGTAAAGCGGTTTCAAAACTTAATGAGCAACTTGTGTCGCGGAACAACGTTCAAAGCAGAGGTAAGATATTTTTTCTTTATTTTTCGATCACTTGAAACTGTGTTGCTCGCAAATGGAATGTCCATTGTTTTTTCTAGAACCCGAAATTTATATTAGATTTTCATGAAATGCACCATGCTGACAAAATATTTATTTGATTTCAGAAATTGTGTACTTGATATGAAGAAAAATAGCGGCCGTCTCTTCGAGTGCCCAGGAGCAACCTCCAAATCTGCCTTTATCAACTTTGATCGAGGACCGTCTCATATTCCCGTATCCGGACGAAGATAACTTGCACCGAGAAGTTGGGCAGCACTTGCTCGATGAAGGGAGACCGCGCACTGTGAGAAATTGTATATTCCATTTTGCTTTTTACTCTTGGGTGAACAAGGAAATAAATAATTTTTCCA
>JBOFYY010000155.1:0-1087 GCA_051654905.1 Propionibacteriaceae bacterium
TATAGACAAAATTTACTAAACACGTACGAAAGAATTTTGAACTTTTTTGTGCATATGACAAGCAAAAAAAGAGTCTATTGAGGCAAATTTCGGGTCTCTAAGTCAATTAGGTCCTGAGAAATTTGGACGAAAGTTGAATTTTTTTTTGTTAATCCTACTTTTAGGTTCAAAAGTAACTTTATGATATTCTTGCAGTGTCATGTAAAAATTTAAATTATATCCTTCAGCTCTCCGACTTCAATTCCCATCCCTGTTCGATAACTGAAGAAGTTCTTGAGCTTTTGCACGTGATCGTAGGTAGCTTTTGGATTGCGAGTGCACACATTTTGTGCACGGGGTAACGAGAAAGCAATGCTTCCGGCGTGCAGCCTCAGGCCAAAGGCTTCTTGCTGTGCTCACAATCAGCCGCGCTCGTCTACGTGCGTGGCATTTTGCCTTTTGCTTCCTCCGTCTCGACCTTTGAGATGAGTTGCATTTTATTGGCGCAGCCCGCGGCCCGGAAATATCAAATATAAAAAGCAAAGAAAGTCTTATATAAATAAATATCCATGGCTCAATAAAAAGCGGCGTCTTTACGAAGCGTTTCTTTTTGTCCCGACCAAAGCCGCTTTTATTTATTGCCGCGCAGGAATTTGTCTCTCTTGTTATAACGGCAAAAGATATGTGTAGTATGTAATAAATTATTGGCGCTCTCTGATCGAGAATTAGAGAATTCCGCTAGCTTGCTGCTCTCTCTCCGATTTATTGGACGAGGGATTTTTTTCTTTTTATATTTCATTCATTCATTCACTCGCTGGTGTCTATAAAAATGTGCGGCACTGGATCAGATTTCCCTGGTCGGCTGGCACACTTTTGCATGCATAGATCTATAGGGTAGTGCATGCACTAGATATTCGGCTCAACCCTTCCGAGCGTGCTTTGTGCGAAATGGAGCGCACTGACGCTTCCAATATCAAATCTGCAAGGCAAAATGAGAATTTAGTTTGCGGGCCAAAGTCTAGACGCTTTTTTCATATTGAAAACAGTTTTCCGGCACATTAACAGTACGGTTCTGTTTTTCTCTTGGGCTGGGGTAATAAAACTTGTG
>JBOFYY010000156.1:0-338133 GCA_051654905.1 Propionibacteriaceae bacterium
GCAAAAAAGCCACTATCAGCACAACCACAACCTGGAACATCACCTGGACCAGCAACCAACACACCGGAAACCTAACCACCACCAGACAAGCCAACCGCACCATAACCATCGGAGAACTAACCAGCATCATCAACGGATAAACACAGATAAAAGGTGGTGGGGTTGGCTTAATACCTTACGTATTAGGCAACCCCACCACCTTTAACTAACTTTTAGCTACATCCAGAAGTCGAGCCACAGCCCTCACAGACATAGCATGATCCTGCCGGACGCATCTTGGTACCACACGTCATACAAAGCGGTGCATCAACAGCATGACCTGATAGCTGCTCCAATAACTCTGCTGTAGTCTGCGCCTTAGTCGCTTTTATGCCTACAGTAGGACGAATATCAAGAAGAGCTGGCTGATTTACCCCATCTTCATGAACTCGAACTTTATCGCCAGCATCAGACTTCAACTGCTCATAATCTGGCATTTGAGCTTCATCTTCTTCGGTAAGGTAAGAACCAGTCTCTACATAGCGAGAACGTTCTCCAGCTGTATAGATACCCAATTCCGCACGCTCATCGAAAGTTAAGTAATCCAAAGCTAGTCGGCGGAAAACATAGTCCATGATCGACTGAGCCATCCGGAAATCAGGATCATCAGTCATACCAGCTGGCTCGAACTTAAGGTTAGTGAACTTCTGTACCCAAGTCTCAAGCGGAACTCCGTATTGCAAAGCAATAGAAGTTGCGATAGAGAAGGCATCCATTACACCAGCTAGTGTCGAACCCTGCTTACCTAGCTTGATAAAGACCTCACCCAAGCGTCCGTCTTCATACTCTCCTGTAGTCAAGTAACCTTCAGCGCCACCAACAGAGAATGAAGCGGTGTATCCCTTACGCTGCTTTGGAAGACGCTGACGACGAGGACGATACTCGATACGAGTTTCTACCTTAACCGCTTCTTCGGTCTTAACTTCAGGAGCTTTCTTACCATCAGATAGAGGCTGACCAACTTTACAGTTATCACGATATACGGCCAGAGCTTTAAGCCCCATCTTCCAGCCCTGTAAATGAACCTCAGCGATCTCATCGATCGTCGCAGTTTCTGGAAGATTAACTGTCTTAGAGATTGCTCCCGACAAGAATGGCTGAACTGCTGCCATCATATGAACGTGTCCCATCGGCTGGATGGCACGCTCCCCCATAGCTGTATCGAATACTTCATAATGCTCTTGCTTCAAAGCAGGAGCGCCTACAACATGACCATTTTCAGCAATATAGGCAACAATTTTCTCTGATTGCTCTGGAGAATAACCCAACTTAGTAAGCGCACGAGGAATCGTCTGGTTTACGATCTGCATCGAACCGCCACCAACCAATTTCTTAAACTTCACCAAAGAGAAGTCTGGTTCGATACCAGTTGTGTCACAGTCCATCATGAAACCAATAGTTCCGGTGGGAGCAAGCACCGATGCCTGAGCATTTCGGTAACCGTTCTGCTCGCCTAGCGCTACAACCCTCGCCCATTCAACCGTAGCTAATTCCCGAACAGCGTTATCAATACCATTAGTGGTACGCAAAGCATCGTTAGCAGCCTGGTGTTTACGCATAACACGCTTATGCGGTTCTGCGTTCAGCGCATAACCATTGTATGGTCCAACAATCCCCGCCAATTCTGCTGAACGACGGTAGGCGGTTGCGGTCATCAATGAGGTGATTGCTGCCGCAAGGGAACGTCCTTCTTCCGTGTCATAGCCCTTGCCGGTTGCCATTAACAAGGCACCCAGGTTGGCGTATCCAATACCTAACTGACGGAAATTACGCGTGGTTTCTCCGATAGCTTCAGTTGGGAAATCAGCGAAACAGATGGAAATATCCATCGCAGTAATGATGAACTCGACGGCCTTATCGAATAGCTCTGCATCGAAGGTTCCATCTTCTTTAAGGAACTTAAGAAGGTTAAGCGAAGCCAAGTTACATGATGAGTTATCCAGCGACATGTACTCTGAGCATGGATTAGATGCGGTGATCGGTCCACTATTGGGAGTCGTGTGCCAATCGTTAATCGTGTCGTTGTATTGAATACCTGGATCAGCACATTCCCATGCAGCCTGCGCAAGTTTGCGCCATAGCTCATTAGCATCGACTTCTTCCAGCACCCGCCCATCAGTGCGGGCAGTCAGCCCAAAAGTCGTATGGTCTTCTACTGCTCGCATAAATGCATCTGAAACTCTAACTGAGTTATTCGCATTCTGATACTGCACCGAGACGATATCTTTACCGCCAAGATCCATATCGAATCCAGCATCACGCAGTGCCCGGATCTTGTCTTCTTCACGGGCTTTAGTCTCAATAAACTCAACAATATCTGGGTGATCGATATCAAGAACTACCATTTTCGCTGCACGACGGGTAGCTCCACCAGATTTAATAGTTCCAGCAGAAGCATCTGCACCACGCATAAAGGACACTGGTCCCGAAGCTGTGCCTCCAGAGCTAAGTAGCTCTTTACTGGAACGGATCCGTGACAAGTTAAGACCAGCACCCGAACCACCTTTAAAGATGAATCCTTCTTCTTTGTACCAGCTCAGAATAGATTCCATAGAGTCATCGACTGAAAGGATAAAACAGGCAGATACTTGCTGTGGGCTTGGCGTACCTACGTTAAACCAAACTGGAGAGTTGAAAGAGAAATACTGGTTAATCAGCATCCATGCTAATTCTTCTTCAAAGATTTGCGCATCATCACTAGAAGCAAAGTAACCGTATTCTTCGCCAGCCTTGCGATATGACTTAACAACCCGATCGACAATTTCCCGAAGGCTACTTTCGCGCTGAGGAGTTCCTACCGCGCCACGGAAATATTTTGTGGTAACAATCGTCGAAGCGTTAACCGACCAGAAGTCAGGAAACTCAACATTCTTTTGTTCGAATACGACCTCACCGGTTTTCCAGTTAGTCTGTATCACATCACGCTTCTCCCATGTCACCTCATCGTAGGGATGTTTGCCAGAGGTAAATACGCGGGAAATAGTCAGTCCTTTACCACGAGACTTAGCAGGACGAGTCTTCGCGGGGGCGACGGGGTCAGACATGAAACAGCCTTTCGAACGCTTTCAATTCTTTTACTTTGCACAAAGCTTCCTCGCCTAAGCGAAGTCACTTAAATATTTCTTGTAGCTAGTTAACTTACTTACCTAATTCCCAAGGAGTGAGCTAGAGTTCCTTTTCCTTAAGGACTGCTATTTCGGATTCAAAATCACCGATATCTTGAAAATCTCGGTAGACCGAAGCGAATCTGAGATAAGCAACAGAATCAAGACCAGATAAGGGCTCTAAGATGGCACGCCCTACTTCATTTGCAGGAATTTCTGCAAACCCAGTACAACGAATAGCATCTTCTACTTGTTGTCCTAATCTAGCTAGATCAGCTTCCGAAACGGGTCTTCCTTTGCATGCTTTACGCACTCCCGCTATTACTTTTTCCCTATTGAAGGGTTCAACAACACCACTGCGCTTCACAACAACCAGTTGCATCTGCTCTGAGGTAGTAAAACGCCGTTCGCACTCTGCACATTGCCGACGCCGACGAACCGCCGTGCCGTCTTCGGATACGCGAGAGTCAAGAACTCGAGTGTCAGTCTTGCGACAGAAAGGGCAATACATGAACGCACGAACCTCCTTAGAATCCCTCAAAACTAGGAAAATACGTACTTTATATCGCTAGATAAAAGCACAATACTTAGCGCAAGAAGATCATTGCGGCTACTAGATATAGTGATCCTATGCCCAAGGGGCACTTAAGTGCAAGATTAGCCACACCCAAAAGCGTAGATAAAAATTTTCCAACTCCCCCGACCTAATAAATAGCGGATCCAAGCTCACGCTACTCCAAAATAATTAAGCAGGAATAGCCAAGAATTGAGCTACAACCGCCCCAGTCATCAGCGACACAAAACTCATTGATGTCACAACAATCGCTGCGATTCCCCTTGAAGTTAATCGTAATTGCGCAACACTGGGCACCACCCGACAGCTGTTCACCTTTGAACCAGCAAATCCAGAAACCAAGACAGGTGACACGACTTTTCCACGACTACGCTTACGCACATCAGCCGCAACAACCATCGGAGCCTCTACCAATAAAGCACTCATCACACTCTCCTCTTCTCGAACAACTGTTCGATATATTTCTACATTATCGAACATATGTTTGCAAATGCGCCCTCGGCTTCGCGTGTCGCCTGCAATGACATCTAGCCCATCAGAGACCACTGACATTTTTATTTTTACAACATCATCGAACAGATGTTCCAAAATTCGACTTGTTCGATTACGCTTCTCTTATGGATGACTTTTCCCCTTCACAGCGACGCCGCGGACGCCCGCGTAACGCCGATGTTGCTTCAGAGCTCAATGTCGCAGAACTTCCCGACGGGCCAAGCGATATCGAAGGTTTGACTATGCGCCAGCGTCAAATACTAGAAGTTATCCGAGATTCGATTGACCGTAATGGATATCCACCCAGCGTTCGAGAAATCGGAAATGCAGCTGGACTAGCATCCCCATCATCAGTAGCACACCAACTAAAGTCGCTGGAAGCTCGCGGATTTCTACGTCGCGATCCCAATAGACCACGCGCGCTAGAGGTTATGCTTCCTGAATCTATGAGCCCTGTCGTGATCGGCCGCCACAGCAGTCAGCATCGCTTCAGCGAGAATACTGACATAACTGGCATCGATGACGCCTTCCCTGCCGCCGTTAATGTTCCAGTCTTAGGACGCATTGCCGCCGGAGGTCCAATCCTTGCCGAAGAACGCATTGAAGAAGTTATGCCCCTCCCTAAACAGCTAGTAGGAGAAGGCACCTTATTCATGCTAGAGGTTAAAGGCGACTCCATGATTGAAGCAGCTATTTGCGATGGAGACTTTGTTGTTATTCGTCAACAGAGCACTGCTGATAACGGAGATATTGTTGCTGCACTATTAGATGATGAAGCAACCGTGAAAACGTTTAAACGCAAAGATGGCCATATTTGGCTACTTCCCCATAACCCTGCCTACGACCCTATTGATGGCGATCATGCTTCCATTCTGGGGAAGGTAGTTGCAGTTATGCGTCGCGTATAGTTTTTGCCAGTGGGGATGACTTTCCCACCGGATACTTAATTACGTTCGCTCTGCAACCGTTTAAGTGCTTGTACTGCTACTTCTGGTTCTTGCGTCATCCAGAAATCTGGCATTGATTTACGCAAGAACCCACCATACCTAGCAGTAACTAATCGCGGATCCAGAACTGCAACAACACCACGATCACTACTACGACGAATAAGTCTGCCTGCTCCTTGTGCCATAAGCAGCGCTGCATGTGTAGCTGCAACACTCATAAAACCATTACCGCCTGCATCAGAAACTGCCTTCTGCCGAGCAAGAATAAGCGGCTCATCTGGTCTGGGAAATGGGATTTTATCGATAATCACAAGCTCACAAGTATCTCCTGGAACATCAATCCCCTGCCATAACGAGACTGTTCCAAATAAGCTGGTTTCAGGCTCGCTAGCAAAACGTTTCACTAGTTCTGGAAGGTTAGCGTCGCCTTGGCATAAAATCGTCATAGTTGGAAGAGCACGCCGAACATGAGTTGCTGCTACTTGTGCAGCTTTCATAGACGAAAACAGCCCTAACGAACGTCCTCCTGCTGCCCAAATAAGCTCAGCAATCTCATCGAGAACCTTATTTTGGATACCGTCACGACTAGGGGCTGGCAAGTTCTTAGCTACGTAGAGAATTCCTTGTTTGCAATATTCAAAAGGAGAACCTACATCCAGTCCTCGCCATGCCAAGGCGTCATCACTTGCGATAGCTCCCCTGTCGGCATCCTCACGTCGTTGCAGTCCAACACCATCAGCAACAGCATTGAAATCACCGCCCAACTTCAAAGTGGCAGAAGTAAGAACGACTGTTTTTTCTTTCATCACTCGTTCTCGCATCAACCCAGCTACCGATAATGGAGCTACAACAGCTTGTCGCCCAAAACGTTCTCTTTCTGAAACCCAAACCACATCAGAATCATCAAGAAGCGCCATTCTTTCTGAAATCTCAAAGATTTCTTTGACGATGGCTTGTACTTGCTTACGTTCAACCTCGTCTCCTGAATCACTATTCAGTTCCGATACGACCTTACGGGAAATATCACGAATTGCTGCAAAGGTAAGTACTAATACTGAGTCATCATCGGTTACGCGTTCCAACGAAGCATTATCTAAGGCTTCTCGAAGAGCATCTGCCTGTGTCAAAAATTCGATACCGGTGTCATCATCTAGCCACGGCAATGCTCGTTTTGCCACTCGATCAATCTGCTGGGCTGATAGTTCAGCCGTTGCAGCTCCTGTAACTCTAGAAACTAATTCATGAGCCTCATCAATCACAACAATATGATGTTCTGGAAGCGCAGCATTTCCATTCATAGCATCGATAGCTAACAATGCATGATTGGTGACAATCACATCAGATTCCCGAGCTTTATCCCTAGATTTTTCAACAAAACATTCTTCACCGTAAGGACAGCGCTGCTTCCCTAAACACTCACGCGCCGATACTGAAACTTGTCCCCAAGCTCTAGGAGAATGAGAAGGAGCATCATCACGATCGCCACAGCGACGAGCCGTTAATTCTGATTCAGCCCACTCTCGTAATGCAATAATTTCAGCACCCATAACAGAATCTGCATCCGCCCGTGATTCTCGTAATACTTCAACAATTTCTTCTCCGCCAAGGAGAGTATCTTGCTGTTCTATACCGGTATCGCGAATTCGATATAAACAGGCATAGTTTGACCGCCCTTTCAAGAGCGCGGTCTTCGGAGTACGTCCAGTTACGGTAGTAACAGCTTTCAACGCGGTAGGGATATCTTTTTCAGAAAGCTGCGTCTGCAGTGCGAGTGTCGCAGTAGCTACCACAATACGAATATCAGGATTTTGCGTAACATGTACCAACGCCGGAACTAAATACCCTAATGACTTACCAGTACCTGTCCCTGCCTGAACTAATAGATGCTCTCCAGATGAAAATGCATGTTCGACAGCAGCTGCCATTTGATGTTGTCCGGATCGTTGCGATCCCCCCATATCGGAGACAGCAGCGCATAAGACCTTATCGGTCAAAGATTCGGACATGCGTTCTATGGTAATGCCCATCACTGACAGTTTTTAGCTAGCGCGCCGCCAGCACCGCAGCTAAACAGTAAAGTTAGTAATACTATGCCCGAAGGTCACACTATTCACGCACTCGCTAGCCGTCTAAATCGTGCTTTTCAAGGACAATTGACATACTCGCTAAGCCCCCAAGGACGTTTCCTTACCACCGCACAACAGCTCAATAACAATGTATTTATCGGCGCTGAAGCTGCCGGCAAACATCTTTTTATTGATTTCGACGATAACCGTAGCGTTCATGTTCATCTGGGACTTATCGGAAACTTTGCGGTTGTAGCTGGTTCTGCTGCGGCTAATCCGGTTACTGGGGTCGTACGCTGGCGACTCCATAGTGAGAGCCATACCGCTGATCTACGCGGACCTTATATATGTGCTCTGGTCTGCGAAGAAGAAAAAGCTGCCGTGCTAGAAAAATTAGGACCAGATCCGTTACGAGAAGATGCTGATCCGCAACGCGCCTGGGAAAAGATTCATCGCAGTCGCAAATCTATTGCCGAGCTACTACTAGATCAATCAGTACTTGCTGGAGTTGGAAATGTTTATCGCTGCGAAGTTCTCTACCGCCTAGGGATAAATCCATATCTATCAGGTAATGAGCTCCCCTACAGCAAGTGGGAAGCTATCTGGGATGATCTGTCGCGACTACTTTCACTTGGGAGTACCTACAATCAGATCCTCACCATGGACGATCAAATCACACAAGCTGAATTAGATCTTCACGATCCACAAGTAGTATCAGAAAATCTAGCTATGTCGGGACGTAAACTAGGCGATCGCTACGAACGTCGTTTCTTTCTCTATCAGCGCTCAAGTAATCCCTGCTTAGAATGCGGAACTCCTATTTGTACTAAATCTATTTCTGGAAGAACTCTTTATTGGTGTCCAACTTGCCAAAAATAGCCATCGAGTCCTGCATAATTCTATAAAATTAAACGATTTACAAGCTTTTTCTCTATATCACAGGACAAACCGAAATCTTTCAGCCATCGCAAAATCCCACCTTTAGAATAAAGCCATCTTAAAGTTTCAATCATCGCAGTTTTAGGGGCATTGGTATCTATTAGACGAACCTTTTCACGCTCGTCTGTATCAGAGATTGTAGCCAACCATTCTTCTTGAAAAGGAGCTAGATTCTCGCGAGTCATAGCGTAATCATCAACAATATCTTCATCACTTACACCAAGTAATCCCAGCAACAGTGCCATAACTAATCCCGTACGATCCTTTCCTGCCGTGCAATGAACCAAAACTGCACCATCTGGAGCTTCAGCAATGGCAGATATTACTCTAACAAATGAGGCAGATCCCTGTTCAAGCATATCTACATATATTCCCGCAAGCGTATCTTTATCTGAATCAATATCAATACCATCAGAATTAACAATTGGCTCATTAAACCATGCCGGATGATTTACAAGAATCGGAAAGTTATCTCCAGTTATAGTTCTTCTTAAATCTACAATTCTACTTATATTAGCTTCACTAATTATTTCCCACACTGCATCTTTATCGACAACATCTAGAGGATCATCATTGTAGGCTTTATATAAGTATGGCCGCTCAGCTCGGTAAAGCTTACCATCTGCAATAACTCCACTTTCTGCGGAAATTCCAGTTAACGTACGAGCATTAACATACCCTGTCCACTTCAGTTTTCGATTCATTCCACAAATTCCTGCATTCGACCTGCTAGATCTGGGTGAACTCTAGCTCTTATCTTAGTTCCGGTAGAAGTATGTTCTTTAGATAAGAACTCTCCCTGTCCATGAATATCATTCAACAGATCTCCGCGGGAATATGGAATCAGAGCAGAGATTTCAATAGTAGGACGTGGCAACAGTTCATCAATAACATGTTTTACCTCAGTTACCCCAGTTCCAGTTCTTGCCGAGCAGAACATCGCATCAGGATACTGATGCTTCAATACGGCAATAGCATCATCACTAGCTACATCAATTTTATTGATAACTAGCAATTCTGGAAGCTCTCCAGCGCCAATTTCAGCCAGGACTGTCCTTACTGCGCGAATTTGCCCTTCGGGGTCTGAGTCAGAGCCATCTACAACGTGCACAAGCTGGTCAGCTCCAGCAGTTTCTTCCAAAGTCGAGCGAAAAGCCTCTACTAAATCATGCGGTAGATGGCGTACGAATCCGACGGTATCAGTAAGTGTATAAACACGACCATCATCAGTTTGAGTACGTCGAGTAGTAGGATCAAGAGTTGCAAATAGTGCATCTTCTACGAGAACTCCCGCTCCAGTAAGCTGATTAAGAATCGACGATTTTCCGGCATTGGTATAGCCGACAATAGCTACCGAAGGAATCTTATGACGTAATCGATCAGCACGCTTAGTATCACGGGTTGTCTCTAGATCTTTAAGTTTTGAGCGCAGTAATGCGATACGTCGATGAATACGACGACGATCCATCTCTAATTTTGTTTCACCAGGACCACGACCACCAATGCCAACACCAGCCCCCGCACGACCACCAACCTGACGCGACAAATTACCGCCCCAACCACGAAGTCGTTGGTTAAGGTATTGCAGCTGAGCCAGTTCTACTTGCGCTTTACCTTCTGCACTCTTAGCGTGCTGCGCAAAAATATCGAGAATTAGTGCTGTCCGGTCAATAACTTTTACTTTTACTCGATCCTCAAGATTACGAAGCTGTGAAGCTGCTAATTCACCATCACAAATGACTGTATCTGCTCCAGTTGCTACGACTACTTGACGTAACTCATCTACTTTGCCCCGCCCAATGTAAGTGGCTGGATCTGGTTTCTTTCTGCGCTGAATGAGTCCTTCTAGTACTTGAGAACCAGCTGTCTCAGCTAGCAATTTAAGCTCAGCAAGCGCATTCTCGGCATCAATCTCAGATCCAGTTGTCCATACTGAAATAAGCACAACTCGCTCTAGCTGCAACTCACGGTATTCCACCTCAGAAATATCGGTGAGCTGCGTTGACATACTTGCTACTCGCTTCAGCGATAGCCGTGCAGCCAGATCCAGCTGATCTCCATCAGCACTTTCTGGATCTGGAGCATCCCAGTCAAATACATCGTCAGTAGGATCAAAAGAAAGTTCAGTCATGATGAGATCCACAATCCCACGACTGAGCTCTTAATGCCAGTTAAATATGAAAATGCCTTCTCTGACCCCAGTTAACTAGTATTTTTGAGACTCTAAAATATCTATCGCTGAGGCAATACGAAGGTTTTCTGCTACCGGAAGCCATTGAATACGTTGGTCTCGACGAAACCACGATAATTGTTTACGAGCGAACCTACGCGTACCCGCTTTCGTAGCAGTTTTGGCCTCTTCTTCGGTTAGTTCACCATCAAGAAATTGCAGTACTTGCCGATATCCAAGCGCTCTAGAGGCGGTAACCCCTTCTCTTAATCCGTTATCTGTTAAATGTTTAACTTCAGCAACTAACCCTTGCTCCCACATACGATCAACTCTTTCATTGATACGCATATCCATTACTTCGCGCGGTAGCTCAAGACCTACTTGAACTACTCCTGGTAATGCATAGGTCGGTTCCGGTAATTGTGGTTTATGTTCTCCGGTAATCTCGATAATTTCTAAAGCTCGTACCGTACGTCTTCCATTCCCTGGCAAAATCTGTGCCGCAGTTTCTGGTGAAAGGATCTTCAACCTGTCATGTAGCGCTTCTGGACCTAACCCAGTTAATTCAGTTTCTAGTCGTGCTCTGATCTGCGGATCAGTTCCTGGAAACTCAAAAATATCGACAATCGCTCTTACATAGAGAGCAGAACCACCTACCAGAATCGGTAATACGTCTCGATTCTGACAATCTGCAATAGCTGTCCGGGCCATAGTCTGAAAAGCTGCTACTGAGGTTTGCTCAGATGGATCGCATATATCAATCAAATGATGAACAATGCCATGTCTCTCAGCTAATGATGGCTTTGCCGTACCAATATCCATTCCTCGATAGACAAGCATCGAGTCTGCATTGATAATTTCCGCTATTTTTCCACGTTTTTTTAACTCACATGCCACCTCGACAGCTAACGATGTCTTACCTGAAGCAGTTGGACCATTTACAACCAGCAGTCGCGGATCTGTGAACATGCTAAACATTTTCTCTTAAATGAGACATAACGACCAATAATGCGTCACCATTAGATATGTAACCTTTAAAGGTTGCTTTAAGACACGAAAGTGAGGAACCACCCACATGGGCATCTTCGACAAAATCAAAGACGTGTTCGATCATCATGAAGATGAGCAGCCGTCCACTGAAACTGCTGCGACTCCGGTAGAGGAGGCTGTAGCTACCGCTGAAGAAACCGTAGCTGAAGCCACCACTACTGTTGAAGAGACCGTAGCTGAGACTGTCGCTGCTGTTGAAGAAACTGTAGCTCCTGTTACTGAGCCAGTCACCGAAGCAGTTGCTGCTGTTGAGGAAGCGGCTGCACCTGTTGTCGAATCGGCTCCTGTTGCAGCAGTTGTTGAGGCCAAGACCTACACCGTCGAATCTGGCGACAACCTCACCTGGATTAGCGAGCGCTTCGGTGTTTCCGTAGCTGCTATTGCTCAGGCTAACGGTATCGAAAACCCTGATCTGATCTTCCCAGGTCAGGTTCTGACGATCCCCGCCTAAAAAACTTCTTTAATCTATTCTGTACCACTCAATGAAAGGAATCCCAAGTCATGGGTATTTTTGACAAAATCAAGGATCTTGCTGGACAAGACAAGGTCAGCGAAGGCATCGATAGCGTTATCGACAAAGCTGGCGATCTAATCGATTCTGCAACTTCAGGAAAGTTTGCTGACAAAATCGATCAGGTTCAGGGCATGGCCAAAGAAAAGATCGACGAAGCCATGAACGCTGTCATGGGAAATGATTCTGAAGCTCCGGTTGAAGAAGTTACCGAAGCCCCAGTCGAAACCATCGAAGAGGTAGCCACTGACGCTATCGACGAGACTTTCTGAGAAGTCTTTTCAGCGTAATCCAATAGTGGGCTGCTCTTCTTTGAAAGAGCAGCCCACTATTTTTTATTCACATAATCCTTTTTAAGAAGGTTTGCGAAGCGTAGGTATCCCTAGACCCACACCTTTAGCAACTGGATTCTCTTGACGTGCTTGCCAAGCATCCCCACCACGAGTACGACGAATATCTGTCATTGGACTATCTGCCACTAAATGGTGTGGAGCAGCATAAGTAACGACTGCTTTAGCAACATCTCCGGGGCGAGGAATCAGCATCGAATTTTCTGGCATAGCAATATGTACCAGTCGGTTATCGCGTGCTCGTCCAGAAAGTCGTTGAGTAGCCCCATCTTTACGGCCTTCGCCTTCAGCAAACATAACCTCAACGGTTTCACCTACTAAAGACTTGTTTTCTTCCCAAGCGATTTTATCTACCATGTCGACAAGTCGTAGATAACGGTCCTGTACTATTTCCTTAGGGATCTGGTTATCCATAGTCCCGGCTGGAGTCCCTGGGCGAATAGAATATTGGAAAGTGAAAGCTGCCGAGAATCTTGCTTGTTCTACGATCCGCATAGTTTCTAAGAAATCTGCTTCGGTTTCACCAGGAAAGCCTACGATGATGTCGGTAGTCACCGCGGCATGAGGCATTTCTTGACGGACTCGATCCAATATGCCCAAGAACTTTTCGCTACGGTAGCTGCGTCGCATATCGCGAAGTACTTTATCTGACCCTGACTGTAGCGGCATATGAAGACTTGGCATCACGTTATGGGTCTGTGCCATAGCCAGAATGACATCATCAGTGAAATCTTTAGGGTGTGGTGAAGTAAAACGAACTCGCTCAAGACCATCGATCTCGCCGCAAGCTCGCAATAGCTTAGAGAAAGCTTGACGATCACCAAATTCGACGCCGTAAGCATTCACATTTTGTCCCAGTAGCGTTACTTCTTGCACACCTTCGTCAACTAAAGCCCTAATTTCAGCAAGGATTTCTCCGGGACGACGGTCTGTTTGTTTTCCACGTAGTTGAGGAACAATACAGAATGTGCAGGTGTTATTACATCCAACCGCTACTGAAACCCAAGCTGCATAAGCAGATTCTCGACGAGTAGGCAGCGTCGAGGGGAACACTTCCAGCGACTCTTTAATTTCAACTTGAGCTTCTCGTTCGATGCGAGCTCGCTCCAAGAGCGTCGGCAATGCACCAATATTGTGAGTTCCAAAAACTACATCAACCCATGGAGCGCGCTTAGTAACAATTTCTTTGTCTTTTTGCGCCATGCAACCGCCTACGGCAATCTGCATTCCTGGCCGCTGTGCCTTCACACTTGCGATATGCCCTAAGTTTCCATAGAGCCGGTTGTCAGCATTCTCACGCACCGCACAGGTGTTATATACGACAACATCAGCTTGCTCCCCCTCGATAGCTCGAGAGTAGCCAGCATTCTCCAAGAGACCGGAGATCCGCTCGGAGTCATGGACATTCATTTGGCAGCCGTATGTGACGACTTCATAAGTACGTTCGCTCATCAGAAAATAGATTCTACCGGGCTTAGCCCCAACTACGAACATTGCTGCTCGAAGATAACTACTCTCGATATGTTAATCGTTTGCCATATCGACTAAAGTATGACTGTGCTCGATGACCCGCGCAGCCTCGCCCACCAGGCTATAGCAACTGCTCACGCCCGCTCAGCGGACCCAGATTTTCCCCGGTTCCACGTAGCGCCACCAATTGGTCGCCTCAACGACCCTAACGGACTGCTCGTAGCAGCTGGCACTTATCATGTTTTCTACCAGTTCACCCCACTTTATCCAGCACGAAAACTGGTGCATTGGGGGCATACCTCATCGACCGATCTTGTCACTTGGACTGATCATGGTCCAGCTATAGATCCGGACTCCCCCCATGATCACAACGGGGTATATTCCGGAAATGCAGTTATTACTGACAACCCCGAAATGCCCTACGTTTTGCATTACACCGGGAATGCAAAAGATGAAGTTACTCAGGAACGATCAGCCACGCAATGTCGAGTAACTTCTAGCGATTTAGTGACATTCACTAAAGATCCTTCGCTACCAGTAATTCCGCAACAACCAGCTGGCTACACTGCGCATTTTCGAGATCCCCAAGTCTGGCGCGACAACGAATCTTGGCTGATGCTATTGGGAGCACAACGCGATAATCTCACTGGGGCTTGTGTCCTCTACCGCTCAGATGATCTATTGAACTGGGAGTTTCAAGGTGAACTAAGTTTCCCTGACGCAGCAGGAACTTTTGATTCTTTTGGGTATATGTGGGAGTGCCCCAACCTTATTTCTTTGACAGATGAGATCACTGGAAAAGAGTGCGATATTTTACTTTGGTGTCCGCAGGGCATTTATCCAGATCGAGAAGGTTTTGAAAATGTTTTCCCGTGCATATATACCGTAGGGAAACTCGAAGGAACAACATTCCACAATAGCAACGGGAGCTTTACCGAACTCGATCGTGGATTTGAGTTTTACGCCCCACAAGTATTTGCTCGTAGTCACCAAGATCCTGGACCAGTTCTTATGATGGGATGGGCTGGCAATGCCGGTGAAGACGATCAACCATCGGTAGCTTCTGGGGGTTGGGTTCATACTTTAACTGTCCCTAGAGAGCTTCGGCTCGTTGACGGGAAATTACTACAGCAGCCCGCTCTATCTGTTTCAACCGTGCCCGGAGCAGAAGTTTCAGGACTTCCCACCGGAACATTAGAACAAGGCAATCACCGCTTAGCTGCTTTAGCTGATTCTCGTTCTTTTCATATTTGTATCTCAGTTATAAATGACGATACCCCCTGGACTATCCGGTTAGGGTCTGCTGGATGTCATGTTGATATCACCATCGACCGCGATCTTCTCACTGTTGACCGCAGCACTAGCCGTTATCAGCATGGCAATCAACGTAGCGTTACGCTATCTTCAACTCCGATAAGAACACTTGAAATACTTCATGACCGTTCGATAACTGAGATTTTTACCGATGCTGGCGAAATTGTTTTCACTTTCCGATCTTTCCTTGACCTAACCCCCGGATTGGAGCTTATTATCAGCAATAAGCTCCATGTTGAAAGCTTTAACGCACGACGTCACGATTAAATATTCTGCAACGCCACGCCGAATAGGGCTTGCCGAAAATACCATCACCGACTAATGTGACAAACGTTTGACATAGATGTCTGAATCGCTCGATGACGACCGACGTAACTCCTCACGAAAGGAACCCGGGTGGCAATGAATCACGCCCGAGTGGCAACCGATGTCCTGAAGGCCGTCGGAGGAGCTGGCAATATTACTGCCGCAGCTCACTGTGCAACACGACTACGCCTTGTGCTGGCTGACCCCAGTAAGGTTGACCAAAAAGCTCTCGACGCCGATCCTGACGTTAAAGGCACCTTCACTGCAGGCGGTATGTTCCAGGTCATCATTGGCCCTGGTGACGTCGATACCGTATATGCCGAAATGACCAAGTTAGGGGTAAAAGAAGCCTCTAAAGATGAAGCCAAGACTGTTGCAGCAAAACAGGACAATATCTTAGTTCGTTTCATTAAGACCATCGCCGATATTTTCGTGCCAGTTCTACCTGCACTAATTGCCGGCGGGCTCATGATGGCTTTAAATAACGTCATCGAAGCTAAGGGACTCTTCGGCGAAGGATCCTTACTAGATAAAGCTGCGTGGCTCAGTGATTACGCTGCATTGATTAATATGATCTCTGCAGCTGCTTTTGCTTTCTTGCCGGTACTCATCGGATTCTCTGCTACGAAACGCTTTGGCGGTAATGCATATCTAGGTGCAGCCATGGGCGCAGCAATGGTTTCACCATCGCTCACCAATGCCTACTCGATGGTCTCGGCTATGGAAGCCGGAACTGTTAAATACTGGCATCTATTTGGTCTTGACGTAGCTCAAATCGGTTACCAAGCAATGGTTATTCCAGTGCTATGCGTTGCTTGGATTCTCAGCTGGATTGAAAAGAAGTTCCATAAGATCTTCTCTGGAACAGCTGACTTCCTGCTTACACCATTGCTAACTATGCTAATCACCGGATTCTTGACCTTTATTGCGGTGGGTCCGATCACTCGCGAAATATCCAATGGTCTTACTGATGGTATTTCATGGGGATATAACCACCTCGGCCCACTAGGTGGTCTGCTCTTTGGTTTAATTTACTCCCCGATCGTAGTTACTGGATTACACCAGTCATTCCCCGCTATTGAGATTCCTCTCATCACAAGTCTGGCAACTACTGGCGGATCTTTTATCTTCCCCATCGCTTCTATGGCTAATGTGGCCCAAGGCGCAGCAGCACTAGCGGTATTTTTCAAAGCACGTGATGCTAAACTCAAAGGATTATCTGGAGCTTCTGCCGCCTCTGCCTTATTTGGTATCACCGAACCAGCCGTCTTCGGCGTAAACCTACGACTACGGTGGCCATTCTTTACTGCTATTGCTTCGGCAGCAGTTGGTGGCGCTATGGTGAGCATTTTCAATATTCGCGCCCAAGCCCTTGGCGCAGCTGGTTTGGTTGGTTTTGTCTCTATTCGCCCCAGCGATATTCCGATGTATCTCGTCAGCGAAGTTGTGACAATAGTTCTTGCTTTTGGAGCTACTTGGTTCTACGCCTCGACCCGCGGTAAGGCATCTCTTGTAGGAGATGCTGCTCCTCAGGCTGAAGCTGATGCAGCTACTACCATCACTGAATCGACTACTGCAGCTGTCGCTACAATTGCAGCCGCCGATAAGACTATTATCACTGCACCAGTAGCTGGTAAATTAGTACCACTAACCGAAGTTCCAGATCAATCTTTCGCGGCAGGTTTTGTTGGACCAGGCATGGCAATTATTCCTAGCGAAGGACCAGTTCTTGCCCCCATTAGCGGTACTGTCATTCTAGCTTTCCCAACCGGACATGCTTACGGTATTCGCACCGAATCTGGCGCTGAAATCCTTATCCATATTGGTATCGATACCGTAAAACTAGAAGGTAAAGGTTTTACCCCCAAGGTTGGGGTTGGCGAAGTAGTTTCCGTCGGAGATCTACTCTGCGAGGTTGATTGGGACCTTGTCCGCAATGCCGGGTACAACAACATCACTCCTGTTGTCGTCAGTAACGCCAAACGCACTGGAGGTATCGAAACCACTGACGGACGCACTGTCACCACTGGTGATGAACTCTTTACAGTTCTACCTAAGCAGAAAGCCGCTACAACGGTATAGCAGCTAAGTAAAGAAAGAGGGGCGAAACTTAAGTTTCGCCCCTCTTTCTACGCCGTAACAACAAAAGCTAGACGGTTCGCCCCGGAATAAGTTCCACTGGAAGTTCTGGAGGGCTTGCTATTTCAGTTTCGGTTGCTTGCATTTGAGCCATTAAGGTTGCTACGGCAACTTGGGCAATATCAGCAATAGGTTGCTTAATAGTAGCTAATCCAGGCAAAGCTCTACGCAATGCTGTCGTTCCATCAAATCCAATGATTTTAAGTTGCTGCGGTACCTTGATTCCAGCCTGCTGTGCCCACTCTAGAACTGAAGCTGCGGTTAAATCATCAGTAGCAAAAATGCCATCAATTCCACGCGATAACACCACATCTTCCAGCCACCGAGAAATCCACTCTTCTCGCTGCATAGCTGGCGTATGAAACTCTACTGCTCCCATTACCGGTTCGATACCTGCTGCCGTAACAGCCGCGCGATAACCTGTCTCTCGTTCATTATGTGCCCCCAGACGTGATGTCAGTAGCGCCGGTCGACGAGATCCCGAATCAAGCAGATATTGGGCAGCTAACCTTCCACCTTCTCGGTTATTGGCACGAATATTAGGGATATGAGCAGCAAGCTGCCTATCGATAGTCACGATAGGCAGCCGAATCATTGCATATTCTGCCAAATCTTCATTATGGGCACCCGAAATAATGCCATCGACTCTATGACCCAATAACAGATCCAAATAATCACGTTCACGTTCTGATCTGCCCATCGAATTACACACCAGAATGTGATAGCTATAGGAAGCCAGCACACTCTCTATATGGGCAGCTAACTCGCCGAAAAAAGGCAACGAAAGCGTAGGCACGATAAGACCCACCGTAGGCGTAGCTTTACCTTGCAGCGATCGAGCAGCTTGGTTAGGGCGGTACCCTAACTTAGCTATGGCTTGCGCAACTTTAGCTTTTGTTTCTTCCCCCAGATAGCCACGATTATTGAGAGCCCTCGATACTGTCGTCACCGATAACCCAGATTCTCTTGCTACATCAGCAAGAGTGGGTTCTCTACGTGTGACTGGCACCCGTCTTCTCCTTGCTTTCAATAATCATTAATGAGCTATTCCAATGGCGCGTGATTCTCGCACAACAGTGACTCGAATTTGTCCCGGATAGGTTAACTCGTGCTCTATTTGCGATGCCACTTCTTGTGCTAATACCGCAGCATCATCATCGCTTACGCTACCTGGCCGAACCATCACTCTGACGTCACGCCCTGATTGCATAGCAAAGACTCGATCTACGCCTTCATGAGAAAGAGCGATCTCTTCGAGGCGCTCTAGCCGCTGGACATAACTCTCTAAAGATTCACGTCTTGCACCTGGACGCGAACCAGAGCAGGTATCACACACTTGAACCAAAATAGCTTCAACTGTTTCTGGTTCAATCTCATTATGGTGTGCTGCTACCGCATGGACCACATCATCAGATTCTCCGTGCTTACGTAACAAATCAGCACCAACTAGAGCATGTGAGCCATCTGTTTCATGTGTGAGAGCTTTACCAATATCGTGCAAGAACGCAGCTCTACGGCAGATGTCGATATCTAGTCCCATTTCAGCAGCCATTGCTGCTGCAAGGTGTCCACACTCAACCAAATGACGTAAAACGTTTTGTCCGTAACTCGTACGGAAGCGCAAAGCACCTAGTACTGGAATTAGATCTTCGGAGAAATCCGTAATCTTCATCTCTGCCAAAGCATCTTCAGCAGCTCGACGCACGATCTCTTCTACTTCAACTTCTGCCCTAGCAATCGCTGATTCAATACGAGTCGGATGAATACGACCATCTTGCACTAGATCTGATAATGCTAGTCGGGCTACTTCTCGCCGCACTGGATCAAAGCAGGAGAGCAAAACCATCCCTGGCGTGTCATCAATAATGATATTTACGCCCGAAACCTGCTCAAAAGTACGAATATTGCGTCCTTCTCGACCAATAATTCGCCCTTTCATTTCTTCACTAGGAAGGTCAACTGCAGCAACTGTCGACTCTGCTGTTTGATCAGAGGCAACACGCTGCATTGCCGTCACGATAAGTTTGCGCGCACGCTTTTCGCCATCGCGTTGAGCATCTCGCTCGATATCCCGAATGCGAGCGGCAGCAGCCAACCGAGCTTCATGCTCGAAGGTTGCCATTAACTCAGCTTTTGCTTCGGCTTCATTAAGACCACTGATTCTAGTTAGCTCTTGACGATGTTGCGCCCATACAGCGTCCAAGGTTTTTACCTTGTTATCAATTTCAGCTAGTTGAACCGTTAAATGTTCTGTTTGTTTTTCAAGTTCTTTTTTATCTTGATTAAGACGGTCTTCTCGCTGAGCAAGGCGATCTTCTCGTCGCGCAAAAAGTTTAGTCATTTCTTCTTGCTCGCTACGCAAATCTTGACGAGATTGTTCTAACGCTAGATCAGCCTTACTACGAGCTTCACTAGTTAGTTGCTGCGCTGTTTTCTTGGCTTCTTCAATAAGCTGTTCAGCTTCTATATGTGCCTTACCTAAAACCCCTTCGGTCTTACTAGTAAGTAGTTGCCGGTATTCTTCAGCTTTGCCACGATGGCTATCTAACTCTTGACTATAAAACTGTTTAAGTTTCTTTTCCTTACCAAGGAACCAGAAAACTAGAACAGCGACAACCAAACAAGCAGCTATAGCTAACACGACTGCTAAGGTCGCTGACATAAAGATTCCTTCCGTTACCGCTTTGTCGAGATATCTCGACAAAACAAGCCTAGGCTCGGTTCTATGCTAGCGACAAGCTGCAAGATTTTACTCTTCTGCGTCTATTTTGATAATTTCTCGAAGAACATCATTGATAATGCCTCCTGAAAAACCTCGTCTGCCCAATAATCCAGCTAACCGTCGATACTGAGTTTGTCGGTCAAGTCCTTGCATTCGCGATATTCGATTACGCCCAAGAGCTAGCGCAGCTTGATACTCATCTTCCCAAGAAATCTCTGATACTGCTTGCTCAATATCCTCTTTCGCAATTCCCTTACGGCTGAGTTCAACACGAAGCGCTTTGCTACTAAGGTGACGTCGTTGTTGTCGACTTGATACCCAGGCTTGAGCAAAAGCATTATCGTCAATTAAACCCACATCTGTGAATCGAGCTAAAACTTCATCGATAGCAGCGGCAGGAACTTGTTTACGAGCTAGCAGATCAGCAAGTTCCTGTCGCGTGCGAGACTGTCCGGTCAAAGCAACTAAAGCAATATGCCGTGCTACTTCGACCGGATCAGCATCTGGATCTATCCTGCTCAGAACTCGACCTCGCCTGTGAGTGGATCAACTTTTTCTTCAGGAGCATGATCACCAATTCCCATATGAGTCAGAATCTTCTCTTCAATCTCATTGGCAATCTCTGGGTGAGTACGCAGATAAGTACGAGCGTTTTCTTTTCCTTGGCCTAGCTGATCTGCTTCATAGGTAAACCAAGCGCCAGCCTTGCGGATAATTCCACACTCAACACCTAAATCAATCAAGCTACCTTCACGCGAGATTCCTTGACCGTAGATAATGTCAAACTCAGCTTGCTTAAATGGTGGCGCAACCTTGTTCTTAACAACTTTGACTCGAGTACGGTTACCGACCATATCGCTACCATCTTTAAGAGTCTCAATACGACGTACATCAAGACGAACAGATGAGTAAAACTTCAGCGCACGACCACCAGTTGTTGTCTCAGGAGAACCGAACATAACGCCGATCTTCTCACGCAACTGGTTAATAAAAATAGCAGTCGTACCGGAGCCAGATAATGCTCCAGTCATCTTGCGGAGCGCTTGTGACATAAGACGAGCTTGCAAACCTACGTGACTATCCCCCATCTCGCCCTCAATTTCAGCACGCGGAGTCAACGCCGCCACTGAGTCAACCACGATCAAAGCCAAAGCACCTGAGCGAACTAGCGTGTCAGCAATTTCTAGAGCTTGTTCACCGTTGTCTGGTTGAGAAACAAGTAGTGCATCAGTATCAACACCAAGTTTATGGGCATACTCTGGATCTAAAGCATGTTCGGCATCAATAAAGGCACAGATACCTCCGGCCCGCTGAGCATTGGCAACAGCGTGGAGCGCAACGGTAGTCTTACCCGATGATTCTGGTCCATAAATCTCAATAACACGGCCACGCGGCAAACCACCAACACCTAATGCCACATCTAGTGCGATAGATCCTGTCGGAATGACCTCAATTGGCTGCCGAGCTCCTTCACCTAACCGCATGATAGAACCCTTGCCATGCTGCTTCTCAATTTGAGCCAGCGCTGACTCTAACGCCTTTGAGCGATCATCCTTTGCCATATTCTGTGCCCTCCTGGACCAATAGAACTTTTCCTTAGCTATGACAGTAGAAGATCCCACTGACAAAATGCTTGGGCTTCGCCTAATCGCTGTGGAAAAGTCCGCATAGAAAAAGTAAACCCACAACCAAAGTACTCGAACATATGTTCGAAGACGTATCTGACACGCCGTACCTTCACCATCAGATGAAGAACTGGTTTCTAACGCTCCGATTCCGTAAGATTAAGCTGCGCCCACACAGCTAACCAAATTTTCTTAATAGCTATTCCCGCATCAATAGCTTCAACCACAGTACGTCCGCCCAAATCAGACATGACAACCATGTCAGCCCAAGCTCGGGCGTAACTTTTCCCTAATGGTTCTTCCATACGACGCCATAGCTCAGTTTCTCTCATGAAAGATCAGCCACAGCTCTAAGCTGCAGAAGCTACCCGAGTATTGCGCTGCGGCAATGATGCGATGTTTTCATACGCGGCAATGCGATCCGCCACGGTACATAACACTGACGATAACGGCACATTAAGCGCCCCGCAAATAGCGGCCAGTAGTTCCGAAGAAGCTTCTTTCTGCCCTCGTTCTACCTCAGACAGATACCCCAAGCTAACTCTAGATTCTCGCGACACTTGGCGTAACGTCTTATGCTGCCCTAATCGAACAGCACGCAACGTCTCTCCCAACTGCTCTCGCAGCAGGATATTAGGAGTCGTCGCAGATGTCATAGAGGATAGTGTACCCAGATCTTAGTCGATCTGACACCACATTTAGAGTGTGTAGCCTCATTTTAGTTAGCTGGTGGCTTAGCAATAGCAATGATTCAGTAACTGTGCGTTGCCGAATGTAGCTTTCCTGCGCCACAAATATTACGCACCCCTTGGGCCATAGCTAGCGCTGTTTCTTGGGTAACAACACCTTGTTCTAAGGTCTGCAACGGAACCTTAGCCAACAGATTTTTAATTCCGTTGCGTAAGTTATAAGACCGCCACGAAGCACTGCAGAGGCTCCGGACACATCAGCTAATTGTGCTGCTACCAACCCTGCCGTTAATGATTCACATGTAGCAATAGTATGTTTGCGTGCCGTTAACAGTTCGACGATAACATTTTCAATGTTTGACACCTTGTTGCGCCTTGCCGTCTCGTACTACTCGTAACGCTTCTTTAACGTAGACTGCACCCGTCCATATCGTCAGCGCAAAAGCTATCGCCATACATACCCAACCAGGCCATTTTAGCCAACCAGTTAGCGGTAGTAACATCAGTATTAACGCTATCGACTGCATAACTGTCTTCAGTTTTCCACCTTTATTAGCGGCAATTACCTGATACTTTTTTACCGCAAAACGTAGGATCGTAATTCCCCATTCGCGTACCAAAATAAGAATGGTTACCCACCACCACAGTTCGCCCAAAATCGACAATCCGATAAAAGCCATTCCCGTAAGAGCTTTATCGGCAATTGGGTCGGCGAGCTTTCCGAAAGTGGTAACAATGCCCTTAGCCCGAGCAATACGACCATCAGCAGTATCGGTCAGAATTGCTGCTACGAAGACCAAAGTTGTCCAGATACGCCAATCAGTTTGGTGCGGGTGAGATAACAACATCCACGCAAAAATAGGCACCATAAAGATGCGTAACATCGTAAGTGCATTAGGAATATTCCACGGACTAGTGGATAGATTCTTGTCACTAGCAGTCATATCAAGACACCTCAGCATAAAGATCGGTACCGTCGCTACTGCATACGACTGCCTCGACGATAGTTCCTACCAAAGAAGAATCAGCATTAGTGAGAATCGTAACACCATCAACCTCCGGACCTTGATGGTGCGCCCGACCGATAATTTCTCCATCTTCGACAGTCTCGACCAAAACCTGAACTGTTTCTCCGATACGGTCTTCAGCACGCTGTGCTACTAGCTCAGTAGCAAGATCAGCAATCATGGCACGCCGCTCCTCGATAACATCTTCATCAAGATGACCGTCGAGAGTAGCAGCTTCGGTATTTTCTTCGTCGGAGTATGCGAAAACTCCCAGTGCATCAAGCCGCGCTTGCACAACAAAATCTCGCAAAGTCTCAAAATCTTCTTCAGTTTCTCCGGGGAAACCAACGATGACATTACTTCGGATACCAGCATTAGGAGCAATATCTCGGATAGAAGAAATCAGTTGCAAAAAGCTATCAATATCACCGAAACGTCGCATACGCCGTAGCAGCGGCCCAGATGCATGTTGGAAGGAAATATCGAAATAAGGAACTACCTTGGGAGTATTCAGCATCGTCGTAACCAAAGTAGGACGAAGTTCAGCTGGTTGAAGATATGAGACCCGAATCCAGTCGAGTCCAGGAACAGTCGATAACTGCGGCAATAATTTTTCTAGAGCGCGAATATCTCCCAGATCTTTACCGTAACTAGAGGTATTTTCGCTCACCAAAAAGGCTTCTTTAACACCATGCCCCACTAGCCATTGAGCTTCTTCGACGATATCAGCTCCGGGGCGAGACAAATAAGCTCCCCGGAAGCGCGGAATAGCACAGAAAGCACAACGACGATCACAGCCAGAAGCTAACTTCAACGGCGCACTCGGACCAGATCCTAGCCGACGACGGATCACACGCGGGCCAGTAGCTGGGGCGATACCTTCAGCTAGATCCGGAGCATGCCCATGCCCTGGTTCGTGTCCAGTTGGCTTTCGCTCAATAGGTGTTAGTGGAAGCAGTTCCCGACGATCGTGGGGAACATGCGACGTATGCTGTTCTCCCCGTAGAATATTGCGAACTCGTTCCGCAATCGTCGCATAATCATCAAATCCAAGTACCGCATCTGCTTCTGGTAGCGAATCTGCCAGCTCTGCACCGTAGCGTTCTGCCATACAGCCCACTGCAATAACTGCTTTGGCTCGGCCATCGGTTTTCAAATCTGAAGCTGCTAATAGCTCATCGACAGAATCTTTTTTAGCCTGTTCGATGAAACCACAAGTATTGACTAAAACCGCATCAGCATCCTCGGCATCAGCAACAAGGCGAAACCCGCCAGCTTCGAGACGCCCGGCGAGCTCTTCAGAGTCAACCTCGTTGCGAGAGCAGCCGAGTGTAACTAGGTGGACAGCAGTAAGTTCAGTCATGATACCTACTAGTATCGCAGTTTATTTACCATACTTCTGCACGCTTTGTAGGACAGCTGACCGACGCTGTTCTTCGTCACGTCGATAGTCATAGCGATCTAACCTGACTTCAATCAGTTCTATCCCTACTATTGGCTGTGCTAAAACCTCAGCGAGTTGTTGCGAACAACTAACCTGAGTCGCTTTCACCCCGAGAGTAGTTGCTATCTGTGCTAACGAGCGCCCATGCGGAACCGCAAAAGCTCGTTCAAAGAGACTTTCTGGGAGCAGACCTTGCTCTAGCGTAGAAAAAATAGCGCCGCCATCATCATTTCCCACCACGATACGTAGCGAAGGTACAGTTTCAGCGACCGGAATCACCAAAGCGTTAAGATCATGTAGCGCAGAAATATCACCTAACACCGCGGTAGTTTCTCCAGCTACAAGAGCTATTCCCACAGCTGTCGATAACAGTCCATCAATACCTGCAAGACCGCGATTAGACCATGTTTTAACTGCATTACTAGCAATAGCAGCAGTATCTGCTGCCCGAATCAATGAAGATGCTCCCCAAAATAGGTTGCCATTAGTGGTCGATATTATTTGCTCGACGAGCGACCACCTAGTTATGCCAGATTCGATAATGGGTTTATCTAGACATTCCCTAGCGCTAGCGTCAGCTTGCTGCCAACGAGCTAACCAACCTAAATCATGGGCCGCAGCAGTAACATTTCCCAATACGACACGAGCCCCTTGGTAGCTGCCGTTGGGAACTTGATCTGCCACTTGAATAACATCTAGATCAGGGTTGGTAAGAATGCTGCGTTGTGGTCTAGATAATGTGGGGCGACCAAAAACAATGACTCGTTTTATTTGGGAACCTAACTCAGATTCTAGAAGGTAACGATAACTACTGATAGCTCCTAGCACGCGAGCATTGGAAGATGGTTCTGCCAGAATCGGCAGATTTGCTTGTTGCGCAAAAGTAACGGCTTTCTTTCCTACCGCAGGCGAAGCATCCCCCACCACCACAACCGTATTTTCGGCTACTCCTAAATCTGTAGATTCCAGCTCATATTGACCTAATTCTGGGTCAGGAACAGCTACGGCTAGCCCTGCTCCTAGTAAAGGTTCTGGAAACGCCATATTTATCTGAATTGGACCGCGAACTGGAGTTAGCGCCACTTTTAGCACCCGCGACAATGGTTCTACCCACGTCGAACTCGCAGCAGCTGCATCTAGCTCAATCCAGTCCCGCACAAAATCACCAAATATTGCTGCTTGCTGTGTTGTTTGGTTTGCTGCTGTCCCCCGTACTTCTTCAGGTCTATCAGCTGAGAGCACCACCAAAGGAATCTGACTATGGTGAGCTTCCATTACTGCCGGTAATAGATTCCCTACCGCAGTTCCTGAAGTCACAACCAACGCGACTGGTCGGCTACTGGCTTTAGCTAAACCAAGAGCCAAGAAACCTGCTCCGCGCTCATCCAATCGCATATGCAAGTTAAGCTGACTACTCTGCTGGGCAGCACTAAGCGCTAATAGCAGCGGAGCATTACGCGAACCAGGAGCTGCTACTACGTCACGAACTCCGTAACTATGCAATGCCGCTACGACAGTAGCCGCTAGCTGTGATGACGTCATGACTGGTACTTTTCTTCCATAATGGCAGCTGCTGTTATCAGGCGATCATGCCACCAGAGTTCGCGAGTTCCACCTAGCTGATATTCCTTGACCTTATCGGGAGAGATTCTAGCTGGCACTGTCATCATTCCATTGCGGGAAGTAATTGTTGTACTTGTTACATCAGCAGCAAATAGCGGCATAGTATTTAGGCCACAGTCATATTCTAATTTTGGCAATGTTGCTGCTAGCAACAGTCCTTGCCGCAACCCTACGCTGGTTTCCAAAGCTGACGATACAACAACAGGTAAATCCACCTGATTAATAATCTGATGTGCTCTACCGATGCCACCCAAAGGCTGACATTTGACCACCATCAGATCAGCTGCTTGTAGTTCTTTGACCCGACGCGGGTCGTCATCTCTGCGAATAGACTCGTCAGCAGCAATTTTTATAGCAATACGATCAGCTGCCAATCTGGAATGCAATGCGGCTAACTCATTAACATCTCTACAAGGCTGTTCGACATACTCGAGTCCATAAGGTTCCAATGCTTGTAAAGCTACGATTGCTTCATCAAGTGACCATGCTCCATTAGCATCAACTCGAACTCTGCCTTCTGCCCCTAGCGCCTCTCGAACTGCAGCTACGCGAGCACAATCATCTGCTAGTTGCTGCCCTTTTTGAGCAACTTTCACTTTGACAGTACGACACTTAGACGATGCAGCAATATCGGCGGCAATATCTGGAGAAACCGCTGGAACAATAGCGTTCACTGCAATTTCGGTTCGTACTAATTCGGGGTCATCACAGGTAGCAGATTCTTTAGTTGCCGCTAACCACGTAGCAGCTTCACCCGCACCATATTCACAAAATGGCGACCACTCAGCCCACCCTGCTTGCCCATGAACCAGCATGCCTTCGCGACGCTGTAACCCCCGAAAACCTAGTTTTAGCGGTAGCTCAAAGACGATCACATCGTCGATCCAAGTAGGAAGATGCCTCACTCTACTGATCCTAAGCGTTGCCCGCTATGTCTCAAAGCAGGCAATAGCAGTCTAAGATGGATTATTGTCCACGTTATTCAGCAATAGAAAGTGATTAGATCCTCGTGAACCATGTCCGTACCCCTGCCTCATCTTCGGGCACCTCATGGTCAGGACGCGGTTGGCGTCATAATCCACTCTTTCTAATTGCTGGCCCCTGTGCCATCGAATCGGCAGAGCAAACCTTTACTACTGCCCGTGCTGTTGCTGCTGCTGGCGCCACGATGCTCCGCGGTGGCGCTTTTAAGCCTCGCACCTCACCACATTCTTTCCAAGGATTAGGAAAAGAAGGTTTAGCAATCCTCACTGATGCTGCTGCAGAGGTGCAGTTGCCATTTGTTACTGAGGTTCTTGATCCGCGCGATGTCGAGCTAGTTGCTAGCCACGCATCGATGCTGCAAATCGGCTCTCGTAATATGCAAAACTTTGCATTACTACGAGAAGTGGGCCGGAGCGGACATCCGGTGCTATTAAAACGAGGTTTGATGGCAACCCTCGACGAATGGCTTTCGGCAGCAGAGCATATTACGGAAGCTGGTGGACAAGATATTGTGCTGTGCGAACGCGGTATCCGAACCTTTGAAACTTATACTCGCAATACTCTTGATATTAGTGCGGTACCTGCACTACGAGAACTGACCTCGCTGCCTATCATTGTTGATCCCAGCCATGCCACTGGACGTCCAGAGCTCATCGGCCCTAGCTCACTAGCAGCTCTTGCCGCTGGCGCTGATGGTCTGATGATTGAAGTTCATCCACATCCAGAGCAAGCACTCTCTGACGGAGATCAAGCGCTTCGTCCTCAGCAATTTGCTGATCTGGCTCGTCACTCGCGAGAGCTTGTTGATTTCTTGACTACCCAATCATGACAATCACTCGACATGGCGATCTCTGCCTTGAGATAGGTATTGCTGTAGGTCAACGTCGAGTTCTATTGGTGACTGATGAAACTGTTAATGATCTTCACGGCCAAGATCTCAATTGGACACGAATCGTACTTCCCGTCGGTGAAGCGCATAAAACATTTACGAGCGTCGAAAAAATCCATCAGGCTTGTTTAGCTGCCGGGCTTGATCGCAGTAGCGTCATTGTTGCTATGGGCGGCGGTTTAATCTGCGATGTGGCAGCTTTTGCTGCGAGCACGTGGATGCGCGGTATTCCTGTAATTTTGGCTCCAACTACACTGCTATCTCAAGTAGATGCAGCACATGGTGGTAAAACGGCATTAAATGTTGGCGGAATCAAGAATGTTGCTGGCACGTTCCATCCTGCTGAAGCTGTTGTTATTTCTCCTCAAGTGCTTACGACGCTGTCGCCTACCTTGCTAGCTGATGGCATGGCAGAACTTATCAAACACGGTATAATTGCTGATTACTCTTTTATAGAGCTGTTAGAACGAGACCTCCCCGAACCGCTGGCCCCAGCAGCTATCGCACCTTGGCTACCAACTGCAGTAGGAATTAAGGCAGCTTTTGTTGCCGAAGATCCTCATGAACACGGCTCTAGAATGCTTCTTAACTTTGGTCATACGTTAGGACATGCAATTGAGGCCACCACAGATTTGTCTCACGGGCGTAGCGTTGCTATCGGCATGGTGGCGGCAACTCGCCTCAGTGTGAATCACGGGTGGTTATCTGATGGTGACAGCGAGCGAATTGTCTCCTTGTTAGCCCGTGCTGGACTACCTACCTCAGCTGCTGGTTTAGACCGTTCACAATTAATATCAGCAATGACTCACGACAAGAAAAACCGTGGCGACCAGGCTCGCATTATTATTTTAGAATCACTTGGATCTGCTCGTATTTTAGAAACCGATAAGGCTATTTTTGAGGAGCTAGTCGATGCTGTTCTCTAGCATTATGGCGCATAGTCTTGCTCAAGTACTGCCTCTATTGGTAGATATTGAAGCCGCTGAATTACGGCTAGACCACAGCAATATGAGCCGAGAAGATCTACAGCAGATTGTCGCTAACGTTGATATTCCACTTCTTGCTACCTGTCACAGCTCTAACCCAGCGCCCATGCTCAGCAACGCTATCGAAGCTGGCTTTTCCTACGTCGATTTAGCTTTTGAGGACGGGCTAGATTCGTACCTTTTAGGCTTAGCTCATACTCATGGCTGTCGCGTTGTAGCTTCTTACCATAATTACGAAAAGACCCCTAGCGCCGTAGAACTAACAGAAATTATCGACGCTATGTTCACAGCTGGCGCCGATATTGCCAAAGTTGCTTGCCAAGTCTTAACTCCTCGTGATGCTGCCCGCCTCATCGGACTACTTGATGATGATCGTCCTATCGTGTCATTAGGTATGGGAGAAGCCGGACGAATAACTCGACTTACTGGCGTAACGCTAGAAAGCCCCCTTTCTTTTATCGCAACCTCGGCTGGAGCTACGGCCTCTGGCCAGTTCAATGCCGCTACGATACGTCAGCTTAGTTCCGTCCTATCTCCCAGTCATGACGCTACGTTTTAAACTAGGGATTATTGGAAACCCCGTCGCGGGTAGTCACAGTCCTGAGCTTTACAGCGGTCTTGCCGAGAATCTTAGTTATGCTCGTATCGTAGCCAATAGTGCCGCTCATGGTATCGAGTTGGCCCACCGCTGGCAGCTCGCTGGACTCAACGTCACTGCCCCCTTCAAAAAGCTAATTCCATTACTTGATCATGTCGATTACACCGCGCTAAGAGTTGGTGCAGTAAATACTGTGGCATGGCGAAATGGAGCTAGCTATGGTTTTAACTCTGATATTTCCGGAGTAACTGGAGCTTTAGCTAATCGAGTATCTGTAGCAACAAATGCGGTTGTGTTAGGGGCTGGCGGTGCTGCCCGCGCCGCCGTTGTGGGGCTTCAAAATATGGGCGCTACCGTATGCGTTATCAATCGAACTCTTGCCTCAGCTACCGCACTAAGTGAGGAATTAGGCTGCCAAGTAGCAGATTTTTCTCAGCGAGCAGCCTACGTGAGTGCCGCAGATGTTATAGTCGATTGTCTTTCTAGCCGTGACGAAATTATTCCTGCTTCAGCTTGGCGCCCCAGCCATAGTGTCCTGATTGCTCGTTATCCTGCCGACAATACGGCTCGCTCAGCACAAGCAGCTGGCGCCTGGGTTCGTAGCGGTGAGGCTTGGTTAGCTAATCAAGCTGTTGGATGTTGGCAGATATGGAGCAATCAACATATTTCTGCAGATGTTTTTTATAACCGACTCTCCCAGCTACCTAAACGCACGTCAGAGCCAACTATTACGGTGGGATACGCTGATACAGCGCCAGTTATAGGCGATCTCACCATAGACGAGTTAATCTCGATCGACGAACTAGCTCCTCGACTAGCTTATGAACGATCTTGTTGGAGAAACTAGCTATCCCATCACTTTTCTAAGATCTGCCGCTAAATCTCCAACCGAAGCAACTTCGATTTTAGTCATTCCTAGCCATTTAGCCATCTGAGCTAGTTCTAACGAAAGTTCTGTAGCAATACGATCTCGTGAAATAGTTGCCGCTTCGGTAATGAAACAGGTCTGTACTTTCAATGCCCCCACTTTTCGATCAGCTTTGAGGTCTACGCGAGCCACTATTTGATCGTCAAGCACGAATAAATAAACGTAGTAACCATGTACTCTCTCAGCAGCAGGAGTATAGATTCCAATACGATAATGAACCCCAAATAGCGCTTCTAACCGGTTTCGTTCAAAAACTAGCGGATCAAATGGACACACTAAAGCACGTGCGTTACTGGTCCGTAATTTATTGGTTGCCCTATGTCGCCAGGCTTTCCCCCAGCCAGGAATATCGACGGGGATAAGTATCTGGTCAGCTTCCAATTCAGCAATGGCTTTACGAGTCGGAGCAGTTGCTGTCCTAAACCAATCGCTCAAACACCGCACAGTTCCTACGCCAATAGCCGCAGCAGCACGCTCAACTAGAATCTTGTGAGACTGCTCCGGGCTAGGGGTTTGTGCAGCGAAAATTTCCTTGGGAATAACTTTATGGGTAGGAGCATACAGTCGCTCAAATTGACTGTTACGTCCAGCAGGTGTCAGTTCACCGATCGTCCATAACCATTCCAAAGTTGTTTTTACTGAGCTCCAATTCCAGCCCCAATGATCTTTACGTCGAGCTTCCTCATGGTTAATATCTCGCGCAGATAATGGCTTATTAGCAGCCGACACCTCTGCTAATACTCGATCCACTAACCCTGGATGTTCTTGTTCTACGCGACGATACCAACTCCATGGCTTAGCTTTATTAGCTGCCATTCTCATACGTAATGCTGGTTGCAGTTCAACATCGATCAGGCTGGCCGCGTGCCCCCAGTATTCAAAAACTCGCCGCGGCTGTTGTGCGGCAGCTCGATCTAACAGACTGGTGTCGTAAGAACCTAGCCGAGCAAATAACGGAGCATAGTGCGCTCGTACCACAACATTAACCGAGTCGATTTGTAGTAAACCTAGTCTGGTAATTTCTCGTTGCAGGTGACGCATGGTCACTTTTGCCGGACGCTCGACAGTAAAACCTTGCGCGGCTAACGCCATACGACGGGCGTCAGCCAGCGAAAGTTTCTCCATAAAAGTTGAGTCTAGATGACAGCAACCCGCATTAGGCTAGAGACATTCCTATTAGCGTATCTAGTACGTGGTCATGAGATAGTTCTGGATTAACCAAAAGCCACGTTAATCCCGTAGCTAAAGTGGCTCCCACCCATGCTGATGCTTGAATAGAACAAGACGACCGGTGTTCTTCGCCACGTTCGGCTACCAGATTTTCTTCTAACGCATGAGTCATCATGGCTCGCCAGCTTGCTACTACATCAAGCCAGGATTCATCGACGTGGAAAAGTTCTGAGAGCATCAATCTAGCTACATCTGGATGCTGCGTGATATCAGTTAACAGAGCATCTAAAATTTTGCGCCTACCGATAACTCCGGGCGTATCACCAGCGGCTTCCAGAACTTCTCCAACTCTGGTTGCATGGTACAGCATTAGCTCATGAACTAGACCACTTTTGCTTCCAAAATTATAGAAGATTGAACCCTTAGCGGTACCTGCCCGCTCAGCAATATCATCGACGCTCGTAGCGGTTACTCCATGCGTAGCAAAAAGGCTTAACGCTGCAGCAAAAATAGCGCTACGGGTTTCCCCGCGTCGCGCGCCGCGACCGTCTGGTTTCCCAGCAGTAGTTAGCCGACGCACGACGCGAGTAGCTCGCATCTCCGTTTTCGGGAGCACAACTCTCCTAGATCGATAGGGCTGGATGCAACCGTCCCAGCGTCCAAGTACGTTTCCTAGCTGCTGAAATCGAAGAACCGATTACGCTCGCTATAAAAATGCAGGCTAGCACGGTTACCGATAACCAGAAACGATGGTCTATACCACCAGTGAGAGCTTCTCGTAATCCTGATACCGCATAAGTCATCGGCATCCACGGGTTAATAGCCTGTAAGAACGCCGGCTCTGTCTGGATGGGATAGGTACCACCAGAGCTAGCAAGCTGCACCATAAGAATCGAAATAATGATGACTTTGCCTACCGCTGATCCAAAAGCTATCTGCAAGAACTGCTGCAGGGCCATGAACGTTACACCAATAAGAAGTGTCAATCCGATAGTAGGAATAATCGACTTGGGATTAAGTCCAATAGCAAAGTGCATCACTGACAGCATGATGGCAACTTGTCCTAGTACCAAGAGCAATGCTGCGCTCAAAGATCCCCATGCTACGCGGAAACCATTTACTGACGTCATGAGTGCTCGGGTCTGTAATGGACGCAATAACAGCCAAGTAATAAGACAGCCAACCCATAGCGCTAACGAGATGAAGAATGGAGCAAAACCTTCACCCCAACTATCCGCCTCATTTATATGTTCTGCAGTAACTGTTACTGGTTCAGCAATATCGGTCGCACGACTTTCACGTAATTCCGTCGAATCTTGTGGTAGTTTCTCTTGACCATTTTTGAGCTGAGTACCTAGTTCAGTAGCGCCATCTTTCATCTTGGCTAAACCATCACTAAGTTCTGGTGTTTTTTCCTTAAGTTGTGAGGTTCCATCAGCCATCAGCTCAGTTCCGGCAGCTAGTTGCTGTGCACCGGCATCTAATTTAGAAACTCCATCAACTAAAGCTGGAATCTTACTATTGAGGGTTCCTAGTCCATTATCAAGCTGGTGGGCGCCTTGGTCGATTTGCCCCACACCTGCTGCTAGTTGCGAACTACCATTAACAAGTTGTGAAGTACCAGCAGCAAGCTGCGAACTACCATCTGAAAGACGATGTGCACCAGCGCCAAGAGCCTGTGCTCCAGCTACTAGACCAGGAGAAGGTGAAGTAGCCGAGAATGCTGCAGCTAGTTGTGAGGCACCATTAGCCAGCGCATCAATTTGAGCTTTCACGCTAGGATCAGAAATCTTTTTAGCACCTTCTTCTAGCTGGTCAGCTCCTGCCTTTAGCTGAGCTGCCCCAGCCTGTAGCTGATCGAGACCTGCTTTGAGTTGGCTTGCCCCGCTATCGAGTTGTTGTGCTCCAGCGGTAGCTTGGTCTAGACCAGTTTTCAGCGCCATACTGCCATTGGCAAGGTTAGGCGTTGCTGATTTAGCGTCGGTAAGACCTGCAATTTTAGTTAGCAATGCTTGTGCCTGTGCAGTATCGCCAGCTGCAATAGCCGCCTGAGCACCTGCCGCCAACTGATTAACACCCGTAATCCCCTGTTGTAGCTGGCCGGCTCCGGTACTTAGCTGAGGTAAAGCTGTGGCAAGTTGAGAAGTTCCTTGCGCTAGTTTTCCAGCACCTGCATCCAGCTGACCTACGTTAGTACTAACACCATCAGAGAATTGTTTAGCTCCAGCAGCAAATCGTTGTGCTCCGTCGGCAAGAGTACTGAAATTAGTCTGTAGTTGTTGAGTACCAGCTGCCAGCTGCTGTGAGCCAGCGCCAGCTTTTTGCACGCCAGCAACATAAGTATCTAACCCTTGCGAAAGGCTAGTTGCACCCTGATTTATGGCTTGAGCACCATTATTAAGTTGCGTAGATGATGACGCTAACGTCGGCATTTTTTCGTTCAACGTATCTAATGCTGCTGTTAGCTGATCAGCACCTGTTGCTAACTGATTAACGCCACCAGCTAATGGAGCTGTTTGTGTTGCTGCTTGGGATGTTCCAGCAGCAAGTTGCGCTGCGCCATCACGTAATTTCGCGGCACCATTATCGAGATCTACCGCAGCAAGATTTAGTTTGTCTCCACCGGCTTTAGCAGTATTTAAGGCATCTGACAGCTTCATAGCGCCGTCGCCACCACGACCTAAACCGTCACGTACATTCCCTAGTCCAACAAAAATCTTGCCTACCGCTTCTTTGCCGATTTTAGAGCTGACAGCATCGTTTATTTGCAGCATCGCTGATCGTCCTAGCGTAGAAGCCAAGAACGAGTTGGTATCGTCATAAGTCACAAAAAGTTGTGCCTGTCTAGGCTGGGAACTTGCTAACGAAGCAATCGATTCTGAGTAGTCCTCTGGAATCGTAACCGCAAAATAGTAGGTACCTTTTTCGACGCCATGTTTAGCCTCATCGGCAGAAACTAGCGACCAACCTAACGGACGCTTTTCTAAAAGTTCGTCAGCAACCTGTTTGCCAGCATCTAATGGTTTCCCATCAACTGTGGCACCCTTATCAAGATTAACTAGCGCAACTGGAAGATCAGACATTCGATCCGTAGGAGACCAGAAAGCCCATACATACATTGCGCCATATAACAACGGAATCAGTAGCAAAACTGCCATAGCAGCTCTAGTGAGAGGGAGCTTAGCAAAGCGCTTTAGCTCAGTTCCGTGAGAAGCCCAAGCAAACATAATTGAAAAATCCTCAGTGGTTGAGCGGGATGTGGACGACGGTATCTCCCCAAGGAAGACGGGTAAGTTCTTGGCTAGAGTGAGCTGATACCACGACAGTGGTGCCCTGTTGTGCAAGTCTGTGAAGCACATCCCATACTTGGTCACGAGAAGTAAGATCCTTCAGCTCATCAATTTCATCGATCACAACGAGCTCTGGCCCGCTAAGCATTGCTAAAGCAATCCGCAATAAGAGATTCTCTGCTTCACTCAGCTCATGGATCACAGTTTTAGCACTAGGAATTCGGTCAGCAGCAAAGTATGGCGAAAGAATTTCTGATACTTGCTTATCTTTTGGCGTTCTAACTAAGGAATACCAGGGTGCGATCCACGCTTGACGTTCTCGTATCGCCGCCGAAACGCTCACCATTTCATCAAGATCATCAAGACCATGAAAGCCAATCGCTGCACTACGATGCTGCACGCTCAGTCTTCCTAGCGGAAGTTTATGCCCCAAAACCGTAAGTTCGCTGCCTCGCCCCGGCTTCATCCGGGCTACCAGCGTAAGTAAAAAAGAAGTTTTACCAGAACCATCCGGTCCAGTAACAAGAGCTAATGCTCCCCGCGGAATATCAAGATCAATCGGGCTATAGATAGCACCTCTTTTACCTTTTTTTACTACGTTTCGCCCTACAACGGCCATCTTAACCGCATTACCGATTGGTAATACATCAGAATGAGAGCTCGTTGTAAGGATCGCATTTTCATCTGTTAACAGGGCTTCTTGCGTTATCGTCACATATCAAAAGTACTTGAACTGACTCGTCAGTTCAAAATCTTTGTGGGTTTATTTTCGTTTTTTCTCAGCTTCCTAATTTTAGTGGACATATATGCAGAACTCACAAGGCGCAGTAAAGGCGGGTCCCCTCAACCAGAAGGTAACCCGCCTTTACTATTTAGCTACAAATTACTGCTTCACATCAAGGTGAATTACGCCATAATCGTAGGCGCGACGTCGGTACACCACCGATGGCGCCCTAGTCTCAGCATCCACATATAAGAAGAAATCGTGTCCTACTAATTCCATCTCATCAAGAGCTTGCGCCAAAGTTAACGGAACACCATCAAAACGCTTCTCGCGAACAACCAGTGGACCATCACCTTCCATCTCAACATCCCCAGCAACAATCCGCTTTAGCGGAGTTTCTGCTACAACAGGTTGCGGCGATACCGAAACAAAAGCATCTGTTAGTTCAGTCCCACGAAGATGTTTATGACTCTTGCGGCGATCTGCAGCCTTACGCATCTGCCCTTTCAACTTATCCATAGCCATATCGAAAGCAACAGTTTTATCTTCGCTAGCCGCTGATGCCCGCACTACCGGCCCTTTACTCAAGACAGTGATGTCAACTACCACCGCAGTATCTTTTTCTTTACTCATTCCAGCGCTAACTTGGACTTCAATCCGTTGAATGCGTTCCCGGAACTTCTCAACTGCAGAGAGTTTCTCGGCAACATGAGAGCGAAACTCTTCCGAGATGTGGCAGCGACGGCCAGTGACCACGATGTCCATGTTCTTCTCCTCTGCTCGCAGGGCGGTAATTCCACCCTAGTAAATAGCGAAACACCGCACTGATCCCCCTATGCGGGTAACCAGATGCGGTGCCATAAACAAACGCTAGTACGCCAACTAACTTTTTTCTATAGATACGACCAAAATGTGATCATAATTTATGTCCAACCACGCGCAGAGAATGTTGCTGCCCCCAACACAGCTCCTCCAGCTTGGGTAACTACTTTACACCCAGCGGCGATACTAGCCCCAGTGGTAATAACATCGTCAATAATTACCATCGGAAAATTGGGCAGCTGTTTTGCTATCACAATCCGGCCTTGTAAGTTCTCTCTACGCTGCTGCGCCGAAAGACCAACTTGATCACGCCCACCCTTATATTGTCGCAAACAGGGTTTTACCTGCGTCTCAAGTCCATATTGGCGAAGAAATAAGTTAGCGCTTTTAGCAAGCATCAATGTGGTATCACAGCCTCGGTAGCGTATCGATTCTTCCGAGCTAGGTATCGGCACCAGTGCATAACGAGAGTGCTTAGTTACGCTTAATGTCAATGCAGCAATAGCACGCGCTAATTCTTCGCCTAACACATCACATAACGACCAGTAACCTCTCTCTTTATAGGCAACTAAAACATCACGACGAGTCTTTTCATGTAAGCCACCCGACCAGATCGAAGTAAGCCCCATATTTTTCCGATGTACTTGCTGGGGAGCAGTTCGAAGTGAAGCTATACAGGAACTACAACATCCATGACCTATACGACGACAGCCTGGACACACTGCCCCCAAAGCTAGCTCGCTGAGAACAGACCACCATGGCTCTATCATCTATCCAGCATGCATTGGAGGACTTAAATACTGCTGAAGTAGCTGTTAATAACTACCCTGCTACCGCAATATTTGAAATCCCAGTAGCCCAACGGCGCCAAACCGAATCCTCTGAACGACGCCAAACCTGTCCGCTCTCTCCCAACGCATAAGCTACATATCTGTTATTAAAAGACATAGTGCGTATAGTAGATACGTCCCAAGTTTGCGTGGATGTTCTACGCACAACCACTGCTTCTTGATCCATTTCAAATGGATCAACTTCCACCTTATTAGCTTCTCTCCCCAAGAACGCTAATTTAGTATCTGATCGCCATCCCAAAGACTCTGGCTGAATATCAGCTTTTGCTTGCATATCAAGTATCTGCAAGCCATCAATTAACATTTTTTCTTCACGTCTAATTCGAAGAATAGCAATTACTTTCTTATCAGATTGCTCCATGATTACAGCTATGCGACAGCCATCTGGGGAAATTCTAAAATCAGTAATATTATGCTGCTTCAAATCTGGTGCATCAACTGCTTGAGCTTGCCCATCAACTATTCGATATATCGTAGTCGAACCGTTAACGCTAGACATCGTCCATGCCTCATCAAAACGAGTCCATTGCGGGGCAAAAAGATTATTGGATTGCAATACAAGTCGCGGAGACTTATTACCAGCTAACGAACTAGTCCATAATCTACTACGCGAGTCCGTTACCATCGCAACAGAGGAGGCATCGGTAGCAACACCTAATAGATCTATTTTTTCTTTAAAGTCCCCTAATACGCCAGTAATCTGAGTGATTTCACCACCAACAATTGTGTCTTTAATCAAGACAATTTTATTGTCTTGGATTCCAAAAAGTTGACCTGAACTTTGCAACGCAGTGGGAAGGTATCTCGTATATAAACTTAGTGGAACAACTCCATTAGTATCAGACTGAGGCAACGAATAAGAATATCCATTTAATATAATTTTAAGATAGCTAGCTCTAGCTTCCCCCGGTGGCGGAAGATTGCTATTTAACGTAACAGCAATTTGCGCCGCAAAAAGTGATCTAGCCGTATCATCAAGATGAGATAGATTCCCAGCAAGCGGCACTGTAACAATTCCATCGCTAGTTACCGTAACCGCACCAGCAAGCGCACTTTGCCCAGGGATACCAGTACGAACTGCTGGGCGTAACCACTCAGTAGGTCCAGCCATAAGCTGACTCACAATAAAATTAGCAGTACGCTTCTGTTTTGGTATTTGAATAATATCTGGAACTAAAACTCGATAGCTAGGATCATAAAAATATGTTGTAACCGAAACAAAAGAATGATCAAAAAGATCTTGTAATAACAAGAGCCCCGATGGCGGGCGAGAGATACGCCACTGTCCATTTTCTTGAACTAATCCAAAATCTAAAGTATAGGCCTCACCTGCTACTTGACGATAAGTACCTCGATGATCCAATCTTCCAGTAATTGCTGTCTTTAGCACGACATTACTATCAGAAATACTCCACTGCGTTCTTGCTGCATCGTAAATTAATGTTTGCAATGATGGATTCCAAGAATTAGCAACAGCAGAACTTAAATATTCTCGGGCGATACCATAATCACCCCGACCTTCTGCCATCGAATGAAGAAAACCTTGCACAATTGCATTAGGTTTATCATCTATAGCTGGGGCGTGTGGAATAATATCGATAGCTTGTTTAGCTTCATTTGTACGCTGTGGCTCAACTTTTATTGGGCCGCTCGTAGGAACTCGAGCACACCCAGATAATAAAATAAGAGCAGCCAATATAACCACATAAAAACGTTGTTTCATTATTATCCCACCTCGTCACTGGGGATTAGCGAAAGCGGCGAAGTAGTCAAATCTACTGCTTGTGTTTTCGGAAGAGTTAATCTGAATTGAGCTCCGTGTCCTAGTTTGCCCCAACTCTCCAACCATCCTCGATGAAGCTGCGCATCTTCCATGGCAATAGCTAAACCTAATCCGGTTCCTCCTACAACACGCGCCCGCGATGGATCTGCACGCCAAAACCGGCGAAAAACATGTTCACTCTGCGAAGGTTCAAACCCGATACCATGATCGCGCACCGTCACAGCAACAGCATTTCCCTCACCTGACACCGTGATATTAATAGGACGTTTTTCGCCATGCTCAATAGCATTAGTTATGAGGTTACGCATAATGCGTTGAATACGTCGAGAGTCAATATCGGCAGTAGTATCTCCAATTACCGATACTTCAATATCAGTACCCATTCGTTCTGCAAAAACTCGCTGTGCTTCAACCTCATTTTGAACTACTTCGGCAAAAGAAACTCTATCCAATGACAATAGTGCTGCCCCAGCATCAAATCGAGAGATCTCTAATAGATCAGCTAGCAACGCCTCGAATCTATCCAACTCATCATGGAGCAACTCTGACGATCGAGCAAAGACCGGAGACAATTCGTCACGACTATCGTATAAAAGCTCTGCTGCCATACGCACCGTAGTTAATGGAGTTCTTAACTCATGAGAAACATCAGAGACGAAACGTTGTTGTACTCTACTAAGCTCTTCGTATTGAGAAATCTGAGTTCCCAGAGCTATCGCCATATCATTCATTGATTCCCCTAGCACTGCAAGGTCATCAGTACCTTTTATAGGCAAGCGTTCTTCTAGATCTCCTTCAGAAATTCGCTTGGCAGCCTCGGCTGCTCGCCGCACTGGGGCAACAACCGTACCTGATACAGCTGCTGCTACCCCCGTCATAGCTAATACCAGCAAAATACCTACCGTGATAATTGCTCGTTGAATTAACTCTAAAGTAGCTACTTCTTGCTCTAATGGAAAGATAAAATAAATAGGATATTTTTGTCCTGGAGCAGCCTCTAGAAGCATTCCAGAGACAAAAGTGGGAACATCATTGTTACCATTTCTTCTATCAAAATATTTCAAACTGCTAGCTGTGACATAGATTTTGTCGCTATCTTGAATTGCTTGGCGTAGCTCAGGTGGGATTGGATCACCGTCAAGCTCTGGCGGCTGAAATGTTGCTGCACCAGCTTGCAAAATAACGTCATATTGTCCAGATATTTGCCCTCGCTGCGCAGCAGCTACTGCCACATCGGTTAGCCGCGTATCCAATTGCGGTTGATTGTTCGATAATACCGATAACGTGCTTTGCGCAATATCAAATGCCGTTTGCGATTCCGCAATAACAGTTTTACGTTTTGTTTCAAGCACCGCCTCAGTTATTTGATGCATCAGCAAAAAACCACTCAGCGCCAACACCAAACTAGATGCCGCCACTGTAGTAATGATGACTCGTGCAGGTAATGACGACCACCATAACCTAAGCGGTTTTTGAAATATACGCTTACTCCATGTCATGTCATTCGCACGGCAATCCGGCCTTATAACCAACCCCACGAACAGTGAGAATCGTTACCGGATTTTCTGGATCTAACTCAATTTTTGATCGCAGTCTTTGAATATGAACATTTACCAGTCTGGTATCAGCAGCATGCCGATAGCCCCATACAGCTTCCAAAAGCTGTTCTCGCTTAAAAACTTGTTTAGGTTTTCGGGCCAGCGAAACCAAGAGATCAAACTCCAGCGGAGTCAAAGAAATAACTTCTCCATCGCGAGTAACTATATGCTCAGCAATAGATATTTCGACATCTCCAACTCGTAACACATCTTCATCGACAGTAAGTCGACGTAACCGGGTACGGATTCGAGCAATAAGTTCTTTGGGGCGAAACGGCTTAACAACATAGTCATCTGCACCAGCTTCTAGCCCAGCGACAATATCTTGAGTATCAGATTTAGCGGTAAGCATAATGATAGGGATGCCAGACTCTTCACGAATCTGACGACATATCTGCACCCCATCTTTACCTGGAAGCATTACGTCGAGCAGTACTAGATCTGGTTTTTCCTGTTTGAAAGAAGCAAAAGCAATATCGCCACGACCACACCAGACTGAATCATAACCCTCAGATTTCAAGACAATCTGCAACATCTCGGCAAGAGATGGGTCGTCGTCAACAACCAAAATTTTAGGTCGACTGGTGCCATCGATCATCAGCTACTCCTTACTTCCTTTTCAGTAGTCTATCTCGATAGCATGTTCTGCTCACCACCCAGATACCACCATCTCATCCTACGACTGTTTACAGCCTGGACTTGAGCTCACTACCGAATCTAGGATCAGATATATTTGCTAGCTTTTATCAGTATCTATAAAAGGAGCGGCTTGGACTCTAACCATATTTGCAAATTCACCATTCTTTAGAATCAGTTCATTAGGTGATCCATATTCGACAATGCGTCCATCTTCTAAGACGATTACTTTATCTGCCATAAGCGCTTGAGGCATTCTGTGCGTAATAATAATAGCAGATCTATTTTTTATAAATTCTTTGATTGCCGAAAATACTTCAGCTTCAAATATTGGATCAATAGCAGAGGTTGGCTCATCTAAAACAACGAAAGATCCACCACGGGCAAAAGCGCGCGCCAGCCCTAACCGCTGAAGTTCCCCTCCTGAAAACTCCGAACCTCCAAACTCTACACCTAATAGGTCATTATAGTCTCGTGGAATAGCATTTCCGAATGCGGCATGAGCAGAGTTTTCAACCGAGTCACTAGCCATCGGTAAACCGAGTAAAATATTGTCAGCAAAGTTCATAGAGAATGCCGTAGTATTTTGAAAAATTGGACTTACAGATTCTCGCCATTGCGTTACATTATCCTCAGCTAGGCGCTCTCCCTTAAAGAAAATTTCTCCTTCACTTGGACCATAGAAACCACATAGAAGTTTTACTAGAGTAGATTTCCCAGCCCCATTTTTACCAACAATGGCAACCGTTTCACCTTCCTGAATCGAAAAAGAGATATCCTGTATTGCAGGTGCACTTGCAGACAGATAGGTGAATCCTACTTTTCTAAATTCAAGAATCGAATCAGGGCGCTTTTCACTTGCTTCACTTACCATAACCTTATCCATTAGACCATCTTTTTCTAAAGATGATTTAGGTAGAGTTGATTCTGAAAATTCTAACAGAGCATCTAAGTCTTTAAAGAAAAACGCTTTTTCACGCAAAAATGCTAAGTTTTCTACAACTTCACTAACTGTTTGCTGCATCGCAGAGAAGGCCTGCATACTAGCTGCTATACCTGCGATAGCAATCCCTGAAGAGTTAGATTTCATTAAAAGCAATGTAATTGCTATTACATAAACTATTACGCCAATCGCAATAAAAGGAAGGTTTCTTATAAAACCCATTCTACGCTCGCGTCGTAGCTCTGAAAACATTGCATCTCGGTCTTGCTCGAAACGCAATTGGATTATTTTCTGCATCCCATGCGCTCGAGTTTCCATAGCAGTTTCCCGCTGCAAGAAAAGCTCCACATAGTAGTCTAGAAAACGCGCAGTTTGCGCTCGCTTTCTAATACCTGTCCAGTTAACTTCTCTTATCGCCGTAAATGCACGATGAAGTGGAAGTGCAGCCAGAATAATCAATATGGGAATATACCATGCTATTGACCAGAGGATACCTGCATAACATAAAACAGAAATTGTTCCTCGAAGAATATAGCTATATAGAACAATATAGTTGACAGGTCTACTTTTTGACTCGCGTACTACTAAACTAATGATGTCATAAGCTTCTGGATTATCAAACAGCTCCATTGTCTGAAGTGACATACCTCTACGAAGAAGCAACGACTGCAAATACGCCGAAAGATCTTCGTTTAGCCGCCCACTAAGAATAAAAACTACCGGAAAAGCAATAAGCGAAATACCAGTTAACAAACCCCAATATAATGCTAATTGTGGTAAATCTAGCTCAAAAGTTCCCTGCGAAAAACTTGATACTGTTTTCCCTAAAAGTAGTGCAGTAGCTGGTCCAGCTATCCCCTGCAACAGCAGAAATAGACTAAGAAGAATGAATGGTCCCGGGGAAGCTCGCCAAACATGCGGAAGCGCCGCCAACGGAGCTGTTACACGTGCAGCTAAATTTCGCATCAAGGTGTTCCAATTTCTATTAGATAACTTGGCTATAGGACAAAACATCATCCCGTCGGTTTTGACAATATTTACGCTTAGCTATCACAATCTATCTTCTTTTATCAATGACAGCAGGAATATGGATCAGGTGTTTCTTACCTCTAAAATAATCTGACATCGATTACAAAGGAGAGAAAACTAGATGTTACTAAGCGAGCGTTTCGCCCGACTTCGTCTGCTGCTGGGCGACGACGGACTCTCCCGGCTCCAAGCTTCCACAGTTATGGTGTTAGGGCTTGGCGGCGTCGGATCTAGTTGCGCTGAGGCACTAGCCCGAGGCGGCGTCGGCTCGCTGATTCTGCTAGATCGGGATGTAGTTGAGGAAAGTAATATCAACCGTCAGGCACTCGCATTCGTATCTACTGTCGGACAAGCTAAAGTCGATGTGATGAGCCAGATGGTTGCAGATATTAACCCTGACTGCAAGATATTAGCGCAACAAATTTTCTTGACCCGCGAAAATATTGCCGCCACTCTCGATGCATTCCCTAAGCCTGATTACGTAATTGACTGCATCGATACGGTGTCACAAAAGCTGGCAATCGCCAAGTGGTGTGCTGAACGGGAACTATCATTACTGGCTTCGATGGGCGCAGCAAATAAACTCGATCCTTGTTCCCTTAAATTTGCCGATATTCACGACACTAGCTGGTGCCCACTATCTCGAGTTATCCGTAAAGAGTGTCGCAATTTAGGAATTACACGTCTTGAAGTGCTTTATTCCAGCGAACAAGCTATCGAAGTGCCTTCATCAGATGGCCGAACTAAGAGCCAAACTTTAGGGTCGATGAGCTATATGCCGCCGATCATGGGGCAAATGCTGGCAGGTCTTGCCATTCGACGACTGGCTGGCTTAGCGAAACTACCTGCGCCACCACTACTGGTCCAGCCGCAAGATTGCAGCGTCTAATGACGCTTCTTGATACTCACTACCATCTCGATTTTCTAGCTGATTCAAAATTACGCGTCGCATTCCTGACGGCTTTACCAGATCATGACGTGCAGGTGGTCGCTCAAACTCTCACACCGTCAGCTTTTATGGAACTGCTGAGTCAAGCTAAAACCTGGGCTAAACATGATGTCGCTATTCCCCCACTATCGTTGGGGTTTCATCCTTGGCATATCGGAACTCCTACTAATGCAGCCACCGAACTGGATCTTTTCGCTGATGCTATTCAGCACACCCGATTTATTGGTGAGATTGGACTCGACTACAGCCCTAGTCGTTTAGCCGCTGTCCCCGCAGTATTGCAATACCAGGTTTTTCAACAGTTGCTACGAATCGTATGCGATGCTGCTCAAAATAGTTGCGACGCAAAGCCCTACGTTTTATCTATCCATGCGGTGCGATCAGCTGGCATAGTTCTAGATATTCTCAGCGATCTAGATGCGCGCACCCATAACGTCATTCCTGTCTTTCACCGTTTTTCTGGCACTAGCGACGATTTGACGAGACTGATTCGCCTCGGGGGTTACCTTTCGGTTCAGCCACAGCTGCTTACCAGTAAACGTGGGCGAGCCTATATACAGCAGATTCCCGCCGAACGTCTCTTGTTGGAAAGCGATCTACCGCTCGATCGTATTTCTCTTCAGACTGGAGCACCGTTGGAAGATACTGCTCGCCAGCACGCGCACGATCTCATCGCCTGTCTGAGCCAGACCATCGCAGAATTGTCGCAGCTCCGAGGTAGCGACATGAAGAACGCTATCGCTACAACACAGTCGCTTCTCTATGAAATTGAGTGAAGTCTTTATAGATAATGTTGCGACACGATCAATTCTGCGATCCCTATCAATGTTTACGATCCATCATCACAAACCCATGAGCATCATCATTGGAAGCGGAATCTGAAACATGGGTTCTAGCCCGCACAGCTTTCCAACACACATAGATGATCCCTGCTATTCCCAGAACGATCAGCGCTACCCCACTGACGTAATCCGAGTAACGCTCCGCCCACGGCCGTTCATAATACGGATTAGTGAATTTACCGAGAAAAAATGGCTCTACGAGCGCCCCGACGGGAACTATGAAGCGCGCCAGAACTGCCGCCCATCCTGTTCGTGCTGCCAGCCATCCAGCTAGGCCAAGAGGTCCGCAAAGCATCAATGCGACAAGAAACCAGTCCAGATTACCGATCAGGTCATTGGAACCAGAAAGAATGATCAGCCGACCTGCAACAAAACCAAGTACGCCACCTACCACGTAATGAATCAGCAATGTCGCAACGGCAGCGGCGATACCTCCAATAAATGCCTGCAAGGGGCGAGCGAGCTTCCACCCGGCGTAGAAGGCAACACCAGCCCATACCGTGCCAGAGTTCACAAACTTGGTGATGCTCTTACGAACAAACGCCCAACCTTAAATATGCCCCGCTAACTCCCACAGCGTCGTTATATTAAATAGCAGCGATACCAACGCAACAACTAAACATACTTTTGCGATCGGCTTCCACATATCGGGAATAACCTTGCTGAGCATGTCTAGGAGTCTAGCAATCCGAATCTCTAGGACTCAGGTTCTCCTAGTTAGCCATACCCCAAGCAGTCAGCGACTCCGCAATCTCTGCCAACGTTGACGATCTGCTGGCGACAGTCATCACAAGCTCATAAGCATCATCGTCGGAAGCTTCAATCCACACACCATTAATATCCATGAATACGACAAGCGCCAGCCAGCCTAATCGCTTGTTACCGTCAACCAACGGATGGTTGTTGTTAACTAACGAATCCAGCAGTGCAGCAGCTTTCAATTCCAGAGTGGAATATGCATCAGCGCCCCATAGCGAAGTAGTAGGGCGATGCGCTGCCGACTCCAATAATCCAATATCACGTACTGGTCCTACTCCAAGATCAGCAATAAGAGTCAGCAGATCTTCGGTAGTTAGATAAGAAATCATTGCCCCAGACGCTCAATCACCTCAGAATATCTAACTCGAGCACGCTCTGATGCGGCAGCTACTCGCTTAGCATGACCACGACGCGCCGCTACCTCGTGGATCGCACGGATGGTTGCTTCCTGTTTACTAATACCTTCTTCTTCAGCAAGTGCAACAAGAACTAACTCGTCTTCTTCGCTTAGCCGTAATGTCATAGCCATAAAACTATGATACCACTTTGATACCGCAAGTTATGGAATGAGTGCCTTCCATAGCGAGTAAACAAATCCTTTAACATGAGCGAAGCTGAGCACCACTTAAAATCCAGATAGCAACAACTACCCCAGCTAATTGCACATACTAGCCTTACTTAGGTAAGGCATGACTAAGCAAGACACCCAAGGATGAGCGCATCCCGTACCTAAGCAGACAACAATAGGGAAAAGAACTGACATGACTCAGAACCGAGCCACAGTAGCGCCAAACCGGCGTATGCAAGTCACCGATTTCATGAATATCGAGATTTTCTTAGTTATCACATGGTTGCGGGCATAGCGATTGCCTTCATCGGTATTACACCCATCACCTACGTGATGGTAACTTCGCTACAAGCACTCATCCTCCATAAAGAGGCAGCGCGCGGTGCGGTGCGCGCCTCGTCAGCGACACTGCAATATGACAGCGACTTTGCCATCGGTAGATATCTTCGGATCAGGGCTCAGGATCTGCTTGATCAGAGGTTGATGTGCATATCAAAGTTGGGCACGACTGTTTCGCGCACAATATTGTGTGGATTCTCGGCATCGACAATGAAACCAAGGTGCTCGAATACTGGGCGAGCTGCTCGACTTGCGCGCGTAGTAACGACCGATAGTCCGCGTCGACGGGCCTCAGCAAGCACATCAGTGACTAGGCGACGAGCCAAACCTTGTCCTCCGGTTTCGGGGTGGACAAAAAGCATGTCAAGTTCGCCATCTGGAGTGAGATCGCTGAAGCCCCTCACCTGTCCATCGACTTCGGCAACGATGGTCCATGAAGCGATTCGATTGCAGTTCCAGCGTTCCAGATCAATATCCGTCCCAGCCCACGCTTCGATTTGATCGTGGCCATAATGGTGTGCTGCCGTAGTACGTATCGCTGTCTGATATACCTCAGCTGTCGCTCGGGCATCGTCAGGACGATAAGAGCGAGTAATAATGGTTGGCATGCGTATCATCATCGCATGTTAGGTGACACTCGATTTGTCAGGAGTTGGATCAATATCAAGTGTCTGCCGAGTGTTCGAAGTTCTACACGCACTTGCTAAGTTTCTATCTGAGGAGACTGCCAACTATTTGAGTCCCTTATGGATTCTGCCAACACATATCACCATCACCCCCGACGGGCAGACCACCGTCGTGTTCAAAGACGGCACGCGGATCACCCAGTGACGTGAAAATTCAGTGGCACGCAGTCGCTGATGATGACATGCTGGCGGCATGCCCTTACAGATTTCCCCAACAACTGCCGCTGACCTCCCAGATCTCCTGGAGCTGTGGAACGACGGCGCCGTGATGCTCTATGTCGGATTCCCAGACGGCCTCGGTGAAACGACGGAATCGCTCGCCGCCTGGTTCCACCGACTCGAACAGAATCGCCTTACCGGGCTCACTGAGCACTTCATTATCCGTGACGACGACTGCTTCTGTGGCGAGGCGTATTACTACATCGACACAGATCACGGCCATCTCGGCAGGCTCGACATCAAACTAACTCCGACTGCACGAGGCAAGGGCATCGCAGCCGCAGGGCTCAGCAAGGCCATCGACGAAGCCTTCACCCACGGGGCAATGCGCGTCTACGTCGATCCAAACCCCGCCAACGCCAAGGCTCTCGCCCTCTACGACCGGCTGGGATTCCAACGCGTCGATCCCCCGCCCCACATCGCTGCCAGCTGCGACGTGGACTTCAACCCGATCTACATGGAGCTCACGCCGGAGCAGTGGCACAACCATCAAGGCCCCGAAGCTGATGCCGACGCGCCTCCCCTGTCTGAGATACCGCGTGGCGAGTACGCCTATCCCGGGCCGCTTCGGGATGCACTGATCGACGCAATCCTCAACGGAACCAAGACGTCGACGACCTGTCTGCTCGCCGAGTTCGACGAGGGTGAAGACCCGCGCGATGAGGTGGGCACGTTAGCGGCCGTCGTCGACTCCAGCGGCGAGATCGTGTGCGTGACGCGGACGACGGACGTCCAGATCGTCCGACTTGGCGACGTCACCCTCGAACACGCAATTGCCGAGGGCGAGGGCTACACGACCATCGCCGACTGGCGTTCCGGACACGAACAGTTCTGGCGCTCTCCCGAGTTCATCGCCGGCATGGGCGAACTGGAACTCACCGACGACACCATGGTGGTCTGCTACCGCTCCGCCATCGACCCGCGGTACCTAGTGCACGCCATGACTCCGGATAATACGACCATGTGACATTGCCCGGGTCGCCCTGGCCCAAGAGCCTGCCCGCAGTCCCCTAAGCGCCGAGTACCCAGGCAACGACGGCTTGCTGAACCGGCAGGAGCGCCTTCTTGAACTCATACCCAACGAAATGCGCAGAATCGACTGTCTCGGCACTCACTTCACGCTCGCGGATGAAGGGTGGGCAAGGATCGAGCACGACGTCAGGATTCGCCGCAGCAATAGCTTCAGCAGTGATCTGGAACGGTGCCATGATCTGTGCATTCGGGCCAGGCGGATCCGTAGCTATGACGTCGGCTCCTCTGACCCCAGCGATGATGTCGTGACTGTGTTCGGCCCCGTCGATCTCCATGCCCTCGGGACAAACTTGGACCATATCGAGACCAAAGGCACGGCCCGCCTCAAACCAAGCCTGGATGACGTTGCTGTCCCGCACACCAACGATGGCATAACGAAGCAAAGTCCACGACGCGCAGACTCAGCGCCCACAAATCGGACAACACCTCACAGTGATGGTTCTCACCCGTCATCGCATTGACGACTGGCAGATGATTTCCTCCGGCTAGCCCATCCAGAATCGGCATCTCTGCTCGGACTACGGCGACGTCGACGAGCTGAGCCAGATATCCGGCGACGTCTTGATGAGCCTCCGGCTTGTCCAGAGTCTCCGGAGGGAAGACGATCGGCTGCATCCCCATCATGGATCTATTTTTATTCCACAGATTATTATTGACCTCATTGCACCAGTCACTGCCGCTTAATCATCGACAACGCCGAGGATATCAACTGATGCTACCTGGAGAATCTCGTCCACCATACGTCAGTTCATTCCCACACTTTCGCCTCGACGGCCGCTGCTAGGAGAACTTCATAGAATAAGCCCCGAGCTGCGGGTACATGCATACTCTGGACTGCGTCGTCAATAGACACTCATGTTCTTGCAACCGTTTCGTAGCGCGGGATCCACTCGTTCTCGTTCACTCCGCAGGCTCAACGAGTGCGCGACAAGATACCAACACCGGCAGAAGCTTAGGTATGTAATTACTGGAGCTGACACAATATTTCTGCTAAGATCGTTGTCGCAGACCCCCTCCGCACGTGCGGTATCCGGGGGTCTTGCTGTATCTACCCTACGATAATCTCCGGGAGCCGATCCAGAGCGCGAGCTGATAGGTACGTCTCCCACCAACTCTCCGCCTCAACCAATTTTGGTGGTGGGTCGAGATGTGCGTTAGCCGTCCAAGCAACGAGGTCTGCCATTTGCATGAGCTGCGATGCCTTGGAGTCCTGCGGAATAGGATCCTCCACGATGCGTCTACTCTGCCGAGGGAGCCGACGATGAGCATCTCTGTAAGTCGAGTCGCTCCCGTCGCCATCCATGAAAATCAAGCCCAGCGCATCTCGCTGTGTAAACTCCTGTTCAAACGAGTCCAACAGACTCCGATACAGGTCTCGCTTCATCGCAGCAACGTCGCTTGGCTCGCCATCTCGAGGACAGTTTGAGGTCCTCTCGAATGGTCCCATCTGGAAGCCCTTCGACAGCGACTTCCTGTGAACCATCTGCCTGATTATCTGGGCGATATGCCCCTCTCACATGACTTGCGGAACGAGCTCAACCGTCTCATCCTGCCTGGTTTCAACACTTTGAACGACGTCCACTTCATTCTGGACGACGCTGGCCTCGCCAATGAAAATATCCTGATGAGAACTTCCACGCTGCTGCGGAGGAGATCTGGCAGGAACGCAAGACCCAGGAGTCATCATGGGATCATCCAACGGGCTTCGAGCACCTCTCTGCCGCCTTCGAGGAATTGCGTAAAGCTGGCGTCGTCACCGCTATGAATTTGGGCTTCGCCGTGGACGAGTACAACCAGCTCGCAGCCGACGAGCGTACACGAATCGATGCCCTGAAGCCGTGTATCCATATCGTGAATGGGCTTCCTGCGCCTTCCATATGCAGGATGCCGAGCGACTAGCAGAGGAACCAGCCACCTTTTACCTACTATTCGGTGCTTGGTTTCCCGGGTCAGCGATTGCTGACTCTGTGGATCGCGACAAATTGTGCAAGGACCACCCCGAGCTCTCCGCAGAGTGGGATCGCATGGACACAGCGCTGGGTCGTTTCATCATTTCCACACTCAGCCAACACGGACTCGAAACTGAATGGCGGGGAGATCCAGAAGACCGCATCCGCATCGTGAACCTGCAGTGGCGAAGACCACTGCCACTACAGTAATCCGTGACCGAGGGACGTTGACATACACACCATTCACCGCCAGTGCCAAGTAGGCAGGTGCACATGAGGGACCGTGTCGTAGGCAGGAGCCAGCCGATAGGTTCCGTAGATGGACTCGATGCAGCATGGGGCCGTTCCTCGGATACGATAAGGTCCCCAAACGGCATATCGTCTGCACCCACTGCGGCAGCCCAAGACCTGGCAGTCCACCGATGCTTACAAGACCCACATCTGGCAATGCAACCAGAAATATCGCTTCCCAAATCCGCCATAACGATAGCGACGATGCAGAGCCAGAGTATTCCGTGAATTGCCTGTCATGGCCCGAGAGCTGTGATGGGGACGACGCAGACTCCATCTGGACGACGGTAGCTAAACCGGCCACCTGTCAACACGATCAGTGCCGCTGGTTTGCCGTGCCGCGCGTGATCAACTTTGTCGGCCATCCGCAGCAGCGAATCCGCGGCTACATCTGCTGCAGTCTCCCCCAGCTTGACCTCGATTCCGGCCCATCTTCCATCGGTGAGTTCTAGAACCGCATCGACTTCGTGCCCGGTTTGGGAATCGCGCCATCCCATCAGCGTGGCCCCCAGAGACTGCCCATAGACCCGCACGTCGCGCATCACCAAAGACTCGAAATGCAGACCCGCAGCGTTGAGGTCCTGAAGCAGATGGCTGACCCCGACACCCAATGCAGCTGTCCCCAACGAGGGATCAACGAAGTGGTGGATGGCGGATGCGCGCAGCCTTGTCCGGGAACGCATGTGGGGACGCCAGGCCGGGATAGGTTCGATGAGCATGAGTCGCTCAAGCGCATCTAGGTAGTTCGCGAGAGTCTCGGAGGCGATGGACCCTCTTGCCCCACCAACATCTTGAGCCAGTGAGGTGAGATTGAGTGGTGTCGCTGCTGCCCGCCCGAGGGCAGCCAAGAGTCGCGTGATATTGCCAGGGTTGCGCCGGGGACCCAGCCCAGGAATATCCACCTCCGCGAGAGCATGAAGGTAGTCGCGCAGCCAAATCGACGCCTCATGCTCATCCGCGCCAAGCAAGTCTGGCCACCCGCCGACGACGATCCGCTCGAGTAGCCCATCGACGCTCAGACCGGAGCTCGCACCGGTGGGTTCGCCTCCATCCAGAAGGTGTTGCAGGCTGACCTCACCTGTGGAGTGCCCGGTTTCATACAAGGTCATCGGTCGCATGCGCAACCGCGCGATCCGTCCCGCACCCGAGTGAACCCGCGCCTGATCACGTGGCCGAGCCGAACCCGTCAGCACATAGAGACCCTTACCATCATGGTCATCGACAGCACGCCGCACGAAGTTCCATAGTCGAGGCGTCTCCTGCCATTCATCAAAAACAATCGGCGTTGGAGCCATGAATAGCTGCTTAGGAGCCACCTCCAGGGCTGCACGAGCCGCTTCATCGACATCCATCCGAAATACGGTTCGCGCGATCTCGACAGCAGTGCGCGTCTTACCGACCGCCTTGGGACCGTCAATGAGCACCGCTCCCATCGCCTCCATACGCTGGCTCAGTTCACCGTCTACCACCCGAGATCGATAATCCGTCATACACAAAGTCTACAATCCGTCACGCCCCAAGTCGAGGATTTGCATTCAGTGCCATCACTCAGATGCAGAGGGCGTCGAGCATCTCACGCATCAAAGTGAAGCGCAGCAGCAGGATCTGGAATCAGGTCGAAGGTGCGCCAGTCGCCGCGCAGAATACCGAGCCGCTGACCATAGAGCTCGACGACGAGGTCACCCATGGTCAATCCCATCTTGAGCAGCACCAGTATCAGGGACGCTGATGGTGGCTGTGAGTTCCATACCGGTCACCTGCATGGCAGCAAATAGCCGATCCATCATGATGGACGGCTTGCCAGCCTCCAGCTCCCAGATGTACTTTTGTGTGGTACCCAGCTGGGTTGCCAGCTCACGCTGTGTCAGCCCGGCCACCAGACGAGCCTGCTGCAACATGCGCCCAAGCGACTCCGGACCCGAAACCTTGCCTTGGTACTGCATCCAATACCCTGCCTCACTATGGTAGCCATGGTCGAATTGACTTCGATATCAGAGTCAGCCTAACTGACTTCAATATTAACGTCAATTATCATGACTCCGATATTGCCGTCATAATTTAGAGGCCTTCTCCCGTGATCGAATCTCATCTACCCGAGCGCGACAAGGCCGAGACTGCAGGACAGAATCCTTCCCAGATAACCGGGGTTGGTCCAGTCGTCGAGGTTGTCCACTCCGCAATCAACAGCCCAGTGGCGTTCATATCGATGTAGTGACGCGGATGATGGAAGACGCCATCGCCGACAACACCACCCGCTGCCAACGACTCCACACCGACCTAACACGCTCACCAAGCTGGAGGCGGCTGGCGAGTTCAACCCCGCCACCTACCACGTCCTCAGCGACCATATCGAGATCACCCCCGACGGACACGCCACGTTCGTGTTCAAAGACGGCACGCAGATCGCTGTCGAAGGCTGAGTTCTCCTTGCATCGAAGGATTCGCATTTGCGCGCCCGACCAATCGACCGCGCCAGGATAGATCTGGGCTGTCGCCACCCAAGTCAGTCGATCTGTTATCCCAAGCATGCTTGTAATGCAAGCATGCTTGGGATAACAATTGACTCGTGGATGATCTGTTGCAGTTCCGACGCGGGGCCGTCGAGTTGGCTGTCCTTCAATTGCTTGCTGGGCGCGAGGTCTACGGGGGCGAACTTGTCGACCTGCTTGGCCAGTATGGCTCCTTGGCGACGACTCGTGGAACCGTCTACCCCATGCTCAGTCGTCTGCGCAGCTCCGGGCTTGTCGAGACGACATGGCACGAGTCGCCCAGCGGTCCGCCGCGTCGCTACTACCGCCTCACTGCCGATGGTGAACGCGCCAGGACTCGCCGCGCAGACGCTTGGCGCGATCTGGTTCGAGACATGTCCACTCTTGTGCCCACGAAGGGAGAAACGAAGTGACTATCGACGACTACCTCGACCGCGTGCGAAGAACCCTCACCGACCCCGCAGCGCAAGCGGGTCTGGAGGACTTACGTGTCGCCTTGGAAGAGCGCTCCGCCTGCATCGGCGAAATTGCCGCCTGCGCCGAGATGGGCGACCCGAAGCAGTTCGCGACACAGCTGAATGCTGAGTTCGCTGCAGAACAGCCCGACGAGTTCGACCCGCCACGGGCGTCCAAACTGTTCGGCATTCCGTGGAACTTGTCTGTGGGCAAGGACTGGGGGCGGCGGCTGTTCAACCCGGCTGATGATCGCATCATCGTTCCGCATGCACTGGGGATGGGCTGGGCAATCAATCTGGGCGCGGTGGCCGTCCGCATGGGTGCCCTCCAGCCTGATGACGCCGATGACCAGGCCGTGACCTCCCTACGCGTGAGCGACGCCGCAGTCCCCTTGGCGGCCTTGGTGGCTCTCGCCGTGACACACACCAACAAGACGCATCGTGTGAGTCCGACCATCGCCGTCGCACTCTGTGCGCTCCCCACTCTCGCTAAGGCACCGATTCTGGACCGGATCGCCGTCCAATCGCTGGGCTATGTCGCTGTCGGCGCGGAGCTGACCCGCAGCCGTCGCTCGTGGACCAGCGGCTTGGGCGCCCTGATCGGGCTGGGCTGTGGCCTTGCCAACTTTGTCATCCCGCTGCGAGCCGCCGTCAGCCGCGCAGCCCGCACTCGCCACCACATGAGCATGAATGGAGATTGCCGTGAACGCTGATTTCTTATCCCTACCGACTGGCCTACAGATCGGCATCATTGCCTTGTCCGTCGTCGAGTTGGTTCTTCTCCTGCTAGCTGTCATCGTCAATCTCAAGACCACGGAGAGTCGTCTGACACTCCCCCGCGTCGCATGGCTGGCGATTTCGATTCTCATCGGCATCGTCGGCCCCATCGCCTTCCTCGCGGCAGGCCGTCGCAAGGAGCAGCCGCCCGTGACAACGGCAGGCGCGAGCAAGACCACCGCAGCCACCGCGATTGACGAGCTCTACAAGTGACCACCCCCGCTATTCGTATCGAGCATCTCATCAAGATCTATCCGGCCGGATCGGGACAGACGAAGTGTGCCGTCGACGACGCCACGTTCGATATTCCCGCAGGTGAGATCGTGGGCTTCTTAGGCCCCAACGGCGCAGGCAAGACGACGACCCTACGCATGATCCTGGGACTGGCTCGGCCCACGTCAGGCTCGATCCAGATCCTTGGCCACGATGCCACCAAGGCCGCAAACGCGATCCGACAACAGATCGGCTACCTGCCCGATGTCCCCGGTTTCCCGGCCTGGATGACCGCCCCGGAGTTCCTCCGCTTCGCTGGATCCCTGTTCGGGATAGACAAGACGACGCTGGATCCCCGCATCGATTCCCTGCTGGAACTGGCTGGACTGACCGAGGTCACCCACAAGATCGGCGGATTCTCGCGCGGCATGAAACAGCGGCTGGGCATCGCCCAAGCCCTGATCAACGCACCAAAACTCCTGATGCTCGACGAACCCACCTCAGCTCTGGACCCACTGGGACGCAAGGACGTCCTCACCATGATCGAGGCCCTGCACGGCAAGGCCACGGTCCTGTTCTCGACACATCTCCTCGATGATGTGGAGCGCGTCTGTGACTCCGCTGTCGTACTCAACCAGGGGCATGTCCTCGCCACGGGCACCATCGCTGAGCTGCGCTCCCGCTACGGCGGCGCGCAAAAGATGCGCCTGGTCACTGACGGCGACCCTGCCCACGTCGCCGCGCTGCTGAAGCACGAGGACTGGACTAGGGATGTGACCGTCGACGATGATGCTGTGATCTTCGCCGTTGACGACGCCGATCGCGTAGGCCGCGCTCTCCCAGGGTTACTGGCGTCGGCGAACCTCACCCTGCGCGAGTACAGACCAGCACTGTTCACTCTGGAGGACGCTTTCGTCCGACTGACCGAGGAGGACCGATGAACGGCTTCACCTCCATGCTGCGCAAGGAACTCACCGAGTTCACTCGTACCTGGAAGATCTGGGTAATCCCTGGCCTGTTCATCGTGCTGGCAGTCACCGGCGTGCTCTCTGCCCGCTTCACCAAGGAACTGATGCAATCTCTGCTCCCTACAAGCAGTGACATGTCGGCCCTCTTTCCTGATCCAACATGGCGCGACACCCTCGTCCAGTGGGCCAAGAACCTCAGCCAGATCGGCATCGTCGCCATCCTCCTTATGACGGGTGGCACCATCAATGCCGAGGGGCGGCAGGGAATACAGATCCTCATCCTCACCAAGCCCGTCTCCCGCTGGGGCTACGTACTAGCGAAATTCGTCTCTTCTGCCATGTTCTGCACGGCGACAGTAACCACAGGAGCACTCGTCGAGTACGTCGCAAGCCTCTTTTTCTTCCACGACAACCAGACTCTTCCCTTGCTCCAACTCACCGCCACATGGCTGCTCTACGCACTCATACTCATCGCAGTGACGCTCATCGGATCCGCAGTCCTTGACAGCGCCCTAGCCGCATCGGGCCTTGGCCTCGCAGCCATGCTGGCGCTGAGCCTGCTCGGGCTCTGGGGACCGGCAGCGAAATACTCTCCTGCTGGGTTGGCGGGCATCCAGAGCAAGATCGTGTCGGGCGAGCCCGTCACATCCTGGTGGCCCATCTGGACCGGGCTTACCGCCGTCGCTGCCTTCGTCGCGCTAGCCGGATGGCTGTTCTCGAAGCGAGAGCTGTAAGCCACCTCACGCCAGAGTCAACCCGCCATCACGGCCCCCAACCCTTGCGCGCATCAAAACGACCTGACCGGGGTTTTTCGCGAAAATCGTGAACTCTCACGCGCGGGGCCCAAAATGGCACACCCATGACAAAGTGCCTGCTGGCGCGTGAGTGCATCAACGCCAGTAGGCACTTAGTGGAGATGGCGGGAATTGAAACCGCGCTCCCAAAAGATGAACCAGACATTCTCCGGGCGCAGCTAACTAATCGGTCTATCCCCCACTCGCAGATCGGATCGACCTCTGAACGTCAGTGGGTCAGTAAAACATCGCAAGCGGGATAAGCCCAACCCCGTCGGGACGTCGCCCTGCAGTGTCTCCCGCATAGAGAACGATCTTGTCAACCATCCGGTCGCCAATCTTGTCGCCGAGCCAATGCAGATGCGCAACGTGGCGATCAGTGATGGTCTTGGCAAGTTTCACCTCAATACCGATCACGGCTCCGTCGAAACGCTCAACGATCAGGTCCACCTCTTGCCGTCCACTCGCTGTTCGCAGATGCGAGACCTTTGCCTCTGCCGGTATGGCTGCCGCACGTACACTCAGCGTGGCGAGGCTCTCAAACAACTGCCCAAATATCTCAGCACTCCCGTTCGCACCACTGGTCAGTTTCTCTTCCGTAGCACCGAGCAGATGCGCAGCCAAACCTGGATCACACAGCTGATGTTTCTCACCCACCGTGAGACGCCCCAGCGGCTTCAAAGATGGCGTCCATGCAGGCACCGGATCTAACACCCAGATCTTGTCCAGCAAGTTCCGATACACCTGCACCGATGCCTTAGACGGCTTATCTGCCTCACCAGCAGTAGCCGAGTTCAGGATTGTTGAATAGGTAGCATCCGTGGACGAGGCCGCCGCATACGCGGTCATCCACGCCCGTAACGATGCAGGACGACGAACCCGCATCCCCATCTCCACCAAATCTCGGTCAATGATCCGCGTGGCATAGCTCTCCAGAGCACGGCGACGCAGCTTTGGAGCCAGCTCATTTACTGCGGGAAATCCCGAAGCACAAATCTCACGGGCATAGTCCAAGGCAGTGAAATCACACCTACCAGAAACGGCAGCCGTCCCCTCAAAAAGATCTTTCAGCGCGATCGTCGGCGCTGTTACACTCCGTTCCGCAAGACTCAACGGTCGCATCCGCATCGACGTGATCCGGGCAGCACCCGAATGCGTGTCAACACCATCATGCGGAGAGGCGCTACCTGTCAGAAGAAATCTCGTGTCAGTCTTGGCATCAACAAGCCGCCGCACCCGATCCCACACCTGAGGCTGACGTTGCCACTCATCAACACACACCCTGGCCTCGCGAGTGAGCAGCCCGTCCGGATCCAGCTCGTAGGCCTGACAAACATCAGCCGAATCGAAGTTCAGGACAGCATCGCTATGGCGAGTCGCCGTCTCGGTCTTCCCCACAGCCTTCGGCCCATCCAATGCAACCGCAGATAGCCCTGCTAGTAACTCCTCAATCTCGGCATCAAGATACCGCGGAAGATACCCAGCCACCGCATTCCCCGCCTGAAGCATTGCACCCCACCAATCATCTTACGCACATTCTACTAGTCGTTTCACACATACTCTATCAGTCGTTTCAACCACAGTAACCAACAACCATAAGAACCAAATTGAGACCTCCCATGCGTCCAACTATCAGAGCCGCAAGATGACCGTTCGTTACACTTTGGATGGACAACAACGTGAGCTGGTAGTCGCGCAACGCAATGACTGGGCCCTAGATAATGTCCGCGACTTCCTGCTGGATGGCCTAGACACCATCGCAGGTCGAGTCCGGCTAGTTGAATTCGAGTACCAAAGCGCGTTCGTCGTATGGATCTTCCCTGAACGCGTGGATGAATTCCTGACCAGATTCCCAGATTTTAATCAGTCGACACCTCGGGATACATCTCTCCTACCGGGAGATCCTCAAAACTAATTAACAGGCCTAAGCCATGCCCGCGAGACTGTTGAAATGGATAACCCACCTAGCAGGAGTTCCAGCGAGTTCAGTCCTTACTTCGTGACAGGCTCGCTCCAGGCTCTCGCATCTTAGATTTCGAAGGTGATACGGGAGTGCATTCCTCGTGACTTGCCGCAAATAGACATCAGGTGACCATTGATTGATCCAGAACAGCTCGAACGAGCAAAAGCTATCGATCGTTTATCTGTAACTCGTTCCCATCAGGGTCAATAACTCGAAGGGAGCGCCCGAAATCTTCTTCACGAATTTTTCCTCCATCAAAGCCTGCTGCTTCTAACCTATTCTGAACTTCTTCTAATGGGGATTCAGAAATCATACATACTTCAAAACCACTCTTCGGATAATTGGCGGATTCCTTGCTATGAATAGCCATCACCCCACCTGAAGCTTTCGTTTCAGTCCAAACCAGGTCGATTTCTTGATCTAGACGTAGCCCTAAAGCCTCATAAAAACGAACGTTGGCTTCAACATCTCCTGCATAATTAATTACCAAAAGCTTCATTTTTTCCTCCGCCGAAAGTGCCTAGGATTACCGATTCGGAGATTATTCAGTGAAGTTGTCAATAAGTTTCACGCACTCCTGTACACAGTTTAATTTAATGTAACTTCGACCATAATCCGGCATACTTCATAGAAGTATGTGCTGGAATATCACAGTTGCGTGAGACGCTCTCCACCAAAAACAGTCCTCCCCATATGCGCCCTATGCCAGTCCGGTATCGAAATAGTCTTCATCGATTTCGTACAAGGTAAAGCAGCGGGCTTTATGCACTGCCACCCCGTAGCTCAGCATTAGCGCAGTCAACTTAATACCATTGATCAACACGATCTTGCCGTTCAAGAACGACTTTGCACTCACTACCGCTGTAGGCTGAAAATCTGAGGTAGTGATGAATACTCCTTGAAGGGCACCTTTAGCCATCAGCGAGCCCATGAAGTTACGAATCTCGGGGTCACCAACCTTGTTAGTATCGGCATAACGCTTGGCTTGAATATAGACATTCGTGAGTCCGAGAGCATCTTGGCGAATAATCCCATCAATACCACCATCCCCGGAACGGCCTACATGTTGTTTCTCACCGTAGTCGCCGCCATATCCCATTGCCCATAGTAGATCGATTACAGCTTTTTCAAAGAACTCCGGAGATGCTTCTTGAAGCTTCCTGCGTAGCTCAGTCTCGACCTGAGCGTTGAACTCCCTCTCAGCTACTTCCATCGACTCCACCGAATTTCCAGCTGGTGAGGTTACTACAGGCTGAACAGAAGATTGCCCACCAACAGTTTTCCGAGCCGCAATCTCAGCCTGGTAAGCCTGCCATGCAGGCCACTCCAACATGTCCTGCTCAGAATACGCAGACAGACCACGCTGATCCACTGTCCGACCGTTGGCGGTGATTCGGTAGTGACCCCGTTGTGGGCGTTCCAACAGTCCAGCAAGTGTTAGTGCCGAACATGCCCAGCTGATCCGATTCACATATCGCAGTTCACCCGAGGAAGTCATCTCAGCTCGCGCATCATCACCCAAACTCATGTATCTAGCCACCAGCTCACATACGTCTCGCCCTCGGCGAGTCTGACCATCCGCCAGCACCCGAAGGACTATCGGACGGAACTTATCTATCGTAGGGGTCATATCCGTCTGCATGTCCAGCTCCTTTGCCGTATACCTACCTGCAGCCTATCGTCCGCACAGCTCGCGCCCGAAAGCACCCGACCCGCAATTTTCTTTCGTTATTTTCTTGGAAACATAACTGTTAACCACGATTGATTTGGGTAAATTCACACGTTCCCAACAATCCTGCCGCAGGTGCTGAAGCAAGCCAGTACCGTTAACTAAGGGAATCTAGGCAAATTTAAGCTATAGCTGACTAGCGCATCAGAATCGGCTGAGCCGAACCAGTCCGGTTTTAGTTCAGCAATTACATGACCCCATCTGGCATATAGAACCCTGGCTCTTCTATTCAGTTTTAGACCGCGGATAGAAAGTGTCGAGGCCGTACCAGGAAATTTGTTTCTCACCCCACCACAAGAGAAACTGCTCTGCGGTCTGACCATTTGGTTCGTCGAAAGCACAGTCCCAGGAAGCGATGAGCCCTCCGGTCTGCTCTGCTAAGGCAGCAGCAACAAAACCGTATCCGGCGGATGCAACTGCCCCCGATACAGCACTACGGCATTCGTACCAGTAGTGCTGACTTCGAGCTGCTTTTGCAATCAGCTCTGGCTCGATCATCTCGTCCGCTAAATCTGCGATCACAGCCCATTGTCCGAGAAACCGTTGATCGTATCCAACGCTTGGAGATTTACCATTTCCTAGTAGATCATCTTGGCAAATTTGATCTTCTTCCTCGAATACGACACAAGCAGGAAACGAATTGCCGCGATCCTCGCCGTGAAGTCGGTAGTGAAACTCCAATTCAAGTCCAGTGCTCCACCGAACACCAAATTCTACGCGCCTGATCGCATCAGCCACCGATGCTGGGTAGTAGTACGGTTCGATCTTGACCTCTGGCACTATACCGTGACGCGACAACAGCTCATTGAAAAGAGCTTCCGCTCTGGAGGCTGTCTCCACGACAAGTGGCAGAACATCCGTCGTCGGATACACCTCAATAGTCGTCGACATACTTCCACCATACAAACAGCCACTGACATCGTCGTCTCTTTATGTGTCCGACAATGCTTTACTGCTATTCGAATTTAGCGATGCACAAAAAGAGAAATGAGATCGTGACACGCATAAATTTATTAGCGTCCGATATCGACGCGATAATAGACCCTTCCTACATTCTGCGAACAAATCATCGAGATAAATCAGCGATCGAGCTTGCTAGGTATAAGAGTCATCTAGTGACTTAAGATCTCAAGGTCAGTTTGAACCGGCCAGAAACTGCCCTATAGCTTATCTTCTATACCCATCTAACTTTTATACCCGTCTAACTTTCTACTTTCCTTGCCAGAATCGCCATTAACGTAATGCACAATGCGTCTACCTGTCTGCTAACGTGTGCCTCAGCTGGCTAACGTGGTATCTCTAAGTCTCCAATACGGACTAGATCCTGCGGTATAGCAACATCTGCAACATCACGTCGTCGGTCTAACGATTGAGGAAGGTTCGTAAATCATGGGCAGACTCAAGATAGGCACAGTCATCATCGCTTTGTCAGTGTCATTGGCGACCTCCTCCTGCTCAGGCGATCCCACCTCCCAACAGCGACATTATCCAGCGGTGCTGGTGTCTGATCTAACTCGACTCCGTGTTGATGACACTGGTCTTTTTAACAGTCCCAAGACTGCTGGAATCGCAGAAACCGATCTAGTCGGCAGCGTTTATGCCAATCGCATTCTTGAACAAGCACACTTTTACCCGTAGCAGCAATCGTCCTTGGCGCCATAAGATCCGTTGCCAAAACAGCACGACTAGCACCTGACGAAGCACTACGCTCCGAGTAACAGAGGAATCAGTCGGTACGACTGCGAGAAACACGACGCCTTGGAAGTACTGTTCGACTACTTCGTCAACAAAATAAACTCAGATTGTGACTGTCACGTCGTTCTATGACAACTACTGAGAGCTAACCCCATCTTATAAACGTATGTAGGAAGTGTTGAAATCTCTAGCGACTTCAACACTTCCTACATACACAGGGATGAGTGGAGATGGCGGGAATTGAACCCGCGTCCTTACGAGGCGACTCAGACCTTCTCCGGGCGCATTCGGCTATACGTTCTACTTGGCTCCTACGCTCACGCCGACAAGTCGTAGACAAGCCCAGTCTGATAAAAGTCCCCTATCAACCCTCAGACAAGGTTGATAGAGCAAGCCTCCTAAATGAGGCCAGCTACCGGAGCGGAGACACCCCCGGGCTGACCCTTCGATCACTGATCAGGCAGCGAGAGCGAAGTCAGTGCGCGTATTGTTGGCACTTATTGGTTTCCAGAGATCGTTTACGAGATAACCCTGGATCCTCGGCCCGCTTCTTCTGAGACTACCGTCCCAAGTCGAAACCGATCATCCCCCTGTTTAGTTGTTTACTTCACCATCTCTGATGAAGCTTTTCTAGTATAGCGCCCTAGCAGCACTTTCTCTCATTATTTTCTAGATCTTAGGACTGACTAGTGGCACACCTTCATTAAGCACCTGCAACCGCAGAACATATGAAACTGGGTTACGCCAATCTTCGCCTTGTGCCGCCTTGAAAGTACCAATAAAGCTCAGCACCAAGAAAATAATTACCGAGACTGACATAAATAGGGACCCCATACTGTTGTAGTTATAGGAATCACTTGGCAGGCAATCAGTTATCCACAAACACGCCAGCCCCAGTAAATGTGAGACAAAATAGAAGTTGAATGCTTTAGCAGCTTCTCGACGCGAGTAGCTGCCCGGTCTACTAGTAAAAAATACCAATGCTGGACCGAGTAACCAACTAAAAAAGAACGAATAATGTGCGAATGCCGCTGCAGCTCGTCCACCACGATCTTGTCTCTTAGTCATAGCTGACTGCAAAACTACTGGATGCGATGCCACCGCAGCAGGACGGTGGACTAGCCCCAAGAATGCCGCATTGAGTTCTCCACGATTACTAGCTTTGCTAACAATATCAAGTCGATGAGTCAGCTCAATATCATCAATACGTCCTTGGTCGCGAACATTTTCCAACCATGCCTTTGCACGCTTTCGCTGCTCATCATTAACTTGCAGTTCAAGAGTGGGGTGTGGTTCGTACAGCGGAAACTCAGGCATAACTCTATTATTCTTCATTCTGCCGCTAGCATCATCAGGGCTATCCCCTAACTGACCCCACATCTTTGCGCTCTCCTCTAGGCTAGAGACATGCAAAAACCAGAAATTGATTTCCCAGAAGGTCCAGCACCTACCGAACTAGTAATTATCGACGAGGTTGCTGGCACTGGCGCTACTGCTACTGCCGGATCCCTCGTAGATGTTCACTACGTAGGTGTCGCCTACTCAACTGGAGAAGAGTTTGATTCCTCCTACAATCGTGGCGAAGCGCTACAGTTCCCGCTAGGGGCTGGCATGGTAATCCAGGGATGGGATCAAGGCATTATCGGAATGAAGGTGGGAGGACGACGTAAGCTCATCATTCCAGCACATATGGCCTATGGTGATCGTGGCGCAGGGGGCGTCATTAAGCCCGGCGAAACTCTAATTTTTGTATGCGATCTTATGGCTGTATCTGAATAATTTTTCTTAACTGAAACGATGGTGGCGGCTGACTTCTCTTCTGTTGAAGTCAGCCGCCAACTACATATTTTAGTTATCTAACTTTCTACCAGGAGCCGCCGCCACCACCACCGCCACCACCACCGACAGAGCCGCCACCGCCAGAACTAGAGCCACCTGAACCAAAACCACCACTATCTGAGCTGGTATGAGAACTTGCAGCAGAACTCATCGATTGATTGAATATGCCAGCATCAAAATTGCTGTAGCCATACCAATGTCCGTAATACCAATTAGGTTGCGCATCTGGGATTCTTCCCATAGCAACAAGCTGAGAACAAACTTTTGTCCACCGCTCAGTTAACCCAAACATAATCGCCCACGGCAAATACTTTGAGAAGATATCTTCGCCTTCTTCAAACTTCAACTGTTCAGCCTCAGCAGTCGCCAGATAAGTACGAAAACCTTCGGTCTGATCAGCTAACGCCCGACCATAAGCATTACGCTGCCCCTTAAGACGACGCTTAGCAATAGTTGTTAACGCAATAGCTACTGGCAGAATCAGCGCGAAAATAAAGATCATTCCTGTTGTCAGTGCGTAAGCCAATCCGCCACCACTCATACTGGAAAAGATAAAAATCCATCCAAAAGCACCTACACTTGCCATTTTTCCTAGCTTCAAAGCACTCGGATGATGTCGATAGTAGTTCTTCATTGTCTTTATCAGAGTTACTGAAACATCATCATGAGCATCGGACATCGTACCGGGCTCTGATATATCTACTAGTTCCCCTACTTGTGTAGTTGGGAATAATTTTTGTAGTAGTACAAATTCATGAGGAGCAAGTTGCTGCGGCAATGAGCGTAATTGCACACTATCTACTCCACCATCAGCATTGCTGTGAATCACGACTACTCCGCGTACTGCTAGATCTATCAAGGTTGCAGTGGTGTCTCTAACATCAACTATCCCATCAGCGATTAGTCCAGCCTCGCCTGGAGTAACTCTCGGAGGTATAAAGCTAACCGGAATATTAGGTTTATTATCTGCCCCGATAGAAGTTTCTTGTCCATGAGCAGGCATCACCCCTGGAGGCAGTTCTAAGAACCTTTCATCAACCGCATTACGACGCCACCACTTTTTAGCAGCTATCGTAGAAATAACCGAACTCACTGCTGCACATAACCCAGCTAACCCAAATCTTTTAGCTAGATTTACTGATTCAGAGTCAGTCAGTATCGGCTGAGTATCGGTAACCGTCCCAGTCGGCATAATGACACCAATAGTTATACCTTCACCAACAGACCGCTGTCCTTGCGAAAAAGTAGCAACCCCATTACTTGAATCAGAATTTGCACATTTGCCATTAGTTTTTACCTGTCCGGCATAACAAGAAATCTCTTTCAACTTAGCTGCTGGGGTATTAACTGTAATTTTTGTCGCCTTTACCGGATTACGGAAACCTACTGGAAGCACATCCCAATACAGTTCATCACCATGATTATCTTTATTTATCAAGGCACCTTTGACCCGATAAGTGATGGTGTAGGTGATCGGAGTATTAGCAGGCAAATAACTGCCCTTGGTGCCAACCTTTACCTGAAGCGCTCTAGCTCGTTCCGAAGTAGCATTACTAGGATGAATCTCTGTTGTCGCATAAGCAGCAGAGACATTACTAGTAGCAGATACTGAGTCCACAGTAATTTCATACAGTCGATCCTTAGAACTATCCTGAGTCCACGATTCTCGAACTGTATATTCGCGAATAATTCCTTGTGCATTATCCCGAGGAAACACATATGTTAACTTCTCGACTACTGTCAGCTCTCCCGACTTATCAACCGTATAAGTCGCATCCCACAAAGTGACAGTATCTTCAGTAACAGCTTGTGCCGGAAGCGCGAGACCCATCGTAAGCGCAGCAAAAAGAATAGCTGCAACTAACGATATTTTAGTCACTAAAGCCTTCATCGACCTCTCCTCTTCAAACGAGTCGAAACAGCCCTAGCAATATCTCGATCAGCATCACGCTTAGCTATAGTTTGACGTTTATCCCATTCTTTTTTACCGGTAACGACAGCGAGCTCTACCTTGGCATAACCATCGGAAAAATACATAGCTAGCGGGACTAACGTCGCACCGCTATTTTGTAGCGCTTTCTCCAATTTAGAGATCTCACGTCGATGCAACAGTAATTTACGGTTACGTCGAGCTGCATGGTTAGTCCATGTTCCATGGCTATATTCAGGAATATGAGCTTGTCTGAGCCAAACTTCGCCATTATCAATGGTTGCAAAAGAATCTACTAAGGAAGCTCGTCCTAGTCTTAGTGATTTTACCTCTGTGCCTTGTAACACCATTCCCGCTTCAAGACGCTCCCCAACATGATAATCGTGGTGAGCTTTCTTGTTCTGGGCGATCAACTTCTTACCCTTTTCGCGTGGCATAGCTTTATTCTCCCAGAATAAAGCTCAACCCGCCTCCCTTTTAGGGTGACGGGTCGAGACTTTAAAGAAAATTTAGATCAGAACCAACCATCTTGCGGATCATGGATTGAGCCATTAACCCAGAGGTTAAGATGCAGGTGACAACCAGTTGAGTACCCAGTAGTTCCCACATATCCAATGACCTGGCCCTTTTCTACCCACTGGCCTGCACCAACAATAAAGTTCTGTGCGTGGTTATAGCCAGTAGTAAGAGCTGTGCCATTTATACGTCCATGATCAATTATCAAACGATTCCCAAAGCCAGTAGTGTCCCAGTAACGATCAGTAACAACACCAGCTGCAGCTGCACGAATCGGTGAACCACAAGAAGCAGCCCAGTCCGTACCATCATGAAGTACCCAAATTCCAATAACTGGATGTAGCCGCATCCCATAAGGAGAAGTGAAATATCCATTGACTGGCATCATGAAAGTAGACCCACTGTTAACAACTGGAGCTGGAATAACACTTCCGCCGCCATTATTTCTAGCCTCTTCAGCAGCACGAGCAGCCGCAGCTTCAGCGGCAGCAGCCGCTTCCCGCGCCAATCTATTTTTAATTCGCTGCTCTACATTAGCTCGCTCAGATTCTAGCGATGCCATACGATTACGTTCAGCGCTAGCCAAATTAGCAGCATTTGCAGCAGCATTTGCAGCAGCATTTGCAGCATTAGCTACGCTCTGTTCTGCATTTTGAGCTACCTGCGCAGCAGCATTAGCTGCCGATTCAGCATTCTGGCGATCGGCAAGAGCTTTAGCAGCCGCTTGTTTCGCAGCATTGGCTTCAGCCTCGATACGAGTTTGAGTTTCTTCTACACTTTTAAGATGAGCCAATTTGACCTGTAGGCGTTCCATAGCCGAAGCATGTACTTGCATCATTTGGTCATTCCACTGTTCAATTTTACCAAGTTCTGAAGTGGTTTTTGCAGCTAACATCGCTGACATTGCAGCTAGCGGAGCTCCCTGTTGCGCAACACTACGACCAATATCGCCAATGCTAAGTCGTTCGGCATCAACTTCTGCTTTGCCCTTAGTTACTTCTTCGCGAGCTTTATCCAACGCAATCTGAGCATCAGCCAATTCGCGAGCACGAACTTCATCAAGAGCTGCAGCTTCACTACGAGCTGCAGCTGCAGCAGCAAGAGAATTCTGGGCTGAAGCTAAATCATTTTTAGCTGAATCCCACAAAGCCTGAGCCTGGGTTGAGTCAGCAGAAGCTTTCATCAGAGCAGCATCTGCTTCAGCTAGTGCTCCCTGCTGGTTATCAATCTGGGCAGCTACTGCTCGTTGATCATCATATTCATCAGCAAATGCCGCTGTACTTGGAACTAGCAGAAGTGCTACGGCAAGAGCACCGGCAGCACAGCTAGCCAAGTAGTGGCGAACTAAACGTTCGCCACTTGGCATTGGGAAGATATCCCGCTTCATCTTGATCCTCGATTCCTTCGAACGAAGGAATCTTTTCTCTGAATCCGATATCAGGGAAAAATCCGGTTATACCCGGAGATACCTTCGCGTCGCGAACAACGTCGGAATAATAGACAGAGCTATAGCAACTAGCGCAACCCCCAAAACCGCAAATCCCGTGTGGGACCAGCCAATCCAGGGTAAAGCCTGTATTGAGGGTTGAGCTTTTTTGATGATAACGAAGTACACCAAAGCAGCCATTGTTCCTGCCGCCAAAACAGCTCCTATTAGTCCAGCAATCAAACTTTCTAACAGGAATGGCAACATAATGTAGAAGTTACTGGCACCAACTAACCGCATAATTCCTAATTCGCGACGACGCGCAAAAGCTGCCATCCGAATCGTATTAATAATCTGTAAAGCAGCGGCCAGTAGCAACAAGACTGAAGCACCAATAGTCGCCCATTTAGCAAGATTCAACCACTGGAAAAGCGGATCTAGCGTCTTATGAAGATCTTGAACATTATCTACCCCCCGTAGACCTGCTACCGATGATCTAATGGACTCAAACATCTCCGGATTCTTCATCTTCACTCGGAAAGTTTCTTGCATTTGATCCTCAGTGAGGATGTCTTTCATAGGAGAATTAGCGAATGTTTCTCTAAAATCCTTAAATGCTTCCTGCTTAGTTTCATAAGTCACTGTCGCAACATCAGGGTTAGTCTCTAATGCTGTCTTAACCGCAGTTTTCTGTGCATCAGATACATTCTGTCCCAGATCACAGTTAGCTTTCTTAGTCTCCTGATTACATAGGTAGACTGTTACTTCGATTTTGTCGTACCAACGTCCTTTAAGAACATCAACTTGCTGCATTGACAATAGCCCAAGCCCAAAAAGGCTTAGCGAAACCCACATTGTCACGATTACAGCTAGGGTCATGCTGGCATTGCGACGCAAGCCAGACCAAGTCTCTTTCCATGTATGGCGCATAGGGAATTCCTTACTCTGCTGTGTTTGTCATCGGCGAAGGTAACTACCTCAGTAAACGCCGTAGACACCCTTGGACTGGTCACGGACAAGTTCGCCACGATCAAGCTCGATAACGCGCTTACGCATCTGATCAACGATGGTGGAGTCATGGGTAGCCATGAGAACGGTGGTGCCGGATCGATTAATACGATCCAACAATTTCATAATGCCAACGCTGGTTGCTGGATCAAGGTTTCCGGTTGGCTCATCAGCAACTAAAAGCTTGGGGCGATTAACGAAAGCACGCGCAATCGCAACTCGCTGCTGCTCACCGCCAGATAGTTCATCTGGCAATCGATTACCTTTTCCTGCTAATCCGACAAGCTCCAAGGTTTCAGGAACTACTCGCTTAATCGTCGACGAGGACTTCCCAATTACCTGCAACGCAAACCCGACATTGTCGAATACGGTTTTTCCGGGCAATAGTCTAAAGTCTTGGAACACTGTTCCAATCTGACGTCGTAGCAATGGAACCTGCCATGAATGTAGGTGAGTAAGGTCCTTACCCAATACATGGACTATTCCAGAGGTCGGACGCTGCTCTCTCAAAATAAGGCGAGTAAGCGTGGATTTTCCAGAACCAGAAGACCCAACAAGAAAGACAAACTCACCTTTTTCAATCTCAAGGCTCACATTATTTAAGGCAGGGCGCGACTGACCGTCGTAAACCTTCGTCACATCTTCAAATCGAATCACAGGCGTAGTCTGGCCGGGCTAGACAGTGAAAATATGTACAAGCATGCACATCTACGGCCACTATTGAGTGTAGTGGACGCCACCACATAACGCCTTGTCTAGCTGGTGCGTGTTGCCGTAGGACCAGACTATAACTAACTTTCCTGACGCATCCGCCATCGAATACCGGCGTCGATAAATCCATCAATATCGCCGTCAAATACCGAATCTGGATTACCAACCTCGTAGTCAGTACGTAGGTCTTTTACCATCTGGTATGGGTGCAAAACATAAGAACGCATCTGTGATCCCCACGAGTTACCACCATCACCCTTGAGCTGATTTAACTCAGCTTGTTTATCTTGGCGTGCTTTTTCTAACAGTTTTGCTTGTAGCACGCGCATCGCTGCTGCTTTATTTTGCAGCTGCGATTTCTCATTCTGACAAGAAACCACAATGCCTGTGGGTAAATGTGTGATTCGCACCGCAGAGTCAGTGGTATTAACTGATTGTCCACCAGGACCCGAAGACCGGAAAACATCGATACGTAGATCGCCTTCTGGTACATCAATATGGTCAGTTTCTTCGGTTACGGGAAGCACTTCAACTCCCGCAAAAGATGTCTGCCGTCGGCCCTGATTATCAAAAGGCGAAATACGCACTAACCGGTGAGTCCCCTGCTCTACCGATAAGGTGCCATATGCGAAAGGAGCTTTAACTGTGAAAGTTGCTGACTTGATTCCAGCTTCTTCAGCATAAGAAACGTCATATACCTCGCACGGGTAGCCATGCCGCTCTGCCCATCGGGTATACATACGAAGTAGTCGCTCAGCAAACTCCGAAGCATCCACGCCGCCAGCTTCAGCCCGAATATTGACCATCGCTTCGCGTTCGTCATACTCACCAGAAAGTAAGGTGCGAATTTCCAGAGCCGCAATAATTTGACGTACGTCCGCTAGCTCTTTCTCAGCTTCAGCTACGCTGTCAGCATCGCCTTCTTCTTCAGCAAGCTCTACTAGCACCGCTAAATCGTCAAGTCGATTACGTAAGTTCGCTACTCGCTCTACCTCGCTTTGCAAGGCTGATAGCCGAGATGTTACCGCTTGGGCATGGGCTTGATCGTTCCATAAATCTGGTGCGCTCGCCTCAGCTTCCAGCTTGGCGATCTCCACCTTTTTAGTTTCAGGGTCTACAACAGCTTCGATCGATGACAGCGAACGATCGAGCTCGGATAACGCACTTGCGAAGTCAGTACCAGCCACAAGGCGACATTCTACCTGTTTGCCGCCTAGACTTCTTGCCATGACTGAGACTGTTGTAGCCATTGATATCGGCGGCACTAAAATTGCGTGCGCTCTAGTTACCTCTGAAGGTCAGATTTTGTCGGAAACTCAACGTTCTACCGATGCTATCGTCAACGATATTCCGCGCGATGGCGATGAAATCTATGCTGGTCTAGCGGCAGCTCTAACAGAATTACTTATCGGAAAAGATATTCCTCAGCGTGTCGGCATCGGATCTGCTGGACCAATTCATTTAAGTGAAGGCTCAATTAGTCCGCTCAATATCCCTGGCTGGCGCCAATACCCCATCGTCGCCAAAGTAAATGAAACTCTTGCCAAATTAGGTCGACGCAGCACCGAAACCGTTCTCATCGGAGATGGTCATTGTGTAGCCCTTGGCGAGCAATGGCTAGGAGCTGGACAAGGTTACCAATCCATTATCGGAGTCATCTGCTCTACCGGTGTCGGTGCTGGCGTAGTAATCGATGGACATGCTTATCAAGGACGTACCGGAAATGCTGTTCATCTAGGACATCAAAGCGTTGATATTAACGGCAGATTATGTGCTTGCGGGTCCCGTGGCTGCGTAGAAGCACTATCTTCGGGGACTTCACTAACAGCTATCGCTAAAGAACAAGGCTGGAACGGCAATGACACCCAGCAACTCGTAGCAGACGCTAATGCTGGAAATACCATTGCGCTATCGGTCATCGATAACGGAATGCAAGCTCTTGCTGCCGGACTTGCTGGCTGCGCAACTGTTTTTGATGTTCCAGTAATTGTTGTCGGCGGCGGAGTCAGCAAAGCTGGTGATACGATCTTTGAACCACTACGTCGCCATTTTGCACACTACTGCAAACTGGCCTATGTCTCTGACGAAGCCTGTATTCTGCAAGCTACCCTTCCTAATGCAGGATTATTGGGGGCAGCAAAAGCAGCTCTAGATACTAGATAACACTTACCAAAGTATTCGGTAAACAGCATTATTTCCACCACGTTATTGCTAACTACATGGCAGTATGGAAACGGTCACACGACGAAAGGACTTCTCATGGGTCAGCTAAAAGATCAGCTACGCACAGATATGACAATCGCAATGAAAGCTCGCGATCAAGCAACATTGCAGGTATTGCGTATGGCTTTAGCAGCTATCGGCAATGCTGAAGTTGCTGGCGATGTAGCGCGGGAGCTTACTGACGTAGAGGAACTTACAATCGTTCAGAAAGAAGTTTCTTCTCGTAAAGATTCTGCTGAGGCTTACACTGCTGGTAAACGTCCAGAGCTAGCCGAAAAAGAACTAGCCGAAGTTGAGATCCTTAATCGCTACTTACCAGCTGCTCTATCCGATACAGAGCTAACAGCCATTATCGATGAGGCTTTCGCTGAAGTAGTTGGCGACCAGACCCCAACGATGAAACATATGGGACAAATCATCAAAGCTGTTAATGGTAAAGCTAAAGGACGCGCCGAAGGCGGAACTATTGCGGCGCTGGTAAAGGCACGCCTAGCGTGACAGTTACTACAGCTACGCCTCGTCGCATCTCACCGACTGGTTCATTTCAGATAGGGACTCTTCGTGGAGTTCCTATCCATGTAGCAAAACTATTTCCCGTTGGCGTATTAATTTTTGCGTTCCTCTACGGACAACGAATCTTTCCTGTCATTCCGAACGTAGCTGCACTTTTTCTGTTGCCTCTAGCATTTATTGCAGTATTCACTATCACTATCTGCTTACATCAAGCCGCCCACGTTGCAGCTGCACGAATATGTGGTTTAGAAGTACATGAAGTTTCGTTGACTATTTGGGGTGGTTATCCTACTTTCGTAGAATGGCGCTCTAATTGCTACCAACATATTTTTGTCGCCGCAGCTGGTCCAGCTATGAACTTTTTTCTGGCAGCAGCAACTTCTCTGATTTCCCAATCGTTATACGGCACCCCACTCTTCATAGCTCAGGCATTCTTACTATCAAATCTAGGAATAGGTTTATTTAACCTTATTCCAGCGCCTCCTACCGACGCTGGAATTATTCTGGAAGCAGTAGTAAGTCACTTCACTAAATCTCGCGCTAACGGACGTCGTATTGCTGGATTATGTGGCTTGATCATCACAATACTGTCATTGCTATGGGCGCTATATACTTCAGCAACAGCAGCTGACTCAACATCTTGGCTGAACTTCTTTATCCCCATCTTTTTCTACTCGGCTGCAGCTCGAATGCGTAAATCAGCAAAAGAAACCGAAAAACTCGATGCGATAACTTTTTTCAGCGCGTCAGATCCTGGTTATTTAGTATCTGATAATGCAACCATTGCACATGCAATTCAAGCAGCGGGCAATCGTACTCCAATTTTAATTTCTGGTGATTCTTTAGTAGGGATTGTTCCCCCTAGATCTTCAGCAAATGGTCGTATTTATGCTAAAAAAGTAGCCTTGCCGTGCAGGAACTCGCCAATAGATCTTTGTTTAGATGACCCACTCATTACAGTTATCTACGCTATGGAACAGTTAGAACTTATCGCTGTGGTCGCGAGAATGTCTGATGGCGAACCTCGTGTTATGACTCACCAGATGGCAGCTAATGCAATGAACAAGTTCCTATTTGAATCAGCTAAGCACTAACGACTGCCATCACGGCGGATCATCTCGTCAGCAATCCAGCGAGCAGCTTCCCTAGAACATGCCCCTGGTTCGCTGAAATTAACCGTAAAAATAGTAGTGATCTGAGTCAAGGTTATCTCTGGTAACGCCAAAATAGCATCGGCTTCTGCTGCATACTCATTTTTGGGAGCTCCTTGCGCAATCAAACCAACTGGATCTGCTTGCGCCAAAATTTTGATGAGTTCATCACGAGAGATAGCCATACCTTGAGCCTACCGATGAATGCCACAAACACCTATCTTCAAGCCTGCGCTCATGTGTAGTTAAACAGATCAATTAGAAATACTCATTTTGATTTCAACCACACTACGCATAAAGATGGGATCCGCTAGTTTTAGCGAACCCCATCTTTTAGTGAACACGACCGGACTCGAACCGGTGACCTACTGGGTGTAAACCAGTTGCTCTAACCAACTGAGCTACGCGTCCGTAGAACATTATAGCCATATAAACGGTAAACTCTCCACATGACCGATAAGGCACTTCAAGAAAAGATCCGCACCGAACTAGAAGTAGTGCGTGATTTCGATGTTAAACACGAAGTTGAACGCCGTATTTCTTTCCTAGCTGACTACTTAACTCATACTGGTTGCGCTGGCTATGTACTAGGAATCTCTGGAGGTGTTGACTCCTCCGTCGGCGGCCGTCTAGCTCAATTAGCTTGCGAACGAGTTAGGACCAGCGGCGCACAAGCTACCTTCGTAGCGATGCGACTCCCCTACGGAACTCAAGCCGATGAAGCCGACGCACAACGGGCCCTTACCTTCATCCAGCCCGACGAAACACTCACCGTAAATATCAAACCAGCTGTTGACGGTATGTGGGATCAGCTCGAACATGCTGGCCTTGTAGTAGCCGACCCCAGCAAAGAGGATTTTGTTCGCGGCAATGTCAAAGCTCGGGAACGAATGATTGCCCAATTTACGGTGGCAGGGGCTCGCAACATGCTAGTTGTTGGCACCGACCAAGCAGCCGAAGCACTAGTTGGCTTCTACACTAAATTTGGCGACGGAGCCGCTGACCTTACCCCGCTTACAGGGTTACCAAAACGACGAGTTAAAGAAATCGCTCGCTTCTTAGGAGCCGAAGAACGCGTGGTAGAAAAGGTACCTACTGCTGATCTAGAAGATAACAAACCCCTCGTAGCCGACGAAGTTGCGCTCGGTGTTGCCTACCACGACGTAGATGCCTATCTAGAAGGCGAAGAGGTCTCCGCTGAGGCAGAAACTACTATTCTACGCTGGTACCGCCGTACCGCCCATAAGAGAGCGCTTCCAGTCACTCCTGCTGGCTGGGAATCTAAACAGAAGTAAATTCTTACTTAATGACAGGAGGGGTTCTACCTAATTAGGTAGAACCCCTCCTTGTTAGGTGAGGAAAACCCTCACTTACGGACACCCTTTGGTCGAACTAACTTAGTAGCCTGCCAATCGGAAGCAACATTCATTTGCTTAGTTTGGGCGAAACCAGCGGTGAGAGAACCCTCCGCAATATCGCTTGGATCAATATGACCCGGCTTTCCAACCTTAGGCGTAAGCATCCAAATGCAACCTGTTTGTGATAGATCTGTCATAGCGTCGACAAGACCGTCTGCTACATCGCCATCACCATCGCGCCACCATAGCAGCACGACATCGACAGCATCATCAGCTTCCTCCACCATGTCTGCATCAATAGCATCCATGATGTCGTCACGTAACGTCTCATCTACGTCACTATCCCAGCCAAGTTCTTGCACGATAAGGCCTTTAGTCATGCCCATCGATTCTGCTCGTTCTTTCTCCACAGTCATAGTTTGCCAGAAACCTATGCGTCTCCGCCTACTTGACCACTCGCGCCTTTAGTGACATCGAGTAGCTGGTAGCGGTTGAAAGCCTCACGCATCGTGCCATCAGGGACTTCTCCCCGACGTTCTAGCGTCTGTAAAGCCTTGGCAACAATGGAAGGTCCATCGATGTGAAGGTGACGACGAGCAGCTGCTCGCGTATCAGAGAATCCGAAACCATCAGCTCCCAAAGAAACAAAATCTCCTGGAACCCATTGTCCGATCTGATCTTGTACCTGACGCATGTAATCAGAAACTGCAATGAACGGACCTTTACGACCCGATAGCTTCTGAGTTACATACGGGATACGAGCCTCATCATGTAGGAACTCAGCCTCGTCACACTCCATAGCATCACGACGTAGTTCACCCCAAGAGGTTACCGACCAAATATCGGCAGCTACACCGTAATCCTTCTTCAGGAGTTCCTGAGCTTCGATAGCCCACGCCACAGCAACACCTGAAGCCAACAACTGGACTCGAGGAGCATCAGCGTCCATATCAGATTCTTTAAGAAGGTAAATACCCTTCTTGATTCCTTCAACATCAACATTTTCTGGCTCAGCAGGCTGCACCATGGGTTCGTTATAAACCGTGATGTAGAAAATGATGTCTTCTGGCTTATCACCGTACATACGCTCTAAACCGTGCTGCATGATATGAGCAATCTCATATCCGTAGACCGGATCATAGGAAACCACAGCTGGGTTCGTTGCAGCAAGGAGCGGCGAATGACCGTCCATATGCTGAGTTCCCTCACCAGTTAGTGTCGTCTTTCCAGCGGTAGCACCAATCAAGAATCCGCGTGATAGCTGATCTGCTGCCGCCCAGATGAAGTCCGCAGTGCGCTGGAATCCAAACATGGAGTAGAAGACATAAATCGGCACCATATGCACGCCATGGGTTGCATAAGCTGATCCAGCAGCGGTAAATGCCGATACTGAACCAGCCTCATTGATACCCAAGTGCAAGATTTGACCGTTAGTGGCTTCGCGATACGCCAGCATCAAGTCGTTATCAACTGGGGTGTACGCCTGACCATGCGGGTTGTAAATCTTGATGGTCGGGAAGAACGAGTCCATGCCGAAAGTACGGGCTTCGTCAGGAATGATCGGAACCACATGTGGCGCAAAGTCTTTATCGCGCATCAAATCTTTAAGAAGACGCACCCAAGCCATTGTTGTAGCGACTGGCTGGTTTCCAGAACCCTTCTTAACTGAGGCATAGGCTTTCTCCTCAGGTAATTTCAGCGGCTTAGGATTATTACGACGCTCCGGTATGCCACCGCCTAGCTGACGACGACGCTCCCGTATGTATTCCATACGCTCGTCATTATCTGCTGGCTTAACATACGGCGGACGATACGGATCAGCTTCCAGCACCTCATCTGATACTGGGATCTGCAACCGGTCTCGGAAGCCCTTAAGATCGTCAAGAGCCATCTTCTTCATCTGGTGTGTTGCATTACGCCCAGCGAAATGCTTACCCAAGAAGTAGCCCTTAATGGTCTGAGCAAGGATCACCGTAGGCGCACCCTTAAACTCTGAAGCAGCCTTATAGGCGTTATAAACCTTGTGATAATCATGTCCGCCACGGGTTAGCTTCCAAATGTCATCATCTGACCAGTCCGCAACCATCTGAGCAGTACGTGGGTCACGTCCAAAGAAATGCTGTCGCACATATGCGCCATCATTAGCTTTGAAAGTCTGGAAATCACCATCGGGGATAGTGTTCATCAGATTAAGGAGCGCACCATCGGTGTCAGCAGCAAGCAGCGGATCCCAACCAGATCCCCAAACTAGCTTGATCACATTCCAGCCAGCGCCACGGAAGAACATTTCCAGTTCTTGCATGATTTTTCCGTTGCCGCGAACCGGACCATCAAGTCGCTGCAAATTACAGTTAATAACGAAATTAAGGTTATCGAGACCTTCATTAGCAGCTAGCTGTAGCGCACCACGGGCATCTGGTTCGTCCATTTCTCCGTCACCGCAGAAAGCCCATACCTGCTGTTCAGCAGTGTCTTTCAAACCTCGGTTATGTAGGTAACGGTTGAACTGCGCCTGGTAAATGGCATTCATTGGGCCGATACCCATAGATACCGTCGGGAACTCCCAGAAATCTGGCAGCTGACGCGGGTGTGGGTAAGACGGAATCGCCCGGAGCTTCCCATCTACAACATGGCTATGTTCCTGACGGAACCCATCAAGCTGGGTTTCGTCGAGGCGGCCTTCTAGAAAGGCTCGCGAATACATTCCTGGACTAGCGTGCCCTTGGAAGAAAATTTGGTCGCCACCCGATGGATGGTCTTTGCCTTTGAAGAAGTGGTTGAAGCCCACTTCGTAAAGAGTGGCAGCTGAAGCATAGGAAGAGATATGTCCACCAACACCAATACCAGGACGCTGAGCACGATGCACCATCACTGCAGCATTCCAACGCACTAGGCGACGGAAACCACGCTCTAGATCGACATCACCAGGGTAAGCGGCTTCGGCTTCAACGGGGATCGTATTGACGTAATCAGTGGCAACGAGCGAAGGAAGACCAATGCGGTGCTCACGAGAACGTTCGAGCATCTTGAGGATGACGTAACGAGCCCGATTCTGCCCACCATGCTCGATCATGGCATCGAGCGAGTCAATCCATTCGCGCGTCTCTTCAGGATCGGTATCCGGAAGGTTGAGCGGCAGGCCGTTAATAATGGGACCTGGCTTCTCGCGAGGAATCACTTCTTTCCTTTCATCACTACAAGTAACCGCACGTGGAGACGTACACCCCCATTCTCGCCTCTTTTTGTGTGTTTTGTCACAAAAATAGACCTGAAAGTAACAATAGTTACCCAAAGTTTTCTATTAACATCGATAAAATGCCTCTATGTATAACCATCACGATATGGTGACGCTATGACTTCAATACCTACTTCGCCTGAACTTTTAGTTCCCAATCCTGGGCGACGTACCGCATTGATTGATCGACTCAGCACTGTAACAAGCCGCGCTACCACTGCCACTATTACTGAAATGGAAAAGCGCCACGATTGGTTTCGTGATTTAGATGCTGACCACCGAAGCTGGATTACCCTTGTTGCTCGTGGCGGTATTGATGGTTTCGTAACTTGGTTTCAAGGAGGCGATGTCTCACCTGTTTCCATTTTCAACGCCGCACCGCGAATAGTTATGCGTCGAGTATCGCTAGCACAAACTGTCGAATTAGTTCGTACTACGATTGATGTTTTTGAATCTCAAGCCAAACTCGTAGTAGCAAATGATGATATTCCCGTCATAGAAAAAGCAATCTTGCTATACAGTCGCGAAGTCGCTTTTGCTGCTGCAAGCGTTTATGCCAAAGCCGCAGAAGTAAGAGGTGGCTGGGATGCACGCTTGGAAGCTTTAGTAGTTGACGCAATCGTGCGCAACGATACTGATGAGACTGTAATTTCTAGAGCTTCAACGCTGGGATGGCAGTCAGCCGAAAATGTTGTAGTTGTAATTGGAGAACTCACCGATATCGAAGCTCTCGACGATGCGCGAAACCGCGCACAACGTCTCAAATTGGACTCATTAGTTGCTGCACAAGGAGATCGACTGGTTCTCATCTTAGGTGGCGAACAGATAACTGACGCTGGCACAGCTCACCAAGTCGTAACAACCTCTTTTGTTGATCTTTTTGGACCAGGTCCACTAGTACTCGGCCCAGTAGTAGAGCATCTTGCCGATGCCTCAATCTCTGCCAAAGCCGCCATTGAAGGATTACGGGCTTGCCCAGCATGGCCGCACGCTCCGCGTCCCATAAATACTGCCAATTTACTTCCCGAACGAGTTTTAGTCGGTGACAATTATGCTCGAGAAGAGCTAATCTCACAGGTCTACACTCCCCTACAGCAAGCTGGTGGCGACTTACTTCTCACCTGCTCGGCTTTCTTAGACCATTACGGATCGGTAGAAGGAACTAGTCGGGCACTTTTTGTTCATGCCAATACTGTGCGCTATCGCTTAAAGCGTATCTACGAAGTAACTGGGTATTCTGCTACTAACGCCAGAGACGCTCATGCACTACGCATGGCTATTTCCCTAGGGCACCTAGCAGATCACGAACGTCGCTCATATATTTCTTCACACTAGGAAGCACACCTCATATGTTTGCCCTTGTCACTCCTGGTCAAGGTTCTCAAACCTCAGGCTTTCTATCCAGCTGGATAGAAATACCAAGTATTTATAAACAGCTTGAACAGTGGTCTGAAATCATTCATATTGATCTCATCAAGCACGGTACGATTTCTGATGCAGACACGATCCAAGATACTGCGATAGCCCAACCGCTCTTAGTCGCAGCTGGAATTGTTACTGCTAAAGCAGTATTAGGCGATGATACTCCTGACGTGCTTGCCGGCCACTCCGTAGGCGAAATAACAGCTGCTGCGCTAGCAGGAATAATCGACGCTGTCGATGCTGTGCAATTAGCTAAAGTCCGTGGCGAAGCCATGGCTGCTGCAGCCGCTAACTCACCAACGACCATGACTGCAGTTCTTGGTGGAAATTATGATGACGTGCTATCTGCCATTGCCGAAGCAGGTCTCAGCGCCGCTAACATCAATGGCGTAGGACAGATCGTAGCTGCTGGTTCGATCGACCATATTAACGCTTTTGAGGCTTCACCTCCCCCGAGTACTCGAACTCATCGATTATCAGTTGCTGGAGCTTTCCATACTGACGCCATGGCTAGCGCTATCGAACCATTGCAAGCCGCCATAGCCCTTCTGCCCTACCAAAACCCCCGATGCCCGTTACTTAGTAACTCTGACGGAGCTGTGATTAGCGAAGGAAAAACTTTTCTATCGCGGCTCATCACCCAAGTCGCTAATCCGGTTCGATGGGATTTATGTCAAGAATCACTGTCACAATTAGGGGTCACTGGAGTGCTGGAAGTAGCTCCAGCAAGTACTCTCGTAGGGCTAGCTAAACGAGGTATTCCAGAGGCACAACGGTTCGCCCTGAACCGCCCAGATCAACTTGATGATGCCCGCGCTTTTCTGGCAGAGCACCTTTGAGAAGTACGCTATTGACGAAACGCTGTGTCAACCATCGCTGAGAGGAAGCATTTGATGGCTACTACTGAAGAAATTCATATCGGTCTTGCCGAGATTGTTCATGACATATCTGGTCGCGATGTCGCTGACGTTCAGCTTGATAAATCATTTGCTGCTGACTTAGATATTGATTCCCTTGAGATGCTTGAAATCGTCTATGCAGCTGAAGAAAAGTTCGCTATCAGTATCCCAGACGATAAATCCAAGGATCTGAAAACAGTCGCTGATGTGGTCTCCTTTATTGAAACCGCTTTAGGCTAAAAACTCCTAAGTTTCCACTTTCGTTACAGCTAGGAAGGTTGCCATGAAAACTGTTGTTATCACTGGGATGGGTACGCTCAACCCGCTGGGAGCCACAGTTTCCCAAACATGGGATTCCCTATTGGCAGGACGTAGTGGCGCTGTTGAACTAACTGCTGATTGGGCAGCAGATTTACCTAGCCGAATCGCTGCTCCAGTCCTAGCAGATCTGAGTACCAGACTAGATCGGGTTTTGATTCGTAAACTTGATCGCAGCAGCCAATTAGCACTTTTTGCTGCTCATGAAGCTTGGGAAGATGCTGGACTTACCCAAAGCGCTGTCGATCCTGAACGAGTTGCTGTCTCTGTCGGTATTGGCATGGGCGGTTTACAAACCGTCGTCGAGCAATGGGATTTATGGAAAGAAAAAGGTAGCCGACGAGTCTCCCCTCACACGGTTCCGATGTTGATGTCGAATGCTCCTGCCGCCCAGATTGGACTTCTTATCGGAGCTCGCGCTGGCGTACATGCACCTGTATCTGCCTGTGCTTCCTCTAATGAAGCACTCGCTCATGGAGCTGACCTTATTCGCTTAAACCGTGCCGATATTGTCATGGCTGGTGGTACTGAAGCTGTTGTCCATCCACTTGCAATGGCTGCTTTTGGCAGTATGCGCGCATTATCGCGACGAAATGACAATCCTGCTGTCGCTTCTCGTCCCTGGGATATTGGACGAGATGGTTTTGTGCTTGCTGAAGGCGCTGCCTTATTAGTTTTGGAGTCACTAGAACATGCTCAGGCGCGCGGGGCTCGTATTTTAGGGACTCTTGCTGGATCTGGTATTTCTGACGACGATCACGACATCGTACAACCAGAACCTACTGGACGTGGGCAAGTTTCAGCTATGACCAAAGCATTACATGACGCCAAACTGTCTCCGCGAGATATTTGCCATGTCAATGCTCATGCCACGTCAACGCCGCAAGGAGATACTACCGAAGCTCACTCGATTCAGCAAGCGTTAGCAAGCAATATCGACAATGTGGTTGTAACGTCAACGAAATCTATGACGGGACATCTGCTGGGAGCTGCTGGAGCTCTCGAAGCAATCGCTACCGTAATGAGTCTGCGTCACCGCTGTGTTCCAGCCACAATAAATATCGATGAGCTAGAACCCGGGCTTGGTATTGATATTGCCCACCAGCAACGTGACCTTGCCCAATCAGGAGACCTAGCTGCTATCAATAATAGTTTTGGGTTTGGCGGTCACAACGTTGCTGTAATTTTTTCCAACCAACACCTAACTCATACGGCTTGATGCAACCACCGAACTGGTGTTCCTTCTCCAGCATGACGGAAAACTTCCAGCTCATCGTCCCACCAAGTACCTAACAGCTCTGCCATCTTTATAGTCAATGCTGACTGGTCATGTGAAGCTGCCGTAAGCGCTTGTTTGAGACGATTCTCGGAAATCATCACATCACCATGTAATCCGATAGTGGCGTGGAATAACCCAAGATCTGGAGTATAAGACCAGCGTGATCCTTCGCTACCATTAGTTGCTTCTTCGGTAACCTCGAAGCGTAGCCGCTGCCATCCTTTAAGGGCAGTAGTTAACGCTGCACCTGTACCAACTGAGCCACTCCAAGAATACTCTGTACGCAAGGTAGCCCGTTGGGCTGGCTGATCTATCCAATCGAAGTGAACTGGTGCACCAACAACCGCCCCTACACCCCACTCGATATGCGGGCACAGGGCGGACGGCGATGAGTGAATATATAACACTCCACGGGTCTGACTCATGTTTACTCCCTAGGTTCAGATCAACCTTCCCCAGTTATCTGATCGTAGAGAGATATTGTCATTGTGCCTTATGAATGTATTAGTTGGCTAGTTATCAACTAAAAATACAAAAAATATAGCCATTGTCAGTATCAGTTAGTAAGGTTCGATATATGACGATAACTGCCCCTTATGGTTCATGGATTTCACCTATCACCGTCGATATGATGACTGCCGGAAGCACTGGATTATCTAGCGGCATTATCGATGAGAATTCCTACTATTGGACGCAATCGCGTTCTAGCGAAGGCGGACGCATCTCGCTATGGCGCCAAGATTTAGACGGTTCTCGTATCGAACTGACTCCAGATAGTTTTGTTCGCAATATGGTTCATGAATATGGCGGCGGTCCGTCATGGACTGCCAGCAAGGGAATTGTTATCTACTCAACTTTCCCGTCCCATGAAGTTAAAGTCATTTCTGAAGGCATTACTCGTACCTTGGTTTCTCATTCCCAACTACGATTCAGTAGTTTTCAGATTGACCATGATCGCGGCATCGTCATAGCAATCCGCGAAGATCACCGAGAAAGCGATATCGATTGCTGCAACCAGATCGTCGCTCTTGATTTACACAGCGATAATCCCGATGGTGGAACAGTCATTGCCAGTGGCGCAGATTTTTACTCCTGTCCACAGTTATCTCCAGCTGGACAACTAGCTTGGATCGAGTGGAATCACCCAAATATGCCATGGGATATCACTCATTTAATGTGTGCTCGGCTCACATCAGATTTAAAACTAACTGATGTAACTACGATTGCTGGTCAGCGAAATACCTCAGCCCCTGCTGCTCCTGTATGGCATGGCGAAGATCTCATCTTCCTTGACGATCCTGACGGTTACTGGAACTTCTTTAGCTACCGCAACGGTTTCATCAAATCACTACATCAAACTACTGATCCTCACGACTACATTCTTCCGCAGTGGGTACCAGAAAATGAATATCACGTATTAACTGATGGTCGAATAATTTGTCATCGCATGGTAGATGGTGCCGATGTTTTAGGGATCCTAGCTGACGGCATCTTCTCGCCGTTTAATCATGATTCGGTTTGCCAAACCTTCACCGGTAACGGTTCTCGAATCATTGGTACGTTTTCTTACCCTGACCGCTTTACTGAATTAGCAGTAATTGACGTCGATACTCTCGAAACAACAATTTTAGCTACCAGCTCTGATCTATCTAAGGAACTGCGCCCTTATCTATCAATAGCGCAACCTTTTTCTTGGCAGAGCCCACTCGGTGCTGTCCATGCGCACTACTATCAACCCACTAATCCTGATTATGTCGGCGTCGAAGATGAACTCCCTCCGCTGAAAGTACTTTCTCATGGTGGCCCTACTGGTTTTTCTTATGGGACACTCAATCTAGCCAAGCAATATTGGACTTCTCGCGGTTGGGCAGTACTCGATATCAACTACGGAGGTTCGGGTGGCTATGGTCGCGCTTACCGAGATCGTCTTACTAAACAGTGGGGCATGGTAGATGTCAATGATTGTGTTGATGGAGCTCGTGCAGTCATTGCGCAAGGCTTAGCTGATCCAGCACGTATTGCTATTGAGGGAGGTTCTGCTGGCGGCTACACCACACTGGCAGCGCTCACCTCTAGCAATGTTTTCGCTGCCGGCAATTCTCTCTACGGAATTGCTGATCTCATATCTCTAGCTAGCGATACTCATAAATTTGAATCCCGATATCTACATGGCCTACTTGGCGGAACCCCAGAAGAAGTTCCCGATATCTATCACGATCGCTCTCCCATCAATCATCTTGATCGATTGAGTTGCCCCATGCTCATTCAACAAGGTTCACAAGATCGTGTTGTGCCTCCTAATCAAGCAACCCAAATGGCTGACGCAGTACGAGCACAAGGTTTACCGGTAGCTCTTCTCATGTTTGAAGGAGAAGGGCACGGATTTCGTCAAGCAGAAAATATTCGTGCTTCTATTGAAGGAGCAAATAGTTTCTTCGGGCAGGTATTTGGTTACCAGCCAGCAGATATTCCCGCACTAAATATCGATAACCTTTCTTAGCAGGAAAAATGTTCCCTCTCTTAGCTCGTTTTATAACCAAGAAACCATGGCACATCATTACTGCGTGGGTGTTGCTTGTCACGATAGCTCTTATTGGAACTTTTCAAGGATTTGGCGGAAAGAACCTTTTCCAACGGCTTCACTCAGATGCAGTTGCAACGCCAAACACACAATCAGAAGAAGTTTTTAATCTTACAAAAGATGGCAAAACTAGTGGTTCAACTATCACAATGGTGGTACACGGTATCGATCTAGTTGCACCAGATAAAGCTGCAAAAGCAATTGATTTACTAACTCAGGAACGTAGCAAGCTAATTGCTATGTCGCATGTAACTAGTGTCGTAGATCCTCTTTCGCTCTCTGAATCAGATCCGCGTCGACTAGCTTTAACTAGCCGTAACAGTGATGGCATAGTAGCTCTTATCACGTTATCAAAAGATCTTGACCTTACCGCTAGCGAACAAGCTCAGGATTCTATAGCTAATGAAATAGCTAGATTCAATGAAGATATTTCCGCTCAGATTCCTAACGCCAGCGCTTCGGCAGTATCTACTCGCGTTCTATCTAAGGTAACTCTCTCTCAGGTACAAAGTGATCTAGTAAGAGGAGAATCTGTAGGTTTACCTATCGCATTATTCCTTATGGTGCTGGTATTTGGAGGTATTATTGCCGCCTTTCTACCGCTATTAGGGGCATTCTGCTCTATTGCTCTAGGTATGTTTGGCTTATGGATTTTTAGTCATTTAATGACTCTAGAATCATTCATTTTAAACATTATTTCACTGCTAGGACTAGCACTATCTATCGACTATGGTCTACTCGTAGTATCACGTTTTCGAGAAGAAGCCCATGCAGAACTTTACGCAGCAGGTTTAACTAACAATGGTTTATCTCTACTAGATAAAAATACTCAACACGATATTGTGATTAAATCAGTCAGAGCTACTGTCTGTTCCGCTGGTCGTACCATCTCATTTTCAGCACTTACTATCGCCTGTGCTATTGCTGGACTACTACTTATGTTAGTTCCAACGCTTCGCTCTATCGGTTTAAGCGGAGTTCTTATTGTTATCATTGCTGTTTTAGGTTCAATATCACTAGTGCCCGCATTGCTCGTCATATTAGGAACTAAGCTACTTAAACCCAGCCCGATAACTCGTATCCCTGGGCTAAGAGCTGTCTTTAAAGCCTTATCTGATACATCATCTGATGAAGGGTTCTTTTCGCGACTAGCTCGTGGAGTTCATCGTCATCCATGGTCTGTTATGAGCGCAATTCTGGTGCTGCTAACTATCTTCTGCTTACCACTATCGACTTTGATGCTACGCACTAATTTCAGTGATCATCTACCTAAAGATAGTCCTGCTAGAGCTGGATTCTTTACGCTACAAAAGGATTATCCGGCATTAGCAACTCCAACAATGACCTTGATAGTTAACCACCCAGCGGCTGATACTGGAGATATCAGTAAAAGATTATCGACGTTACCTAAAGTCAGCTACATTTCTACCGTAGCCTCTTTGCCTAGCGATCCTAAACGCAGCGTAATTGACGTCACACTCGATCTTGAGGATCCAGTAGGCAAAGAAGCTATTGCAGCGGTTAAAGAAGTCCGAAACTGGGGCGACGATGTTATCGTAGGCGGTAGCGCAGCAGCTCAGATTGATTTGAATAAATCTGTACTAACTAGAGCACCATTAGCTGCCAGCGTTATGATTTTTTCAGTATTCATACTGCTATTTTTGATGACTGGGTCTATTATCGTACCGATCAAAGCATTGCTTATTAATATGCTGTCGCTTTTTTCTTCGCTGGGCGCAACTTGGTTCCTCTTTCATAATGGTTTATTTGGATTACCTCAAACCAAAGGCATGGAAACTTTTGTTGTTTCTTGTGCTATCACTTTTGGCTTTGGCCTTGCCATGGACTATGAAGTATTCTTGCTGGCTCGTATCAAAGAATATTGGGATGCTGGTTTAACTAATGATGCTGCCGTAGAACAAGGAATCCAACGATCTGGTCGTATTATCACTTCAGCTGCTGCAATCATCATTGCAGTTTTCCTTGGCTTTGTTTCCAGCAACCAGTTGTCAATTAAAGAAATTGGTGTTGCACTTGCTTTAGTTGTATTTATTGACGCTACCCTGGTGCGAATGCTGCTAGTACCAGCAACTATGACGTTGCTAGGACGCTGGAACTGGTGGGCGCCAACATGGCTAAAACGGATCTACCACAAATTCGGAATCATTCATTAATTTTTGTGAGCTAGCGACCCCTGTCACTAGCTCACAAAACTTAATTGCACTAAATACCGATCACAGCGTTACTGGAAACTCGATAGCAGGAACTGGAATCCAGGTTTCCAAAACTGAAAGTGCTACCTGCGCAATAGTAACCACATCTGGCCATACTTGATCGCTTTTGGCTAGTTCTTCTACCGTCATCCACCTAATATCGCCAGATTCTTGCGCCATAATTTCAGCTGAAGGTTCTTGGTCTGTCACGAGTGCAAAAACTGTATCCCAGTGATGAATCTGTTGAACTTGATCTACTAAATGACAATTCTGCAGCAACGGTGTTGGTGTTAATAGATTTCCTGTTAACTTCTTAGGCTTCAGCTCATATGGCTGTAGTACTGCTAGTTGCTCAGAACAATAGCCAGTCTCTTCGCGTAGTTCCCTCAAAAGCGCTTTCCAAGCAAACTCATTATGCTCTATATGCCCACCAGGCTGTAGCAGACTATGGTATTTCTTGTGCATATGAACCAGAACTCGTGGCTCTGTCCCTAATTCCTTACGGATAATCCAGCCAGATACCGTAGGACAATGCCCACCATGTTCAGGATTTGTGTGCGGCATTCGATGATCCTTGAGATATTCCTGGCCAGTAAAAATCAGGATTCAGTCGATTCCCAAAAATAGCTTGTCCAACACGAACACAAGTAGCCCCTTGCTCAATTGCAAGTTCGTAATCCCCAGACATTCCCATGCTGAGTTCTTCCCAACCGCCCCCATCGCGGTCTTGTAGTTCCCGTTGCACTTGAAGCATTCGTCCGAAGCAGTCCTTCACCACGCGATGATCCTCAGTAAATAACGCTAACGTCATCAAACCTTTGACCCGAAGCGTATCGAAAGCAGCTAATTCCCGCGAAAAATCTATTGCTGTTGCTGAATCAATGCCATATTTTTGAGGTTCAGCAGATGAGTTTATTTGGATTAGTACATCTAGTTGGCGACCATTAGCACTCAAACGTTTATCAAGTTCCCTAGCTTGTTCCAAGCTATCAAGACTCTGTAACTCGGTAGCAAAACGTGCCACATATTTAGCTTTATTAGTCTGCAAATGACCAATAATTGCCCATTCAATATCTGGATGTGACTCCGATAGAGTTTCCCATTTCTGGTATGCCTCTTGTACTTTATTTTCGCCAAATCGTCGAAAACCTGCCGCATATGCGTCAACGACGGCTTCTGGAGGCTTTGTTTTAGAAACTGGCATTAACCGAACGTCTTCTCGTAGCCGTCCAGCACGTTCACAAGCTGCAGTGATTCTAGCTTCTACTGCAGCAATATTTTCGACGATGCTCACGCCTCTAGTTAACCACATCGACGACACCCGAGCTGTTCCAGTTATCCAGATCTTTCACACTTGCCCTAGTAATCAACTAGGCAAATGTGAAACACGAAGGCAACTGGCAAATACTGTGTTGGCAGATGCCATGACAGTGTTGTCAGCTCAGCAAAAACTATGGTCTGCCAACTAACAATTCGCTTATCTAAAACTATGCGACTTGTTACTCGTTCTGCTTTGTTACGGCAAGGCTACACAGACCGATCCATTGCTCGTAACGTCGCAAATGGCGATTTATTAAGACATATTCCCGGAATCTATATCGTTGGACCGTCCAAAAATCCAGATGATCTACACAGATATTTAGCTCAATGCCTCACTCCACCAAAAATGCTGCCTGGGCGATGGAAACTGCTGCACTTATACCATGGACTTCCCGTGCTACAGGTTCCTACACGTCTTGAAGCTGTGGTTCCAGGCATCGGTCGCTCTCGCCAGAATAGTCGTATCCAAATTAGATCAGCTGAATTACCTGAATCCGCTACCGTCATTATTGGCAAAACTACTATTACATCTATTTGCCGCACCATCGCAGATATTTCTAGATTCCGTTCTTTTCAAGCCGGAGTAGTTGTTGCCGACGCAGCACTATGCCAAGCCCGTCGTAATCAGAATGAGCCACTGCTTAGAAGCAATATCGCAGAACAACTATCTCTATTACATGGACATAAAGGAATTTCTCAAGCACGACGTATCGTTGAATTCGCCAACTCAGGTGGTGAAAGTCCCGGCGAATCGCTATCTCGAATCGTCATTGACCGGTTAGGTTTTCCAACTCCCCTGCTGCAATATGAGGTACGAGACGACACCGGCCGGTTTCTAGGAAGAAGCGACATGGCATGGCCACAATTTTTACGTTGGGTGAATACGATGGTCGTGGTAAATATCGCGAGCTGCGTAACTTAGGACGTAGCGTCGAAGATGTCGTTGATGCTGAACGTCGCCGCCAGAATCTACTCGAAGACCAAGGTTGGACTGTTGTGAGATGGGGTGCCCAAGAATTACGAAATACCGACCTTCTTGCTCAAAAGCTAAATCGTGCTTTCAGCCGATCACGGCCACCTAGATGCCAGCGAAATAACACCTAATGAAGCAAGCGCAGCGCATAGCAAACTAATCCACACAAATTTCCCAGTAGTCTCTTTTTCTACTTTCTGGTATCCGATAACTGACGAAATATTCTGATATACGCTCGACAGTTCATCTTTGCTAGTAGCTTTGAAAGCCTTTCCATTAGACGTACGAGCAACTCGCTCTAGCTCATCGTAGGAAACTGGTACTGGCTGACGTCGCCCTTGATCTTCAATATAACCAGATAATGTGCCGTAAGCAATGGTGAAAATAGGTACTTTCATATCGCGGGCTTGCTTAGCAGCATCCATCGAAGGAATACCGATATTAGTAGCCCCATCAGATAGCAACACAATCGATGCTGGTGGTACTTCATCAGGTTTATCTGGATCAGCTGGAACCAAAGCCAGCGAATCTAATGCCGCGACAATACCCTCTCCGATAGCAGTAGAAGGAGCTAATTGAATTCCATCAATAGAACTCTTCACCATTGAGCGATCAGTAGTGGGAGGAACTCGCAGGCGAGCTGTTCCAGCAAAGGTAACAAAAGCGATATTAAAACGAGTTGGCACCATATCAACAAACTCTTTGGCGGCTTCTTGAGCTGCCGCAAGTCTGCTTGGCGAAACATCCTTAGCCCGCATCGAGTTAGAAACATCAATCACAATAACAATCGTTGCTCTATCGCGTGGCTCATCTACTTCACCTTTAGGACGAGCATACGCAACTACTAGTGCAGCAAGCGATAGTACCGACATCGCTACCGAAAGATAACGTTTCCAAGCTTTATTACGTGGCAAAACTTGCCCAATACGCTTAGATAACTCAGATTTATAACTAGTACTAGAGCTACGTCGCATCAGTACTAAAGCTGCGTAAAGCCCCAATAAAGCTGGAACCGCCCATAACCAAATCAACCGATCTGGCTGCATGAAGGAAGTCGGAATCATTTAATACTTCGCCCCCATAAAAACTGTCGCAAGTGCTGCCAACAATGCAAAAACTAGCGCTAGTCCAGCAAAACGAGCTGTTACTTCAGATCGAACTTCCTCATAGCCAACTTTTGATTTCAAACTCTCATAAGCTTTAGCAAGCCCTTTAGCATCAGTAGCAGCAAGCTTATCGCCACCAGTTTCTTTAGCAATAGCTTGCATTAGCTCATCATCAGGAGCTACTTTTTCCCGTTTTCCGTCAAGATCCACATAGCCATTAGCGCTGCCATAAGCCACCGTAAAAATCTTGACATTCTGTTTCTTGGCATCGCCAGCAGCTTGGATTGGAGTTCTACCTGCGGTGTTTTGACCGTCCGAAAGCATCACGATAGCGGCTGGAGCTACTGAACCGTCATCAGCTTTAGGCGCTAGCGATATCGCATCGAGGGCAGCATAAATAGCTTCTCCTACTGCTGTCGATTCTTGTAGTTGCAACATCTCAATAGCTCTAGCAGCTGCAGCGTGATCGTTAGTGGGAGGAAGCCGCACTGATGGACTCCCCGACAATGAAACAACTGCCACGTTATAGCCAGAAGGCAAAGTCGATACAAAGCTTTTTGCTGCTTCTTTAGCTGCATCAATACGGCTCGGCTTCACATCAGTAGCTTGCATCGAAAGCGAAGTATCGATAACCACTACGACTGTCGCCCGCTCCCGCGGAACTCGATCCTTAGCGTAAGGGATCGCATACGCCACAGAAACTGCAATAACAGCTAGCAAACTCAAGAAAACTGCTACATGGCGCAACCAAGTACGCTGCGGTCGCATAATTCTTTTCAACACTGCGGTATTGGTGAATCGCATTCCAGAACGTTTGCGTAGTTTCATCGCAATGAAATACAGCACCAGTCCCAGCGGCGCTAGCAGCATAAATGCTAAACGTTGCGGATATTCAAAACCATCTGGATATAGCCATGATGGGATCATCGAGCTACCCCCTGTGGCGGTGCGTGAAGAACTTGTGCAACTTTGCGATATGCCAAAACAAATCGAGCAATATCGGTGACCCAGTCTCGATCTGTACGTAACTGGATATGTCCAACACCAGCACGTCGTAGCGATACTCGGATTCGCTCTCGCTGTGCTGCAGATGCTGCATTCATACGAGCAATAGCTGCAGCATCGCTGGTATTTATAAAGCGCTCAAAATCACTTTCTGGATCCCGAATCAACATTTCACCAACATCTGGAAAATCAATCTCAGCAGCATCAACAACTTCAACACACAAAACTTGATTACGTACTGACAGCTGACGAAGCGGTCTCTCCCATGCCGGCGGAACGTGTGGATCCAACTCATCATCACCAGTAGTAAGAAAGTCAGAAACAACTAATCGCATACCGCGACGTCGTTGTAGTCGAGCTAACTGGGAAATACCATCAGCTAATTCCATAGTGCTAGGAGCTTTATCTGGAACTATTGGCTCTTCTAACATCTGCCGTAACATTCCGTACAGCGCAGATCGCCCCGATCGTGCAGGTAAGCGACGAATAGAGTCATTTCGCATCATCATGCCACCGAAACGATCACCCATTCGCTGACTCAGAAAGCCGATAGTAGCAACCGCAGCAATACCCAAGTCACGTTTAGTGACTCCTGATGTTCCCCAGTTCATAGATGGGGTAACGTCAAGTAACGCCCATGCTTCTAGTTCCCGGTCAGCAATCGTGTCCCGGATATGTGGCACTGTAGTGCGCGCCGTAACTGCCCAGTCCATACGACGTACGTCATCTTGCCCTGGTTGATAGATACGTGCATCGTTAAAATCCGCACCTGCTCCAGGAACTAACCCTAGATGATCGCCATGCAAAAATCCTTCAAGCCGACGCACTACATTAAGCTCCAGTCGCCGTAATGCTGCCTCTGGAGCCAACCTATGTAACGGTAATGTCGCACCCTCAGGAGGACGCAACAAAGTTATTGCTGCGCTTGGATCTGTAGGGATCGATGAAGAACCCCCGACGATAGTCATCCTAAAACCTCAGTACCGACCAGGTTGAGGTGGCATATTTCCTTGTTGGGGCATTGGCGCCTGACCTTGTTGCAACACCGGTATCTGTCCTTGCTGCGCCATTGGTATCTGACCTTGCTGCGGCACCGGCATTTGTGGTCCAGCAGTAGAAGACTGTTGTCCATTCCATACCGGAGTAGGAGCTGGAACCATCGCAAGAATACGCTCTACCACCTGAATCGTAGAAATATTGTCTGCAATAGCATCGAATCCCAGCACCAAGCGATGCGCCATAACGTCTCGTGCTACTGCTTGCACATCAGTAGGAAGTACATAGTCACGACCATGAATTAACGCCAAAGCGCGAGCAGCGGCGGTAAGACCCAACGTAGCACGCGGCGAGTTACCGATCTGGATAACGCTCTCCAAATCTGGCATACCAAACTCTGCTGGAGTACGCGTCGCCATAACTAGTCGCACAATGTATTCAGCAACCAAGTTATGAACAAAGACATTAGAAGCCATATCTTGCAACATAATGACCCGCTCAGGATCAAGAATCGGCTTCGGCTCAGGCGGAGTCACTGACATCCGTCGTAGAATTTCAAACTCTTCATTGCCTTTGGGATAAGGCACATCCACCTTCAGTAAGAAGCGGTCACGCTGAGCTTCTGGCAGCGGATAAACACCCTCAGATTCCACCGGGTTCTGCGTAGCAATAACGATGAATGGCTTTTTAGCAGGATATGTCTTACCGCCGATAGATACCTGCTTTTCAGCCATAAGTTCTAGCATTGCTGACTGTACTTTGGCAGGAGCACGGTTAATTTCGTCGGCAAGAACAAAGTTTACAAAAACTGGACCCAGCTCAATTTCAAAGCCTTCTTGAGATGCCTTGTAGATACGGGTACCGACAATATCGCTTGGAACTAAGTCTGGAGTGAACTGAACACGAGCAAACTCACCGCCAACAACCGTCGCGAACGAACGTACTGCAAGGGTTTTAGCTACACCTGGAACGCCTTCCAACAGCACATGTCCTTTAGCGAGCAATCCAACCATAAGTTGCTCAACCATATGCTCTTGCCCAACAATCACCTGCTGAACTGATGAGATGGCTTTGCCTAGCAGTTGTGAGGCTTCTTTTACCGAAAGCGATCCTTCTGGCATCTTCGCACCACCAATACCTGATCCAAGACCTCCGGAGGTAGCCTGTATAGAAGCTGTCGAAGTTGATCCTGCTGAAGGCATAGTAATACCTGCAGCCGAACCCTGAGGTGGAACAGGCGGATATGAATTGCTCACGCACGTCTCCTGATAGTTACGATATGGAATGTCTCACAACATTTCTGAGGTCTACTCTACCCATTCCGAGGTGACATTCTGGAATATTTATGGTTTTAACAGGCACAATAGATAAGTAAAAGTACGCAGAGTCTCCTTCCATATGATTCGATAGGAACTAATGACTGACTCTTTTTTCCCGCAACTACAACCGCTAGCCGCTGGCGATCCTGCCAGATTAGGCGACTTCTGGCTTGACGCACGTCTACTAGAACGCCCTAGCGGTATCGCCTATACCGGGCATGGCGATAATGAGACTTCCGTAGTTCTTATTTTATTATCGCAAGGAGCGGCAGCAGACGCTGCTGCTCGTGATCGTTTTGCTGGTAGCGTAAATAAACTTCATATCGATACGGTGATAGCCCGTGGTGGACACGGACAGCACGAAGGACGCCTTGGACATAAGTTCCGTTCTGAAGATGACGACCCCGTCGAACCAGACGATATGCCACTAGCCCCATGGGTTGCTCTTGCTAACGATTATTCTCTAGAAGCTATTGCTGAAGCAGACCGTATTCTTAGCGACGTCGATTTATCAAAAACCCCGTTGCTAGGAAAAGTTTCTGGTCCTGATTATGACTTGCATTGGAAAGATCAAAATCGTCCCGGTTTCTCACGTATCTGGCCGCTGCCTTGGCCTGGTCGCTACGATCGTGCCGGCTGGTCAACCATCATTATTTCGTGGCTTTTGATGCTATTGATGGCACTCCTAGCCGTCATTACCGTCATTGTTTTGTTCCAAAAGAGTCCAGAACAACCGCCACCACCGCCAGTACCAACAACCGCTACTACGCCTCCGCCGCCAGAGTCAGCTTCTCCTAGCCCACAGTCGGGATCACCTAGCCCGCAATCTGGCTCCCCCAGTCCAGAGTCCGGATCGCCCAGCCCGCAATCTGGCTCCCCCAGTCCGCAATCTGGATCACCATCTCCTAGTACCGGTGGCTCACCATCTCCGAATTCAAAACTATGACTCCTGTTCGTCTTATCGCTACCGATCTCGATGGCACTCTGCTAACTAACCATGTTTCAATATCTGACACTAATATCGCTGCACTGAAAGCTGCTAAGGAAGCAAAACTTCCTGTCGTAGTAGCCACCGGGCGTCCACCTTATTGGGTCCAGTTCCTACGTGAATATGCCGAGTTGCTACCTACTGCTGTCGTTAGTAACGGTGCTGCCATCCTTGACATGAAAACATGGGAAATCACAGATGAATTTCCACTAAGTAACGAGGCAACTCTTGACCTTGTCTCAGAGCTACGTCGCCTACATAGCAATGTGGTTTTTGCTGTAGATACTCGCTGGAGCATGGCTTTAGAAGATAGTTGCCCTTCTCCACTAGCTGGCGAAAACCCTCCTCGGGTTAGTCGTATCGAACCTGTGATCGAGACTGAAGTCATTCATAAACTTATTGTCAAACTTCCCGATATTGATGTTTTGGATTTCTACAAAGAAGTTTCTGACCTTATCGGGAATCGAGCTACAGCAACCTTCTCTTGGACAACACAACCAGCTACCTTGGAAATTTCAGCTCCTAGTATCTCCAAAGCTCACGCGCTAGAAATAGTAAGCAATCGATTAGGGGTTACTTCTGATTGTGTAGCAGCTTTTGGAGATATGCCCAACGATATTGAAATGCTTACTTGGGCAGGTCATCCACATGCCATGCGCGGAGCTCATCCATCCTTACTTAAAGCAGGTATTCCGCTACTCGATATCTATCAACCAGATGCGGTAGGAAATGAGATTACGAGACTACTTTCGCAACAACAGCAGGCTCAGATTTAAAAACTTTCTAGCTCAGATGGAAATTTTTTACCAACAAGTAGTAGACTTCCAAAAGTTGTGGCGTTAGCTCAGCCGGTTAGAGCAAGCGACTCATAATCGCTCGGTCGCGGGTTCGAGCCCCGCACGCCGCACCAATACCGTTGTCTCGTTAGAGACAACGGTATTTCTCTGTCGCTATCCAGATTTTTTCTGCCTCAGATTGCCAAGTATTTCTGGAATCGGTGAATTTAGGTCCTTTTGCCTTATCTTTGGCAATCTGAGGCAGATTTTTCGATCATCAGCGAGTCAGTTTGGTTACTACTCCTGCTTCACTTCATACTTTTGTAAGTGAGTTCACAGAATTCTTATACCCCCGACGACGTGGTTACCCCCGACCCAAACGCTTCTGGCATTACTGAAGCCAAAGCATTAGATAATGAGGAAAGCAAGAAAGGTCACGGAAGCCTTGCAGCGCTCAGTCTTGCAGCGCTTGGTGTGGTCTTTGGCGATATCGGTACCTCACCGCTGTACTCCATGAAAGAAGTTTTCGCTGGAGAACATATTCATGTAGAACCAACCTCATTTGACGTATACGGCATCATTTCTTTAGTCATCTGGTCGATTACACTTATTGTGACTATCAAGTACGTAATGTTTGTTATGCGTGCCGACAATGAGGGCGAAGGCGGCATTCTGGCGCTAGTAGCTTTACTGAAAAGTAAGCTGGGAGAGTCTCGAGCTATTCTCTATCCAGTTATTTTGTTAGGACTGGTGGGAGCAGCACTTTTCTACGGTGACTCAGTGATTACTCCTGCTATCTCAGTTATGTCAGCTGTTGAAGGATTATCCATCGTAAACGAGGGATTCTCTCATCTAGTACTGCCCATTTCTGTGGTAGTATTAACAGTTTTATTCTTTATTCAACGCTGGGGAACTGCCGCCGTTGGCAAAGCTTTCGGACCAGTCATGGTGCTATGGTTCGCTACCTTGGGAGCACTAGGGGTTCCGCATATTATTGCTCATCCTGGCATTCTTGCTGCCTTGTCTCCGCATCATGCCATTATGTTTGGAATTCACGATCCTGCTATCGCATTCTTAGCAATGGGAGCAGCAGTTCTTACTATTACCGGAGCCGAAGCACTTTATGCCGATATGGGTCATTTTGGAAAATTACCTATTCGCCTAGCCTGGTTCTGTTTTGTTTTCCCCTGCCTCACTTTGAACTACCTTGGTCAAGGAGCCATGATTATCGCTGATCCGACAACTATCGATAATCCGTTTTACCGGCTCGCTCCGCAGTGGGCTACGCTACCATTAGTAGCATTAGCTACTTTAGCTACTGTTATCGCCTCACAAGCTGTTATTTCCGGAGCTTTCTCGGTATCACGCCAGGCAACTCGATTGGGACTACTGCCGCGTCTTGAAGTTAAACACACCTCTAAGACCGAGAGCGGACAAATCTATGTCGGAACAATTAACTGGTTGCTTTTTGTTGGTATTTTGATTTTGATTTCAGTTTTCCAAACTTCCACTCGTCTTGCTGCAGCTTATGGATTGGCGGTAACCGGAACTCTTATCTTGACTACTGCCCTGTTTGTTTTGCTTGCCTATCATGTATGGGGCTGGAGCTGGGTTCGTATTGTTCCTTTCTTATTTACTGTCGGAACTTTAGAAATTATTTTCTTTGCTAGCAACGTCTTGAAATTTGTTTCTGGCGGTTGGCTACCGGTTCTTATCGCATGTGTTGTCTTACTTATCATGACAACGTGGATGCGTGGGTCTCAACTATCGCGGGCCAAGCGCACTACGATGGAAGGCGATCTGTCTGAGTTCATTGAACGAGTCGCACATCATAAGGTGCCACGTATTCCAGGAGTAGCTGTTTTTGCTCACCCTAATAAGGAAACTGTTCCACTAGCGCTAAAGACGAACGTCTTAACGAACCGAATTTTACACGACAACGTCATTATTTTGTCTGTAGTACAGGAAATGGTTCCGCATATTCGTCATGTTGATCGTATTAAGATTCATGATTTAGGACATAGTGAAGATGGCATTGTTCATGTGGATTGCCATGTTGGATTCAATGATTCTCAGGACATTCCTAAGGCTCTTGCTCTTGCAGTAGGACAGTCTGATGAACTTAATATCGATCCAGATGATGCTGTGTATTTCTTATCTGTTGGCGATGTTCGAGTAGCACCAGATCAGTCCCGTATTTGTCGCCGAGATCGGAATTATCTATCCCTATGGCGCAAGCATTTATTTGTCCTCATGCAGCAAAATCAAGCAAACCGCGCTACGGTTTTCCACGTTCCTGCTGACCGAACCATCATGATGGGCGAACGGATCGAGATCTAATTCATGGATTATGCCCTATAGCTAGTCATTTGTGCCCCTGCGATCGAGTACAGCATAGTTATGCTGATCATTCACGGTGGCACGAATGGCAGCTAGGGCTGGTTCGTGTTGAGTCTCATACTGGCGAACTAGGGCAATGCGGTTCGACAGCTTTTCTATATTTTGAGTTCCCCGGCTATACCACGACCATGTTAGAAACAATTCAAACTATTGTTCCCGGTAAACAATACGACGCGACCTACGTTAGCGGTCCAACTTCGCACTGGTGCTATAACTCTTTTTCTCCGATAGATGAGAATCACACTCTTTGGCGCCAAGAGCACCGCTGGGCCTTCGATGGCGCTGATACCGATGCCGACGATCTAGAGCGCTTCCAAGCCACCTCAGAGGCTGTTATGCATACTTATCAACGTTGGATTGAAATTTTAATCACTGATTCCATTGACAGCACTAATCCGGTAAGCATATTCTGAAAGTAGAAGCATTTTCAGTCAAAGGAGAATCAAAATGCTAAAAAAGTCTGTTAGTTTTTGTCTAGTTACATCAGCAATTATTTCATCAACATTGATGAGTTCTGCTACCCCTTCCAATGCTGCCCCCCCAGCGATAGAAACAATATTGCAAAGTGATGATAGAACAGTAGAAATACTTTTATCCCGAATGGCAAGCGAATTTGAGATAACCTACAACCAAAACCCACAAGCCTTTGAAGAAATGCTACTAAAGCTTTCCCAACCAAAGTCACATCAACCCCTCAATAAGAATATAGCTAACGAAAACTCAGTAGAACCATTAGCAAGTTGGGAAAGTTTTTCAAATTGCGTGGGAGATGGTTTATCTCAAGCATTCGCAATAGATATTTTAAAGCAAGCAATAAATAAAGAAGTAGTTGATGCACTGAAATCTCGCCAGTGGCGTGTAGCATCCTCGATTATTCATAAAAATCTATCTAAATTAGTAGGATCAAAAGGCGCAAGTTTTATTATTAAAAAAATTGCAAATAAAGCACTTCCTGGCGGACTACCTGGACAACTAGCATGGATCGCTGGAAAATGTGGAGTCAAAGAATTTATCTGAATTTAATAATATGAAAATATCATCTCTAATAATATCGATAACAGTGATCGCATTAATCCCCCTCCCCTTTGCACTGGTATTAACTGGAGGGGAACTTATCTCATCTGGTTTCAATGAAGCAAAGAAAGAGTTCTTCGTAAGTTATTTCTTTGGGTTATTCACTCTCCTAGTAGGTCTAGGGTGGCATATGTGGAGAGATAAGAAATGACCAAACTATAAGCTATAAAAGAAGTGGCCTTGACCGGTATTTAACCTAGTCAAAGCCACTTTTCTTTGAGCTCCCCCGACTGGACTCGAACCAGTAACCCTCTACTGACCCCCGAACAGTCAGTGTGCCTCATTTAAACAGCTCTGACTAGGTACTTAGTAGTACAGTAACGCAACTTCGTTATTTGCACAAGTAGTCACGAATAAACAATTTTCTGCTATTATATTGCCCGTATGTTGCCCAACTTTGAATCACGAAAGGGCTAACTATGTCTACAAGAAGAGGTTTCGGTCGCATCCGTAAGCGCCAATCAGGAAGATTTCAAGCGGGCTATATTGGCCCGGATCTGAACACGCACTATGCGCCAACCACCTTCTCCACAAAACTGGATGCAGAGGCATGGCTTGCTAGCGAGCATCGCCTTCTAGAGAATGACCAGTGGACGTCTCCTGCGGAGCGAAATCACAAGAAGCATGCCCGAGGAGAGACTTTTGGAAAGTACTCAGAACGCTGGCTTGGAGAACATCGCCGCAAGGATGGACGGCAACTAAAACCGAAGACGGTTGCCCACTATCGGGAGGTGTTGAATTCCCGCCTCTTACCCGATTTAGGACACCTCGAGCTTCATAGGCTGACTGAATCCGTGCTGAAAGCTTGGTATGAAGGATTACCCGAAACTCCCACTGTGAATGCACATGCAGTTTCCTTGTTGAAGCAAATCCTGAGCGCCGCATCGGAGGATGACCCTCGCATTCCTTCGTTGCGCATGCCTGGCCCTACGAAGGCTGAGACTGTTCATGAGTCCGAGCCGGCCACCTTGGAGCAGCTTGCGGTGATCGTGGAGAACATGCCGGAGCGTCATCGAATGCTGGTACTGCTGATGGCTTTTTGTGCGCTTCGGTTTGGGGAGGTGACTGAGCTTCGCAGAAAGGATGTCGATCTGAAGAACGGGAGGCTCAAGATCCGTCGTGGTGTCGTACTCGTGAATGGTGAGCGCATCGTTGGAACTCCCAAATCCAAAGCGGGCAGCCGGGATGTGTCAATCCCTCCCCATCTTCTCCCCCAGCTTGCGGAGCATATAGAGAAAAATTGCACCCCGGGGCCGAACTCTTTACTTTTTGAATCATCGACTGGAACGCACCTTTCTCAATCTACGGTGAACGGCAAACCAGCTCGCACTCGCCTAATTCATGGAAGATCGGTTAATGAATCTGCTTCTGGATTCTGCAAAGCCCGCACAGCTGCCGGCCGTCCAGATCTTCGCCTGCACGACCTACGGCACACTGGGGCCACCATGGCTGCTATGTCCGGGGCAACGCTGGCCGAGCTCATGGCCCGTCTCGGGCACTCTAGCGTCGGTGCTGCGATGCGCTATCAGCATGCAGCCAAGGATCGCGACCTGGCGATCGCTCAAGAAATCAGCCGCATGGCAGGAGGTGTGCTGTGAAGCCGAATCCGGGTGAGGTGCTCGCGGTTGAGTGGCGAGCAATGGGCTGCAGATGCCTGCTGCTCCAAGTGTTTCTCAGTCCTGCAGGATGGAGATTTGTCCAGCCGGGAAGCCGTGGGTCCCTGCGTCGGCCTCCCTTGGCTCTCGATGCAGTCCCATATCTTGACGGCTCCGTGAGTCCGGATCCAAAACCGTGGCTTCGCTACACAAAGAAGAACGACCCTCCCCGGTCTCGGACCCTGCCTCTCAACCTTAAGCAGTGGCCTCCCCTCTCTGAAGAGGAACTGCCCGGATACCAGATGGTAGGCGTCGGTGTCGGATACCGAAATTCAGGTGACCCCATCCCAGACGTCTTCCGGATTGAGGCATCTTGTGCACATGGAAACGCTGGAGACGTTTCGACCACCGCCAAGGAAGATGTTGGACGTTTTATGGAAGAGCATGTCCGAGTTACCCGAGACATACATGTCGAGCAAACCTGACAACAATTGATGAAATGTGCTACCTTAACACTGTCGATGAATCACATCGGCGTAGTTTATCGGATGTGACGTCCAACCGGCACACGTGGGTTAACCGTGGCAGAGAGCTTGAAGGAGCTCCGGTAGACCATGTCCAAATCTTCCAGCCCCGCCCGACTTAACTCGGAACGCGCGTTCACTGACATCCAAGGTATGTCTGAGTGCCTCCAGATCAGCCCAGCAACTGCACGGCGCATGATTGCTTCCGGCCAGATTCCCGCCTATCGCGTCGGAACTGGCACCCGGGGCATCATCCGAATCCGCGTAAGCGATATTGAAGCATTATTACGCCCCGTCACTTCGATGAGTGGCGTTGTCTAATGCTAAATACATATGAAAGGCGCCCTGCTGCTGAGACAGGGCGCCTCGTGAATAGTGTTGCTGAAGCTAGTTTTAGTGTATTAGATGCTCCACGTACGCGTTCTCGTGTTCTGCGTGTCGATTTATCTGCTGAGCAAAAAGAGTTTTGGTCGCGTCGGTTGCAGTTGGCTGCTCAGTCTCCTGCTGGTACTCGAATCACTCTTGTAGTTCCTTCGGGGGGCTTGGTTCCGTTAGCTCTTGATGATCTTCGCGCTGCTCGTGGGTTGTGCGTAAGCATCGTGTCCGATGATTGGGCTACTGCTGACCGGTGGCAAGCTGCTCTCGATGAGGGGGTGGGCGCATGGTTGGGCCTGATGTGACCACCGCGACCGAGCTGGGCCGTGAAGTGCTGCTGTCAAGGATCCGCACTGGTGACTGGCTGGATGCCCAGTACTTCCCGCCCGTCTCGTGGGTGGTGCCCGGCGTGATGCCAGAGGGTTTTGGGCTGCTCATCGGTGCCCCGAAGATGGGCAAGTCCTGGCTGACGCTGGACCTGTGTCTGGCGCTAGCGATGGGTGGTCGGGCTCTCGGCGCCATTGACGTCGGGCCGGCACGCCCGGTATTGCTTCTTGCACTCGAGGATGGGGAACGCCGGTTGCAGGATCGTGCCCGCCATCTCCTTGGGGATAAGCCGATCCCGTCGATGCTGCACTACGCAACTGAGTGTGAACCGGGAACTATCTTCGCCACTATGGAGGCCTGGCTGTCGATGTACGGAAACCATCGGCCGCTGATCGTACTCGACACCCTCGGACGAGTCATGCCACCGACTGCTCGTGGGGAGAATGACTACCAGCGGGATTACCGTATGGGGTCTTGGCTCAAGTCGTTGTGTGACAAGTATCCGGGAACCTGCATCTGCGCTGTGCATCACACCCGCAAGGCCAGCTCTGAAGACTGGGCCGACTCCACTAGCGGCACCCAAGGGCTGAACGGGTCCGCCGACTGGACCTGCAGCCTGTCCCGGCCTCGCAGCGAGACGTCCGGCCGCCTCAAGGTGATGGGCCGTGATGTGATGGACGGCGACTATGCCGTGACGTTCACTGATGCCTGCTGGACCCTCGATGGAACTGATCTATCCGAAGCTGCCAAGAACGCCGCTATGGCTACGGTCAGCGATGGTGTCGGCGATCTCATGGGAGAAGTTCTGGCGTTCGTTGTCAGTCATCCAGAAGGCACCACTGCTGTGGAAGTTGGCGCCGCCTTGACCATGAGTAATAACGATGCTGGCACCTACCTTCGCAGGGCTGCCGATGCTGGCCGGATCGCCAAGATCGGGCGCGGGAAGTTCGCTCCAATACCCCTGTCTGAAGTGTCTGAGTGTCTGAACCCGGATCAACCATTCAGACAAACAGACACTTCATACACCCTTTTCGGACAAGATCTGGAAGAGGGAGTCATCCGATGACCACCCTCAATGAGCTCTACCGCCATATTGCCCAGACCGTGGACGATGGACAGGAGGTGCCCTGCCTCGATCCGGAGTCTGGGCACCTCTGGACCTCCAACAAGCCAAAGGAGCGCTACGAGGCCAAGCTGGCCTGTCTTGCTGGTCCATGCCCTGTCTTTAACCTCTGCATCACTGCTGCTCAGGCCGAGAAGATCAATGCCGGTGTCTGGGGCGGTATCGACATCGGGGGTGGTGCCTGATGTCCGGCGACCTCATGATGCTGCCTGGCGCTGTCGTTGTGACTGGCTTACATCTTCAACTAGTCCAAGCGATGTGTGAGAGCGCCATTCGCGGTAATCGCCTGCGTAGTAGGGAAACCCGTGATTCGCTTCTTGAGCTTCACAATGCGGCAGTGAATGCTCTCCTGACGCTTCAGCGTCACAACGACAGCGCAGCCCAATCCTTTACCGAAGATAGAGGTGTAGTCGATCCATCGACGTATCTGGGAATGGATGAGCTTGCAAAGCTTTTGGGGTGTTCGCTCCGAACTGCGCAGCGCAAGGCTCATCTACTTGACGGAATCAAGCGCGGTGGAGTTTGGCTAGTTCCAAAAGATGCCGTCGAGGAACACCTTAGCGGCGCACAGATGAAAGGAGGCTCGCGGCTATGAGTAACGCGATCCTACAATATGTCACTGGCAATGATGTCTTTGCCGGTGATGCAGTTCCCATGTTTGGGTACGTGGCTTTGGGTGACAGTCCAGACCTTCAAGCTGAACCCATTCCAGCCGGATCTCTTGTCGAGATCGTTGGAGATCGAGCAGTTCGTCCGGCTAACCCCGATTCCATCGCAGTGATTGGAGTCACCTCTGAACCCATCCAGTGCCATGGTGCTGGCCTCGTGTACTTCTCTGGTGTCCATCCGCTCATCGTTGAGGATGAAGTCTTTGCCGGAGAACGTGTTTCGCCAGGAAAAGACGGCACAGTTCGCCCCGGAGTAGCGAACTCTATCGGTATCGCATTGCGATCGGGTAAGTCTGGCGAACGTATCGACGTCCTTCTCACTATCTAAGGAGACTACATGCCATATACATATCCTATTCAGGCGAATAACTTCGCCATAAATGCAAACCCTCGTGATATTCAGGCTGCGCTCTCAAGCACAAATGTGGTCGGACGGATTCTTTCCGAGCAGGCTGGACTAACAGAGTCTCGTTTTCTGACTTACAAACTGCTATCCGGTCGCTATGTACTCGATGGGCAAAGCATCACCTACGCAATGGGCGATCCAAAGCTTCCCGATGGGGTCGAAACTATCGCGGCTGGAGCCGAGTATCCGAGGACCACTCTCACCCCAGAGCAGCTCCGCACTGCTGAGGTACTCAAACGTGGACATTCCACTTTTATTACTGATGAGGCCATCACTCAGCAGAGCATTGAGGCTGTAAATCGCAGCTTCGGTATCCTTGCCGCTTCCTTGATCCGAGACTTTGACCGTATTGGGATCGGTGTCATCGGGTCTTCGCTGCCGATAATGACTGCATCTACAGCATGGAGCAACAGTAGGGTGTTCCTGCAGGATCTATTAACGATGAAGTCTAAGATCAGTCAAGCTGGTGAGGGGTTGTACCTGCCTGACACGCTCGTACTGAGTGAGACTTCTTACGCCAAGCTACTACCCGCTGTGCTCGATATTCTGCCCCGCGAATCCAATGTAGTCACCGGCGAAGGATGGGCAACCGTGCAGGGCGTTACGATCTTAACTAACCCCCAAGCCGGTTCGCTCACTGACCCGATGCTACTGGATTCCACCATGTTGGGTGGTTTAGCTATCGGCAACATAGTCTCCCCAGGCTATGTCCGCATTGGCACCGTGGCGGATGTGCAGAACATTCGCGAGGCCAAAAATGATGCTTGGATGATTCAGGCTCGCACCATTGCGCTACCTGTAGTTACAAACCCCGGAGCTGGACTCATCATAAAAGGAACCGGACTCTAAGCCTGTGCCTGCTAGGCATACACAAAAGTGTGGCTGCAGCTTGGCACCGCCTTCATAGGTGGTCTGCAGTCCACACACGTGGATGGGTGAGTGTGTACTGAGGCTCCTTCCTAGTGGGGTACTCACTCATTCAGCCACAAGTTAGGCCCTGCTCAAACTTCAGAGCAGGGCCTAACTCACTTACGCCTGAGACGGTTCTACCAACCCTTTGTGCACCCTCCATGTTTCGCGATATTCCGATATACGATGGGGTCGTGACTTCCTACCCCATCGCTGCAGTGGGGTGGTGAAACGCCACCCCAACACAAGGAGGAGGTGGTGAAATGCCACCCCCTCTAGACGATGGGTGAAATCAGATTTCGCCCATCTCGTAAGCGACGCTGAATAGCCGTATTACAGTGACCCCACTAATACTTAGAACATCAGGAGATGCGTTAAGTACATAACCCTGATCACAGAAACAACGACGTACCCATCAGAGGTATACCCTTCGCACTAACTACAAGAAGCGGATTCAATGATGGGGTAACGAAACGGAACCCCACTTGCTCACTCAACCTTTTGGGTGACACCACCGAAAAGGGTACGGCGAACCACCGCCCCCTTACGGGCACCCATAGCCAAGGGGGTAGTAAGACACGACCCCCTCGCTAAATAGGGTGTCATTTCAACAGAGACCCTTTGGAAGCCCTCACTACCAACACATGAACGAAAGGGTTCCATCACTATTCCTGATGAAACCCCAGAGAAATCAAAGCCCACACCACCATCGCCCAAAAAAATCCAGAAACATAGACTGGTCACCTTCCGCCTGCGTTGGGGGCCTCTCCCCCCGAAGGCTTTATATGTAGGGGGGGGTCGCGCGCGCACTCGCGCGAGGGTGTCGGTTAAAGACATCCTTTTCATCGTCTCCGACCCCGCCTGCGAGGGTAAGGAAGGGTCGGAATCTGATTCCTACCCTTGGTGGAGATGCGTGCACAGGAAAGACCACGAGGCTAGGTCTGCTGATTCGCAGCGCCTATAATAGGCATATGCATAGTTTTTGGGGTGCCCTCTTGGGATCCATTATTGCTCTCTGCGCTGGGGTGATAGTAGCTGCCATCAACGCTTCCAACACCCGCAACACTGCGGACTCACTAGATCTTCGCAAGTTAGCCGCACGTTTCGTCAGCCAGTGCGAGTTATTGTGGGATTCAGATAGCCGGTTTACGCTTACTCTCTTTGAGTTTGTTACCGCCAGAGCCTCTCGCGATTCACAAGCAGTTCTGGAATCTCTGAATACACAGCTGAACCAGAACAGAAGTAAGCTGGGAGAGCATATCGCTAGCACCAGAGCTACACTTCACGAGCTCGAGGTCTCTTATCCTTCGCTCGGATCTCTCGCACGGGATCACTTCCGAGCCTCATTTGTAGCCCGAGAGGGGCATGATACAGAGCAAATGCTTGCCGCAACAGGAGATCCCCAGAACCAAAAGACTCTAGAACTGTTTAACCAAGCAGTACAAAAGCAACTGTCCACACTACGACCATGGCCTAGACGCAGCCTTCGAAGTTGAGCGCACGAGAGCCATTTCTCCCGCTGTTGGAGTAAATTACTCCAACGAAAGCTGGGGCTGTCAAAGTGCCGAACGTGCAACGCCTACTCTCTCCCCGCTATCTACCGGTGAACCATCTCCATCAACAAGTCGGCTAGCTTGGCGGTTACCGAAGGCAACTATAGTCACATTACCCCAGCTGAAATGATCCAATCTGGGGCAATGTGCGTTTAGTCTAAGACCCATTGATGATATCGACGAGCCCCAGTTCATATTCTCGCAAGAGTCGTCGCACCATGGCAGCTTCGCATGTTCGGGTGTACTTCTGTCCGCTATTCCCCGGGACTGGTGCAGTGTACACACCTGCGTCGAGTCCAGCCTTCTTGAGCATGCTTATCGAGTCGTAGAGCATGGCTGTGGCCAACATTGGTCTATTGGGAAGATCTCGTATCCAAACCCACTGTGCCATTTCGGCACCATTGCAGTTATCTGCACACCACGAAGCATGTGATGGCGACTCATCTGGGAGTTGCACGATGAACCACTTCGATTCATCCCCAATGGCTCCACGGACTTCTCTTACTTGCATACTCACTTAGTTACCTCCCCGAGATCGGGTAGCCAATATAGTTTCAGCTGTAGCAACCAAAGCACGCCCGTAAGCAAGCGCCTGCAACGCAGGCATATTATCAGGAGACTTACCGCAAAATACAATCTCCTCATCCCCTATACCATCACGGGTATCGAATCTGGACCTCTCTAACCAGTGCCATGAATCTGGATGTTCCCAAACCACAGTGACATGCTCCACCCGATAAGGGTCCACCTCGAAATCAACAGCTGGCATCAGATCATGCGTTCCCCTACACCACTCTGGGCATGGATACAACAAGATTGATTCTCGTGCGTCAGTTTGAAGTTCAGACGATTGGTTCATTAGATTTCCCTTTGCTCATGGCAGAGGTTCCTTGTTGCCCGTATGTTGCCCGAAGGAAAAACAACAAGTGGCTCTGACCGGTATTTAACCTAGTCAAAGCCACTTTTCTTTAAGCTCCCCCGACTGGACTCGAACCAGTAACCCTCTGATTAACAGTCAGATGCTCTGCCAATTGAGCTACAGGGGACCGTGCCTTGGCGCACATGGAACATTAGCAGAGTTTTACGAAATATCCCAATCGGATCTGATTGAAGCTACTGCTTCATCAGCAAGAGCCCTGATTTTAGGATCATTCAAGTCCGTTGTTCCTAACGGTAGCGCCAACCAAGACAGCTCGCTACGTGTGTCGGAAGGATTGCGCCGAGCTGTCACAGTGATGCCATCGCTACCTTCGATATCAACTTGTTGATTCACCATGATGCTGGCCTGAACACGTTCTCTGAACAACTCCGGTACACGACCAGGTTCTTCCAGAGAGATGCTGCCAGCACCGTCAGCAGTAGTCCACCGCAAAACACCCTGCTGGTTATCCCAGCCGCCATTAATAACTTCGTCCCATCGAAGATGCTCCCATAGTTCACCCCGACGAATACTCAAGCGATCTGGTAGCCCAACTACGACACCATCAAGAGTCTGCGCCCACGCTAAAACTCGAGGGCGTCCATGCATACCCTCAGCTTTGAGTGAATCGTAGATATCTTGGTCTAAACCTGCACGATCAAACCACAACATAACTTCATTCTCCGTGATTTTTGCTTATGTCAAAAATCGAGCGGTTTTATGCAGCGATATCAGCGGCAAATCTCCCTCGTAATGTCACTATCGCTTTATCATGGATTCTACGAACTGTAGAGACTGAGATGCCCATCTCTTGCGCTAGTTCGACTAAAGTTGCTTGGGTTGCTCCATACCGACGTTGCAGCACGATACGTTGATCTTTTGGCAAGCAACGAAGCATTCTAGCTAATCCGATATCATCGCTAGGGAAAGTATCTGCAATATTGACAGCATTTTGGACTTCCACCAGCGATACCACATCAGTAGTCAACGACACCGTACGAATGACGTCAAAACCGTATTTGCGAATAGTCCAGGCTGAAGCATGAATCTGTCCACATCGAGTTCTAGCAGCACTGCTAAGCCGCTCCCTGATCCAAGGCAGCGCATAGGTAGCAAAGCGACAGCCTCGTTGATAATCAAACCGTGACACTGCCTCAGATAATCCTAAAAAACCTTCTTGAAATAATTCATCAACGTTAAGGTCTAACCGCAGCGCTACTTTTTGAGCCTCTAGAAAAACCAATCGACAATTAGCTAGTAAAAATCTCTCTCTAGCTTGCTCTCCTGCACGCACTAAAGAAGATAACTCTACTGATGTTGCACCAGCTATCATCGGGATCTGCCCCCGCAAAACTGCTGATGCAAGAACACCTACTTCGATTGTGCGCGCAAGCGAACTTTCATCAGCAGCAGTCAATAATGGTTCGTCGAAGTTCATACCTCGATCCAAGCCAAGTTTTAATCGCAGCAAAAGGGTTTATCGCTTAATGACGACACCTAGCCCAGAACAGACAACACTTGACAGCTACTAGGAGACACTCCCCTAACCTAGTTTTAGTCGCGTGGAATAGAGCGTTGCTGTAGTTCTTTACGTCGCGCTTCGTAGCCCACTAAATCTGTAAACATCTGCCGATATTCTTCATTTTGTTCAACTGGATTAGTTCGTTGCAGTTTAGATTTAAGCTGCGCAATATCGTAATTAGTTCGCAGTAGCTGGAGCCGAGCAGCATATTCGTCCACATATCGTTCATCTGGAACTAGCAAGGGCGGCTCTACCGATACCGCAGTCACTAATTCCCGCGCTGCAACAGAATCTGCTGCTTTTCGTACTCGCGATACCCAACCCTCGCCACGCTCACCTGCTGCTTGAACTGCCCGCCACACTGACTGATAGCCAATATGAGAAAAATCATCTAGGTTGATGCCATTCCATGACGGCGTAAAAAGCTCTGGTGCTTGCAGTAAAAGTTTAGCTACATCTCGTTCCACCATAAGTGAACGATCCCGAGGATCAGGTTGGGTAAAAGCTTCTAACATAGGCTGATCATCCGACGCTACAACCGGAGCCACTGGGACTACAGGACGTCTAGAGGCAGCTCGTTTTACCTCAGCAGCTACCTCATTTTCTGGCATCCCCAACATTCCGGCTAACTCTCGAGTAAAACCTGTCACCAATGAGCGATCTCGCACACTAGTAACTAGCGGCGCCGCAGCCCGTAAGGCTTGAACTCGCGAATCAGCCCGATCAAGGTCATACCCTGCCAAGGTATTACGCAGCACAAAGCGGTAGAGCGGAATACGTCTCCCGACCAGCTCTCTAACGGCTGCTTCCCCATGTGCCATACGTAAATCACACGGATCCATACCGCTAGGTTCGACGGCAACATATGTTTGGGCGCTAAAAGTTTTTTCTAGTTTGAATGCTTTCAAAGCAGCCGCTTGCCCGGCAACATCACCGTCGAACGTGAAAATAATCTCGCCTTGTCCAACTTTTTCAGTCCCAATAAGACGCTGTAACAGTTTGGCGTGATCCTCGCCAAAAGCAGTCCCACATGACGCAACTGCCGTATCGACTCCAGACAAGTGAGCCGCCATAACATCGGTATATCCCTCGACAATTACTGCCTGCTCTTTTTTGCCAATGTGCTGTCGCGCCAAATCAAGCCCATATAGAACTTGTGACTTTTTATAGACCGGAGTTTCTGGCGTATTCAGATACTTTGCTGGCATCTTGTCATCGTCAAAAATACGTCGTGCCCCAAATCCCAATACGGATTTTCCAGCATCTCGGATCGGCCACAACACTCGTCCTTGGAAAAAGTCCCAACCACCTTGCCGAGTTAGTCCAGCTTTGATTAGTTCCTCATCTTTGAAGCCTTGTCGACGTAAATGCTCAGTCAAAGCACGTCCGCCTTGGGGCGCCCACCCCACCCCAAAAAGTTCTGCTGCCTGCCGATCGAAGCCTCGCTGATCTAGCATGAGCCGTCCCGGCAACGCTTCTGCTGTCAACAAAGCTTTCTGATAAAACTCTGCTGCTTCTTGATTGGCCAAAAGAATCCTGACGCGTAGCCCCGGTTCTACTCTAGGACCACCATCGCCATCAACATAGCGCAGCTGTACCCCTGTCTTATCTGCAAGGTGTTCGAGTGCTTCTGAAAACGACAGATTGTTTATTTTCATGACAAAGTCGATAACGTCGCCACCTTCGCCACAACCAAAGCAGTAGTACAGATTACGAGTACTAGTAACTTGGAATGAAGGAGTTTTCTCATCATGAAAAGGACATAGTCCTTTCAAGGTTCCAGCCCCTGATGGTTTCAGTGATACATACGACCCCACGACCTCTTCGACGCGCGCTCGTTCTCGTACTGTCTGAATATCTTCTTCATGAATTCGTCCCGCCACAGGATTACTCTAGCCGTGCTTTACCTATCTCTGGGCGTTATAGGAGATAGTCTGCTGTTATGACTGTTGAAGCGAGTTGGCCATTGCTGATCTGCTTGGTGCTCTTACTAGGCATCACGATGCTGATATCGCAACTAGCGCATGTGGGTACAGCGAAAGAATCTTTCATAGCCACGCTACGAGCCATCGTCCAGTTGGGGCTGGTGTCACTCATTGTCGTGGCAGCAGTTCAGCAGCTATGGTCATCAATTCTTTTTGCGATCTTAATGTTCTGTGTCGCGGTCTGGACTACCGCACAACGCACTGAAACTGTTCAGGTTTTAGGTTGGGTGGCATTAGCTATTACTGCTGGGTTAATTCCAGTTCTTGCCATAATTTTCGCTAGTAGAACCGTACCATTCAATGGCCTTTCTCTAGTTCCTTTTGCTGGTATCGTCACCGGAAATATGATGACAGTTCATACTTTGTTGGGGAGACGGCTATTTGCAGCTTTACGCGAAAATAATCCGATTTATGAGGCTGCTCTTGCCTTAGGAATGCCTCGTTCTCAAGCTATAGCTATGGTTATCGATCCACTGCGCAAAGAAGCTCTCCTACCCAACCTTGATCAAACTCGCGCTACTGGGTTAGTGACACTGCCCGGAGCCTTTATCGGCGTCCTGTTAGGCGGCGGCTCTCCGCTACAAGCAGCTAGTGCCCAAGTACTAATTTTGATAGCGATTATGTGTGGGCAAATGATTGTTGTAGTTGTTGCTACATCTTTTATGAGTTCTGGAAAACTGCTACCCCATGATTTACAAGAAGCGCTACATATTTAAACATTGCCGCTAATATCCGCGACCAATTCCATGAGGTAATCGAGCAGCGTCCCAGCCAAGAAGAACTTCGGCTTGGTCGAAAGCAAAACGATCTGTCATTCCTGCCACATAGGTAACAGCACCTCGCACTAAGTCGTCATGGTGATATTCGATAGGGAGCTGACTGGGTTTTGAAATATAGAATTCAACTAAATCACGCAATACCTGTACCACAGCATTGGATTGAGCCAATGATTCTGGACGGGTGTAGATACGTTCATAATTGAATCGTCTCAGCTCAGCTAGCGCATTAGCAGTAGTTATATCCATCCCAATACGACCATGTATTTGAGCGTGGGAGACCACTGCTTTAATGAATACTCCTAATTGTTGACTACGTCTGGTCCCAGCAATACTTTTTACCTCATCTGGGATATCACTAGGTTGTACGATCCCAGCTGCATAAGCATCTTCGAGATCATGGGCGCAGTAAGCAATACGATCTGCCCAAGAAACGATCTCTCCTTCTATAGTTATAGGAGCTGGTCGCGACCAAGAATGATTCCGGATCCCGTCAAGAGTCTCTGCACATAAATTGAGAGAAGCTAATACGACATCAGCTCCCCACGGACCGTGGTCGTAGCCCTCTGGAATGAAAGCATCAAAAGCTTCTTCGGAAGCATGTCCACCTGGACCATGTCCACAATCATGGCCTAGCGCCATAGCGTCAGCCAGAGTGACGTTAGCACCTATTCCACGAGCAATTGAGGTAGCTACCTGCGCTACCTCTAGAGCGTGGGTAAGCCGAGTTCGTTGATGATCGTGGGGATAAACCACTACTTGAGTTTTACCAGCCAATCGACGAAAAGCCGCCGAATGTACAATCCGATCTCGATCACGTTCAAAGCAGGTACGGTCTGGGTCTGGATCTTCTGGAATTGCTCGATTGCCTGCTCCTTGAGCCAAGGTTGCCCCCGACGCAAGTAGCAGTCTCTCTTTTTCTTCTCGTTCTTGACGGCAATAGATTTTAGCTACATCAATCTGAGCGTGCGAATCCGCGTGAGCATAGATTGCAGTTGCATCATGATGTCCAGACATTGTTGTTGCCCAAGCTTGAGCTCGTGGTGCAATCTCAAGACTGTCGTCGGTACACATGTGAGCTTCTTTCTCTTTACAGCTAGCTAAATGCGAGTCTGGCACAGAGCACTGACATTGTTAAAGAGCTAACCACCTGATACGTCATCTTCAGCATCAGAAAGATCATCAGCAAGCCCAGATTGATCCAATAACCAACCATCTGGCATAGCTACTTTACGATGCATCTGACCTTGTCGGCCGCGAGGAGAACCCAGCTCCTTCTTGGGATACGGCATAGATTGATCCACCCCAGCTAAGATCTCATCAATCTGTTCCAAAGATTCAATCATGCCCAAGCTATGACGCAGCTCTCCCCCTAGCGGAAAGCCTTTGAAGTACCATGCCATGTGCTTACGTAAATCCCGGATTCCACCATATTTACCACCTTGATAGGTAATAAGAAGCTCGCCGTGACGTTTAGCCATCGCGATCACTTCACCTAGCGTAGGCAACGCTTGGGTCTGTCGGCCTTGTACCGCATCAGCTAAGTCCCTAAAAAGCCATGGTCGACCTAGGCAACCACGTCCAACTACCACTCCAGCAGCACCTGTTTGTTCTAACATCCGCAGCGCATCAGGAGCTTCCCAAATATCACCATTTCCTAGCACTGGAATATCAAGAGCTGCTACCAGTCGCGCGATTGATTCCCAATCAGCTTTTCCAGCGTAATGTTCAGCGACAGTACGTCCGTGCAAAGTTATAGCGGCGGCGCCTTCTGCTTGCGCAATACGCCCAGCATCAAGATAGGTCAGATGGTCATCGTCGATTCCTTTTCGGGTTTTGACGGTTACCGGAATCCCATACTGATCAGCTGCACGAACAGTCGCACGAATAATCGCCTGGAATCTATCTTTTTTCCAAGGTAGAACTCCTCCGCCACCTTTCCGCGTCACCTTTGGAACTGGACAACCAAAATTGAGATCAACATGACTCACCCCAAACTCTTGACACAGAATCGAGGTAGCTTTTCCCATAGTTTCTGGATCAACTCCATAGAGTTGCACTGATCGTACTTTTTCTCCAGGATCAAAAGTCAACATATCAATGGTTTTGGAATTACGTTCCACTAGCGCCCGAGAGGTAATCATCTCGCATACATATAAACCAGCTTGCTGATTGCCAGTAACTAATTCAGCTTGCTCTCGACATAATTGCCGATAGGCAGCATTAGTAATTCCAGCCATAGGCGCTAGGACAATCGGAAGCGTTCCCACAGCTGCAGCCTGAGATGGAGCTGATAACTTCAATAATTCCACGCCTAAAACCTCTTTACTTTCGATAAAAACTTAACCATAACTAAAGTGGAGATCATCTATCATGATAGATGATCTCCACTTTAACAATATGTAGACCTTCAACTGATCACAAACCTAGAGCAGGCTGCTTTCCCGTTGGATCATCAAAGCTAGCTCCTGCTGGATTTGATTTTGCAGTAGATAGAAGAATCCATAGAATAAAATTAACGAGAGGAACAAAAAGGCCAAGCGCTAACCATCCGGTTTTATTTATATCATGTAGCCGACGCACAGTCAGCGCAACAATCGGAACTATCATTAATATCACTAAGAGTGCACAAATTAAAAGTAATGCCGACTTTTCATTATTCACTCTAATAATATTTGAAATAATAACGATTCCAAAAAATATGGCCAACGGGAATATTGCTTCTGTCTTCGAAGCTCTTCCCTTAAAGAAAAAGGCATTCTGAAAAAAAGCTTTCATGGCTTGCATAAATTCCATATTTGGGCGAGCTACATAAGCATTAACTGGCGGCTGCCATCCAGCAGAAGTCCCTTGCTGTTGCCCTGCCATATACGGATTATTCGCCATATACGAGTTAGGGTTCCCTGGCTGCTGTGTTACTGGATTTCCTGTCTGCTGCCACTGAACTTGAGGCTGTTGCACCCCCTGAGGAGCCGCATATGGATTTGCAGGCTGTTGATATGGATCTACAGCAGGTTGCTGGTACCCATTAGGTTGAGAATTAGGATTGTACGGCTGCTGCGAAGATCCATACGGATCAGTAGGTGGCTGTTGATAGCTCATGATATTTCCCTTTGCCCTTTTGGCATAAGTTCTGCCAACCATTCAATAATGATATCTTCAACGAGTTCTTTTTCCTGCTCATTAAGCAGTTCATGTCGCATATCTGGCCATACTTGCAGTTCAACATTACTAACTCCGAGATCACTCAGCTGGGCAGCAATTATTCTAGGTGCAGCGCCTTGATTCCCTACCGGATCAGCTCCTCCTCCTAGAATAAGAACCGGTAGCTCACACGGAATCTTTTGCGCCCAGGACACACTATTAACTAGTTTGGCACCGCTAATTAGGTCAGCATAGAACTGTGCTGTGCAAGAAAAACCACAGTCAGGATCTGCTACATAAGCTGCTACTTGCGATTGATCTCTTGATAACCATTCAAATCCAGTAGGAGCAGGTTTAAATGGTTTATTAAAAGATCCAAAAGTTAACCGCTCCAAGAAATGACTAGGTCGCACTCCCCTAACTCTTGCAATTGCAGTAGCAATAACTTTTCCAACTACTCCTAAAAGTCCTGGGTCTGCAGCAGTACCCATCACGATTAGCCCCGATAGTTCATTTCCCCAACGGGCAGCAGCAGCACGCGAAAGCAAAGAACCCCAAGAGTGCCCCAATAGCACTACCGGAAGATTTCCACACCGCTCAAGAGCAGCCTGTTTAACCAAATAGAGATCCTCCACCACACTGTTCCAGCCGTCACGATCTCCCATATGACCTCGTGGACCGCTAGTAAGCCCATGTCCACGATGATCGTCGGCAATAGCAGCCCATCCTTGCGAAGTCAGCATCTGAGCGAAATCAGCGTAGCGACCCGCATGTTCAGCCATACCATGAGCAATCTGAACGATGCCGTGCGCTGCACTATCTGGCCGCCATAGCCGACAGTGCAGCAGCACATTATCTGGAGTTTCCAAAGAGAACTCTTCGGGAGCACCCACTTTTAGCAACCGATCAAACGCGTTGCCAAATAATTCTGAACCTGATCAATAGCTACTCGCTCTTGGGACATTGTGTCGCGTTCGCGAATGGTCACCGCATCATCATCAAGAGTGTCAAAATCGACAGTGATACAGAATGGAGTACCAATCTCATCTTGGCGACGGTAGCGACGTCCGATGGCTTGGGCATCGTCGAAATCTACATTCCAGTACTGACGCAGCTGGGCCGCAAGATCGCGAGCCTTAGGCGAAAGATCCGCATTACGCGACAACGGTAATACCGCAGCTTTCACTGGAGCTAGTCGCGGATCCAGCTTTAGGCTGACCCGAGTATCAACACCACCCTTAGTATTGGGAGCTTCATCTTCGGTGTACGCATCAACCATAAATGCCATCAACGAGCGAGTAAGACCAGCAGCTGGTTCAATCACATATGGAATATAACGCTCACCCGATACTGTATCGATATATGACAAGTCAGTTCCAGAATGTTCTGAATGGGTTTTCAGATCATAATCGGTACGGTTTGCGATACCTTCGAGTTCGCCCCATTCGCTACCAGTAAACCCAAATTTGTATTCGATATCTACAGTGCGCTTGGAATAGTGCGATAATTTCTCCGACGGGTGTTCGTAATGACGTAGATTCTGCGAATCAATACCCAAATCGGTGTACCACTTGGTGCGCGCATCAATCCAGTACTGATGCCATTCTTCGTCCTCGCCCGGCTTGACGAAGAACTCCATCTCCATTTGCTCAAACTCACGGGTACGGAAAATAAAGTTACCCGGAGTAATCTCGTTGCGGAAAGACTTACCTACCTGACCGATACCAAAAGGTGGCTTCTTACGAGAAGTATTAAGTACCTGCTTGAAGTTCACGAAGATACCTTGCGCAGTTTCTGGACGCAGATAGTGCATACCAGATTCATCTTCGATAACCCCGAGGTAAGTTTTCAGCATCATGTTGAAATCGCGAGGTTCGGTCCACTGGCCTTTCGTGCCACAGTCTGGACAAGGAACCTCAGTCAATGCTTCGGGAAGACGCTTATGTTTAGCTTCAAAGGCTTCTTCTAAATGATCGGCACGATGTCGTTTATGACAAGACAAACATTCCGTTAGCGGATCGGTAAAAACACCCACATGTCCCGAAGCTACCCATACATTACGCGGCAAAATAACTGAAGAGTCCAAACCCACAACATCATCGCGACCAGTAACCATCATCCGCCACCACTGACGCTTAATATTTTCTTTTAGCTCTACTCCCAACGGGCCATAATCCCATGCTGCGCGAGTACCACCGTAGATTTCTCCACAGGGATATACGAATCCACGGCGCTTACATAGCGCAATAACATTGTCGAGACGACTGGCCATTTCATACTCCTCGAAATCGTTCAGTGCCTGGTTTGGCACCCCGGTTATTTTGAAACCACTTTACCTAATATCCTAATCAATATGCTCATTTTTCGAATGAGTAGCGTTGTCTAATGTGAGAAGATACTTATGTGGAAAAAATCTCTCTCGTTCGTAACACTCGTCAGCGAGCTGCGGTCTCCGACATTATCGCTACCCAAGAAGGTTTTCGAACCGCTCAGCAGATACACGAAGAGCTCCGTAAAAGCGGACATAAGGTAGGACTAACTACGGTCTACCGAAATTTGCAGACACTCGCCGATAGCGGCGAAGTTGATGTGCTACGAAACCCCGACGGTGAACTTTCTTATCGTCGTTGCAGCGATGCTGGACATCACCACCATCTGGTTTGCCGCAGTTGCGGAAAAACCGTTGAAGTCTCTGGCGAAACCGTTGAAAAATGGGCGCTGAAAGTTGGTAAAGAGTATGGCTTCCGCGAAGTCGGTCATGACCTAGAGTTCTTCGGGTTATGTGCTGATTGCTAGTAGCAATCAGTCTCATCTCTCGATCTATCTACCAACGGCAACGAGCGTAGCCGATGCTCCAAATGCCAATTAGTAAACGCGACTGTTAACCCATCAGCTTCTCGTAACACCATAGAATCTACATCCCGGGTTTGTTCCCAATCTCCGGTCAGCAATGCTGTCAAGAGCGCGATTGTTTCGGTACGTGGATGTGCTGAACCTGGCGGTCGGCAATTAACACACACCACTCCACCCGATGCTGGATTGAAAGCCTGATGCGGACCTTCAAGACCACAAATAGCACACTCACTAAGCGACGGCGCATACCCAGAAATAGCTAGCGATCGCAGTAAATATGCATCAAGAATCATTGACGGAGCCCGCTCCCCATCACTGGTACCTTCTCCTAGCGTCCGTAATGCGCCGCAAAGAAGTCTATATTGACTCAGAACTGGTTCTTTCTCCATCGGGGACATCCGGTCAGCTGTTTCCAACATAACCTGCCCTACGGTGAAAGCACCATAACGTCGCATCAAAGGTTCCCCATAAGCATGGAGTTGCTCAACTTGCGACACCACATCCAAATTTTTTCCCATTGCAAATTGCACATCAACATGACTAAAAGGTTCTAAGCGACCACCGAATTTACTTGAGGTACGTCGTACACCTTTAGCAACAGCACGCACTTTTCCATGAGTACGGGTTAGGAAAGTCACGATGCGATCAGCTTCTCCCAAGTTATGGGTACGTAGCACGATCCCCTCGTCACGATAAGTAGGCACATAGTGATCTTAAGCGAGTTCACCTAAAATCACGGTAGTGTCTTCTTTATGGCCCGACGCAACTCAACGCCCTGCCCTAACAAAATTGCTCCATCTGTGCACCCTAGCGGCGCTCAGCCACCAGCAATCCCCCCAGAGTTCTTACCTAAACATGTAGCAATCATCATGGATGGTAACGGACGCTGGGCTAAAGAACGCGGCCTAAAACGTACCGACGGACATGCTGAAGGTGAGGCAGTTCTTTTCGACGTTATTGAAGGCGCAATCCAAGCAGGTATCCCCTACCTAAGCGTTTATGCGTTTTCTACTGAAAATTGGAAACGTTCCCCTGACGAAGTTCGTTGGCTCATGGGCTTCAACCGGGACGTAATTCATCGACGCCGAGATCAGCTCGATGCCCTTGGGGTTAGAGTCCGTTGGGCAGGACGTCGCCCACGACTATGGGGATCAGTTATCAAAGAACTAGAAGTAGCCGAAGAGCAGAGTAAAAATAACACCACCCTCACTTTGCAATTCTGTGTTAATTACGGTGGTCGCGCAGAGATTGTTGACGCAACTCGTCAAATAGCTCGCCTTGCTAAAGAAGGAAAACTTGACCCCTCCCGGATTACTGAGGATTCTTTTAGGCGTTATCTTGACGAGCCTGATATTCCTGATGTCGATCTGTTCTTACGTAGCTCTGGCGAACAACGCATCTCCAATTTCTTAATCTGGCAAGGAGCCTACGCTGAATTTGTCACCTTAGAAAAACTCTGGCCAGATTTTGATCGTCGAGATCTTTGGCACGCTTGCGAACTTTATGCGCGTCGAGATCGTCGCTACGGTGGCGCTGTCCCAAATAATGTGTCTTAATTTCTTGGCTAGATATAAATCGGTAGGGATAAACTGCCAAAGCTGCAGTATCCCTACCGTTTTATGGTTTAGCTCTCTTGACGAATTGCTTGTTTAATCAAACCCACTAAAGGTGGTCGCACGCTCAACTCAGTAACTCCTAAAGCTACTAACTTTGGCACAGCCTCCGTTTGGGATGCCAGATCTCCACACACTGCAATCGTAGTATCTGGTAGCTGCTGGCAAGTTAAAGCAATAAGGTCCCAAACCGCGGCAGAGTCGCTACGGGCTAGATGCTGCACAACCCCATTTCCACGGTCAGCAGCTGTAGTGTATTGAGTAAGATCATTTGTTCCGATTGAAACAAAATCGACAAAATCCTTGAAATCTCCAGCTCGTAACGCTGCAGCTGGCATCTCGATCATCATGCCCACTGGTATCGGAGCAACACCCAATTCACGACGTACAGTTTCTAGTTGTTCTCGCGCCCACTGCATTTCTTGCGGCTCAGTCACCATCGGAAACATCACTCGAACTGGTACCTGTTGCGAAGCTAACAGAATTCCAGTCAACTGTTCTTTCAATAGTTCTGGGACCCGACGCATGGTACGAATCCCTCGTTCCCCTAGGAAGGGATTGAGTTCTTTATCTTGAGGCAGGAAGGCCAGCGGCTTATCTCCGCCTACATCCCACGTTCTCACAGTTATAGGATGCCCACCCAATGCTGTCCCGATTTCAATAAGCGCTTGTGCCTGATATTCAGCACTAGGAGCATGGTTGAGATGTCCAAAAAGAAGTTCAGTACGAACCAGACCTGAGCCTTGTGCTCCAGCACGATAGCCACGCTCAGCATCAGCTTGGGAAGCTATATTAGCTTCCACAATAACTTCTATTCCTTGCGGGCTAATCGCTGGTTCATGAGCTAATGCTGCTGCTTGTTGCTCGTGCTTGGCACGCTCTATCGCACGTGCTGAAATGTCGCTAAGCGTAGCTTCATCTGGATTAATCCATAGCTTTTTTAAGCATGGATCAAAGGCAACAATAGTCTGATCGCTAATAGCTGCTGCTTCATGGCATCCAGTAAGAACAGGAATCCCACGAGAGCTAGCCACAATAACTCCGTGACCAGTAGCACCACCTGTTGTAGTGATAATCCCTTGGGTTAAGGAGGTATCTAATGTTGCTGCAGTGGCTGCATCTAATTCAGCAACAATGAGGACATGCTTTCCGACGCTGAGGCTGCTGCTCTTAGCTCCTACGAGTTTCTCAAGAATCTGACGTTGTAACGAACGAATATCTTGGGCACGTTCTCGTAAATATGGATCTGCTAGTTGATCAAAGCTAGCTGCTACCTCGGTCAAAACCTTTTCTACCGATGCCACTGCTGAAGAAGGTGCTGCTGCTATAAAACGTTCCCGTAGCTCAACATCTGACAATAATGCTTGTTGTGCCGCAAAAATATCGCCGTGACTGCCTTGAACTTGTGCTGCCAGATCAGCATCAACTGCAGCTAATGCCGCTTGGAGCTTAGAAACTTCATCTGCTCCTACCTGGTACTTACTGGTATCCACTTGCTGATCAGCACAATATGCTGGTCCGATAACTATTTGCTGCCCGGTGTTATCGTCACCAATTTCCTCAGCCAAGGCGGTCGGTTCTATCTCCGCAGCTTCACCAAACTGTTCTTTTGCCATTTTTTCGATAGTCGCGATTGCTTGTTCAGCTTGCGGACCTGCTGCCACTATTTGCATACGCTGCCCGCATCGTAACCCTAAAGCAGCAATCCGAGTAACCGAATGTCCAGGAGCAGGACCAGCACCAGTATCTAGGTTAGAAAACTCAATTTGAGCATTAATATCTCGTAGCCCAGATACTAATGTCGCAACTGGACGAGCATGAAGACCATGCATATTCGTAATAGTGACTGTAGCCTGCAGACCTGTAGCCAATGATTCGTGTTGTGGCACTGTCGTAGCCTCTACCTGCCCGAGCTGCTCAATTTTTCCGAGCAATCCCGATCTAGCTTCAGCATCAACTTCAGCCAGTGATGCGCCAGAACTTGCTGTTACGACAGCAGCAACTAGCCCTTCTACCAAGGGAGCTGACGACAACATGACCCGTTGCGCTAAATCTGGTTCCACGAACTCTAATGCCATCTCAGCAGACAAGAGTGCTGAACCTAGATCCATGAGAACTAAAACACCGTCTGCAGAATCTACCTCCGCTAATGCTTCAGCGATAGCAGCTGCATCTGTGCCAAAAGTATCCTCGTCTAATCCTGCTGCTATTGCTATGGCAGGGCGGGATTCTTGTGGCACCATTTCGCTAGCAAGCAGCACCGCAGATTTCGCTAATGCATGACAGTGAGAGACTACGACAATACCAATCACAACAATGGTCCTTTTCGGTCTGTTAGACGAGCGTCCTAGCAGCGCTTTCCAGTAAGAAAGTCATGCTAGTAGCACCAGGATCTTGGACTCCTTGAGCCCGCTCCCCTAGATATGAAGCTCGTCCCTTGTGAGCAATCATTGCAGTAGTAGCATCACGCCCAGCTGCAGCAGCTTGTGCAGCATCGGATAAAGCTTCTGCAATGGTTTTTTCAGACTCGATTGCAGTCTGATATGCCTTTACAGCTGGCGCTAATGCATCAACCATCGTCTTATCGCCTTCGACAGCTTTACCGCGCGAGATTATCCCTTCCAATGCGGCAGCAAATGCGTCTCCTAGACATTGCGGATCGAGATCTCCGTCAGCACCGATAGCTCCTGAGAAGCGTAGGAAGAATGTCCCATAAAGCGGACCAGAAGCACCTCCTACAGTACTGACCAAGGTCATACCGGCTTTCTTCAAGAGACCTGCGGCATCAGAGAAATCAGCAGCAGCAAGCTCTGCTATTGCTTGGCAGCCACGATCCATATTAAAACCGTGATCGGCATCACCGATTTGTCGATCAAGATCTGTCAGCAAATCAGCATTAGCATGAATTGTCGTAGCAAAATCATTAAGCCAAGCTGCGATAGTTTCAGTTGTTAGCATATTTAGCAGCCCCACCGTAGCCCCGGAGTGTTAACTGGAGCATCCCATAGCTTCAGCATTTCATCGTCAGCTTTCAGCATCGTAAGTGAGCAGCCAGCCATATCCAATGAGGTGATGTAGTTTCCCACTAGGTTGCGAGCAATAGCAATATTCTTCCCTGCAAGGATCTTATTGATCTCGTTATACATTACGTATAGCTCAATAAGCGGGGTTCCCCCCATACCATTGACCATGACAATAGCCGGAGAACCTTCATAGGAGCAATCAGCCAAAATTGGTTCTGCAAGCATCTGCGCAATTTCACGAGCACTAGCAATCTTTTTGCGTACTCTGCCCGGTTCGCCATGAATACCAATACCAACTTCCATCTGGTCGTCGGCAATATCAAAGGTAGGTTTACCAGCAGCAGGAACCGTGCAAGAGGTTAATGCCATTCCCATAGAACGACCTTGCCCATTAACTCGTTTAGCTAATTCGACGATCGCGTCAAGGTCACGACCTTCTTCTGCAGCAGCACCAACTATTTTCTCTAATAGAACAGTAATGCCAACGCCACGACGTCCTGCGGTATAAAGCGAATCTTGAACCGCAACATCATCATCGGTCACGATTGACTCAACTCGGATTCCCGACTCAGCAGCAGCCAGCTCTGCCGCCATCTCAAAATTCATTACATCGCCGGTATAGTTCTTCACAATATGTAGAACCCCAGCACCAGCATCTACCTTTGTGGTGGCTTCCATCATCTGGTCAGGAACTGGCGAAGTAAACATCTCACCAGCACAGGCAGCGTCGAGCATACCCATTCCTACAAAGCCACCATGGAGTGGCTCATGTCCAGAACCACCACCAGAAATAAGCGCTACCTTGCCTGGGCGAGTTGCGTCTTTTCGGTAAATGATTTTATTTGCGTGATCCACGCGAAGGCGATCAACATGTGCGGCTTCGATGCCAGCGAGGGCATCCTTGACGACGTCTGCGGCGTCATTGATGAGCTTCTTCATTTGCCCATTCAACCCTCTTCGACGTCGTTTCTGCTAACTATCTGAACAAATGATCATATTTTTACTCCGCAAGCAGCACTTTTTATGCCGCCTCCTGAGTGACAAGCCAAGTTTCCCTAGCCTCAGATCAGATACTAATAACGCCTCAGATAGCCCGTAAAAAGAGTGTTGCGGACAACAGATGTAACTGCTGCCCGCAACACTCTTTACTTTTAGATTAGAGAATAAATCCACCAAAAAGGAAACCTAATGCTACCGCTATAGCGATAGTCAAAACACCAGGAACCAAGAAGGAGTGATTAAACACATATTTTCCGATGCGCGTAGAGCCAGTATCATCCATCTCAACCGCTGCCAGCAAAGTTGGGTATGTCGGCAAAACGAACAACGAAGACACCGCAGCAAAAGCAGCAACGATAGATACATTACTCATACCCAATGCAATAGCAGTAGGAATAAGCGCCTTGGTAGTTGCAGCCTGTGAATACAATAACGAAGCAGCGAAGAATAATACTACTGCCAATAGCCAAGAGTGCCCCTTCAAGAGATCACCTGCAGCATTCTTGATTTGGGATTCGTGAGCAGCAACAAATGTTGATCCGAGCCAAGCCACACCTAGCACGCAGATAGCAGCAGACATTCCGGATCGGAAAGTAGACATTGTTAGAATGTCTGCAGTATCAACTTTGCAGAACAAAACAATAAGAGTAGCTATAGTGAGCATGAAGGAAATAATTGCCGCATCGCGAGGTAGTACTGGGTTCTTAATTAAAGCAACCTTATCGCTAATTATCGTGGAGTAAACCATAACTGCAATCAAACCGATCAAGAATATCAGTACTGATAGCTTAGCTTTTGCTTTAACTTTGAATTCAGTAGTTTGATGCGATACCAACCCGGCAGCTTTCCGCTGTTCATATACAGGATCTCCTGCTAGCTTTCCGGTGCCACGAACCTTATCCCAAGTTGCCATAATTCCAGCTACTATCATGCAAGCAAGGAATGTTGAAGGAATACAGACAGCTAAGATTTCAAGGTATCCAGTGCCACGTGGCTCCATAACTTTAGATAGATACACCACTGCAGCAGAAATCGGAGAAGCAGTAATAGCAATTTGGCTAGACACTACTGCTATCGATAACGGACGACTTGGCTTAATACCAGCATCTTTTGCTACCTCGGTAATAACTGGCATAGTAGAAAAAGCTGTATGCCCAGTTCCAGCCATGAAAGTCATTAGATAAGTGACCGTTGGAGCCAAAAACATCAGATGACGTGGATGCTTGCGCAGTAGCTTAGCCGCAAGCTGAACTAGGTAGTCCATACCACCAGCTGCCTGCATTGCCGCAATAGCTGCAATAACCGCCATGATAATTGAGACAACATCTAGCGGCATAGCCCCTGGCTTTACACCGAGAGCTCCAAGCACCAAGACACCAAGACCACCGGCAAAACCAATACCTATTCCACCGATACGGGCACCTAGATATATAGCTAGTAGAACGACTACTAGTTGAACCCAAATCATTTATTTAGACCTTCCTTTAACAAAACAGTGACATCCATAGGATCCATTAGGTTCTCCACAGAAAAGATGCGATCTAGCACATCTTCACTCAATAGCTTCCGTTCGAGAACAACTTCTTTGACAGATTTGCCAGTTGCAGCACATTCTTTACCGATTAGATCCCCTTCGTGATGTCCAATAATATCGTTAAGATAGGTAACAATACCAATTGAGTTCATTACAAAGTTTGAGCAAGTCTCTTTATTTGCAGAAATCCCAGAGACGCACTTCTCTTCCAGAACAGTACATGCATTACCAAGTAAAGTAATAGACTCAAAAATAGCTTGAGCTATCGCTGGCTCCATTACATTAAGTTGCAGCTGCCCCGCATCAGCAGCCATAAGTACGCATATATCATTTCCGAATACCTTAAAGCATGCCTGATTGACAACTTCAGGAATAACAGGATTAACCTTAGCTGGCATAATTGAAGATCCAGCCTGCATTTCAGGTAGATTAATTTCCTTTAATCCAGCACGTGGCCCCGAAGACAAAAGTCTTAGATCATTACAGATCTTGGAAAGTTTAAGGGCCAATCTCTTCAAGGCGCTATGCACTGAAACATAGTCACCACAATCAGAAGTAGCTTCAATAAGATCTTTAGCTGAGGTAACTTTATACCCTGTCACCTCAGCAAGTTTCTTAGTAACTAATTCGACATAACCATCCGGAGTATTTAGAGCTGTACCAATTGCAGTTGCACCTAGATTCACTCCTAATAGCAATTCTGCATCACCTTTAATATTTTCAAGTTCTTTTTCTAGAGTAACCGCAAATGCATGGAATTCTTGCCCCAATGTCATAGGAACAGCATCTTGCAGCTGGGTACGCCCCATCTTCAATAGTTTATCAAACTCATTACCTTTTACGTGAAGAGCTTCTATCAACCCAGAAATTGCTGGTAACATCTTCTGAATAGAAGAATAAACACCCAACCTAAAACCACATGGGTAAGCATCATTAGTTGACTGACTACGATTACAATGATCATTTGGATTAATCACATCATATGAGCCTTTTTCTAAAGAGCGATGCTCTAATGCCAAGTTAGCAATAACCTCATTTGTATTCATATTAAGTGAGGTTCCAGCACCACCTTGGAATACATCAATCGGGAATTGATCCATACAACGCCCTTCATTAAGGACGGCATCACAAGCCCATACAATATCTTTAGCAATATCACTAGGAAGAGCACCTAACTCTTCATTAGCAAGAGCACAAGCCTTCTTTATCTGAACCATGCCTCGAACAAAATCTGGAATAGTACTAATAGTTACTCCAGAAATGGGGAAATTTTCAATTGCTCGCTGCGTATGCACGCCGTAATATGCTGTCGCCGGTACTTCCTTTTCGCCGAGGAGATCAACTTCAACTCGAACCTGTGTGTGCATGAGGATACGTCCCTTTCTTGAAAATGGAGCTACATATGTAGCCATGGAGATTCACTCATTAAGATAGCACCATAAAATAGACCCGCATACCCTCAATTACAAAAATGATCAAAAAGACTATAGCTATATTTATATATTATGAAATATAACCTCTAAAATTATTGATACTTCCCCTAAAAAATAGCTTAGCCAAATACAAAAACAGCTCACCTTACGCATTTTTACTGTACTTAAAGACTTTTGATACTGGCAAAATTGTGAGGTATGTCACTATGCTCATACCCTGTTTGCTATCTTTCGCAACGACATATAGATTTTCAACCAAAGCTAGCGTTCAGGGAATCTGGTGCAACTCCAGAACTGGCGCGCAGCGGTAAAAGCGAGGGTGTAGCTATCGCCACTGGGGAAACCTGGGAAGGGGGCTACTACCTGATGACCTTGAGTCCGAAAACCTTGCTAGCTCGATTATGTCCGCACAATCTCGCGCACAGGTTGCCGTCAAGGAGTCTTTGTGTCTCGCGCACATCAATGCCGTCAGCGACGGCTGCCCGCATGGCTCCTTGCCATTATTTTGATCTTAAACATCGCAATAACGCTGATCTATTCGCTGACTTTTGGAGCTGAATTACTGCCATTTGAACATGTTTGGTCCGCTTTCAATGGAGCTATCCATAACAAGCCCGGCATCAGTGAAACAGCTGATGTAATCGTTCGCGAATTACGCCTACCACGAGCAGTCCTTGCGGTCTTGGTAGGAGCTGGACTTTCACTTGCCGGAGCTGGCATGCAAACTCTCGTACGCAACCCCCTTGCTGACCCTTACATTCTCGGAGTTTCCTCAGGCGCATCGGTGGGAGCAACTGCCGTCATAACTATGGGATTATTTACCAGCCTTGGACTGTGGGCACTCTCCAGTGGAGCCTTAGTAGGTGCACTACTAGCTTCACTATTGGTTTATGGAGTTGCTATAGCACAAGGTGGCCTTATCCCACTAAGGCTTGTGCTATCTGGAGTTGTTCTTTCGTCAGCTTTTTCAGCATTAGCGAGCTTTCTGGTCTTTCGTGCCGCTGACCCAAGAGCTGCCCAATCTGTTCTCTTTTGGCTGCTGGGCAGCTTATCGGGAGCTCAATGGAACCGTGTTCCTATCGCTTTAGGATGTGTCATCATCTGTGGCACCATCATGTGGGCCGGATCTGGTTGGCTCGATGCTCTCGCCTCTGGTGAAGAACTGGCTGCATCTTTAGGAATCCAAGTAGGACTCCTTCGCACTATGCTTTTTGTCCTGTTGTCAGTTTTAGTCGGAGTCATGGTTTCCCTAGCTGGCGGCATTGGCTTCGTCGGGCTTGTTATCCCTCACCTAACCCGAAGATTGGCCGGTGCTAGACACCGAGTACTCCTACCTATATGTGCACTTCTTGGTGGGCTATTCCTACTCTGGGTAGATATCGTTTCTCGCGTAATTGCCCGCCCCATGGAAGTTCCCTTAGGAGTTGTAACCGGTGTTATCGGCGCTCCTCTTTTCATCCTGCTAATGGGACGACGTACCTACCAGTTTGGAGAAAACTCATGAGTAGTCTTCACGCGGTAGATGTCACCTGCAGTATTGCTGGTCGAGTTATCGTCGCATCAGCTCAAATAACAGCTGAAACCGGAAAAATGACAGCCCTAGTTGGCTGTAACGGATCTGGAAAATCTACACTGCTGCGAGCTATGGCTGGCATAACCCGACCTGACTCTGGCGCTATCGGGATTGACCAAGTGCCACTTTCTAATCTTTCTCCTCGTGAGCGCGCCCGTCGTATCGCCTTCACCGCCCAAGAAGAAATGCCTTCAGCAGAACTCAGCGTAGGTGAATTTGTTGCGCTAGGACGCACCCCACATCGACGTCCTTGGGAAGGCGGAACTAAACAGGAAAAAGACATCGTTGCTGCTGCGCTAGAGCGAGTAGGCATGCTCGATAAAATCGACCGTAACTGTGCTGCTCTATCAGGTGGCGAACGACGTCGTGCTGCGTTAGCTAGATCTTTTGCCCAAGATAGCGACCTGATGTTACTCGACGAACCCACCAATCACCTTGATATTTCAAGCCAACTACATCTACTGCAATTGTTACAAGAATCTGGCAGAACAGTTCTGGCAGCTATCCATGATCTTGACCTAGCAATGATGTATTTCGACGCGGTCTATGTTCTCCATAACCAACAGGTTATTGCTGCTGGAAAACCTTCTGATGTTCTTGATAAGAGTGTCATATCACAAGCCTTTCAAGTCTCCAGCTCAAGAGTTTGTTCTCACAGCGGTCTATCTCATCTTGTTTTTGAACCACTACAAAGAAAGAACTAAGTACCCATGAAACGTCTCCCCTTAGTCACCCTTGCGATAGCAACCTTGTGCACGGCCTTGGCAGGATGCTCTGATCCCAAGAGCGCTTCCAACACCACTCAATCTCCGGCCACCAATACTGTAACTGTCACCAACTGTGGCAAAGAAGTAACATTCAAAAAAGCTGGCTCCATGGTTGTCAATGACACCAATATCACCACGATTGTGTTGGCGGTAGGAGCACGTCCACTCGTCAAAGGTGTCTTTGTAAAGCAATCCGATAAAGACGTAATGGACGCAGTTTACGGCGAAGATTCAAAGAGCCTAACTGTAATTGACACTAACTATCCATCACTAGAAACTGTAATCGCACGTACCCCAGATACAATGGTAGCGGGCTGGAATTATGGGTTCTCTGATAGCAAAGGTTTTACTCCTGACATACTCAAGGAAAAGGGAATCGACAGCTACATTCTGACTGAATCCTGCAAACAAGCCGATGGTAAAGCTCGTGGGTTGGTAGATCCTTGGGAAGCGCTACGCAGCGATCTAACAAATATGGGTAAAATTACTGGAAACGAAGATAAAGCCGCCACCGCCGTCACTAATATCGATACCCGACTCGCGGCAGTAAAAGCTGCTCCAGCTGGCGCCAAGAAACCTACAGTTTTCCTTTTTGATTCTGGCAAAGACGCTATCTTTACCAGCGGTAAGTTCGGCGCCCCAGAAGCTATCATCACTGCTGCCGGCGCAAAAAATGCCACCAGCGACGTCGATAATACTTGGACTGAGGTGGGCTGGGAAAAACTAACTGCTTCCAACCCAGACATTATTGCTTTCGTCGAGTACCCCGGGCAGACCTATCAAGAAAAAGTAGCTGCTCTCAAAGCTCATCCTGCCAGCAAGGATCTAGAAGCAGTAAAGAATGACCGCTTCATAAACTTGCCCTACGTAGCATGGACATCTGGTCCGCTAAATATCGATGCAGCTGAAGCTTTGCGCGTATCGATGGAAGGATATGGACTGCTTCCAAAATCAGGGATCAAACCTGGGTTTGATCTAGCTTCAGCAGTGCCACAAAAGTAAAGTCTGTTTCATGTGTCTCCCCCTAGATTTCAGGGGGAGACACATTTTCTGTCACAGATTGCCAAAGATTAGTAAAACCCTCATTTTTTGGCTGTTTTAGCGATCCTTGGCAATCTGAGACAGAAATCAATTTAGGTACTAACTGATCCTCGGTCATGCAACTCTGCATAAATACCACCTGCTGCAAGTAACTCGCTATGGCGACCATGTTCCACAATGCGCCCTTGCTTGACCACAACAATTTGATCTGCATTACGGATCGTTGACAATCTATGAGCTATCACCAGTGATGTGTGATGAGCCATCGTATGATCAAATGCTGCATGAACTGCTGCTTCTGATTCACTATCGAGGTGAGCGGTAGCCTCATCTAGGACAATGATCGGTGGCGCCTTAACTAGAAGCCGGGCAATAGCAAGACGCTGTCGTTCGCCACCTGATAGTCGATATCCCCGCTCTCCTACCATAGTGTCCAGCCCATCAGGAAGACGGCGTACTAGGTCTGCGATATGGGCTGATTCTAATGCCTGCCACATCTCTTCTTCAGTAACTTCTAGACGCGCGTAAGACAAGTTATGTCGAATCGTATCGTGGAACATATGGGCATCTTGAGTAACGTAACCAAGAGATGCTTGTAGCGACGCCAGAGTGACATCGGAAATATCTTGTCCCCCAATCCGAATCACTCCTGAAGTAGGGTCATATAGGCGCGCTAGTAAATGAGTCAGCGTTGTTTTCCCGGCCCCTGATGGACCTACTAAGGCCACAGTTTGCCCTGGCTCGACGCGGAAACTCACCTCATGTATGACTTGTTCTGACAGTTTCTCATCGGCGACGACTGTCGACTCCAATGAAGCTAATGACACTAAATCTGCAGCCGGATAGGTGAAAGATACTCGATCAAATTCAATACTTGCCGGTCCTTGCAGTGACACTGCATTCGGCTTTTCTGCCACCATCGGAGCTAGATCAAGAACTTCAAAAACTCGTTCAAAACTCACCATCGCAGACATGATATCTACGCGAGTATTAGTGAGATTTATGAGTGGTCCATATAGTTGAGAAAGTAATGCTGCAAGTGCGGTGAGAGTTCCTACCGACATCTCTCCAGCAGCTGTCCAAAGTCCTCCCACACCATAGACCATTGCTGAAGCTAAGGCTGCTACTAACGTCATCATGACAATAAAAAACCGTTGCACCATCGCAGTTTTAATTCCGGTATCACGCAAAACTCCAGCCTTTTCAGCAAAGAGATTATGCTCGTCGCCAGAACGTCCAAAGAGTTTTACTAATAGTGCGCCAGAGACTGCGAAACGTTCAGTCATAGTGGCAGATACATCACCGTTATAGGTTGCTGCATCGCGAGTAAGGTCAGCTAGCTGACGTCCTACTATTCGCGCCGGAATCATAAAAAGTGGCAACAGAATGACCGATAACACTGTGAGCCACGGATTTAGCGACAACATCGCAATAAGTACCAAAATCAACTTGATTAGTGACGATACGACATTCGACAGTGTGGCGGTAAAAGCTCGTTGAGCTCCAGTAACATCTGCATGAATACGAGAAACTAGTTTTCCGGTATGGGTACGAGAGAAGAACGCTATTGGCATAGCAGTGACGTGATCGAATACTTGCAGTCTTAATTGATAGATCAATCCTTCACCGATACGCGATGAACACCAGCGATCTGTCAGATTTGTAACTGCCGCAAGCACTGCTACTACAGCCACGATGCCAGCTAGCACGATCACAAGAGTAGGGTTCTTCCCCAGAACTCCTTTATCTAAGATCTCTTTCAGTAGTAGCGGCGGCACAATATCAAGAAAAGAACCCAATATCGATAGCAGCACACTGGCGACGATAAGCGAACTAAAAGGTTTGGCATAGGACAAGACTCTTGGCCAAGTCCCTTTTGCAAGACGGTGATGTTTAACCGATTGGTCGCGTGTTAACGCACGTGCTGCTGCACCCATACCTGGCATCGCGTATCTCCTTTCACCGCCCCCTAACCTACCGGTCTTCTGCTTGAGATACACATGCAACAATCAATTCATGGCTTTACTGCAGATCGATAATGCCCGACTACCTGATGGCGATATGCTTCCTTGCCTGCTTATCGACAATGGGCGACTCTTCATTGATAAAAGTAATCCTCAAGCAGAACAAGTCGATGCTGCTGGAAGATTCATAATTCCAGGACTATGGGATCAGCATGTTCATTTTTCTCAGTGGGCAATGTATTCCCATCGACTTGATTTAAGTTCTGCTCGCAGCGCCGCCGAAGTAGCCTCGCTATGTAGTAATGCTCGTCGCGGCAATGAACCGGTACTTGGTTTTGGTATTTGCCCAGAACTTTTCCCCGACGCGCTAGACCCAGCGCTCCTTGACCAGATGTGTGGTGACACCCCGGTAGCTGTGACCTGTGTTGATCTTCATTCTATCTGGGTAAACTCTGCTGCTCTTGCCTACTACAACATGACCGGATACGAAGCCGGTCTCTTAAGCGAAGAACCTAGTTTTGAACTGCAACGACGTATGGGAGAGATCTCTGAAACAACCTTAGATAATTGGGTTTCTGATGCTGCCCGCTGTGCTGCACAACGCGGAATTGTCGGCATAGTCGATATGGAAATGACTTGGAATTACACTCCGTGGCAGCGTCGAATGCGAAACGGTTTTGATCAGCTGCGAGTACGAGCAGCTATCTATCCGCAGCATCTTGATCGGGCTCTAGCTGAAGGACTTCGTAGCGGGTATCAAGAGCCCGAACTACCGCTACTAGAAGTTGGGCCGCTGAAATGTATCACTGACGGTAGTTTGAATAGCAAAACTGCCTATTGTTGCGATCCTTATCCTGGAACTTCCAACTACGGGGTGTTGAACTTTTCCCAAGCGCAACTTCATGACCTGATGCTTCGTGCTACTGCCGGCGGAATAACTTGTGCAATCCATGCTATTGGCGATGAAGCTAATCGGATCTGCCTCGACGAATATGCTGCCACCAAAGCAACTGGACGTATTGAACATGCCCAGCTACTCCACGATCTAGATATTGCTCGTTTTGCGGAGCTAGGAATTACTGCATCAGTTCAACCGCAGCATGTTGTTGATGACCAAGATGCTGCTACTACCATATGGCCAGATCGTAACCACCGAATGTACCGTTTCAAAGATCTAATTGATGCTGGCGGAACTCTTGTTTTTGGATCAGATGCACCAGTAGCAGCTCTGGATCCATGGCATCAGATTCAGAGTGCTATCGAGCGACAGTTTCCTGGATCTCCAGCTTTTTTTGCTAATCAAAATCTCAGTATTCACCAAGCCTTAACAGCAAGCACCGATAGACATTCCTGGCTTATCAGCGATGGCATGGTTGCCGATCTTGTTATAACTGACGCTGACCCATTCAGTGCTACCGGCATGACTTTACGTCAAATGCCGGTAGCGGCAACTCTTCTTGCCGGGCACTTCACCCACCGAGATTTTTCCTAGTTAGAAACCAAGTTTGTTAAGTTGTTTTGCGTCTCGCTGCCACTCTTTAAGTACTTTGACGTGTAACGAAAGATAGACCGGCATTCCTACGATCTGCTTAATTTCTTCCCGAGCCGAAGCACCGATTTCTTTGAGACGTCCGCCCTTATGCCCAATGATGATGCCTTTTTGCGAAGACCGTTCGACGACTATTGTGGCAAAAATATCCATGAGTGGTTTATCGGCAGGACGATCTTCTCGTAACCGCATTTCATCAACCATTACGGCAATAGAGTGCGGTAGTTCGTCTCGAACATCTTCCAAAGCAGCTTCTCTGATCAGCTCAGAAATTCGAATATCGTCAGGCTCATCGGTGATAGTTTCATCCGGGTATAGCGGCGGACCGACAGGTAAAAGTTTAGTGATTTCGGCAACGACGATATCGACTTGGTCATCAGTAACTGCCGAAACTGGAATTATAGTTTCCCAGCGGATCCCTAGTTCTTCTTGTAACTCGTTGATAGCCAGTAGATGCTGTGCTAGTCGTTCTTTAGAAATCAGATCTGTTTTGGTGGCTAAAGCTACCAAAGTTGGTCGTTTAGGAAGATCAGCTATCTGCTGTACTAGATAGGTATCTCCTGGACCAATGCGCTGGTCGGAAGGAAAACATACTCCCACTACATCAACTTCGGTCCAAGTATCGCGCACAACATCATTGAGACGCTCCCCTAATAAGGTGCGGGGGCGATGTAATCCGGGCGTATCAATAAGAACTAGCTGTGATCCTGGACGCGACAAAATACCGCGTACTGCGTGACGAGTTGTTTGCGGTTTAGAAGATGCAATCGCAATTTTTTGCCCAATAATCGCATTCGTGAGCGTAGATTTTCCAGCATTAGGGCGTCCCACGAAGCAGGCAAAACCGCTCCGAAAATTTGGTTCTGGGATGGTATTCATGACTGTCTCCTAGCGGCTTCAGCGGCAAGTTCAGTAGCTGCATCAGCCGGATCAGGTGCCTGATCAGCCAGCGTAACTAATACTGTTCGTAATTGATTGCGACGCCCTAGACTACGCTCGGCCGTCAATTCTAACCCTTCCCATTGCACCACAGAACCTGCGATAGGAACCATATTGAGCAGTTTAGCCATCAGGCCACCTACTGTCTCAACATCTTCATCATCTACTTTCAGACCAAAGAGTTCTCCTAGATCAGCAAGATCTAGTCGAGTAGTGACCCGATAACGATCTTCTCCAAGCTGCACAACTGGCGCAATCTCGTCGTCATATTCGTCGACGATTTCACCAACGATTTCTTCTAAAATATCTTCAATAGATACCAGCCCAGCAGTACCACCAAATTCGTCTAATACCATCATCAGATGCGTACGAGTGCGCTGCATATCGCGTAGGAGTTCATCAATAGGCTTTGAATCTGGGCACCATTCCACTTCACGCATTACCGAATTTACTAATTCAGTAGTTTGCGCCGAAGCATTATCGTAAACTCGACGGATCAGATCTTTCAGATAGATGACACCAACAATATGGTCAGCAGAACCATCTGCTTGAGTAACCGGAATCCGAGAAAATCCAGACCTTAGCGCCAGCGAAACTGCTTGTCGCACGGTTTTATCTTCTTCGATCGTCACCATGTCTAACCGGGGCACCATGACTTCACGAACGATTGTGTCACCAAACTCAAAAACTGAGTGAATCATACGTCGTTCGTCAGCTTCGATAACTTCAACTTCTGTTGCTTTATCGACGAGTTCGCGTAACTCAATTTCCGAAGCGAATGGGCCATCTACATAGCCTTTACCGGGGGTCAGTACGTTACCTAACCAGATTAGGAGTGCTAGAAATGGCCCGAAGAACCATCCTAGTTTTCCCATAACTCCAGCAGTTTTACGTGCTAATCCGTAAGCATGTTGCCGTCCCAAAGTTCTGGGAGCCACTCCCCAAAACAGGAAAGATAGCAACAGCATCGAACCTAGCGGTACTGCGATTTGCAGCCACAATGGTTGTAGATTTGCGAAAGCAACTACTGCCACGAAGATGATCGAAATCATTTCGCAAGCAAGTCGTAAAAATAGTGCAATATTTACGCTAGGAGCTGGGTCTTCAGCCAGCTCTAGTAATGCGTCAGCACCTTTAAGCCCATCATCTACCATCTGCTCTACGCGGGCATGCGAAATAGCTCGAAAAGCAGTCTCTACTGCGGCAAGAACTCCAGCTGCTACCGCAGCAACAAGAGCTATTGCCAGTAACGTCCAATCCTGAGGCGTCATCGTTTAGCCTCACGAGCGACTTGCCATCGAGCGATTATGGTGTCGTTAATTCCAAACATTTCTGCTTTTTCTTCTGGCTCAGCATGGTCATATCCCAGCAGATGTAATAACCCATGGATCAGAAGATATTCTGCCTCTGCTTCGGCGGTACGACCATGTTCGGACGCTTGCCGTTCGGTAACTGCTGGGCACAAGACAATATCGCCCAACATTCCTATTGGCGGCTCTTCACCTTTACGTGGCGGACGTAATTCGTCCATCGGGAAACTCATCACATCGGTAGGGCCAGGTAGATCCATGAATCGGACGTGGTAGTTCTCCATCGTTTGTTCATCAACAAGTAAAATAGAAAGATCTGCCTGTGGATGCACTCTCATATGGTCGATAGCAAACCGTGCTAACTGTACTAAACCTTGCTCATCGGCTGCGATACCGGATTCATTATTGATGTCGATCATCGGGTACCTCGTGGGATCAGTGGCTGAGTAGATTCGTAAGTATCGTAGGCGGCAACAATGCGTCCTACTAATTTGTGACGAACAACATCACGGTGAGTGAGGGTACAAAAAGCAATATCGTCAATACCGTCAAGAATGTGTTGGACTTCTCGCAAACCTGACTTTTGTCCATGCGGTAAATCGACTTGGCTGATATCTCCAGTTACTACAACTTTTGAACCAAATCCCAGTCTGGTTAGGAACATTTTCATCTGTTCCATCGTCGTATTTTGAGCTTCATCCAAAATGATGAAGGCATCGTTAAGCGTACGACCTCGCATATATGCCAGCGGCGCTACTTCTATCACCCCAGCAGTTAGTAGTTTAGGAACTGCGTCCGGCGACATCATATCGTGCAAGGCATCGTAGAGCGGTCGCAAATAGGGATCTATTTTTTCGTTCAGTGTGCCGGGAAGAAAACCTAGTCTTTCGCCAGCTTCGATCGCTGGTCTAGTCAAAATGATGCGGTTAACTTCTTTGCGCTGCAGTGCCTGTACCGCTTTAGCCATTGCCAGATAAGTTTTTCCAGTACCGGCGGGACCAATACCAAAAACTACGGTATATGCATCAATAGCATCGACGTAGCGTTTTTGGTTAAGAGTTTTAGGACGAATCTGTTTTCCCCGCGATGAAATAATCTCAGCGGTAAGTACTTCAGTTGCTGAAGCGTCTGGATCAGCTGTAATAGCTAATATCCGTTCAACAGTATCTGTGCTTAGGCCTTGCCCAGTACGGAAAATAGTGATCATCTCGTTGATTACTTCCACAGCATGACCTAGTTCTGCAGGGTTACCTGTGACGGTAATCTCATTGCCACGAAGATGGATATCGCAAGCCAAGCTCCGCTCTAAGATACGCAAGAACTCATCACGCGGACCAGCGATATTCACCATTCCGACAGATGCTGGCACCACAATTATCCGGGTGCCTACCGAACTTTCAGCGTAGTCGCTCAGTTTTCCTCCAGGGTTGACGTCGTTAATAGTCTACCGGCTTGCCTCTGTCTTGTTGCCAGCATTTATCTCTTCGACTCACATAGCTAAATTTTCTTTCATATCAGACGGGTTATGGTTTTCTCTTAACATGCCTTCCGCTGACTCAAGATATCCGCCGTATCTTAATTTTGAGCAAACCTATCAGTGGCTTTTATTAGTTCCGAAGCAATCATTGGTTCAAAGGCACTATGCCCGGCTAAGACAATCTGCAGCTCTGCTTCTGGCCACTGCTGCTGTAGTTCATAGGCAGTTTTAGCTGGGCAGCAAGTGTCGTAGCGGCCTTGCACAATAATGCAAGGAATATGACGGATTTTATCGATATTAGCTAGCAACTGGCCGTCTCCCATGAAGCCGCCATGGAAAAAATAGTGATTTTCGATACGAGCAAAAGCTAACGCAAAGTCTGGATCTGCGTAGCTAGCAACATTGTCCTCGTCGAAAATAAGTGTGGTGGTAGCGCCTTCCCAAGTTGTCCACGCCACCCCAGCACGACCGGCTGCTTCATGATCATCACCAAAAAGAATTTCATGATAGCGAGCGATCTTATCGCCTTCATATCCTTCCAGCGGGGCAAGGTATCGCTGCCACCATTCTGGGTGAATAAAGTCAGCACCAGGTCCGTTGTAGTACCAATCCAGTTCTGCTCGCCGCAAGGTGAAAATACCGCGCAGCACAAGTTCGGTAACTCGATCTGGATGACTTTGTGCATATGCCAACGCCAAAGTACTGCCCCATGAGCCACCAAAAACTTGCCATTTCTCAATCATGAGATGTTCTCGTAGCTTTTCGATATCAGCAACTAAATGCCAAGTGGTATTAGTGCTCATATCCACACCTGGCGTCGATGCATGTGGCAAAGATTTTCCGCAACCTCGCTGATCGAGCAGAATGATTCGATAGCTAGCAGGATCAAAGAATCGACGCTGTTTCGGGCTAGAGCCACCACCTGGTCCACCGTGCAAAAAGACAACCGGTTTTCCTTCCGGATTACCTGATTGTTCCCAGTAGATAGTGTGTCCATCTCCAACAGCAAGCATGCCTGTTTCGTAAGGCTCAATCTCAGGATAGAAGGTGCGCTCAGGCTCTAACGGATTCGTCATAATCCCCATCATGGCATGAGCCTACGATTGACTTAACTCCCCCTCAGTTTTATGACGTTATTCTGCGCGTTGTAGCTGAATCGATACCAGAACGCCTAGAATCTTCGCGTGACAGAAAAACCAGTGAACTATGCGCGCGGTGCTCGCGGTAATTTTGATCTGATCGTCGCTATCTTCTGTAGCTTGCTTCTGATTAGCAATATCTGCGCAACAAAACTGATTCCACTGGGATCTCTCAATGCCACACCTATCACGTTTGGATCTATCCAGATCTGGCCACTGCTCACCGACGGTGGAGCTTTACTTTTCCCCTTCACCTATATTTTCGGAGATGTATTAGCTGAAGTTTTCGGACTGAAGCAATCACGACGTGCTATCTGGCTAGGTTTTGGGGTGTCGCTACTTGCCTCCTGCACGTTTCTAATTATTGGAGCAGCTCCAGCCCTAAATCCTGATGTCAATCAGGCTTTTAGTACGGTTCTAGGTTTTGTGCCGCGCATTGTCGTGGCAAGTTTATTGGGGTATCTTGGCGGACAATTCGTTAATGCTTGGGTTTTGACAGCCATGAAATCACGCACCCATGAGGGAACTCTCTGGGCCCGGCTACTTGGTTCAACTGTTGTTGGGGAACTGATCGATACCGTCACATTTTGTTTTATTGCTTTTGGTGGCATTATCACCAAGGCCGAGATGATCAATTACATAGCCGTAGGGTATGTCTGGAAAGTCTTGGTGGAGACAGCATTCCTGCCAATCACCTATTGGGTCATAAAATTAGTAAAAAAGGGTGAGCCTGATTATTGGAACACCTCTGATGTCACGTCTACCACTATTGAGTTGATGTCCTAAATGCCTAGTTACCGACTCCGAGTCGAAATAGGGACCATGAAATCTGGGTCCAGCCCTACTGACGTCGTACCTGCGGCTATAGCTGCTGTTTCAGAACATGTTTATGTCGAAGCTAACGATATTGACATCGTCGGTGGAGCTGCTTTTATTCAGCTTCGCGTCACTGTAGAAGAATCTAGCCAGCCAGAAGAAGACGACGATGCCCGCGCAGCTCTTAAGGCTATGAAGATCGGTATTGCAGCCCATGCTGCTACTGGGCGGAGTTATCTATTACGACGCTGGCCAAAAGGTCGTTGGGCTCCGGTACTGATATAGTTAAAACTTATGCTCCAACGCGCTTACTAGCATAGAACCTACCCATGAACTCATCTTTAAAGGCTTCAAAAGAGCCATCGTTCATCGACGCACGAATATCGTCAACCAGACGAACTGTAAACCGCTCGTTATGAATCGTTGCCAAAGTAGATGCCAACATTTCTTTAGCTTTAAAAAGATGATGCAAATACGCCTTGGTGTAATGAGCACAGGTATAGCAATCACAACCGTCTTCCAACGGTTCAAAAGCTCTACGATTGCGTGCCGCTAAAAGGTTATAGCGACCATCGGCAGTATAGGTTGCCGAATTACGAGCGACCCGAGACGGATTAACACAGTCGAAAGTATCAGCACCAGCTGCACAGGCAGCAAAGAAATCATCTGGTTCTGAAATACCTAAAAGGTGCCGTGGCTTATTAAATGGTAATTCTTGGGCACACCAGCCAACGATCGTGCCTAGATTCTCTTTTTCTAGCGCACCCCCTAGCCCAAACCCATCAAATTGCTGTCCATCAATATCCATCGAACCCAAGTCGCGACAAGCCTTACGACGTAAGTCCTCGTACTGCGCTCCTTGGATAACACCAAAAAGCGCTTGGTAAGGACGATGACTACGTTCCTGAGTCTGTCGACGATGCTCGGCTAAACAACGTTCTGCCCATAGTCGAGTTCGTTCCAATGAAAGCTCTTGATAGGCACGAGTATTCATGAGTGTGGTGAGCTCATCGAAAGCAAAGATAATATCTGCACCAATTTGGTGCTGTACCTTCATCGAAACTTCAGGAGTAAAACGGTGCAATGATCCATTCAGATGTGATTTGAAAGTAACTCCATCGTCATCGACATGGGCCATTCGCTGTTTACCTTCAGCAATAACATCGTCATTAGTTTTACCGACGGTGTCCATCGCTAGAACTTTTTTGAAACCAGCTCCCAGACTCATAACTTGAAAACCACCCGAGTCGGTAAAAGTCGGCCCAGACCAGTTCATGAAAGCACCTAGACCACCAGCTTCATCAATAAGATCAGACCCAGGTTGTAAGTAAAGATGGTAGGCATTCGATAGAACCGCCTGACCACCTAATTCTTTGATAGCTTCTGGCAAAACAGCTTTTACGGTGGCTTTAGTTCCCACTGGGATAAAGGCTGGTGTTGCGATCTCTCCATGCGGTGTGCTGATAACCCCAGTACGGCCTAGACCATTGGCTAGAGTCGTTTCTGGCGTAAAACCAAAACCTTGCTCGCTCATTGCTGAGCCTCTCTTTGCGTAAGACGTGCTTGGATCTGTGCCAGCGCTACTACACCTGCTGTCGAGCTCCGTAGTACATGGTTACCAACACTCACACAGGTGGCACCCGCTGCTACAAAAGTAGCTAGTTCTTCTGGCGAAATACCACCTTCGGGACCTACCACTAAGACGATACGTCCTTGTTCTGGCAGATCAACTAAAGCTAACGGTTGGGTAGCTTCCTCATGGAGGATAAAAGTTGTTGCATCTGCCATTACCTGCTGAACCAGTTGGGAGCAGTTATATGCTGGGGTGACCGTAGGCACGGTAAAACGTCGTGACTGTTTTGCAGCTTCCCGCACCGTCGAGCACCATTTTGTCAGCTGTTTCTCGCCGCGAGCGCCCGCTTCCCATTTCACAATGGATCTTTGCGCGCGCCACGGCACAACCTCATCAATACCTAGCTCAGTCATAGATTCGATAGCTTGCTCGTCGCGTCCCCCTTTAGCGAGAGCTTGGACTGCCACTAGCGTATGCGCTGACAGCTGATCGCCTAGAATCTCCTGTACCGCAACCTGTAACCCATTCTTGTCAGCAGTTATTACTTCGCCACGGATCGCGGTACCGGCACCGTCAGCAACAAGAACGATCTCCCCTACTCGGATCCGACGTACTTGAACCGCGTGACGACCTTCGTCGCCAGTAACGACAACGAGGCCACCTACTCGAATATCTTCTAACGGAGCTAAGAACAAAGGTTCGGTCACGCGAATGCATCTTTCAACCAGCCAAAGACTCCTTTAGCGTGTTTTTGTACATTACACTCTGGCTGGATTTCCTCTCTTAACGACGCTAGCTGACGCAAAAGGTCACGTTGCTCGTCATTAAGCTTGGTGGGAGTTTCTACCATAAGAGTTACCCCAAGATCGCCACGAGCAGTTCCTCGTAGTGCAGGAATGCCTTTACCAGATATTGCAATTCTGGTTCCCGATTGAGTTCCTGCTGGAATATCAAGAACAACTTTCTTGCTTTCTTCTGGCATGTCCTCACGATCTGCTTCTAGCGTAGGAACAGTGATCTGGGTCCCCAGCGCAGCGGCAGTCATAGGCACTGTGAGTATGACTTCAAGGTTCTTATCGTCACGGCGGAATAGTTTATGAGATTCAACGGTAAGTTCAATGTAGAGGTCGCCTGCTGGACCGCCACCAGGACCTACCTCGCCTTGGGAATCCAAATGGATTCGCTGCCCAGTCGCCACACCTGCTGGAATCTTTACGTTGATAGTACGGCTAGCTCGTACTCGCCCTTCCCCTGAGCATTCGCCACAAGGCTGAGTAATAGTATCGCCATATCCACGACAAGCCGGGCACGGCTGCGAGGTGCGAATATCTCCCAAAAATGACCGCTGTACTGCGGTAACTTCGCCTCTACCTTGGCATTGGGTACAAGCTACTGGACGTTCCCCATTAGCTGCACCAGCACCAGTACAAGTAGGACAGACGATAGCGGTATCGATAGTTAGTGGCTTTGTGGTACCAAAAGCGGCATCAGCCAAACTAATTCTCATCCGTACGCCACTATCTTGACCCCGACGTACACGTGGTCTAGGACCACGAGCGCTGCCGCCAGCAGACGCACCAAATACTGACCCTAACAAATCGCCTAGATCGAATGTTCCACCAGAGAATCCGCCCCCGGGAAAGCCGCTAAATCCCCCACCAAAAGGATCTCCCCCACGGTCATAAACGCTCTTTTTTTGCGGATCTGACAATACTTCGTAGGCTTCGCTGGCTGCCTTGAACTTTTCGCTAGCCTCAGGAGCTGAGTTCACATCCGGGTGATAGGTGCGAGCTAGCTTGCGGTATGCCTTCTTGATCTCTTCTGGGGTGGCGCTGCGGCTCACTCCTAGAGTGTCGTAATAGTCACTCAACTGTTTTTATCCTTCTGCCAGATAGCGTCCGACGTACCGAGCGACAGCCCGTACTGAAGCCATCTTCGATTCGTAGTCCATACGGGTTGGCCCGACGATACCTAAACTCGCCCAGGCCTCCCCTTCTTCTCCGTAGGGGCTTGCTACCAGTGATGTTGCCGACAATCCTTCGACGCGGTGTTCGCGACCGATAAGAACTGTTACATCATCAGAGGTAGCGGCTTCCCCTAAAAGTTTGAGCAGAACTACCTGCTCTTCAAGCGCCTCTAAAACTGGGCGCACATTCTTGGTGAAGTCTGCACCAAAATCTGCCACATGGGTGACTCCAGCAACTGCAACACGAGTAGAGGGATCAACTGCCACAATCTCAAGAAGGGCTGCTATTGCTACTGCAGCTTGGCTACGTTGCGCTGGCGCCAAGGCCGTAAGAACTCCAGAAAGACGCTCTGCAGCAACCGCTGAAGTATGTCCCACTACCGTATCGTTTAGTAAACTTTTCAGCCATGACAGCGATGTTTCATCATGTATCCCAATGTCCATAGTGCGTTGCTCGACATGGCCTGCCGAGTTGATAGCAACCAGCAGTACTTTGTCTGGTGTTAACGACACTAATTCGACATGACGCATCGTAGTTGTACTGCGGATCGGATACTGCACGATAGCTACTTGATGAGTGATCTGCGCTAGCAATCGCACCGTACGAGTAACAATATCGTCTAGATCAACAGCCCCTGATAGCACTGTTTCGATAGCACGTTTTTCTGCTGGCGATAGTGGCTTTACCCCAGCAAGACGATCAACGAAAAGTCGATATCCTTTATCAGTAGGAATACGTCCTGCAGAAGTATGTGGCTGGGTAATGTAGCCTTCATCTTCCAATGCGGCCATATCATTACGAACTGTGGCAGGAGAAACATTAAGACGATGACGCTCTACTAATGTCCGCGATCCTACCGGCTCTTGACTGCCCACATAGTCGGCAACGATCGCGCGCAGCACCTGCAACTTGCGATCGTCTAGCATCTCTTCCTCCAGCATATGTTTAGCAGTTTTATTTGTTGGCACTCATAACCTACGAGTGCCAGTGTAGTCGTGTTAGCGCGTAGAGTGGATCACAACAAACTCGCGCCCCTATTGTGACAGGAGTAAACCATGGATTTCTCGCAAGGATCTTTTACTCTCATAGCTCCTCGTGTCTGGCGTGCAGTATGCCAACCAGACGATGTAAATGTCGCCTTGATTGCTGGTGACGACGCTGCCCTGATCGTAGATACTGGCTCTTGCCCCGAACAAGGACAGTGTCTGCGCGATCAAGCTGAAACTCTTCTTGATGTGCCGCTCCAATATGCTGTAGTGACTCATGCTCACAGTGATCATTGGTGGGGTCTTTCAGCGTTCAAAGATCTACATACCATCGGACACGAATCATTGTCAGATGAGCTAGCTAAAGCTCAAATATCTGCTAGCGAGCACCAAATAGCTGCTACCGATATTGTACTTCCCAAAGAACTAGTATCTATCGTATCGATTGTGCAATTGGGTAACCGTTTTCTTGAAATCGTGCATCCAGGAGCCGGACATACCACCAGTGATCTTTTTGTAACAATTGCTGATGCGAAGTTAGTCATTGCCGGCGATATCGTCGAAGAAGCTGGACCGCTCCATGTCGATACTGATTCAGATATTGCTGGTTGGGTCAAAGCTATCGATATGATGCTAGGAACCATGCGTAGAGATGCGCTGATTCTTCCTGGGCATGGCGAACTAATGGGCGGCGATATCGCCAACTGGCAACGTCAAATCCTCAATGGCATTCTCACTCAGACAAAAGAACTGATCGAAGCTGGAACTCCCTTAGATCAGGCTCTTACAACAGCCGAGTGGCCGTGGGATGATCCAACCCTTATGCAGTCCGCTATTGCTGTTGGGTACTGGCATTGGGAACAGCAAGGAATAGTCGCTAGACCTCAACTAGGGCTTTCTCCTCGTTCTTAATATTTGACTTAGAGTTTTCTTACCAAATCTAAATCTACAAACTGCCAAGAAACGCTCGCTAGCTCCTCGGCTTTCGCTAGCATAGATAATGCCCTAACAGGACTTATAGCTAGAGAGGAAAACGATGTCTGCCCACGAGCAGAACCACCCCGAAACAGCTTCTTCTGTTAGTGAATCATCATCTTCGGATTCCTTCTCGACAGCTCATCAATCTTTGCTTGATTTTTTCGGAGATCTTGATAGTTCTCCGCTCTGGGAGAACCCGAATACTGAAGGTCTCGATATTACTTTTTCTCGGCATGCCGACCCTAATTCATGGCGGAAAATCACTACCTCAACAACAAAACAATTACTAATAGCACTGGGTTGGCTCTGCGGATTTATTAGCATGATTTTGCTTGGATCAACAGTGAACTACGTCATAGCTTTCCTAGCCGCCGCAGTATGGCTTCTTTCCACTGGGCTAGGGCTATTTATCATATTCGGTACCGGTCGAAACCAAAATACTGGCGACCGAACTATCTCCATCCAGCCAGACCATCTCCGTATCACTACCGAAGATAGCGACGATAGTTTCGACTGGAGCGATTTTTCTAGTGTTGATATTTCGTCATCATTCTTTTTCTTAGATGGCCGCAGAGGAGAAGACATCTGGCTGCATCTAATTCCTCACGATCGAGATAATTTCGTTGCAGCACATTCTTACTACAGCAAATGGGTACACTCTCGTTACCCAGATGCTTTTAGCATCAACTTAGGTTGGGACTATAGTCTCGACGATATTCTTGCCGCGCTTCAACGCTGCGGCGTCGGATTATTCTAGCTTGTTATTATTCTTCAACTTACTTAGGATTTTTCAAGCATAAAGCTCTCAATAGCGGTGCTACAGCACGCCATATTTCGTCATTAGCTACTGCTACTAAACCGCTATCGTGTATTTTCGTTCCAACTTGACCACCGTCAGCGGTATAGATTTTCCCACCTACTTCATGCAACATAAGTTTTCCTGGCAGGTGGTCCCACGGCTTAGCATGACGATAAATAGTGAAATCTGTATGGCCCTCAAGAATATGTGTGTAATCAAAGCCACAACACCAAGCCGAAGGCCAAATACTTTTCACATCATGAGAATCTTTACCAACGAATTTGGCACGTGAAGCCGCACCATCGTAGGGAGCTGTTCGTGCTATCGGATTGATCCGAACTCCATCGCGCCAGACGCCAGCACCGCGTTCTGCAACATAGAGATTGTCTTGCTCAGGATGCAGAATCCACGACCGTACTGGGATTCCTTGCCGTAATTCAGCAAGCATTACCGCATAGTTATCGTTGCCATTAACAAAGTTTCGGGTACCGTCTACTGGATCGATAACGAAAGCCTGTTCAGCTTCAGCTAGCCCGTCAAGGAGCTCTGGATACTCAAACGCATTCTCTTCTCCCACTATCAGTGCTCGAGGATACACAGTCTGTAGCCGCTTAGCGATAACTTCTTCTGCTTCTCGGTCTGCCACTGTAACCAAATCATCAGGACGCTTATGAATGATGTCATCATCAGCAAGTGCCTTAAAGCGTGGTCTGATCACTGTTGCGGTAACTTCGCGAAGCAACTCGCTTATGTCGTTCGTCCTCACTGTTCCCAGTCTGCCACTGTCACCCTACAAATACTGAAATTTTGCGCGTGTCATCCTTGGTTGTGGTCTTGGGTTACGAAGTCGATTAGTTTCTCTACTTCAGTTAGAAGCTTGGCATCTAAGTCTTTCCAAGATCTCACTCGCGCCAAGATAGCCTGCCACACTCGCGCAATATCGGCTTGTTCTTGATGTGGAAGTTGTAATACTTCACAAATGCCATGTTTCCACTCGGCGTCTCGACTGATTTGAGGCCAAGCACGCAGTCCGACACGTTCAGGTTTAATAGCCGCCCAAATATCGATGTAGTCATGTCCAGTAACAAAAACCCATTCTGCGTAAGGGCCTTTTGCTACTTTTTCTACAATTCGACTTTCTTTAGATCCTGGCACTAAGTGATCGACAAGAACCCCTAGTCGGCGACCTTTTTCTGGAGCAAAGCTAGCGATGATCTCTGGAAGATCATCAATCCCACCCATGTACTCAACCACAACCCCAACATGACGTAAATCGTCGCCCCAGATTTTTTCTACTAGTTCAGCATCATGACGTCCCTCGACATAGATTCGGCTAGGAAGAGCTTGTCGTGCTGCTTGCGTCGGGCCAATTCTAGATCCCGAAGCAGTATGAGTAGGGAGTTTGTTGGTTCTAGGCGGAACCTTCAACTCAACAGGTTTTCCTTCTAGTAAAAATCCTGCACCCACTGGGAATGAACGCTGCTTACCACGACAATCTTCTAATACGACAAGACCGTTTTCCCACCGGACAATAGCCCCACAGAAATCGGACAAACTTTCTTCAACAACCATGCCTACTTCCATCGGCGTCGGAGTTGAAACTGGTTTAGGTTTTGTTCGCTGCTGCCACCCTGCAGCAAGAACGTCATTACCGTAGCGATCAAAACTCATCCAGCTTCTCCATTTCCCAGTTCTGCACTGACGATCGGCGCCACCGATCGTCGTAAGCATCACGTCAGTCTATCAACTACGCCAGAAAAGGAGACGCGCTAAGAATCCCCTTTTTCTCTTAAAGGGCACCCCGGTGATATGGGAACTACTCCCATTAGGAATACTTAAACCCATGGCCATCCTTCGTCGCATCAATCCCCTCAGCGGTGACTCGGCTGATCTGGACCTGTGGCGTCAGTCGTGGCGTCTCTGGAACGCCGGCACTCGTCGCCAATACGGACCTGACTCCGTTCAGATTGACGCTGATACTCTCCTTGAACGTCTTCGTCTCAGCGGGGACCCCTTTGTTCATATAGTTGCTACCGAACGCGACGTCGTAGTCGGTCGCATCGATGCAGTGAAAAACTCTCATGATGACAGTGACGTACTTTTCCTTGAGTTCGGAGTCATGCCACCATGGCGTGATCAAGGTTTAGGACATGCACTCTGGAATGCTTTCGAACCAGAAATTGCAGGGCTAAACGTCACCGCTCTGGAGTCACATACGACGCAACGTCTTGATGCAGATCCCACAGATGGCGCTAAAGCTGCCAATCATATTTTAGAAAATCTGGACTTTGTCCCGGTGCAGCGTTCTATCGTAAGCGAGTTGGTGCTGGATAACTCTTTACCCACCCCAGATCTTGCCGATGGTTACCGTCTAGAAGTTTTTACTGAGGTACCACCAGCAGATCTGTTACCGCTTCTAGCGCGTATGCATCAGCATCTAGAAGAAGATGAACCACGAGGGCATCGCCCTCCTGCACCTAAACAGTGGTCAGCGGAACGACTTGCCACTTCTTATGCTCGCAATATAGCTCTTGGTTTTAAGCACGTGACAGTACTTCTTGTAGATACCAATACCGATACCGTGATTGGTTTTGCGGAGAATACTTGGACTCCTAAGAACCCTGAGGTTATTCGTCAAGGTGGTGTATGGGTAGATCCAGCTCATCGCGGAAAAGGCTTGGCCACTGCAACTAAAGGTCGTTCTATTGCAGAGATGTTGAAACTAGCTCCAGAAGCTAGCGTTAACGTCACAATGAATGCAGAGGACAACGTCACCATGACTTCTGTTAACAACACGCTAGGGTATAAACCTATGCATCTTCAGATTGCTTGGCGTAAAACTTTGTAGTTCTTAATCAAGTAGGTCTCTAACTACAGCATCAGCAAGAAGTCGTCCTTGGAGTCCTAGCACTAAGTTCTCGTTCTTGATCTGTCCGAGTCCGCGTTCCACTACATCGGCGACGCGGACTCGTTCATTTTCGGTTAATGCAGCAAGTGGTAAACCCTCACTAAGGCGTAGTTCTAACATGACTCGCTCAACGTGGCGATCATCATTAGTGACTATTTCTCGAGCGTATCCGGGGGAACCAATTTTGGTAGCTTCGCAGTATCGACGTGGATGTTTGTGATTCCACCAACGCACTCCTCCAACATGTGAGTGTGCTCCTGCCCCAAAACCCCACCACGGATTACCTTTCCAATAGGAGAGATTATGGCGACATTTATGTCCAGGAAGCGACCAATTAGATACTTCGTAGGCATTCATACCTACGCTGGTTAAAATTTCTTCTGCCAGTAAGTATTTATCTGCTAAATCGTCATCGTCAGGCATAGGCAGCGTGCCAGAACGAATATGTCTTGCCAAGCGAGTACCTTCTTCTACAATCAAGGCATAGGCGCTGACATGTCCTACTTGAGCTGCTACTACTGCTTCTAATGAGCGACGCCAATCATCGAGGCTTTCACCTGGAGCTCCGTAAATCAGATCTAGGTTTACGTACTCAAATCCAACGCTATGTGCCCATTTCGCCGCCAGTACTGGACGATCTGGAGTATGTCTCCGTTCTAAGGTTTTAAGAACATGAGCTGATTGCGACTGCATTCCCAGCGAGATCCGCGTGAATCCTCGAGAACGAAGTTCTTCTAGCATGACCGGAGTTACCGTCTCTGGATTGGCTTCTGTAGTTATTTCTGCCCCAGGTAACAGTCCAAAAGTATCTTCTATGCCATCAATAAGATCGCCAAGAGCACTAGCTGGTAGCAGCGTTGGAGTTCCACCGCCAATGAATATGGTTGACACCTCATGCGTTGTTCCGTTCAAGACTTTGCCAGCCTGTTCGATCTCTTGCATGAGTGCAACAAGGTAATCCTGGGTCAGGCTGTCATCACCTAATTCGCCAGCGGTATAGGTATTAAAGTCACAATAGCCGCATCGTGTCGCACAAAAAGGAATATGGATATACGCCGATAGCGGCTGTCCAGTTGCTTGTAATAACGCTGTTTTCGGCAACGAACCATCAGCTGGTACAGCTTCTCCTTCAGGGAGCATCGACGGGCTCATGTGCAGTTCTCCTCTTTGTAGCTACTTACCAACCCTAGATGCTCTCCGCGTGCTCTCTGCAACTACAGCCTAGATCCAACTAGACTGCTAGCTATGTCCTCACGCAGATATCGTCACCGCTTATATGTTGCACTCCTTGGTATGAGCTTGACAGTAACAGCATGTTCTTCTTTACCCTGGAAAAAGAATACTGTAAAGAAGACTGACGAAACTATCACAATTTGCGTATGGGACGAAAAACTAAAGCAGTCTTATGAAGCATCATTAGCAGAGTTTTCAAAGAAAAATCCCGATATTGCCACACGCGTAAATTATATCCCATGGACAACCTATTTTGATCAATTATATTACGATATCAAAAAAGAACAAGCTGATGATATTTTTATGCTCAACGCCGACCAACTAAGAAATTTTGTTGATCAAAAAAATATCATTGAGATCGGGTCTGAATTTTCTGAAATCTCTCCCGCGTGGCTACCTGCAGCCATAGAGCAATACACAATATCTGGAAAACTATATGGCATCCCGCAAACCACAGATGGCGGAAGCGTTCTTTTTTATAATGAAGATCTCCTCACCAAAGCCACGCTTAATCCTGCAGATATTTCTGCGTTAGCCTGGCGACCAGATGGCACTGGAGACACTTTGCGAAATATCGCTCGTAGGCTTACTATCGACGCCACTGGAAAACCAGCAACTGATCCGGAGTTTAACGCAAGCAAAACTAAATACTGGGGATATTCCGCAGCACAAGATCTTCCTGGAGTTTACGGAAATTTCCTAGCATCAAATGGCGTCTCTATTCAAGATGAGCATGGTTCTTTTACTTTTGCTACTCCAGAAGGAAGTCAGACTTTCAGTTATCTAGCTGATATGATAAATAAAGATCATAGTTCCCCTCCCGCAGATATAACTAATCGCAGTGGCGATGTTATGCGAGATCAATTCATTCAAGGAAACATAGCCTTATATCAAACAGGAATTTGGAATCTTCCGACAATTGCCGATAAAACAAAGTTTCCTTGGGGAATAGCTCCTATTCCAGCTGGACCTAAAGGGAATATCTCTATTTCAAATAGCACTGTACTTGCCGGGAACTCGAAAACTGAACATAGCGCAAACACAATTAAAGTAATGCAATGGCTAGGATCAACCGCAAGCGCGCAGCATCTTGGAAAAAATGGCTACCTGACAGCTTTCAAAGGGTCGAATGAGTCCTTTGTAGACTATTGGAAAACTAAAAATATTGATACTTCCTTAATTATCAAGTCAAGCGAAACTAGCAGTGGACGCTTTCCCAGTGGGGAAAAGTTCCCCTTAGCTAGGATCGAATGGAAAGCTAGTTTTAATGATATTTTCCTAGGCAAATCAACCGATATTTTAGCATCACTTAAAAAAGCACAAGATGACGCAAATAGAGTTATCAAGTAACTAAAAATTGGAGGGGTTCCAGCGAATGCGTATCCGCTGAAACCCCTCCAATTTTTATTAACTTAAATACTATTTTTGTTTTTGAGAATCCTTATTCGATTCCCCCGTAGACAATGCCGCAATGAAGGCTTCCTGTGGAACTTCAACTCTTCCCACCATCTTCATACGTTTCTTGCCTTCTTTCTGCTTTTCCAACAGCTTGCGTTTACGAGTGATATCGCCGCCATAACATTTAGCTAGCACATCTTTACGCATAGCACGAATTGTTTCGCGAGCAATAACTCGAGCACCAATAGCAGCCTGAATAGGGACTTCAAACTGCTGACGTGGAATAAGCTCTTTAAGCTTTGCAGCCATAGCGAGCCCATAATTATATGCTTTATCTTTATGCACAATTGAGCTAAAGGCATCAACAGGTTCGCCATGTAGCAGAATATCCACTTTAACTAAATCTGCCATTTGCTCACCGGCAGCATCATAATCTAAGGAAGCATATCCCTTAGTTCTGGATTTAAGCGCATCAAAGAAGTCGAAAACAATTTCAGCTAGCGGTAGCGTGTATCGAATCTCAACGCGATCTTCCGACAGATAATCCATTCCGGTCTGTACCCCACGGCGATTCTGACAAAGCTCCATGATGGTACCGATGTATTCCGACGGCGAAAGAATCGTTGCCTTAATAACAGGCTCCCATACCTCAGCAATTTTCCCTTCTGGGTATTCACTGGGATTGGTGACGGTATGCTCGCTGCCATCTTCCATGACGACGCGATAGACCACGTTCGGAGCCGTCGAGATGAGATCTAGATTAAATTCTCGTTCTAGCCGTTCCCGTACGATTTCCATATGGAGAAGTCCTAGGAATCCGGTACGGAAACCGAAACCAAGTGCGCCCGATGTTTCCGGCTCATAGGTCAAGGCTGCGTCATTTAGCTGTAATTTATCTAACGCTTCTCGTAACTCAGGAAAGTCACGCCCCTCAATAGGGTAGATACCGGCGTACACCATCGGATTTGGGTGTCTATAGCCCCCTAGCGACTCCGTAGCAGGCTTATTGGCATTAGTGACGGTGTCACCAACCCGAGACTGTCGAACCTCTTTTACACCGGTGATGAGGTAACCAGTCTCTCCCACTCCAAGGCTGGGAGATTTAATCGGCTCGGGCGAGATAACACCTACCTCAAGTACCTCATGGGCGGCCTTTGTGGACATCATAAGGATTTTTTCCCGATGACTTAGCTCACCATCAATGACTCGAACATAAGTTACGACGCCACGGTAGGTGTCGTAGATGGAGTCAAAAATAAGAGCACGAGCTGGAGCATTCGGGTCCCCCACCGGGTGCGGAATCTTCTCGACGATAGCGTCTAGTAGTTCTCGCACACCTTCGCCAGTTTTCGCTGATACGCGCAATACATCATCTTGATCGCAACCAATAATTCCAGCAATCTCAGCAGCATACTTCTCTGGCTGGGCGTTGGGAAGATCGATCTTATTAAGCACTGGAATGATCGTTAGATCTGCTTCTATTGCAAGGTATAGGTTAGCAAGCGTTTGAGCTTCAATACCTTGAGCAGCATCTACCAGCAGCACAGCACCTTCACAGGCCGCCAAGGAGCGCGATACTTCGTAAGTGAAGTCAACGTGACCAGGAGTGTCGATCATGTTAAGGACGTAATTATCACCCTTTTTAGCCCACGGCATACGTACCGCTTGGGATTTGATGGTGATGCCGCGCTCTCGCTCGATATCCATTCGGTCGAGATATTGCGCGCGCATAGCGCGAGGATCCACAACTTCAGTTAGCTGCAGCATTCGATCAGCAAGGGTAGACTTGCCGTGATCAATATGGGCAATTATGCAGAAGTTGCGGATGATATCCGGGTTAGTTTTCCCGGGCGTCGGCATATCAGGGCTCACGTTGCTCCGGTCCTGGTCGTTTGGAATCAGCACTTAATCATCTCATGTTTACCCGCCCCACGCGAAACTTTCACACTCCCGGCTTGCTTCAACACCAATTCCAGTGATAGCCTCAGTCCTCGCGTTATATGGCAACATAAAGCGTATCCAGATCTAACACTCTTAAACTGATTGAGGCTAGCCCAGTGGCGAACATCAAGTCCCAGATGAAGCGCATTAAGACGAACGAAAAGGCTCGTCAGCGCAATAAGGCAGTGAAGGCTGCCCTGCGTACTCACGTGCGTCGCTTCCGCGAGGCTCTAGAGTCCGGTGATACCGCTAAGGCTGCCGAGCTCGCCAAGGTCGCAACCCGCGCCCTCGACGTAGCCGCCAGCAAGGGTGTCATCCACAAGAATCAGGCTGCTAACCGTAAGTCTTCTGTCGCTGCTGATGCCGCGAAGATGACCGCGGAAGCTAAGTAACACCTGACGTTTTCTTTTCTACGCGGCGCATGCCGCGTCAGCTTCCAGCGTCCCTTAACCGGGACGCTGTTGGCGTTTCAGGATGCACCGGACCCATCTTGTAATGGTGGGTGCGTTTCTCGTCTTAGACGGTCTTATAACGCACTACCATTACTTTTGCTATCGTCGACTGAGCTGTAGCACTAACTTTTCTAACGTAAAATCAGGGCTACCGGCTGCACCTTTAATGTCAGCATCAGCTTGAGCGACCAAAGAGATACCTCTAGCAATCCGGTCTTCGTTCCATACTCTAGATTGCCGAGCTAGGTCCTTAACCTTCCATGGTGGACATCCAACTATCGCTGCAATCTCGTTATCTCTAAGTTGCTGTCGTTGCGCTCCAAGGTATTTACCTAAGGTACGAAGTGTATTTGCTAGCGCGCTAGTCATCAGCACTGGAGCAACTCCAGTTTCCAATGCCCAGCGTAGTTTTTCCAAAGCGCCTTCTGGACGTCCATTAAGAACATCATCAGCTACGGAAAAACTGGTTACTTCAGCACGTCCACCAAAATAACGCTTGATGAACTCTTGCGTTAATGGCTCGCCTTCAGCAGTATCAGCATGGAGTTGCGATATTGCTGCCGCTAATGATCGAAGATCTTGTCCTACTCCCATTATGAGAGCTTGAGCAGCACTGACATCAATTCTGCTACCTAATGAGCGAGCTTCTCTAGTAACAAAATCAACCAGCTCACCAGATTTTAAAGTTGGAACTGTAATAACCTGACAACGAGTTTTTTTGATCTTATCAACCAGTCCTTTGCCTTTAACTCCACCGGGGTGAACCAAAACTAAACAGACATCTTCTGGCGTATTTTCCGCTAGCGAGATCAATGTCGCATGAAGATCTGTCGACAAACTTCCCAGGTCACTAATAACTGCAATAGAAGCCGATGAAAATAGTGACCCCCCCGTTATCTCAGCTAGCTCACCAGCCTCTACTTTTCCAGCATCTACGATATTAAGCAGTGCGTCTGGAATCTGGGCTAGTGCTCGCGCACGAATGTTACTTACAGCGCGTTCTGCTAAGAGTGATTCTGATCCACTGATCAAGATGGTCTGGCCGAATACTTGGTCTTGATTTCCCACAACACCATCCTGTCAGTTTGATGACTATTCTTTACTGCTTTTACTGTTTCTTAAGTTTTACCAAGAAGTTACCGACTGACGGTAAACGGTTCTGCTACTACAACAAGATTATCGCGTGGCTCAATAACTGTAGAACCATCTGGAAGCTCTTGAGAAACCATCGGACCGGTACAAGTAACCAGAACTAACTGATGAGGTGCTTGCGCTCCCACAATAGCCTCTGGAAGCTGCTGTTTAGAGTAAACCGATATCTGACGTACTTTATATAATGCAATATCTGCCTGCGTTGATAGTTCAAGTAATTGCCCTTGCTGTACTTGATCCAACCTAGAAAATGCTCCCGGTTTTCCACCCCAAGTAACATGACCTGCCACAATTAGTGGCCCATTCCCAGGTTGACCTGAAGACCACCATTGCCCAGCTCTATCAGCTCTTTCTGGGATTGTTAGCAACTCATTTTCGACATTACTTATCTCCAACTCTACGTCGATACCAACAGCGCCTATCTTAAGCCGACGAAAGTGCTCTGCAGGACCAGAGCTTACTGCTACTTGCTGCTTAGAAAGATTTTCCGGTTCCAAACTTTGTTCTTTACCAGAAGAAGTTGTCTGCGCACTATGTTCCTGCGCAGTAACCGGTACTGCCGAATTAGCAGCAGGTTCTTGCCTTGAAACTATTGCCCCATTTCTTTGGGAATAGGTAAACCCAACCACACCTATTACTCCCAATAATCCAGCGATACAGAGTATCAATGAAGATCTAAACCATCTCATCGACGGACTGCAATCCATATACCGCCAATAAGTATTGCTCCAACGAACGTAAAACCAGTCCAGTTTTTCTTTGTACTATTTCCAGCACGTATCAATGGTTGAGATATTTCTTGTTTTGGAGAAGTAATAGTTTTGTTAGTCGATGGTGTTGTTTCAATACTCGGTGTAGGAGAATCACTATGCGAAATAGCTGGGCTACTTACTTTTGGTGAAGACGTTATGACTGGAGAAGTAACATTTGGCTTAGGGGTTGGGGTTACCACAGGCTTTGGCGAACTAGGAACATCTGTTGTTAGCTTCTTAGCTATTTTCTCAGCAGTTGCTTTTGTAACATTACGTTGAGCCCTACTATCGGCTGTACTCGGCACCCGATATTGTTTAGCAACCATAAGGTCAGGGATGCTAGCTGGAACTGTAGCTACTGCTGAGATTACTCGTTTTCCAGTACCTGCTTTCACCTCTATCAGATTCCCAATTACAGATTGCGTTACCCCATCGACAGTAACCACTATCGGAGCATGGATTAAATGCCCTGCGGTAGAAGTCACTTTTACCACAGCGCTTCCAGCAGTATTTTCTGTTGGCATTTGTATCCAAGCAAGTTCCAACGAATAAGGACCAGCTTGAGTATCTGCTCCTTTATCTAATTGCGATAGTACTTCTGCTACTCGTGGATGAGCAGCGGTAACTGCCACTCTCCTTTTCTCTACATAATCTCGCTGAGTAACGTCACCGGCTGTCCGTAATCGGATAGCATGGTCTGCAGCAGTAGTCCAGTCTGGATCATTGGTATGTGGCTCTATTGCATTGAGAATCCATGCTATTTCAGCAAGCTCTCGATCATTGATCGTACTTCCTGTAACGCTGGCTGCCCCCATAGCCGCAGGATTCATCCCTTGTTGTTTGTGCTGTCCTCGAATATCTTCTTTTTGCCACTGCGAAACTGGCCCGGGGTTACTTCCATTAATATCGATGCAATAAGCAGATTTCCCGGCAACTTTCAACGAACCTGTCTGCCCATATCCTGCAACGGCATAACCTACCAACGGCCCTTCCCCAGACATGGCTTGAGCCGACTGAGACGATAGCCCTAAACAACCTCCTACTGTGACCGTAGCAAGAATACACCTTACTAATTTTTTCATCTTCTAACTCCTTTTCTTTTAGGTGACGGTTCTATTTAGATGACTGATTTTTGAGAGATGACCACAATGTTGTGTCCAGTTCTCGCGATTGAGATACTCCCGTGAATATCGGTTCTTGCTACTTTCATCCCTCGTTCTTGTAGTTGAGCTACTGTCCGAGGAGCTGGATGGTGGTAGTCGTTTTTTACTCCCACACCAATGACGGCAACACTGGCTTGAGTAGCGGCAATAAAATCAGGGTTTTGATGAGAACTTCCGTGATGGGGAACTTTCAACACATCAACGGCAATATCTTGTTGCGCTACTACCGCGGTTTGTTCTCCGGGTTCTGCATCTCCAGTCAATAGAATGCTGATCCCTTTGCTATTTGCAATTGCCATAATGCTGCCGTCATTCTCAGCAGATGATTCACCTTCTGAGCCGTGCAATAGTTTCAAAGGTGGCGGCGCAGCGATCGTCGTCCATTGCACTTCTCCTGCCAGCAAGCGCTCCCCTTGGCTGGCTTCATGGATACTCAATCCATAGTGATTGAGTTGATCAAGAATCTGCTGTCGCTGTAGCGACGGACGTCGAGAAAGCAAGACATCTCCAATAGGGCGTCGCAACGCCGCCGCTAAACCACCTACATGATCGCTATGGTCATGACTTAACACCAGCATCACAATCTTGGTTATTCCCAATTGTGAGAGACAATGCTCCATCGCAGTAGGGTCTGGGCCTACATCAACTAAAACAGCTGCACCATCTCCGGCATTTATGACAGTCGCATCACCTTGCCCCACATCACACATCACGACAGCCCAATCATTTCCTGGCCATCCAGGCTGAACTGGAACGTGCAATACCCCCAATAGCAGGAGTAGCACCATAATTACCCGCGCAACTATCGATGCCAATAATCGTGGTAGCAACCACATAAGAACCAACGAGAAGACTGTTACAACACCGAGCGCTGCGATATTTGTTGGCCAAGTCCAGCTAGCCCCCGGAAACTCTGCTCCCTTACGTGCCAGCCACACAATGCCAGCAGTGCAGCAACCCGCCCCTAACGCTGCTGCACCTGAGACTGCTGGCAGCCATGCAGTGATTGCAGCTATTACTCCTAATAAAGTTGCTGGACCAACCAACGGAGCTGCAAGAGTATTAGTTACCAGCGAAACTAGCGAAATCTTTCCAGATATTGCTGTCACCAATGGCTGTGTCGCAATTTGAGCAGCTAACGGAACTGCAACAGCTTCTGCAATCCATGACGGCAGATCTGCCATCGCAGCCACTAATGGCTGCCCTAACAATATAATTCCACCACTAGCTAGCACTGATAACGCAAAGCCAGCATTACGCGAAAGCCACGGATCTAGCAACATAAGCAGTACAACAGCAACAGATAAGTGACGTATCCCACGATTATCTCGCGCGCCACTACCTAACGCAGCTACTGCAACACATCCCATTGCAGTAGCTCGGATTACACTTGGCTCGGCACGACACAGCACCACAAAACCAGCTGCTGTTGCTACTGAGACACCTCGTAACCACCAGCCGCGTACGCCTAGTCGCACTGCTACCACACCAGAAAAAGCCAGTAACAACGCAAGATTACTCCCCGACACTGCCGTTAAATGAGTCATGCCCGTTTTTTGGAAGTCATCAGTAAGCGCAGGCGTCATAGCAGAGGTATCACCTACCACTAAGGCTGGGACTAACGCCCGTGCGCTATCCCATAATGGTTCGCACGATTTTCTAAGACCAGATCTCAACCGTTCGACAAGCCGCAGTCCAATATGTGGTTGTGCTAATTTTTCTATGGGGCCTTTGACTGATAGAACAGCTAGTTGACGCTGCCCTGCTTGTGATTCCTGTGCTCTAACTAAAACATGAATATGTTCACCTACAATAAGCCGCTGATCGTTAGTAACTTCACTAAGTAGCAGCGCTTCTGCCTGTCCGATATAGCTATTTCCTCGCCATGTTGTTGTCGTAACAGTAATAGTTGTAGCTTGCTGTTGAGGGCGCCCCTCTCGCGATTTTAGAAGCCGCGACTCACCCGAAACTACGCCAGTTATTTCGATAATTGCTCCCTGCTTCCCTGCATCGTAAAGCGGATGTCGCTCACGTACTCCCGTCTGGATTCCAGCTGAAAGAAGACATGCTCCGGCTACTGCAGTTGCAGCTACGACGTGCCACCGCTTCCTTAACCACATGATGAAAGCAATAGCCCCTGCTATCCCAGCCAGCAAAATTGTTGTTTTGGGAGATAGCCATGTCCCTAGAACCATAGCCATCCAAGCAGCTATCGCTACTGGAACTAACCTGATGTCATGGGATTTTTCAGTAGCATTACGCTGCGTTGACTCAGACATAGACCTGGCCTGAAATCTGAGCAAATATTTTGGGACCTACCCCATCAACTTCTTGTAGCTCATCAATACGAGAAAACTTGCCATGCTGTTTGCGCCAAGAAATAATTTTTCCCGCCATCACCGGACCAACCCCCGGTAATTCTTCTAGTTGCGCTTGCGTTGCTTTATTGAGGTTAATTTTCTTATCAGCAGCAGTTGCTTTCTCATTAGCCTCGCTAACAGCACTGCCCCCAGAACTTATAGCGCTACCGGAGTCGGGTTCTGTCCCAATCTTGATTTGGACACCATCATGGATGTGTTCTGCCAGATTAAGATCACCTAATACTGCCCCATCAGTTACGCCCCCAGCCGCTGCAATCGCATCGGCAATACGAGCGCTATCGGGCAAAGTTACAAGCCCTGGTGCTTTCACCGCCCCCACTACATGAACAACAAGATGAACTGGTGTTGGAGTTGATCCTGCCTCAGGTTTAGTGGTTGAAGCTAGCGGCAGAGGCGAAGCAGATTTAACTGGATCTATTACTCGTGCTTGCGCTCGTAGCACCCACCATGCACTGATAAGACAACACCCAAGTACCACAGCTGATACAACTTTGGCATGCTGGCGTGTAAATATTTTAGCTGTCTGCGAATCATCGGAAGGTTGCTCCCGCTTTGGACGTCGGTCAGCTATAAGCGACTCTAAGCGTTGACGGATCTCGTCGGTAAGCTCGTTCTCTGCCATACCTTAAAGGTGTGAGCAAATATGTCCCTTCATGCCACAGTGTCCGCTTCATTGTGGACAAATGAAACGGACACTGTAAGCGTGTTGATAACTAGATAGCTACTCAGTTACGCGGGGCAAAATTACTAGATGACAGCCACCTAATACCGTTTCTGGATAGACATGCTGCTCGTTGACGATATTGCCACGTCGCTCCAACATAGAACGCACCATTGAGCCATGCATCGTACATATGACATTTGGGTGATCACTAGCAACATCACTGAGCGGACAGGACCTTAGCAGAATAGTACGACCATCTGGCATCATCTCAGGGCCAGTACCTAAATGCCGCAAAATCTCCATAGGATCATTAGTTGCTGAACCATCTTTATGGGCTTGAGCAAGTAGTTGTGATGCCCACAAAGAACCTAGCTGCTTAGCTATCTCTTGCGACCCAGCCTGCGACTCAAGTTGGGCAGCAAGCAATGAAGCCAACTGTTCATACTCGTTCTTAGACTGAGTTAGTTTCTTATTAACTCGATAAAGCATCGACGGACGCCCACGCTCTCCTGACGAAGAAGCCGGCTCCGCAATAACAAGTCCAGAGGTCACTAACGCATCTATATGACCGCGTACCGTATTTCGATGTTGCCCAAGTAGTTTTATAAGTTCTGTTACTTTTACTGGACGATCAAGCTCCTGCAAAAACCGATACATCTGAGCTCGCGCCTCTGACAGAGACGCGACCCCATGTGTCACCGAGATATTTTCGCTCATGCTGGCACCAGCGAAATTAATTTCGGTAGTCGAATAATCGTCTTAGCAATTTCTCGCCCATCAAGAGCACGCTGCACTGCTGGATCAGCAAGAGCCGCAGCTAGGGCTGCGTCTTCACTAATATCGGCCGGTAATACTAAAGTGGCTCGCACCTTGCCTTGGATCTGTACCACGATCTTGATTTCATCAGCAACGATAAGTTCTGGCTGGAATGTTGGCCACGAGGCTTGAGAAACACTAGGTGCATGACCTAGCAACTCCCACATTTCTTCAGCTAGATAGGGAGCTGTCAGGCTGAGCATGATGGCCACAGTTTCGGTAGCTTCTCGCACTGCAGCATCAGCAGCACCGCCAGCATCAATTGCCTTACGCGTAGCATTAACAAGCTCCATAATGCGTGCTACCACAACATTGAAACGACCTGACTCTAAGAGTTCGGTAGCATCAGCAATAATTTTGTGAGTAATCCGACGCAGATCTTTTGACCCGGTAGCTGGGTCTACACCAGGCTGTGATGTCACATCGCAGGCAAGTCGGTAAGCCCGCTGCAGGAACTTGAAAGTTCCAGCTGGGGAAACGTCAGCCCAATCAATATCGTCTTCTGGCGGACCTGCAAAGATGATTGTGGTACGAACCGCATCCACTCCGAACTCATCAATTTGCTTGCCTAAATCAATTCCATTCCCCAAGGACTTAGACATTGCTTTGCCTTGATTAATTACCTGACCCTGATTCATTAGACTTAAGAACGGCTCGTCAAAATCAATCATGCCCAGATCTTTAAGCACCTTAGTAAAGAAACGGGAGTACAGCAGGTGTCCAGTAGCGTGCTCGACACCACCAACATATTGCGACACTGGCAGCCATCGTTTAACAGCTTCTGGATCGAAAGGACCATCTTCATAATGAGGAGACGGATAACGCAGGAAGTACCAAGATGAATCTACGAACGTATCCATCGTGTCACTATCACGTTCTGCGGCACCACCACATTGCGGACATGAAACACTCTTCCATTCGGTAGCTGCCGCAAGTGGCGAAACTCCCTTAGGGGCTAGCTGCTCTCCGCGAAGATCTGGCAGTTCCACTGGAAGTTGATCCTCTGGAACTGGAACTTCACCGCAAGTAGCACAGTGAATGATCGGAATTGGACAACCCCAGAAACGCTGACGAGATATCAACCAATCTCGAAGTCTGTAGGTTGTAGTTACTTCACCAAAACCTTGCTCTTGGATCCAAGACCCCATCTTCGAAATGCCAGCAGCTTTTGTGGTAATACTAGCTAACGCTGGCGAATTCACATATGGGCCATCGCCAGTAGTAGCAATACCCGTATGAGCCGGGTCTTCTGCTCCGGTATCAATTACTGTCCGCACTGGTAAGCCGAATGTTGTCGCAAATTCCATATCGCGATCGTCATGAGCAGGTACTGCCATGATGGCCCCAGTACCGTAATCAGCTAATACGTAGTCAGCTGCCCAGATTGGGATCTGCTCTCCATTTACCGGGTTAGTAGCTGTTACGCCGAGAGAAACACCAGTCTTTTTATGATCTGTGGACTGGCGTTCGATCTCAGTTTGCTTCTTTACTTCTTCGAGATAAGCCTCAAAAGCCGGACGAGCTTGGGCACTCACTAATTCTTGTGCCAGCTCCGAATCAGGAGCAACCACTATGAATGTCGCGCCGAAGAGAGTATCTGGACGCGTTGTGAAAACTCGAACCGGCTTTTCTTTACCAGAAACAGCAAAATCTACCCATGCTCCTTCAGAACGTCCGATCCAGTTTCGCTGCATAGCAAGAACCCGGTCAGGCCAGCCACCTTCCAACAATGACATATCATCTAGGAGGCGCTGCGAGTACTCAGTAATCTTGAAATACCACTGGTTCAAACGACGTTTGGTAACAACAGCACCACATCGATCGCATAGACCATCTTTAACCTGTTCGTTAGCAAGAACGGTCATATCGCTAGGACACCAGTTCACATAGGAGTCTTTACGGTAAGCCAACCCTTTTTCGTAAAAACGTAAGAACAGCCATTGTGTCCAATGGTAATACTCAGTATCTGAAGTATGAAGACGCTTATTCCAGTCAAAACCAATACCGTAGCGACGGAAAGACGCCGCTTGCGTATCGATATTGGCGTAAGTCCACTCAGCTGGGTGTGCATTACGTTTGATAGCAGCATTCTCAGCTGGCAGACCAAATGAATCCCAACCCACTGGGTGCATAACGTCATAGCCTTTAAGTTTCCAGTACCGACCTAAAACATCGCCCAAAGCCCAGGCTTCAGCATGACCCATATGCAAATCGCCTGATGGATAAGCAAACATATCAAGCACATAACGACGTTCTGCCGAGTCATCATCAGCTGTCTTAAATGTCTGATTCTGCTCCCAATAAGCAGCCCATTTTTCATGGGCAGCAACGGCGTCGTAACGTCGTGGCTCGATTTGTTCAGTCGACACAGGTCTCTCCTCAGCGGCACGGTCATGATCAATATCGGAACAGCAACGCTTTTCATCATTGATTAGCTCATTATTTTGCCAATCTTATGCTTGAAAAGCTAACTGTTTTCCGAAGTCATAACAAGAATCCTACAACCGCTTTAGCTTGTCTTAAACTCATCTCGTAGCCGATCCCATACTGCTGGCGCTAATGCGCCCAATGTAGCAGCTTGTAGCACTCCTAATAATGGGTGTAATGGACGAATATTTTCTAGCCGTTGACAACACTCAGTAGCAATAGCACCATGCCCACTTACCCAACTAGCAATACCAAGAATACTGAGAGGACCAGCAGCTATTTCTGGTGGCGCTACCATTACCACCGCACTCCATAACTCAGCATATTTATCAGCATTATGCCGTTCTATTAGCAAAGCTATAGTTACCGCTAATTCAGGTGATTCAGAAGCCAGCATCGCTAACTCAACAAGCCCTGCTTCATCTGGTAACTGTTCATGGTCAATAATTTCTGAAACCAGCGATACTAGCTGTGACGACCATTCTTCGATAGATAATGACTCATTGAATTTTCGAGCATGATCTTGATGAGATCTTAACCGAGGTAGATCTTCAACAGCTGGACCTTGCACAAAACCCACAGCCTCTCCTCGTGATGAAGCACAAGTTAAACCGATATTTTGAGCAGACATTTGCATCTGATCTTTCCTGACTAGCAAAGTTCCATCTGGTGGACAGCATTCTGGGTCTTGACAATGCCAAGATCGCCATATTTCGCCATCACACATAATTTGATCAATAATTTGTTCCGCGGCTAACACCTCTTCTATCCAGTTAGCGACTATCTGACTTTTAATAATGTCATTAGTCCAGCACACCACTACGACCTCTGCCCCAGCTAACCGCTGTGACATCTGATGTATTTGATGTTGTAAAGGTTGTTTACTACAAGAAATATCGATACGAGCAGTAAGCACAATACGGCCATTTTCAAGCCATACGGCTACAACTGATTCATTGGGAATAAAACCTAACAACCATGGAATTAGCGATATGAGTTCGTCAGGGCCAGTTACTCGAATTTTCGCAGGAGATAAAGTCATATTTCTACAATGGGAGTATTCACTCTTTATCTTTCCCAGATATTCATCTACTGTGGAAAACCCAGTAGCTTAAGTACTTCTTGTGGACAGGTAGGCTAGGTACTATGACGCAGCAGCCGGGGCAGGATTCTGAGAATCTTCAGCAGATTCACCAAGGGTGGCAGTATCAACAGCCACAAACACCACAGCAACCGCAACAAGTAATGTGGACAGCACCTACTCCGCCGAATGGCCCCGTATCTATCGAGCAATTTGAGCCACCGCATCGTAAACGCCAACTACTATTGGCGCTCGTAGCAGCAGCTCTAGCTGTTGGACTTTTGCTCTGGGGAATCAGCAGAGTTCTCAAAGATGAAATTCCGCTCCCCTCTAGTACCTCTACGCATAGCAAAACTCCTAACGCTAATACCGCAAAGCCACGCACTGCAACAACTACAAACACGCAAGGAAGATCCTTAGCGTGGGTTGATAAAAAAACAGATTCTGCTGGTACTTGGGAGATATTGGAAGAGAAGTGGGAAGGCAATACCGTCATCGTAAAGGTAAAGATTAGTTCTACCAAAGGCACTATTCATCCAAGATTTTTTATTATCTCTAACGCTAATAGCAGCAAACAGTATCTACCAGATACCTCAGCTACTGCCCAACGTCCTAGTCTCGAAGATGCTGGACTAGATGCCGGAACTAGCCTCACAGGGTATCTAACATTTCATACCGAAGAACGCTCTGCGGCAACACTAATTTTTGGTTCTACAACCAAAAACGCAACATCGGGTCTGCTTCTCAATGGATGAAAAACAGACCCGATATTTTCTTAAATAATCTAAGTTATTGCTGCTAAACCCTAACTACTTAGGAAGCAGATTTCTTATCAATTTGCTCTTGGTAAACTGCTTCAAAACGGTCTAGAGTGGCATCGATAGCGTGCTCTTGTACCATTTCTAGGCTTTCGGCTCCCATGCGACGTCGTAGCTCTGGATCTCGAATAAGTTTAGCTAGATGTCCAGAAAGCTCGGCGATATCACCTGGCTGATACAGATACCCGTTACGCTCTGGGTGACACAAGTGTGGCAGTGCCATCGCATCAGCAGCGACGATTGGCTTAGCTGCACACATTGCTTCTAACGTTACCAACGACTGCAATTCTGCGATACCTGGGATACAGAAAATATCGCAATGCCCATACGCTTCGATAAGTTCTTCTTCACTGATGAAGCCTCTAAAATCGATGCGATCGCTAGCTCCTACGTGACGAGCTAGTTCTTTCCAGTCTTCTCGGTGAGCGCCGTCTCCGACAATCACTACTCGACACTGAGCGTCAGCAGGTAACATCCCAACAGCTTCAATAAGCTCATTTACGCGCTTTTCTTGATCCAGACGTCCAACAAAAAGAATCTCTGGAATCTGGTTAGGAACAAACTTTTCTCGGGCTGAACCAAACTTTTCAGTATCAATACCACACGAAATTGCTTCAGCTTCAGGGATATTAGCGCTGGAATTATTAAGTAGTTCCACTGCACGCGGGGTCGGAGCGGTAATTTTTCCAGCTTTACGGAAAATACGCCCTAGATCCCAGTAAGCAATACGTGACACTAGCGGATGAAATATTTCAGGGATATGTGCATGGTCAGTAAGATTCTCTGGCATAAAGTGGTTGGTAGCAACCAGAGGTCTATTTTGTGCATGAGCTGCCACAATCAGATAACGCCCACAAATAAAGTGAGCCTGAGCGTGACAAACGTCTGGAGCAACTTTCTCAACGATTTTTGCAATCGCTGGACGTGCTTCCCAAGGCATGCAGATCTGGAAATTCTGAACCATTGGGTACCGATGGGATCGGATTCGATGAACGATCACTCCATCTCGGTTTTCGGTGTACGGACGTCCCACTGGAGAAGGAGCCACTAAGTGAACTTCGTGTCCTCGATCAACAAGACCACGTCCTAGTCTTTCGGTGAAGCGAGCTGCGCCATTAACATCTGGCGGATATGTATCAGCTCCCAGCATGATGCGCATGCCGATCAACCTTCCTTCTTTAGAACCATAGTATTTTCAAATGTACGGTGCTTCTGAGCGTCAGGGTGATATTTAGAAAGAAAAAATACCCCGGCGGCGGCAATAGCTGCCGTAAGAATCATAGCGATAGCCACCGGAAGAGTGACTGCGCGACCTTCATCAAGGACAACCAGACCGAAAACAACAGCAATAATAGGATCTACTGTGGTCATTACTCCGACAACAACTTCAGCAGGACCAGTGGCATATGACTGTTGAATAGTCCACGCACCAACACCATAAGCCAACGCTAGCCCTATTGCTGATGTCCAAAATAGTGGGTGATGCCATTGCCCCCACATCATCGTCAAAAGTTTGATGTGTGCTGACCCTAAACCATATAGAAAAGCGCCACCCCAAGCCCACGCTAAGCTATGCAACCAGCGTGGCCCACGATTTGCTACTGCAAAGCAGACTAAAGATCCTATCCAAACTATGGCTGCAGCTAGTTGAACTGTACTTCCCGAAGGCTCAACGTGATCCACAGCAGTATGGCTAGCAAGAACTGTAAATCCGACGATACCGGCTGTGGTAATAGCCACCAGAATCCAAATTATTCGTTCGCTGGTTCGTTCGTTAAGACGATTAGCTAATAAAATTGAGAAAGGGACTGCCAGGATACCTACCGGCTGGATAACAGTTAGTGGTCCCAAAGTTAATGCAAAAACGTGAAGTCCGCAGCCAATAGCTAATAAAACTGTCCCTGCTAACCATTTAACGTTTGTCATCAATGACAACAAATGCCGCAATGTTAGCGAGCGATTTTCATCATCGGAAAAAGCACTATCAACCCCTACATGCTGAGCAGTAGCACCTAGCGCAAAACACCCAGAGGCGATAATGGCGATAATAATAGCGAGTGGAATATTCAGGGCAAGCTCCCAGCCAAGATACCGTCTATTCGGACATGACTACGCTACACGACCCGATACATAATAACTGGCGCCCACGCCCAAAAGAGACGTAAGCGCCAGCCAAAAACTCTGCTATATCAAGTATTTAGTACACCACAACAGTGTCACCAAGATTAACTTGGCTATACAACCACTTCACTGATTCATAATCGCGTACATTTACACAACCGTGGGAAGTACCAAACCAACCATCACGACGGAAATATTCTGAATAGTGCACACCACGATCTTGATCGAAGAACATGGTGTAAGGCATAGGTATTTTTTCCCCAAATATGGTAGAGACTGCATTCGCGTCTTTAAGCCATACTTTAAAAACACCCGGATAGGTTGGGTACTTAGTAGATCCATAACGCGCTTCTATTGTAAGAAGAACTGTCCCATCAACAACCCATGAAACCCTAGATTGTCCCATCGAAGCACAAATAACTCTGCCCTTAAGACACCTTGAATCAAGTTCTTGGTAAAAGCCACCCATCGGAGTCTTATCTCCCCTAAGTTCGTTAGGAGTGGGTTGGCGAGTCACTGACCATAGACGATCAATCGTGCGTTGATCTACATTACCTGTTTTAGCAATACCTTGATTGGTTTGGAAAACAGCTACTGCATTAACTGTCTCTTGTGAGAAAGTACCATCAAGACCACCACCATAGATTTGCAGTTGCTGCAACCGGTGCTGCAGATTCTTAATATCTTCAGTAGCACCTTCGCCTAAAACTACCGGTCCTGGAACAAGGTTACTTAACTCATCGCTGCTGGGCTGCTGAGTTTTAGCTCGTAATGTTTCCCAGGTTTTATCGTCAAGATTTCCAGTTGCTTCTACTCCGATTGACTGTTGAAATCCTGAAACACCTTCAGTAGTTGCTGGACCATAAGTTTCGATCACGTCGTAGTATCCAAAAAGATTAAGTTGACGTAGTCGAGCTTGTACTTCTTTAACTAACGGATCTAACGCACCAGACATCAAAACATAGTGAACTGTTGGCGTAGGAGTGGGGGTAGGGGTGGAAGTAGCTGATGGCGATGGTTTTGGAGCATCTGTGGCAGCTGAGGTTGCACTACTACTCTGTGAAGCTAACGTCGAAGAGTTATCTGATGAGGAAGAATTCGCAGCATTTGTAGCACACCCTGAGACGATTAAAACCGCTAATGTGGCCACTGTGGCAAGGCAACGAGCCATGTCTATAGTTTCCCTTCCACCCAAGTATTTCTTTATTTAACTTCCTCTCGTTTCATTCTATTCCACCTTTCACACTTTTATCGTCATCAAACCTTACAATTGGCTTAAGAAAATATAAAATGTGGCGGTTATAGCCATAGCCATAACCGCCACATTGGCAGTACTTATACCGTTAACTTTAGACGACAACGACCTTAGGATATTCCGGGCGCCACATATTTTCGTAAACAGTCTGTAGTGGGTTGGTCAGCTCAACAGTAGCTAAACCTTCCTTCTGAGCTGCTTCAATCACAGCCATAGCAACCTTCTGCGATACTTCACGTAGTTCAGAAATGCTAGGAAGAATTGAATCTCCCAGTTGCAAAACGCCCAACGAATCAGCAACTGCCTTAGCCGCAGCAGCAATCATCCCGTCGGAAACTCGGCTAGCCCGGCACACTGACACACCTAAACCAATACCTGGGAATACCAGCGCATTATTGGCTTGTGCAATGTAATAGGTTGCTTCTTTACGAACTACTGGATCAAATGGAGACCCGGTCGCAATAAGCGCCCGACCATCAGTCCATTCCAGTAAGTCTTCTGGAAGTGCCTCCGATAGTGAGGTGGGATTCGACAAGGGCATGATGATCGGACGTTCAATATGCTTAGCCATTTCTCGTACGACTGCTTCAGTGAAGCAGCCCGGCTGTGCTGAAGTACCGATCAACATAGTCGGCTGAACGTTACGAATCACGTCAGCAAGTTCCACAGCACCAGGGGTATCTAGCTTCCAACTAGCAAGATCTGCCTTCTTTGCGGCATAAGGCTCTTGGAAGTCACGCATCTTGATACCTTCACGGAGCAAGCCACGCGATCCAAGGCAGTAGAACTTAGAACGAGCTTCTGCTTCGCTAACACCTTGGCTCATCATGATCTGCACCAAAAGATCTGCGATACCTACGCCGGCAGTACCAGCTCCATGAATAACAATCTTTTGATCGCTGAGCTTGGTTCCGCTAGCACCAATAGCCGACAGCACGGCAGCAACAACTACCGCAGCAGTACCTTGAATATCGTCGTTGAAGGTGCATACCTTATCGCGGTACATCTCTAGCACCCGGTGTGCATTTGAGGCGCCGAAGTCTTCCCAATGTAGAAGTGCATGCGGGAAGAGTTTGGTTGCAGCTTTGACATAGGCGTCGATGAACTCGTCGTATTGCTTGCCTCGGATACGAGTATGCCGAACACCTAGATAGGCCTCATCGTTAAGAAGTTTGAGGTTATCGGTACCTACGTCGAGTACGACAGGAAGTACTCGGTGCGGGTGAACACCGGCAGCAGCAGTGTAAACAGCAAGTTTTCCGACAGCGATGGAAACGCCGCCGACACCTTGGTCACCGATACCGAGGATGCCTTCGGAGTCGGTAGCAACGATGAGATCTACTTCATCAGAAGCATGCCCGTAGGCTGCTAGCGCTTCTTCGATACCTTCGAGGTTATCGATACGCAAGAAGATACCGCGAGGACGGTGGAACCAATGGGAATATACCTGAATCGCTTCACCGATTGTGGGGGTGTAAACCACTGGAAGCATTTCTTCAATATGTTCGGTGAGAACTCGGTAGAACAGAATCTCGTTACGATCATGCAATGTGTTGAGATAAACATATTTGCTCAGCGGATCTGGTTGAGCGCTGTACTGCTCATAAACACGCTTTACTTGAGCTTCCAACGGCAATACACGTGAAGGTAGTAATCCTTCTAGACCTAGCTTACGGCGCTCCTCTGGGGCGAAAGCTGTGCCGAAGTTAATCATGGGATTGGAGAGCACATCGCGACCACGTAGGCCGATGCGGCACTCCTCACCCTGCGGAGTGCGGACGAATTCGAAGGGCTTTTTTGCCATATCTTGATCCTACGCAACACCATTTCGGCACCCAACACTGGGGGTAGTACTAATTTCCTAAAACTGGATCTATTACTTCCCGGTACTCAAATAAGTTCCGAACACTAAAAAAGAAACCGCCTCACCAAATACAGTGAGACGGTTTCTTTTAGGAACTAGGAGCTAATTAGGCAACTTCTAGTTTCTTAGCTTCTTGAGCTTCCTTTAGTTTCCTATTTGTCCATGGGACAAGAGCAAACAAACCTAGGGATACCAAGATGGTAATGACACCTAGACCGTAGTAGTAGGTAGCGTCAGAGATATTGCTGGTCTGCTCGATGATCACGCCAGCAATGCCTTGACCAACAGCTGATGCCAGCAGCCAAAGTGCCATTGCCTGTGAGGCAAAGCTCTTAGGAGCAAGAGCAGTGGTGGTAGCAAGACCCACTGGGGAAAGGCAAAGTTCGCCAACAGTCTGTACGACGAAGACCATAGCTAGGAACCACCATGGCGATAGCTTGCCAGCACCTGGCCATAGCTGGAAGCCAAGACCCATCAAGAGAGCTGAAATACCAGTTACGGTTACCGCGAAAGCGAACTTAGCCGGAACGCTGGGGAACTTACCTGCGCGACGAGTCCACAACCATGCCAAGAACGGCGCCAAGATAACAACCGTTGCTGGGTTAATTGCCTGGTAGCCTTCAGCATTCAAGGCGAAACCAAATGGAGTCTGTCCATTGGTGTTATCGGCAGCGAAGCTAGCCATTTTGCCAGATGCCTGCTCAAAGATCATGAAGAACAGAACTGCACCAATCCATAGCGGAATGTAAGCGGTGAGCTGAGTGCGTTCCCGAGGAGTTACCTTCGGGGACTTAAACATGACAGTGAAGTAGGCAATTGCTGCAAGGGTTGCTACGAAGAACAAGGTGTAAGCAATAGCCTCTGGAAGGCTGCCCAAAACTTTGTAGCAGATTCCTAGAATGGCTGCTGCTATAGCTAGCACTGCGCCACCCTTAGCAAGCAGCATTTTTCCTTCGCCGGGCTCTAGTGGGTTAGGAATGGTGAAGGCGAATGCCGACATCTTCTTGCGTCCCACGATGAAGGCTACTAAAGCCAACCCCATGCCAACTGCGGCAGCAGCGAAACCTGCGTGGAAGCCCCACTTGTTCTTAAGGAAACCAGTTACTAACGGCGAGAAGAACGAGCCAATATTGATTGCCATGTAGAAATACTGGAAACCACTATCGCGACGAGGGTCACTATCGTCGTAGAGACCACCGACGATGGTCGATAGGTTCGGCTTAATGAAACCGGTACCGATAGCAACCAAGCAGATACCAAACCATGCCGTTGCCGTTGTCGGCAATGAAAGCATGAGGTGACCAGCCATAATGACTACAGCACCCCATAGCGTTGAACGCCACGGGCCGAGAATACGGTCGGCTACGATGCCACCAGGAATTGCAAGCAAGTAGACTGCTGCACCGTAGGCAGCAAGAATGACCTGCCCCGTGTTCTTAGCAATGCCAAGACCACCATCAGAAACTGCTCCAATGATGAAGTACAGCAGGATAGCGCGCATGCCGTAGTAGGAGAAACGCTCCCAGAGCTCGACCTGAAGCATCCACGGTAAACCTTTAGGCTGACCGAAAAGACCACGATCTTTGCTCGACGGACCAGTGCGCACCATCTCAGGGCACCACTTGCTCATGCGCGAGGTAGCAGCTTCTAAGCTGCCCTCGGTAGAGGTGGAGGGATCCACGTGGATCACCATTCCTTTCCTTATATGCATACCGTCAGGTAAGCAACGGTTATATTCAGAGTCAGAGCTCATATTTGGAAATGCTTACTCTCCGCACCGCACTGTGGCAGAGCAAGACATGTGTCCAAGATATGGTTGGCTCTTACTGGTGTTCACCCTAAGGCACTACCGCGGCTAGGGGAAAGCGACGCTCGCTGTCATTTCACCTATTTTTGAGAGATTTTCTATCAAACCTATCCAAAAGACTCTCCCAAGATCTCCTTCAAGGCGGTTATATGGAGTTGTAACGCAAGTTTTCCTTGGTTGGTAAGTGACACCCATACTCGGGGGCGCCCCACAATTTGAACTCGCTTTTCTAACTCGACGTAGCCAGCATCAACCAAGATTTTTAGTTGCTTACTGAGCAGCGAAGTTGAGATTTCGAGCACTTCTTCTAGCGTGGCGAATTCGACAGCAGTTCCAGCATCTAGGGCAGCGCAAATACGTAATCGAGTCGGAGAATGAATAATATTGTCGAAACTTTGACGCTCAATTGTCACTACTTAATCCTTAGATGAGGTCATATTTGCCGTAGTCTTTAGCGGCAAGCCGACGAACTTGGTAGTGCTCTCTTATACGAACGCAAACAAAGATCAAAAGGGCTTGGGCTACTCCTAGCGCCAACAGAATCTGCCATGACACATCTTTAGGAATCAAAATAATGGCGCTGATCATGAGCAAAGATACTGCCGCAGAGACGATAGCATTCACACCAACAGCACGCTCATCAGCTATATAGCCTTCGCGCTTTGTGTTTCGGTACAGCAAAAACAGACTTATTACGCCAACTACCCCAAGTATCGTTGCAGCTATCCATAAACGGCGGATAATTAACACCATTGCCGCAGCAGCTATAACCCCAAAAACTGCATCAACCCACCACGGTCTCATAGAAATTTTTACAGCAGCGGTACGAGTTTGCGCTATCTGATTCAGCTGGTTTTGAGCATCTTCTTGCCAAGAACAATCCTTGCTTTTCGATGGTTCCACTGCCCCACTCCTTTAGTTGATGGTTGTTCAACTATCTCAGTTGGTTGAACAACCGTCAACCAAAATTCTTATATTTCAGGTGGAGTACCTTCAGCATTAGAGGCAACTGCGTCGATTTGGATCGAAGCGCCCTTGGGCAGGTCCGCTACCCCAATTACTCGACGAGCTGGAATACCGCCTGGGAAGAAGGTGGCGTAAACCTCATCAACAGTCGTCAGATCAGCTAGATCTTTGAGGAAAATATTTACCTTAACCACATCAGCAAGATTGTGATCCACTGACTCGACAACAGTCTGTAGGTTCATAAAACACTGTTTTGTTTGTTCTTTGACTCCCCCGGTAACCAATGTTTTGGTTCTCGGATCAACCGGAAGCTGCATAGAAATATTGTTGTAATGCGAGAACGCAACCGTCTGCGTCAAATTGCAGCAGCGAGGCGCAGCATCCGTGTTATTTGCTTCCACGATAATGCCGTGACGATCCTCTACCTCTTGTGGTGGAGTTCCATCACCGTGAGAAACAACTGCCTCGATCTGCACCAACGCACCCAACGGTAGCGCCGAAGCAACCACAACTGTGCGAGCTGGCAGATACCCAACAGCCCGAGCAATAGCCGAATCTGGGAAGAATGTCTCATAAACGGTATTAACTGCCTCAATATCGGAAAGTTTCGTAACAAAAATCGTTATTTTTACGATGTCGTCACATGGAAAATCAATACTTTCCAAAATTGTTTTTACGTTAGCCAGACACTGACGAGTCTGTTCTACAACACCGCCAGCAACAAGCTTCCCTGTCGCTACGTCGATAGGGAGCTGCGCGGAAAGATTGTTGTAATGGGAGAAAGCCACTGTTTGCGTCGATGCTGTGCAGCAATGCGGCGCAGCATCTGTATTACGCACTAATTTAACTAAATCGCCAGCTTGGGGAGCATCTGGAATCGTACCCACACCGTTAGAAACTACTGCTTCCATCTGGACTAGAGCATCCATAGGTAACGCCGCTACTGCAACGCTGGTCCGAGTAGGAAGGTAGTCGGTAAAGAATGTCGCAATAACCTCATTGACAGCATTCAGATCCGCAATATCGGCGAGGAATACTGTAAGACGAACCACATCGTCCATCCCATGATCGATACTGTTCACAATCGTTTTTATATGAGTCAAACATTGCTTAGCTTGTTCTACGATGCCTCCAGCTACGATCTGTCCCGTCGCTAAATCGATAGGAAGTTGCGCCGAAAGATGGTTGTAGTGAGAAAAAGCAACAGTTTGCGAGGAAATCCCCAGATTCTGTGGAGCTTTTTCGGTGTTTCGGGCTAGGACTGCATTGTCACGGCTCATGCCATAACTCCTCTTTGAGTTGGTTGGGCCGCTTTTGACCACAGCCAACGCTACAGTGCTACCGTCAACTAGTTTTCTGGGGCAGCTAAGGCAAAAATTAGGTACTACTGTTGGGTAACAGCACTTTCAAAAACCCCATCAGAGACTGCCATGATGAAGTATCCGGCAATAACATTTCCGGGTGCTGGCGCTGGAGTAACGTCCGCAGCAATAGCTACAGCAATCTCAGTAATTCCACAATCACCTACCACGTACCAGAATTTTTGCCCCCGAGGGGTCAACATACATACCGACAGTATCGAAGCCGCCTTGATTTTCAATACCAGCAATACCGGAGTTAAATAACAGCTCCCCTAGATCTGGAACTGGTTACAAGATCGATTCCGATTGCATGTAGCTCTGGCATGATCTGCGACACGAAAACTCCTATATGAGATGGCTAGAAACCAACCGGAAGATGTCCACTACGACGTTTAACAGTGAACACCCATTCTCGCACGGACGGGGATGAAAATACCAAGACCAAAAGTAGCGATATTCCGGCTTCGATATAGGTGCCAAAATCAATATTATCCCCTACCGAGATAGCCGCTAATTCTACTGTCGCCGAGATAGCTGATGCGACCAAGAAGATGAGCCTTGGCCACCGGTATTTACGAACCGTAAGAAATAGTAGCAACAAGAAAACAAGACAAGTAATAATTGTTCCAATAGCTAATGTAATCTCCGAAACAAATTCTCCATTTAATAGAATTGGTTTTCTATCGACGATAAGCTTAACTACCGCGATGGCTAGTTGTGCTACTAGGAATAATGCAACAAAAGAAAAGGCTTTTGGTGGAATCTCTTGCGCCAAAAAGTTGTTATTAGCAGCAACCGGAGTCGTCTGGTCATAAGTAACGATGACCCCAGCTTCGATAGCGCGCCTTTTAGCATTCGTGACAGCTAGCACTGGCATATTTCCGTCAGTCATAACAGCATCTCCGCCACCGTTACGATCGTGAAAAGCAGTAGAGAAGTTCTGAATAACCGCCACTGAACAATCTGGGTCTTGATATCGAACAGTGTCAATAATGTAGTCACGTTCAGCGTCAATATCGGCATCAATTTTGTGGGTAATTTGCATCGTCATACTTGATAACCCCACCGATCTATCGTAGGTACCAGCAGCTAGCCATTCCACTGCTTGCCCACCAGGTAGTCGCCAGCCTTCGGGGACTTTCCAAAAACGCACATGATGTCTGCGGGAAGCATTTCCTAATACCTCTTGTTGGTATGCGAAATCGTGACGTCGCCCAAAAAGAAATAAGTCCGAAACCGGAGCCGCTGGATAGGATTTTCTAGTTAGCGACGATCGTATGATTCCTAACGCAGAACCTAAAGTTATCTCATCAGCTTGCACCCAGTTAGCTCTACGCATCGCCGCATGAATATCTTCTTCTTCGCCAATTAGAGCAAGGTTCACTGGATCACCTAATAAACCATCACCTGTTTTTGTTCGCGCTATAAAATATTCTGGAAGATAGAGTCTGGTAAACATATAGTGCATTCTCGGCAACGCAAAATATGTTAAAACTAGCCAAAACCCGATAAGGAAAATAATGCTCTGCCAAGTAAACTCTAGTGTTGATAGCAAAAGGATTCCCGCAAACCAGAATGTAAGAACTAGCCCATATCCAGCAAAGAAACTATCCAAGAAACGATAAATACGCTTCTTATTAAGTTTCACCTCTGATTTTTTAGCATGATATATCGGAGGAGTCTGAGGAATATCATATTCTGCCATAGTGCTTACCATATCAGCGACGCAGTGACGCCAACGGTTCCATGCGCGCCGCCACCCATGCCGGGTATGCCGCAGCTAACGCTGCGCAGATAACCCCCAATAATGGTGATATTAACGTCACTGCTGGATCAACGGTGGCAGTCCAACGTCGCAATACCGCAATAATAACTACCGCAATAGTTCCTAAAGCTGATCCGATAAGCCCACCTACCGCACCAAGTAGTCCAGATTCGACCAACAATTGCAGCACAATATCCTTAGGGCGAGCACCCAATGCTTGCCGCAACCCAATCTCACCACGGCGCTCCATCGTAGAAACCAATGTAGTGTTAGCAATCCCGACAATGGCTATCACAAGTGTCACTCCCGCAAGCGCGTAAAGCAGCCCTCGCAGATCGTTAGATATTTGATTTTGCGCCTTCAATGGTGGAGGCAGTGCATCTGCGGTAAACCATGATGAATTACCTACTCCAGCAGCACGGCTTCCTTCTTGAGCTACTTGATCTGCTGCCCCAGCTTTGACCGTAGCAATAACCGATAATGATTCCAGTTCTGAAGGTTTTCCAAAATCAATCAAAGCACTAGCTGTTGGAATAATAATGCTCGATGGTAAAGTTGGTGCTCGTTCACTTTGTCCACATATTCCAATAATGCGATAGCCCACTCCTTTTATCATGACAATGGGCTGCTTCTTAATATCTTTTATGCCTAAATCTTTAGCTGCCGAAGATCCAATTAGAGCCACCCGAAGATGCGAGCTATCGATTAGTTCTGTCATCCTAACACCTGAAATATCAGGTGTGACGGTCTCTAAATATCCTGTAGAAACCGCCTGCACCTTAACGTTATGAGGGGTTTGTGGATATCCTGCAACATATAAGTCTTTTGGTGAAGATACTGAAATACCCCAGATATGGCCAGCAGATATTACACCATTAATTGATTCAATCCTGTTATCAATATCGGCAGGTATTCCCAATCTACGCCCAAAAGGGTCTGCGGGAGTATTGTCATGCCAAGTAACTTGGGTAGCCAGCATTGGACTAAATGCTGAATCTATTTGAGCCGAAGCCGTAGTAGATAATCCCAATACTGCTACGACGGTACCCACCCCTAATGCCATTCCTAAAATAGTTAGTAATGTTCTAGAGCTTCTAGCTGCGATACTTGCCCAAGCTTCTTGCCATAAATCTCTGACGGAAATCTTTGATGTTTTTGACGCTACTATTCCCATGTGCTGTCCTGACTGAGAATGCCATCTTCGATAGTGACTCTACGGTGAGCATGATTAGCAACAATCGGATCATGGGTCACGATGAGTATAGAAAGCCCGTCTTCATGAAGCCCATCTAGTATTTCTAGAATGCGTTGAGAATTTTCGGTATCTAAGTTTCCAGTTGGCTCATCACATAACAGCAGTCGACGTTGAGCTGCAATAGCGCGAGCAATAGCAACTCTCTGTCTTTCACCACCAGATAGAACTGCTGGGTCATCCCAAATACGATCAGCTAAACCGACTCTTTTGAGTGCTTTACAAGCCGCTTTTTCTCGCTCTGCTCGATCAGGGTTTAGATACAACATCCCCATTGCTACGTTATCGAGAACGCTTCGTTGCGGGAGTAGATGAAACTCTTGAAAAATGAATCCGATAGTTTCAGCACGTAGCTGGGTACGTTGTTGGTGTGATAGCTCTATGGTGTCAATACCATCAAGTAGGTAGGTTCCAGAAGTTGGTCGATCCATTAATCCAAGGATCGACAGCAGCGTCGATTTACCTGAACCAGAAGATCCTGTTACAGCAAGGTACTCCCCTTCAGCTACTGAAAGAGTGACCCCTCTCAAAGCTTTAACATCGCCAATATGTCGAGTTAGTTCAGTGGCTTCTATAAGTGCACTCATGCGATAACGACTCGATCTGAAACATTGATAACTCCATCTAATGCTTCAATTTCGACCTTATTTTCGGTTGCGATCCCAACTTTGACTGTTATTTCTTTTTTCGTTCCTTGTCCATCGATTACAGTCACATAAGAAGTGTTGTCATCTCGGGTAGCTATTGCATTCAATGGGACTGCTAGCACTTCTGCTTCTGAACTTTTTAGAGTGATCGCAACTCGAACATCATCTCCAACAGCTTCTGCTTTGATGGGAGTTATTGCCGCTAAAACTATCTGCAAGTCGGTAGAGGAATTACCAGATCCTTGATTCATTCCAATACCGTTATCGGTTGAAGTTTCTTGTTTCCCAGCCTCCACCGATACGATTTTCGCCTCAAAGTTAGTTCCTAATACTTCATCGGTAATGCTGGCATTTTGTCCGACTGCTAACGAACCTTTTTCGCCCAGTGGGGCGGTTGCTTTAACTATCGGATCACCAGTAGCGATCGACAAAATAATATGATCTGATGATGCTGCCATATCTGTTCCGATACTCGCCTTGATTGCAGATACGCTAGCTGGCAGTGATGGTATTGCCGCAATTTCGCTAATTGGAATAACAACTCCTGAATTAGCCGCTAATTCATTTTGTTCTGCTACTGCTCTAGCTAGATCTTCTTCTGCGCGTTTTTTCGCTGAGCTATCTGTGGCATCGGTTACAGCACGTCGTGCTTCTACGACAAAGCGTTCTGCTGATTTTCGTTCTGAGGCTGCCGCCGGGTTGAAGTCGTCAGTTGTTTGGGCGCTATAGCCACGATTCCGATAATGCTGGAGTAAAGCTTCTTGAGTTGCTGGACCGAATGGTTCCCCTGAGACGGCTTGAGCTAGCAGACCTAATTCGACGAGGTTAGTTCGTAGTGCATCAATATCAGCTCCAACCATTCCAGGCTTTATGTCTCGATAGAAAGGAACGGTACTTCGCCATGCCATAATCGGTCTGCCAGAAAGTTGAGCTACTACATCTCCTTGATTAACTTTTTGCCCAGCACCGATAGGTAACCCGGTAAGAACTAGGCGTTCAGCCGAAGATACCGATATTGCTCGAACATCAACTGCTGTAGCTTCTATTTTTCCTCTAACTACAAGGCTACGAACAATCCGTTCTTTTGTTACTTGCTCAGTTATTAATGACGCCTCTGGTGGCGCTTGTTCGCTAGCACGTTGTGCTGGCGATTTTATATTCATACTCACAATGAGTGCCCCCACCGCAAGTAGCGCCGCCAAAGTTGTTACCACCAGCAGTATGCGCTGCCGTTTTATTATGGTGCTAGCTGAACGCTTAGATGCTGCTACCTCATCTTGCATTTTTGGTTCAACAATATTTTTCATATTTCTCACCCATGCTTAGCTATAAAATCTTTAACATCTTGTTTACGTTTTTCTAAAGCAGCACGGTTCTTATTTATATAATCTTCATCATAAACCAATTGCCAAGCCAACATTCGAGCCACCAAATTAGTCTTCTGCTTGCATTCCATATCAGCAACTGCAACTGGAATTTCTTCAGGAATAGGTTCAGCCTTCCTTTTATATTTAGCAATAGGCTCATTCGGCAAAGAAAAATTAAATCCACGATTTTTCATACATGAAGACCACTCTTCAATAATTTCTTTAGTACGAACATCATCACTAGCTTTCCTTGGACCACCTCCTAGCAAATAATTTCCATCACCCCTTGGAACTACTGCCATAATTTTTGAGTTACATTCATTTAGTATCCCACTTGAAATTATTCCTTCTGGAATGAAACTCATCATTACAGTTCCACTATTGTCCGAATAGCCCAATTTTTTAGCTATAGATATTTCTAACACTGGCCCCCAAATTAATGACATAGCATTTTCTTCGTAACTAGGATCAGGAATTGCTCCTTCGAATACAGCGGTCTTCTTTAATCCCGAAGCCGAATAGCACTCAGCTAAAAGCTTTCCTTTGATACGCCATATTTGATCGGCCTCTTGTTGCGTTGGCAAATAACTCATTAATGGACGTTTAATATCCTTATAGGAAAGCACAGCAACCGGAGTCGAAGTTGGAGCAGGCAATAAAGCCTCAGAACCTGAAGAGGAACATCCACCTAATAAAAATAAACCAACAATCAAAGAAAATCCATGAACCCTATCCACAACAACCCTCCTAGAAAATTAACTATACTTAACTATAAAATCTTTAATATCCTGACGCTGCTTTTCCAGAGCAGCACGGTTCTTATTTATATAATCTTCATCATAAACCAACTGCCAAGCTAACATCCGAGCAACAAAATTAGTTTTCTGTTTACATTCCATATCAGCAACGGCCGTGTTAATTTCCGCAAAACTAGGAGATTTATCATAGATATATTTTTCAATAGCGTCAAGAGGCCCAGAAAAATTAAATCCACGATTTTTCATACATAAGGACCATTCATCTACGATTGGTTTCGTACGACTATCGTTACTAGCTCGCCTTGGACCATCATTAGGTAAACCTTCTATGGCTGACAAGGATGTATATTCCTTGCCATCTGGAAATAGCTTACTTACATTTGGGTCACAATCAGGATTATTCACCACCGGAATAGGATTAAACCCACCGTATCCTACAGCAATACTTTTCTCATGATACCCATAAATTCGAGCATCAGATATCGTACTAATGTTACCCCATATAGGAGAATTAGCATTCTCTCTAAGGATAGGATCATATATATTACCTGCTCCAATAAAAGATATTTTCTGCTCTGGAGTAGATAAGCACTCAGCCACAAGCTTTCCATGTATTTGATGCATCTGACTGTACTCTTGCTGAGTTGGCATATAGCTCAGCACCGGACGATGAATATCCAGTGGACTAACCACCGTTGGCGGGGTTGACGTCGGCGTGGGCAGCAACCCATCAGAGTCAGTCGAGACAGTCCTCGAAGCACAAGCAGTACACAGCAGTCCACACAGCAATATCCGAATAAAACCACGAATAGCATCCATACTCATATCACTCCCATAGTGAAAAGCTCATCCGTTCCAAGAATCAGTTCGGGTAGAAGAACCGTAACATACGGTACATACTCAGTATAGTTAGACATGCCGCAAGTCGACACATCTACGATGTGCAGCACTACAGGACAGCAGCTTCAATCGACGAGATACAGCGTCACCCCGAACTCTTACTTGCAATCAAAGCAAGTATCGATCGAAATCGACGCGCAGGAAGATTCCTTCCCACAGGATCTACTGACTTGCTCAAGATAAAAGGGCAGACTGATTCACTGGCCGGCATAGCCGCCACTCTCAATCTAAGAGCTGCATCGACCGCATCCTCCAAAGAGACGCTAGCACCCTACCTTCTGGCAGCCAAACATCGCGAATCCGAATCATTCTAGGCGTTCTAGCAGTCACTCAGGAGAGCTTGTAAAGGCTCGAACCCATATCCCCGCTACTCCATCGATGCCTATCTTGATGTTCTTCGTTCAGTTGATCTGGTCATCGAACTCAACGATGGACGTATCATCGGCATCGAGGTCAAAGCATCCAGCACTTATCGCAGTGAACATTTCAAAGGATTACGCGTCCTTCAAGACGACTGGGAGACCGCTTCATGGCAGGATACGTCTTAGGTATGAACCAACACTTCACTTTGCTCCCGGACTACACGGGTTACCCATATCAGCGCTGTGGCAGTGGAGTTAGAAAAACGCACGAATACGAGCGAGAGACCAGCTACCTAGGGAACAGAACCTTATCATTGAATCAAGGGACTGTCCTGATTGAAGATTCAGCATCTGGTTTGGACACTGAAGATTATTTTCGTGGTAAATACAGGACTTGCGATTAAAAGTTTGGTTGCATTGAATTTACTGTCCGACAACACAGGAAAACACAACTAAGAGCTCGCCATCGCTAAGGGTTCTTGCAGCCCTCCGCATCCTATTGATGAGAGGGCACGAGAGCGATCTAAAAACCTCTCCTAATCCATTAAATAAAACCCCTATTAGGCTTCATCTAATTACTGGCGCCAAATACGTCAGGACTCATTCTTTACGACTAGCTCTTTTCTTGGCAGTGCTAATTAGTGGCAGGATAGCCATCCCTCCGAAGTATCCAGCGAGTAATACCAATGGTTTTCCTCCCACAAGCATCCCCCAACTTGAGCAGGCGATAAGAACCAAGCTAGATAGCATCACAACAAAAATCCACCACTTTTGCCCGCTACCAGCTTTTACTGCCACGACAGAGATGCATATGTGAATGATCAGGAGAACTAAAATTACTACATCCATAGGAGGGGCGCTGATCAGCACTTTTTCACCCAGCGAATTGAGGCTGATATTGATAGCAAGAGCTCGGGTTTCCTTAAAATCATAACCCGAATATAACAGCCATGAGGTCAAGAACAGGGGATGTTCGAGCCCAGAGTAGTATCCCAGCTACAATAGCGCCTAGACCAACATAACCAATAAATAGAATCGCCCCGTCGCTAAACGGGGCGATTCTATTTCTTTTGTGGAGCTAACGGGATTCGAACCCGTGGCCTCTTCCATGCCATGGAAGCGCGCTACCAACTGCGCCATAGCCCCAACATCTCCAATAATTACTGGCGACAAGGATAAACTTTAGCGGAGGTTTCTTTGCTACGCAAATCAACCTTAAGCTGTTTGGCTACTACTAACGCTCTTAATCTTCACAGAACTTTGAGACAGCATTATTCCAAGATTGGATTCGCCAAAATCCGCGTCGATAGTCCAATTCAGCCCAAGCGCAATTATTTGGGATTGAAAGCATTTGCGCCCCTGCCGAACCTAAACCAAGCAGTGTTGCTGCCGCCATCTGAATCGCTAATCCGTGTGAAGCTACCACTACTGTTCCCTGCCCAGCATAAGTATCTGCAAACTCAGTAAGAGCAGCCGCAACCCGCTCCCCTGTTTCGGTAGCAGTTTCACCTATAGCTGAACGACGATGATCCCGCCCTTGCGACAAGGCTTCTCTAAACTCTGGATCGAGCGCGCACGCCTCATCGAATGTGAGACCTTCCCAACTGCCGCAATAGATCTCTCGCAGCCGAGGATCTGTCACTACATCGCAGTTAGCCAAAGTTGCAAGCGTATGTGCAGTTTCTTGTGCTCGCCCTAAATCGCTAGCAACAATAACTGCTGGCTCATATGAGACAAGTTGGCGGGCTGCGGCAACAGCTTGCGCCCTACCCACCTCATTGAGAGGAATGTCTAGTTGGCCTTGCATCCGCCCGCTAGCATTCCAATCGGTCAAACCATGACGCCACAGAATGAGTCGATCGCTCATCGCTTTTCAAGGTCAGCAGGAAGCTCAATCTGGGGACAATCGCGCCATAACCGCTCTAGCGAATAGTATTCGCGCTCCTCAGTATGCATGACATGGACAACCATCTCGTAGTAATCCAATAGCACCCAACGATTCTCGCGATCCCCCTCACGACGTAGCGGACGAATCCCCCGCTTCAGCAGTTCTTCTTCAATCCCGTCAACCACAGCGCCAACCTGACGCTCGCTGGCTGCAGTAACAATCAAGAACGCATCTGTAATCGCAAGATGGTCAGACATATCGTAAGCAACGACATCGGTGCCAATTTTATCGGCAGCAGCAACAGCTGCCGCTCTTACTAGCTCAATGGCAGTATCAGTAGCAGTCATTTAGTTCTCCTGAGGATAGGTATAGAGGCCGCGCTTATTTATATATTGCACAATGCCATCGGGAACCAGATACCAGATAGGCCAATTCTGAGTTACTCGTTCTCGGCAATTTGTTGAAGAAATAGCCATCGCTGGGATCTCCAGGAGTGTCACTTTTTCTTGTGGTAGATGCTCAATATCTTTCTCGCCTAACGGCACACCGGGGCGACTCACCCCAATAAAATGAGCCAACGTAAACAATTCATCTACGCCCCGCCACGTCAAGATTTTCGCTAACGCATCTGCTCCGGTAATAAAGAACAGATCTACGTCACCGCGTTCCTTCCGTAAGTCTTTCAAGGTATCGACGGTGTAAGTGTCACCCTCCCGGTCAATATCAACCCGGCTCACTGAGAATCTAGGATTCGATGCTGTTGCAATAACCGTCATCAGGTAGCGATCTTCCGGATTGGAAACCTTATCCACGTCCTTTTGCCAAGAGCGCCCCGTAGGAACGAAAACAACCTCGTCTAGGTTGAATCGCGACATTACCTCGCTGGCTGCCACCAAGTGCCCATGATGGATCGGGTCGAAAGTGCCACCCATGACACCCAGTCGAGGACGCGCCACGCCGGGAAGCCGGATTCCAAGATCAGTCATCTATGATTCCTAGCCCCTAGCGATACCGATGAAAACATGCGCACCAGCCTACCGTCACGCTGTCGTAACCAAGCCGGCAGTATTATCTGCGGCGCTATCTGTCGGCCAGATAACCGGTAGCAATCCAGCCTTACGCCCCAGCCACCAACCTAAATTCACAGCGCATAAGATAACCACTACCGAACTTGTCACTACTGCAGCTCGATCAGGTAGCAACAGTCCATACAAAACCCATGAGCCTTGTAGCAACGTCGCCAATACTAAATAGCCTGGCGAAACTCCGCTGATATCATCAGAGCGCGCCATCTCTAAGAACTGTCCTATCGTTGCGATCCCCTGCGGTAGCACCATAAAAGCCCCATAAGCTACCGGACCACCTATTAGACGCACCGCCATAGCTAGCAACGTCAAGGCTGCTGCTAGCCAATAAGACTCAACCCACGATAAACCGCGATCTTGTCTAGTCAGGCGCAAAATAGCAAAACAGGTCGCTACCCCGACAGTATTAGGGATGATCTGGGCGATATTGCCAGCTAAGCTGCCATGAAAAAACCATGCTGCCGAAACCGCTAACCACATCTGCCATGCTTGCTGCGATAATCCTGCACTAGATTTTTCTCGCATGAGACGTATCGCTTGCGGAAAACCAATCAGGGTACCTAGCAGAATACAGAAAGCACTCACAACAAAAATGACAGTCACTTATTCCTCGTCAAAATCATCAAGATCATCAAAAGACAACCCAACTGGATTGTGGCGTGCTTCTTCCTCAGCTTCGATATCGATATCGATCGGCACTCCGCGTCGGTACTCACCAAACTCTGATCGCGTCATTTCGCCACGCGCATCATGGTAATCAGCATCGATCTCTCTACGACGGATAACGGCGGGACGTTCTGAAATTAGCCGATCATCTTCACCACGACGCGACAAAATCTCGGCACCAGTTTCTACCTGTGGCGCAAAGTCAAAAATAACTGGATTTTCACCAGAGCCAATAGCTACTGCATCGCCTTTAACCGCACCGATCTTGAGGAGCTTATCTTCAACACCAAGTCGGTTGAGACGATCGGCTAAATAACCGACAGCTTCAGCATTCAAGAAGTCAGTTTGCCGTACCCAACGCTCCGGCTTCTCTCCCCGAACTCGCCAAACGAATCCACCGTCACCATCGCCCATCTTGCGAATCGTGAAATCTTCTTTACTGTGAACCGGCTTCGGGGCGATGATAATACGTTTTGGCTCTGGCGGCGGCATAGCAGCTCGACGCTTCTGCACGATGTCAGCCATAGTGAAGGTTAACGAGTTAAGACCTTCACCAGATTTAGTTGAAATCACAAAGACTGGCCAGCCGCGACCTTTAACATTTTCTAAGACAATATCGGCAAGATCACGCGCGTCTGGAACGTCAACTTTATTTAAAGCTACGATCCGAGGACGATCCTCTAACCCACCATGAGATGCCAACTCATTCTCGATAACATCAAGATCAGACAGTGGATCGCGTCCGGGCTCATAGGTAGCCATATCAACTACGTGCACAATTGCTTGGCAACGTTCAATATGCCGCAAGAAATCATGACCTAAGCCACGTCCCTCACTAGCGCCCTCAATCAATCCAGGCACGTCAGCAACAGTGAAAATAGTTTCGCCAGCAACTACCACACCCAAGTTAGGGATCAACGTGGTAAATGGATAGTCAGCAATTTTGGGACGAGCCCGAGAAATAGCGGCAATCAATGAGCTTTTACCAGCTGAGGGGAATCCCACTAAACCGATATCAGCCATTACCTTCAGCTCAAGCTGAATCTGACGTGACTCGCCTTCTTCACCCAAGAGCGCAAAACCTGGAGCTTTACGAGCTGCCGATGCCAATGCGGCATTACCTAAACCACCCCGGCCACCAGCAGCAACTACAATCTCGCTACCTTCGCCAGTTAAATCTGCCAGTAACTCGCCTGTGGTTAAATCTGTAACAACAGTGCCGTCTGGAACTGGCAGCACAATATCGGCACCTTTAGCACCATTGTTATGATCGCCTCGCCCTGGCTGCCCATTAGTAGCCTTCTTTTGCGATCCTCTGTGGTACTCAACCAATGTTGTTAACGACGAATCGACTCGCAAAATAACTGAGCCACCCTGACCGCCATTGCCGCCATCGGGACCACCTAGCGGTTTGAACTTTTCCCGGTGCACCGAAGCACAACCATGTCCGCCGTTACCACCAGACACCATGAGCGTCACGCGGTCAACAAAAGAAGGAATGGCCATGAAGTGCCTCTCAAGAGAAGGGATGCGCTCTTATCCTATCGGTTAAGAGCACTCCGATGCAGGTATCCCTGCAGTTACCGCGAATCGTATTTTCTTAGAAAATACGCGAGGCGACCCCATGGTAGGGGCCGCCTCGCGCTAAAACTTATTCAGGCTCAGGCCTGGGCCTCAACGAGAACGTTGACAACCTTGCGACCACGACGAGTGCCAAACTGCACAGCGCCAGCCTTAAGGGCGAACAACGTGTCATCGCTACCGCGACCAACGTTGTTACCCGGGTGGAACTTGGTGCCACGCTGGCGGACAAGAATCTCACCTGCGTTAACAACCTGACCACCAAAACGCTTCACGCCGAGGTGCTGCGGATTGGAGTCACGACCATTGCGCGAGCTAGACGCGCCCTTCTTGTGTGCCATTCTCAGTGCCTCACTTGATGCCGGTGATCTTGACCTGCGTGTAGCGCTGGCGATGGCCCTGACGCTTGCGGTAGCCGGTCTTGTTCTTGTATTTGAAGATCCGAATCTTCGGACCCTTAATCTCAGCCATCACCTCAGCGGTGACTGAAGCCTTGGCGAGCTTATCCTTGTCGGCGGTGATTTTATCACCATCGACGAGCATCAGCGGGGTCAGCGAGACGCTGGCGCCCACCTCGTCGGAAACCTTGTCGATCTCGACGATGTCGCCCACAGCAACCTTGTGCTGGCGTCCGCCACTGCGCACGATCGCGTACACGTCAACCTCTTCCGTCTGAAAACATCTGACTGGTAGGAGTCCAAGGGCGGACCCACGATTCCCCAGAACGTACTCAAAAGTACAGGGGAACACCGGGGATCAAGATTACGGTGTTTTAGGTGCTGAGGTCAAACTGAGTCAGATTTGACTGTTTTTCCTCAGCCCTTAAGCTACCTTCTCGATCAATAATCAACTACTCACTATCACTTTCAACAGCCTCCGTCGACTTCTTACGCGATATCTTACGCGTACTCCGACGATGTGCTGCTTTACGTTCTAACCGGTCTCCGCCATCGGCAGGAGCCTGCGTCTCCACTGGCTCTTCATGACGGTGGTAGCCGCGACCCTTACAGGTCTCACATTCCTGCGTAAAGGCCTCTGCAAGCCCCGTGCCGATCTTTTTGCGGGTCATCTGTACAAGACCTAGAGAAGTCACCTCAGCGACTTGGTGGCGCGTACGATCACGCCCCAAACATTCAACTAGTCTACGCAACAAAAGTTCCCGGTTACTGGGCAAAACCATATCGATAAAGTCAATAACGATAATGCCGCCAATATCGCGCAACCGCAGCTGACGTACTACTTCCTCAGCAGCCTCCAAGTTATTGGAGGTAACCGTGGCTTCCAAGTTTCCGCCAGTACCTGTGAACTTACCGGTATTAACGTCAATTACCGTCATAGCTTCGGTGCGATCAATCACCAATGAACCACCCGAAGGCAAGAAAACTTTACGTTCCAAAGCTTTAGCGATCTGCTCATCTAGCCGATAGTGAGTGAAAATATCGCCTTGTTTGCTACGATCCCAACGCTCCAACCGATCAATTAAGTGCGGCGCAACATTCGATACATAGCTTTCCAAAGCCTGCCAAGCATCATTCTCGCCACCATGACCATCGATGATCAGCTTGGAGAAATCCTCTGTAAACAAGTCACGCACAGTTCGCACTGTGGCATCTGGCTCTGAATACAACAGCGAAGGCGCTGGGGCTATCTTAGATTCCTTTTGAATCGCTTCCCATTGAGCCGTCAAACGGTTGACGTCAAGAACCAGCTCTTCCTCAGAAATACCTTCGGCGGCAGTTCGCACAATAACGCTAGCTTCATCAGAAATCAGATGCCCTAGAATATCGCGCAACCGCTCCCGCTCAGTATCTGCAAGTTTGCGAGAAATACCTGATAATTCCCCACCAGGGGAATAAACCAGATACCGTCCCGGCAGCGATATATGCGATGTTAAACGCGCACCTTTTTGCCCTACCGGATCTTTAGTTACCTGCACCAAGACCGATTGTCCCGACTTGAAGACATTTTCCATCTTCCGGTCATGACCTTCAGCGCCAAAGGCATCCCAATTAACCTCACCGGCGTAAAGCACTGCATTACGCCCGCGACCAATATCAATGAAGGCTGCTTCCATACTTGGCAGCACATTCTGCACTCGCCCAAGGTAGATATTGCCAATCAAAGCTGTAGAGGTGGCACGATCCACATAATGCTCAGCTAGGATTCCGTCCTCAAGAACACCAATCTGGGTATATTCCTCTTTTTGGCGAATGACCATTACCCGGTCAACACTTTCACGCCGCGCTAAGAACTCTGCCTCAGAAAGAATCGGTGAACGGCGACGAGTATGACGTCCCTCACGGCGTCGCTGACGCTTAGCCTCTAACCGAGTTGATCCCTCAATACCAGCAACTTCATCAGCTGGAGCAGCCGCCGGCTGACGACGCGCGCGAGGCTCTCGTACTCGGACAACAATCTCAGTATCAGGATCATCATCGCTGCCATCGACTCCTTCACCACGACGACGGCGACGACGGCGACGACGACGTGTTCCAGCTTCGGTATCGTCACCATCAGCTTCAGAATCTGTGCTCTCGCTATCGACGCTAGCTACCTCAACCTCATCGGCAGTAACTTGTGACGGTTCTTCTGAGTTACTGTCTTCTTCGTTATCGGCATCAACATCATCGGTATCGCTATCTTCTAATTCCCGACGACGGCGACGGCCGCCCCGGCGACGGCGGCGACGACGCGGCTGATCGCCCATAGCGTCATCATCTGAATCATCACGAAGATCTACCTCATCAGATTCCTCAGCAGCTGCAGTAACAACAGCCCCCGAGGTTCGTTCTGCAATCGCAGCAGTTAGCTCTGCCAGCGCGGCAGCAGCATCTTCGGCACTAAGTTCTACTACTGACTCTGCATGCGGTAACTCCGGCAGCACAATTGCTGTATCAGCACTATCTTGCGATGCTTGTCGAGAGCGATTTACCCGCTTACGCGGCTGCCGCTTGGTTCCGCTATAACGAGTTTCTGACTTCTCTACGGTCTCAGCAACAACTGCTACAGCAGCGCTATCAGCTACCGGCAGCTCTACTGTTTCAGGTTCTGCCAAGACCACATCATTATCGCGACGAGGGCGACGTGTTGTTGTCCGACGAGTAGTTTTTCGTGGTGCTCGAGCTGCTGGCTCATCATCACTACTAGACGCCATAACTGTTTCAATCGTCGATATTATTGGCTGAATATCAGACTCTAGCTCAGCAATAGCATCATCGAGATTCTTTACTTTTTTCGGTCCAGCTGTTTTACGCGTTGTAGCACGCCGTGCTCGTTGAGGTTTTTTACCTTCGGTTACTTCTGAAGTATTTCCTGATGCTTCTGGAGTACTTACCGAAGCAACCTCAACAACTACTGACGGTTCTACAACAGGTGCAGTAGCAGTCGGTGCTCCAGCAGGACGACGAGCCGAACGACGTCTCGTCGGAGCTTTCTTTGGCTCAGCGTTGGTCTCCGGCTTTACCTTAGGTTTCACAGATTCAGTTTCTGGCGCCGTAGCAGTTACCGTAACTGGCGGTCCAGCAGGACGACGAGCCGAACGACGACCTGCCGGTGGACGCGGCAAATCGTCATTGGATATAGATGTAGCAATATCTTCGTTGAGCATCAAGGCTCCTCTTCGCAACGTGCGTGCTGCGATCACGGCCACATAAGTGACAAAAGCTGGTGGTGGTTCAGCTCACCTCCAGCGGCCCCGCGGTCGAAAATCGTCGCGGTGAGACGCTTGGTGCAAGCCGAGTTGAGGCTTTCCGAGCCTCGACCTACCTATCATCTTTCCATAACATAGCGTCTCACGCATCTCGACACGGCTAAAAGTACTTAGCTTTAACTCCCCTGCTACGCTAACGGATCTTTGATTTCTTTGCCGTCCAATGGACCTTGTGCCACTCGATGTAATAACGCTGGTCCAGACGGAGAAAACTCTGGATGCACTATTTTCATTGCCATAATGACATCATCTGGACGCACTAATGGTGTTCCTTGTAACGCCACTAGCCGCAGTTGCCCACCCGATAATGCCGTCATATCAATAACAGCTGCTCGGGCATCAAAACGTCTCGGCCCAGACTTTGTCATACGCTCAACTTCAACCTCAGTAGTTGCAAGAAATTCCTGGACTGCCGCTGCTGTTATGGCGTCATCAACCCCGTGTAGTGTCACTAACCATTCGCTAGCTGCCAGCAATTCCCCCAACGAATCACGTGTGGAAACTACTACTTTGGTCACATTCATTCCAGGCGGTAATGCTTCATCTAAAACTACCCGCAATTTTTCTGGATCAACGACTTGACTTACTCCTAGTTCAAGATATTCCGCATCGGTTGAAGCACCCGTAGGTGAAGCATTCGCGTAGGAAAGTCTCGGATGTGGATTGAATCCAGACGAATACGCCATTGGCACCCCGCCACGACGCAGTGCTCTCTCAAATGCTCTACCAAAATCACGATGCGACGTAAACCGAGCCGGCCCAGACTTGGTGTACCGAATCCGCAACCACTGAGCTGGCGGCGCCTGCTGTTCTGGATGTGAACGCTTACTTGCCATGAGTATGTTCTCCCTCGGCTGAGCTGCTAGTTCCCGACGCTAAATCTGGTCTTGCCACTGCCAAAGGTAGTAATACCTTTCCAGTAGGACCTACCTGAATATCTGTTCCCATAGCTGGGCAAACGCCACAGTCATAGCATGGCGTCCAACGACAATCTTCTACTTCGCCACCGTCTATGGCATCCTGCCAGTCGTCCCACAACCAATCTCGATCCAACCCTGAATCTAGATGATCCCACGGCAAGACCTCGGCATAATCGCGTTCCCGAGTGGTGTACCAATCAACATCTACGCCAGTTCCAGCAAGCTCTTTTTCTGCACATGACATCCAGCGTTCATAGGAAAAATGCTCAGACCAACCGTCGAAAATCCCGCCTTCACGCCATACAGCTTCGATAACTTTGCCTAGTCTACGATCGCCTCGCGAAAGTAAACCTTCCACAATTCCTGGCTTACCGTCGTGGTATCTAAAACCGATAGCTTTCGCGTAATTACGGTCTTCTCTAATCAGATCACGCAGTTGATGTAACCGCGAGTCAACCACATCAGCTGGACACTGTGCAGCCCACTGGAATGGCGTATGTGGTTTAGGAACAAAGCCACCAATTGATACTGTGCAACGAATATCGCGGGTTCCCGACACATCCCGACCAGTTTTGATAACACGTTTTGCTAAATCAGCAATAGCAAGCACATCTTCATCAGTTTCAGTAGGTAAGCCACACATGAAATACAACTTCACATTTCGCCAACCATTACCAAAAGCTGTCGCAACTGTTTGGATAAGATCATCTTCAGTCACCATTTTATTGATGACTTTACGCATTCGCTCACTACCGCCCTCCGGAGCAAAAGTAAGACCTGAGCGTCGCCCATTACGAGAAAGTTCATTAGCTAGATCGATATTAAATGCGTCAACTCGGGTCGACGGCAAAGATAGTGATACTTTTTCATCGGCGTAACGATCCGCTAGTTGCTTTGCAACCTCAGAAATCTCAGTATGGTCAGCAGAGCTAAGTGATAATAAACCAACTTCTTCCAGCCCCGTATTCTTCAGACCTTGCTCGACCATCGCGCCAATAGTTTCAATATTGCGCTCTCGAACAGGACGCGAGATCATGCCCGCCTGACAGAAGCGGCAACCGCGAGTGCAACCCCGGAAAATCTCGACCGAGTATCGCTCATGAACTGTCTCAGCCAAGGGCACTAGCGGCTTACTGGGATAGGGCCATTGATCCAAATCCATCACTGTATGTTTGCGTACAGTAAATGGCACTCCAGAACGATTCGGAACTACTCGTTGGATTCGACCATCTGACAAATATTCAACATCGTAGAATCGCGGCACATAGAAATCACCAGTAAGAGCTAGTCGTAGCAACAGTCCGTCACGACCATCAGGACGCCCTGCTGCCTTCCAATCTCGAATAATTTCCGAAACTGTTAACGTAGCTTCTTCGCCATCACCAAGAATTACCACATCAAGAAAATCTGCCATTGGTTCTGGATTAAACGAGCAATGCCCACCAGCAATAACTAACGGAGCATCTTCTCCGCGATCTTCGGCATGCAGTGCAATACCAGCTAAATCCAGCGCCTGCAATAAGTTGGTATATCCCAGCTCTGTAGAAAAGCTCACACCCAAGACATCGAAAGCTGCTACCGGACGGTGACAATCCAGCGTAAATTGCGGAATCTTATGTTCTCGAAGTTTGGCAGCTAAATCTGGCCAAACTGAGTAGGTACGCTCAGCAAGAATCCAGTCTCGCTCATTCAATACCTCATAAAGAATGGCGACGCCCTGGTTAGGCTGTCCGATCTCATAAGCGTCTGGATACATGAGACACCAACGCACCTGAACCGAATCCCACTCTTTACGAACAGAGTTGTGTTCTCCACCCACATACTGAATGGGCTTACCAATACTTGCGAGCAAGGGCTCAAGCTGGGCAAATAGCGACTCAGGGGTCGTGATGATCTCACTCATAAGACCGTCTATCTTACCGGCTATTCTCCTTACCTCAGCACACTATGTGGCACAGTTCAGGCCCTCGGGAAGCTATAAGGCTCAGGAACGACAGCCTTAGTATGACGAGCGATACCCATTCGTCTAGCTAGATATTCGATAATCACTGCCGCTAGCAAGAGCGTAAATATCGGGAAAAGAACTGTCCAATTAGCAACCCCTGAGCTGCGATTAAACATGCCAGAAATATCAGTAAATGGAACGCTCCACTCTGATACCAAATTGTTAACTACATGAATAGCAATGGTTGCTTCTAGACCACCAGTGCGCCACACAATCAACGATGCAATCAAGCCAAAGCTGAAATAAAAGATATTGAGCCAAATATCAGCAGCTAGATGCAACGCCATGAAGATAGTGGCACTAATTAGTGCCCCGGCTACCATCCCAATATAACGGTGCTTTATCCATGCTCCGATAACTCGCGGCATAACACCTCTAATGAGATATTCCTCACCTGCGGCTTGGAGTGGCGTCGTCAAAATTATCCCAGCCAACAGCACCCAGGTAGCCCGATTCACTGCAAGATCAATCTGTTGCTGCGATAAAAGCATCTCGGTACCAGTAAAAAGTAACCATATAGGAGCACAGATAGCTAAACAGCTACCCAACCAACGCCAACGAATTTTTCCTACTACTGATGATAAATATCCCCACGGCTGGCCGCTAACTACTCGATGTGCGATCAAAGAAGCGGGGATAAAACACGCAATAGTGATGTTATTAGTTAAAAACATCGTAGGAGTTAGTTTGATATCCGATAAGGAAGTCGGCAACGGATTACCTAGCGACATATCTATCATCACTTGGATAATACTCAGCAAGATCATCGCAACTAAGCAGATAGCTGCTGCTAGCAGCAGAATTAACAGTCCTCGCCACCAACGCCATTTAGGGGCACGATAACCCTCATGATATTCACGTTCTTGCACCGGAAGCGCAGATTCTGACATAGACGCTACCGGAGGTATTCCTGGGAACTGATTAGCCAATGTCATCTCCGAAGTTATTAGCAGGAATATCTTTAACTAATAACGTACGAGCCTCGCCAGCAGCAATGACTGAACCCGCAATCAGAACTCCACCATTGCCACCACCTTGAATATCAGCCATCGCCATCGCACGTTCGACTGCTTCATCCATGCGACGAGCCCAAGTAACTCGCTCTGGCCCTAAAATCTCGGCAGCAATTTCAGCTAGTTCATCGGCAGGCATCGCTCGATCAAAATTACTGACTTGAGTACAAACCACATGCTCCATGACTTCGCCATAAATCTCTAAAACCTGACGGAAATCTTTATCTTTCATAGCTGAATAAACCCCAATGAGTGGCGTGAAATGGAACGCTTCACTCACTGCATCAACTGTTGCTCTAGCCCCATGCGGATTATGCCCGGTATCAAGAATAACTGTGGGATCATGACGTACTACTTCTAGTCGAGCTGGAGCTTTGACCAGATCAAAACCTTCCTGAATAAGTTCTGGAGTAAGCGCACGCCCACCTTGGAATGTTTCTACTGCCGCTATCGCCAGTGCAGCATTACGCGCCATATGAGCGCCATGTAGCGGTAGATGTAGATCTCCAACTGGCCCATCTGATGTCATGATCCGAAGAACTTGTCCACCTAGAGCTAGCTGGCGATCTAGCAGTCCGAACTCCACGCCTTCTCGGATAACCTTGGCGCCAACCTCGATAGCTCGTTCCATCAAAACTTTGGCAGCTACTGGATCTTGTCCAGCAAAAACTGCGTGCGACCCCGCTTTGATAATGCCTGCTTTTTCAGTGGTTATTTCAGCGATAGTGTCACCAAGAATATGGGTATGGTCTAAATCGATTGGACACACCACAGCTACTTGAGCATCCACGACATTCGTAGAATCCCAAGATCCACCCATCCCTACTTCTACCACAGCTATATCAACAGGAGCATCAGCGAAAGCGGCGTACGCCATAGCAGTCATAAACTCAAAAAAAGTAAGGTTTACCCCGTCAATAGCTTGCGCATCAACTAAATCAGCTAACGGCTTTACCTGTTGGTAAATCTCATCAAAGTTCTCCGGCGACATTGGTTCGCCGTCAATCATGATGCGCTCCCCTATTTCTTGCAGGTGAGGGCTTTGGAAACGCCCTACTCGCAAACCTTGGGCTCGCAATAACGATTCGATCATGATGCAGGTGCTGCCTTTGCCATTAGTACCGGCTACCTGAATCACGGGATATGCCTGCTGCGGGTCCCCTAGAAGACCGCATAATGCTTGGATACGTCCCAAGGTTGGAACGAGTTTATGTTCGGGCCAGCGAGCTGTTAGCTCAGCAACAATTTGTGCGTGGTCAGTCATGATGCTCACAGCTTACTTGCTTTACGGACTATTCTGCTGGTGTGAACAGCATTGATTTCCCTCAACGGACATGGCACCAATGGCTTGTCGTTATTTGTCGAATGATTTTAGGCATTGTGATGCTCTGGTCTGGCATTGGAAAAGCAACGACGTTATCTGGATCGGTTCAAGCGGTACGTAATTTTCGGATTTTGCCAGATGCGATTGAACCTTTAGTCGGATATGCCCTTCCACTTACTGAAATTATTATCGGCCTACTGCTTATTCTCGGGCTTTTCACTAGGGTAGCTGCTGGGATAGAAGCTCTACTTATGTTGGCTTTCATCATCGGAATTATTTCGGTATGGGCGCGTGGAATGCGGATTGATTGTGGCTGTTTTGGCGGTGGCGGAATCGACGAGAGCGTCAACAGCTGGACCTATCTACGTCATATCTTTCTCGACGGGGCTCTCCTAATTGCTGGAGCTTTTGTGGCATGGCGTCCACACAGTCCGCTTTCGTTAGACCGTAAGCTATTCCCAGACTTAATTGACAACAACTTTGATGAGGACCTCACCGTATGAGTAAAAACCCAGATAGTACTGCCACTCAAAGCGGCAATACTCGTAGAGCTAAACTCGCTGCGGATCGTGCTGCTGCAGCCAAGAAAGCACAAAAACGCAAAGCATGGATTATTGGTTCCTCAATCTTGGTGGGAGCATTAGTTATCCTTCTTTCGGTATGGGCGATCATGAACGCTCAAGCTAAAAAAGAAGTTACTAGTAAGCCTGTTGGAGCTGTCGGAACTGAAGCAATCTCGCTCTATCCTGGCAAAGCCAAAGCTGGCGCCCCTATCGTCACGGTTTATTCAGACTATCAGTGCCCGTTCTGCAAAGTTTTTGAAGAGGCGCTAGGCGAAGAGTTCAATAAACTTGCCGAGAATGGTGACATCGATTTCCAAGTTCGTACTCTTACCTTCATCGAAGATAATTTTCCCGGAAATAAATGGTCAACACGTGCCGCTGAAGCAGCAGCTTGCGCAGGCATCTCCGATGTAAACATGTATCCCGAGGTTTTTAGCGCAATCTACGCATTCCAACCGGAAAAAGAAGGAGCTGGTTACACCGATGAAGCTCTCACTACCGATGTTCCTGCCAAAGCTGGTATGACTGGTAAAGCGCTAGAGGCCTATCAAAAGTGTTACAAGAACCGTGACACTGAAGGTTTTGTTCGCGCCGTAGATACTGCTGGACGTAAATCTATTGAAGGCATCGAAACTAAGTGGGGAACCCCGCTTTATGCCGTAAATGGTAAGAAGCTAAAACTTACTGACCTTTACGACAATGCCACAAAAACTTGGAATTCTGCTGGTCTACTTGACCTGATCAAGGCTGGCTAAAACTTAATAATTTACGTTCACGTGGCGCGGTCATGGCTTGGGAAAGTAGAATCCCATTCATGACCGCGCCATTACATTCAGCCCCATCCGCACTGACCATGCCGGAAAAGCCCGTTTTAGAAGGGCTGGAGGATCGGTGGTCTGCGGTCTGGAAAGCGAATAAAACCTACGCTTTCACCCGACCAGAGTCACGTGAGCAGGTGTATTCCATTGATACTCCGCCCCCAACTGTGTCGGGGTCTCTCCACGTAGGACATATTTTCAGTTACACCCACACCGACCTCATTGCTCGCTACCAGCGTATGAGCGGCAAACACGTTTTCTACCCCATCGGCTGGGATGACAATGGTCTACCCACCGAACGTAGGGTACAAAATTATTTTGGGGTACGTTGTGACCCGTCGATCCCCTATGATCCTGACTTCCAGCCTCCGGCAAAGCCTGATCCTAAAAAGCAGATTTCTATCAGTCGCCGTAACTTCATCGAGCTATGCCATGAGCTGACCAGTATCGATGAAAAAGCCTTCGAAGATCTGTGGCGAGAAGTAGGGCTTTCCTGCGATTGGGATACTCTCTACACCACAATTTCTGAGGACTCCATCAAGGTATCCCAACTAGCGTTCCTGCGGAATCTATCGCGCGGAGAAGCCTACCTGTCTGAAGCTCCCACCGTATGGGATGTAACTTTCCAAACTGCTGTTGCCCAAGCTGAAATTGAAGCTCGCGAATATGCTGGCGCTTACCATCGTGTTGGTTTTACTCAACCCAATGGGGAAAAAGTATGGATCGAAACAACACGTCCAGAGCTACTTCCTGCCGTATGCGCCTTGATCGCCCATCCTGACGACGAGCGCTACCAGCATCTTTTTGGAACTACTGTCACCGCACCTATTTTCGGCACCCAGATCCCCGTCTTGGCTCATACTGGAGCTGAAATTGATAAGGGCGCAGGTATTGCCATGTGCTGTACTTTCGGTGATTTGACTGACGTTATCTGGTGGCGAGAACTTCAGCTTCCTACTCGTACGATCATCAACCGCGATGGCCGGATCACCCGCGATGTTCCGCAATGGCTACCTAACGCTAGCTGTTGGGAAGAAATTGCTGGCAAAACAACATTCTCAGCACGAGAAGTTATCGTCGCTAAACTCAAAGAGTCTGGCGATATGGAAGGTGAGCCTAAACCCACTCAGCGTATGGCTAACTTCTTCGAGAAAGGCGATAAGCCTCTTGAGATCGTGTCAACACGTCAGTGGTACGTCACCAATGGTGGCCGCTCCGAAGATCTGCGTAACACGTTCTTAGGACGTGGTAGCGAGATCGCTTGGGCTCCTGAGAATATGAAGCATCGCTACGATAGCTGGGTTTCTGGTCTCAATGGCGATTGGCTCATTTCGCGGCAGCGTTTCTTCGGAGTGCCGTTCCCAGTCTGGTATCAGCTAGATGAAGAAGGAAATCCGCGCTACGACGCGCCTATTGTTCCTGACGAATCTCAGTTGCCAATTGATCCTGCTGACGATGTTCCTGCTGGTTACACTTCCGATCAGCGCGGTGTTCCGGGAGGATTTATTGGCGATCCTGACGTCATGGATACTTGGGCTACTTCATCACTGACCCCTCAGATTGTGTGTGGTTGGGAACGTGATCCAGAGCTATTCAAACTCACATTCCCAATGGATCTAGACACCCATGCTCACGAAATTATTCGTACCTGGTTGTTCTCACGAGTAGTACGTGCGCATTTCGAAAATGGCACTATCCCGTGGAAGCACGCAATGATTTCTGGGTTCGTAGTTGATCCAGACCGTAAGAAAATGTCCAAATCTAAAGGCAACGCAGTAGTGCCTGATGAAATCCTCAAGAAATTTGGTGCTGACGCTGTGCGCTGGCGTGCTGCTATGGCACGTCCAGGTATGGACTCCCCCTTCGACGAGTCACAGATGAAGGTGGGACGTCGCTTAGCGATGAAGATCCTCAATGCCAGCAAATTCGCTTTAGGATTTGGCGACGGAGTCACCCCCGTAGCTCCTCTTGCTGAGCTAATGAAAACAATCACTGAGCCAGCTGACCAAGCTATGATCGTCTGCCTCAATGACGTCATTACCACAGCAACCGCTGCTTTCGATAAGTACGATTACACTGGCGCACTTGAAGTAGCTGAACAGTTCTTCTGGACGTTCTGCGATGACTACATTGAGTTAGTAAAAGAACGTGCTCATGGAGCTCGCGGTGAAGAAGCTGCCCTGTCGGCACGTTCGGCACTTGCAGCTGCTCTCGATATTCAGCTACGTCTCTTCGCACCATTTATGCCTTTCGTTACCGAAGAGGTTTGGTCTTGGTGGCGTTCTGGTTCAGTTCACCATGCCGCATGGCCTACGACTGCAGAAATAACTGTTACTGGAGATACGACGGTACTTTCTGCCGTATCTGCTGCTTTGATTGGAATCCGTGGCGCTAAATCGGTTGCTAAGGTATCGATGAAAGCTGAACTGAGCCGTTGCGATATCACTGCTCCTGCTCCTATTTTGGCAGCAGCTAAGTTAGCTGAAGCTGATCTGAAGGCGGTAGGACGAATCACTGGTGACATAGTGTGGATCGAAGGTACTGGCGATCTGGCAGCTGTCGCTCAAATCGCGGAACAGCCCAACGCATGATTACTGCTGCCGCCGACGGCTCATCACTATCTAATCCTGGACCTGCCGGATGGGCTTGGTACATTGATGAGACATGTTGGGCCGCCGGCGGCTGGCAGCATGGCACCAACAACATGGGGGAACTCATGGCGGTGCTAGATATTTTGCGTCAAACCCGAGACCTTAACGAACCACTACTGCTGTTATGTGATTCCCAATATGCCATCAATGTCTGTAGCAAATGGCTCTTAGGGTGGAAACGTCGAGGTTGGAAAAAAGCTGACGGTAAGCCGATTCTTAACCTAGAGCTTATCCAAGAGCTAGATCGCGAATTAGCTGGACGCGACATCACTTTTGAATGGGTTAAAGGGCATGCTGGACATGATCTGAATGAGGCTGCTGATCAGCGAGCACGCGCCGCAGCAACTGCTTTTCGCGATGGTACTCCATTAGCGACTGGCCCCGGTTTTGGTCGAGTACCAATAGCTGCTCGTACTGATTTTTCCCCTACGACTGGAACCGAACCAGAGCCAGATCTTTTTGCTGCTCCGGCTTTGAGCGATATTGAACAAGTCGTGCTTCATGAACGGGAATTATTAGCAGATCGGATCCGGCAAGATCGACATGCTGCCGCCGAATTATTACATCCTGATTTTGTTGAATTTGGAATGTCTGGAAGAGTCTGGACCAGAGCAGCGATGCTCGACAAAATAGGTCCACTGATAGAGATTCCAGAAGTGGAAACTCTAAGTTGCCAGAAGCTAGACGCAGATACCATCTTGCATACTTGGAAAGGCCATACTTCGTCAGGAGTAGCCAATCGTAGCTCCCTTTGGCTACGTACTTCTCGCGGATGGCAATTGCGATTCCATCAAGGAACAGCTGCTTTTTGAAAATGTAAATTACCAGTAGCTATTGGTAAGCAGGTACCGTGGAGTAATGATTCGTCGAAGTCTTCCGTTTGTTGCGGTGCTGCTTTTTGGGCTGTCTGCCTGCGCCACTAACAGCACCTCGACGCCCACCCCGTCGCAAGTTTCTACCCCATCTACCGTGGTAACGCCAACAGCATCTCCGTCTAAAAGCGTGTCACCTAACGCAACTGTTTCTCCCACAATACCAACTAGCCAAGATACTAGTCTTATCCGTGTTGATCCCAAGGAACGTGCTACCCCCTCAGCACCACCCAGCCTCGATGTAACCCTTGATCCGATTGAACGTAGCGGCCCATCTGCTAGGTAACTAACTTCTCTAGAAGCTGCTCGTAGTTTATAACTGCGAGCAGCTTTGCTTTAGAGACTTTTAATCGTGCGGCAACGCTTATTTGGAAAAATTGTCAGAGGTACCCTCTACGGTAGTTATATGAGGATTTTGCATACGTCTGACTGGCATCTTGGTCGTACTCTGCACGGGGTGGATCTTTCTGATGCACATGCAACATTTTTTGATTTTCTTATCACCACTGTGCGGGAAGAGAAAATCGATGCAGTAATCGTCAGCGGTGATGTCTACGATCGGGCTTTGCCACCTCTTGATGCTGTTTCCTTACTAGAAGATGCTCTGCTACGCATCACTGCCCTATGTCCAGTAGTCATGACTCCTGGGAACCATGATTCTGCTATTCGGCTAGGTTTTGGATCGGCTTTCTATACTGATCGTCTTCATATCCTGTCACGTATCGATGAGCTAGCTAACCCCGTACTCATCACTGGATCTGATGATACATGTGCTGCTATCTACGGTTTTCCTTATCTTGATCCTGATGCTGCTAAAGAAGCTCTACATCCTTGGGGAGAGCCTGATACTGCTGGAAATCTTGTAGTAGCTCGTTCTCATGAGGCAACAATAGCAGCAGCTATGCGTGCTGTTCGTTCTGATCTATCTAATCGCAGAGCCAGCTCCCCAAAACTTATTGGCATTGTCATGGCTCATGCTTTTGTCGTCGGTGGACAACCTTCAGAATCTGAACGCGATATTTCTGTCGGCGGTGTCCAATCTGTACCAGCTGGCATTTTTGCCGATGATATTGATTATGTAGCGTTAGGGCATCTGCACGGTCAGCAAACATTATCTAGTGGTGGACGAGCGATTCTACGTTACTCAGGGTCTCCTTTAGCTTTCAGTTTTTCGGAAGAAAAACATACTAAATCGGTAACTATTGTTGATTGTGACCAAGACGGAAATATAACAACTAGCTGTATCCCTACGCCGGTTCCACGCAGGTTGTCCTCGCTAAGCGGCACGTTAGAGGAAATATTGTCTCCTCGTTACGAAAGCCAACGCGAAGATTGGGTACGGGTCACAGTAAAACAAGATTCGTTCCCTGACAGCTTCTACAGCACGATCAAAGAGATATTCCCGTATGCGCTTCATATCGTTTACGAAAATACTGCTCCTCGCAGCGCACCGTTAGGGCCAGGACGTGAAGCTGTCAGTCCGCAAGTAGTAGCTGAATCATTTGTTTTAGATGTCGCTGGTAGAGATCCGAGTACCGTCGAGAAACAAGTGCTGGCTGCTGCGATCACTGCCGCTAGAAAGGACACTTCCAAATGAGACTGCTCTGCCTAGAATTTGAAGCTATTGGACCATTCCCCGGTAAACATCGCATCGATTTAGAAGCTTTGGGGGCTGGCGGATTATTCCTCTTAGAAGGTCCTACTGGGGCTGGTAAAACTACCATCATCGACGCCATCGTTTTTGCTCTATACGGTGATGTCGCTGGTGGAGTTAGTTCATCAAAAGATCGTCTAGTATCCACTCACCGTAATCTCTCAGCTACGCCTTTTGTTCAGCTAACATTTGAAACTGGGAATGGTATCTGGCAGGTTTACCGTACTCCTAGTCACACCCGCCCTAAACAGAAAGGGACTGGAGTAAAAGAAGAAAATTCTACCTGTCGGCTCTATAAGATTGCTGCTCCTGGCGCAGAACCTGAGTTAGTTAGCAGCAACATCAAAGAAGCTGCTATCGAGGTACAGCGCGCTGTAGGTTTAACTAAAGAGCAATTCACGCAAACAATTATTCTTCCGCAAGGTCAATTTGCTGCTTTCTTGAAAGCAAATCCCGACGATCGTCGCAATGTTTTACAAGATATTTTTGGTACCCACTTCTATGAAGATGTCCAAAATGAGTTACGCACTCAAGCTAAGCAGTATCACGATGAGGTGAACCAAGCGCAGAGCAATATAACTGCTACTAAACAAACTTTCGCAAATGAGGCATGGGAACCTAACCAAATCCCCGAAAATCTTGATCACGAATGTGCTGATCAACGTCTTTCAATCATCAGCGACGATGTAAAAAATCTCGATGAACTACGACTTAATGCTATCGAAAAAGCTAAGTTAACTGACGCGAAACTAGCAGAAGAAGTAGATCTGCAGAAGCGCTTACAAGAGCGTAGTGAACTAAAACAAGAGAATATTCGCTTAGCTGCTGGCTCTGCTGCTGTGGATTTACTTCGTAACGAACTTGATTTAGCGCGACGAGCTGCATCAACACGTACTGCTTTTGAGATTCTTACAGGAGCTAGCGAACGTAACGAAAATGCTCGTACCGAATTAGCGGTAGCTAAAGAAAAAGCAACAACAATTACGGTGCTTGCTCCGTGGGCGCAAGCAGTTCCTGACCTAAAACTTTCATCACTTCAAGAAGCTATCGCTGAGTGGAATGTAGAGCAAGGAAAACTTCAGGAACTAGCAGTTTTAGAAAAAGAACTAGCTCCTCGCCAAGTTGATCTCGAAAAACGTCAAAAACATCACAGCAAAGCAGCAGCAGATCTTGCTGCGGCAACGGCTGCACAGCAAGATCAAGATACCTTTATCAAAAAAACTGATGCTGCTCTTAGTAAAGCTCAGGAAGCAGCAGCAGATCTTGCAGAAGCAAAATGGGCAGCTCAACAAGATCGAGAACGTCATGTTAAGCATCTAGAATTAGCAAAGCTAAGAGAAAAATCTGAACAGCTAAAATTAGCTGTTACCGCCGCAACAGCAACTGCTAAGAAGGCAAATTTAGCCCACGATCGTGCACACAAAAAATGGGTTGACAGCACTGCTGGTCGGTTAGCTTCCGAACTAGTATCTGGAAAAGCATGTCCAGTATGCGGTGGCATCGAGCATCCGCTACCAGCAGTTTTAGTAGCTGATGAGGAAGTAACTCAAGAACAGGTACAGTCTCTCCGAGAAGAAATAAGTGCCGCCGATATTGCGTTGGCAACAGCCGCTACGCAATATAAAGAAAGCATGAACCATGTTGAAATAGTTACTGCAGCTCTAGGATCAGAAACTATTGACATTGCTCAGCAGCGCATAACTGCTAGTAAAAAACGCGTTACTGCAGCAGAATCTGCTACTAAAAAAGTTAGTCAACTTACTGCAGATCTCAAAAAAGCTCGCGAAGACGCGGTAAAAGCCGATAAGAAGCTAGCTCTACGTCGAGAACAGTTTGTTGCTGAGAGTACCGCTATTGAGCAATTGCAGGAGAAGCTGCAACAAGATCGTCTTAAAGTAGCTGCTGCAGCTATCGATGGTACTAGTGTTGCTGCTTATGTGACAGAACTAAAATGTGCCATCACTTATGGCACCCAACTTCTCAATGCTGTATCAGCTATCGATAGTTGCAAAAATGAGTTAGCTCGTGCTGATGATTCTCTTAACAAAGCGCTAATCGAATCTGGTTTCTCAACAAACACAGCAGCACGCGAAGCTCTTCGCGATACTGCAGCTATAGCTCAGCTAGAACTAAATATCTCAGAGCACGATAATGCTCTCCGCGATGTCAAAAGTCGCTTGAGCGCACCTCGTATCGCTCAGCTAATTACAGATACCTGTGATGTCGAAACTGCATTAGATAATGCTACTAAAGCTCAAGAGATACGTGACCAAGCAATTGAAGAACATGCTAGAGCTGCTACTCGACTAGCAACGCTCACCCAGGCACATAAAACATGGTTAGCTGCCGACGAAGAGTTAGCCAAACTAGCGCAAACATCAAAACCTTATGTTGATATGTCTGAGCTAGCCCAAGGGAATAATCCGCATAATCTAACGCTAGCTACGTATGTGTTGTTACAGCGCTTTGAAGAAATTGTTGACCGAGCTAATTCTCGGCTAATCTCAATGACTAGCGGTCGTTATGAGTTTATACGTAGCGGAGATCGTCAAGGACGAACTAAGCGAGCTGGATTAGGGCTAGCTGTCGTAGATCATGCTTCTGGGGATCAGCAGCGCTCCCCTAGTACGCTATCTGGCGGCGAAACTTTCCTTGCATCTTTAGCGTTGGCTCTTGGGTTAGCTGAAGCTGTTACCTCAGAAGCTGGTGGCATCGAATTAAAAACTCTCTTTATCGATGAAGGTTTTGGCACGCTCGATCCAGAAACATTAGATCTGGTTATGCAGCAACTAGGGAAACTCCATAGTGGTGGTAGAGCAGTTGGAATTATCAGCCACGTCGCTGAATTAAAGCAGCAAATTACTTCACGTATTTGTGTGAAACGACTCCAAAATGGTGGTGGGTCTACCCTCTCTAGCACCTTAGATTCCTGATCAAAGTAACTATGGTGGGGTCTCAGTAATTTTCCTTACCAAGACCCCACCAGAAATAATATTTATAGATATTTATGCAGATTTCTCGCCACGTTTATCTAATCGACTTTTAGGAGCTAAAGCTGCCCGAGGCAGCAATTTCGGCTCAGCTTCTTTACGAATCGCAGCATCATCGACGATAACGTGAGCAATATCTTCCTTGCTAGGAACATCAAACATAGTTTCCATCAAGGCTTCTTCTACAATTGCCCGCAAACCACGCGCACCAGTGCCCCGTTCTAAAGCAAGATCAGCAATAGCTTCAATAGCTTCCGGAGTGAAATCTAAGCCGACTCCATCTAGCTCAAAAAGCTTGCAGAACTGTTTAGTTAACGCGTTGCGAGGCTCAGTCAAGATCCTAACTAGCGCCTCCCTATCGAGGGGCTCCACAGTAGAAATCATTGGCAATCGACCGATAAACTCCGGTATTAAACCGAACTTATGCAGATCTTCTGGAGTTACCGCTGCAAATGGGTCCTTTTTCTTTTCTTTACGGGCAACCTCATCATTATTAAAACCTAGTGGGCGCTTACCCACACGCTGATCAATAATGTGCTCTAACCCAGCAAAAGCTCCACCTACGATAAACAAGATATTCGTAGTATCGATCTGGAGGAAATCTTGATGAGGATGTTTACGCCCGCCTTGCGGCGGTACCGCTGCCTGAGTTCCTTCTAGGATCTTCAACAGCGCCTGCTGGACTCCTTCACCAGAAACATCGCGGGTAATCGACGGGTTTTCACTCTTGCGAGCAACCTTGTCGATCTCGTCAATATAGATGATGCCCGTCTCAGCCCGCTTGATATCAAAATCAGCAGCTTGGATTAGCTTCAATAAGATATTTTCAACATCTTCACCAACGTAACCAGCTTCAGTCAAAGCCGTCGCATCAGCCATAGCAAACGGAACATTCAGCATTTTAGCTAAAGTTTGCGCTAAATATGTTTTCCCACAACCGGTAGGACCTATGAGGAGAATGTTAGATTTCCCTAACTCCACATTCTCCTCATCAGCAGCCCTACGAGGTGGATCAACAGACTGCGATTGCAAACGCTTGTAGTGGTTATACACAGCAACCGCTAATGTCTTCTTTGCAGTTGTCTGACCAATCACATATTCGTCAAGAAAAGCACAGATTTCTCGTGGCTTAGGAAGCTCTTCTAGTAAGGCGCTATCAATACCTTCAGAAAATTCTTCTTCGATGATTTCGTTACATAAATCTATGCACTCGTCACAAATGTAGACACCTGGACCAGCGATCAACTTTTTGACCTGTTTCTGTGATTTTCCACAGAAAGAGCACTTCAACAAGTCACCGCTTTCACCGATTCTAGCCACGTCATTCTCCTCTAGCTATCTGGCTTAACTTCTCCGAAGCCCGGATCAGCCAAGATCCTTGAGGCTGGTCAAAATATCGTCAATAATGCCGTATTCCTTAGCTTGCGCAGCCGTAAGATACTTATCGCGCTCAACATCGCGACTAATTTTCTCCTGCGACTGACCTGTAGCATCAGCAATCATTTCTTCCATCAAAGACCGAATACGCAAAATCTCCTGCGCCTGAATCTCAATATCAGAACTCTGTCCGAAAGAAGACTGTCCCATCGAAGGCTGATGAATTAGCACCGTCGAATTAGGTAATGCCATTCGCTTACCCTTCGTACCAGCAGCAAGCAATACTGCAGCCGCCGAAGCAGCCATACCCAAACAAACTGTCTGAATATCTGGCTTGATGTAGCGCATCGTGTCATAAATAGCACTCATGGCAGTAAAAGAACCACCAGGAGAGTTGATGTACATCGAAATAGGACGTTCAGGATCCATAGACTGCAAGCAAAGTAACTGCGCCATCACTGCATTGGCAATATCGTCAGTAACCGGAGTACCCAAGAAAATAATACGATCTTCGAAAAGCTTGGTATAAGGGTCTACACGACGAACGCCATAAGACGTACGCTCTTCCCACTGCGGAATGTAATAGTCCATAGATGCCCCTGCTGGCGCAGTTGACTCGGGGAACAACGGAACACGGGGATTAGTGTTGATCACAGGATGCCTCACTGATTCGGGGAGTCGTGCTTGATCATGTCAGCGCGCTCGTAAACATGGTCAATAAATCCATATTCGAGTGCCTGATGGGCGGTGAACCAGCGATCACGATCAGCATCAGCAATAATCTGCTCCACAGATTTACCGGTGTGCTGAGCAATAAGTTCACTCATTTCACGCTTAGTAGCCAGAAGCTGTTCTGCAAGGATTTTAATATCGCTAGCAGTGCCACCAATGCCGCCTGACGGTTGGTGCATCATGATTCGCGCATGTGGCAGCGCATAACGCTTCCCCGGCGTACCAGCTGACAGTAGGAACTGCCCCATAGAGGCGGCTAGCCCCATAGCCACAGTGGCTACGTCATTAGAAATCCACTGCATCGTGTCAAAAATTGCCATACCGGCAGTCACAGAACCGCCCGGCGAGTTGATGTAGAGGTAAATATCCTTGTGTGGATCTTCAGCATTGAGAAGTAACAGCTGCGCGCAGATAGCATTGGCGTTCTGGTCACGCACCTCGTCACCAAGGAAAATAATGCGGTTAGCCAACAGGGCCTGATAGACGTTATCGGTCATGCCGGCCGCATTAGCCCCGGCAAGCGCCATTGGATTCATATTCACATAATTGAACTTACCCGCTACCCCCGACAGTTTTCACGTACAACCGACCTATGTTCGCTGATGGCGGAGCAAGGAAATAATGGTGGCGGCTATTCCAATTAAGAAATAGCCGCCACCACTAGGAATAATTCAGATTACTTCTCTTCAGTAGCAGCCTCGTCAGCGTCAGCTTCCTCAGCCTTCTTAGGAGCTAGGATCGACAGATCGACAGCCTTGCCATCGGTATCGACAACCTTTGCCAGACCAACAATCTCGTTTAGAGCCTTGTTACGACGGATCTCACCCATCCACTCTTGCATGTGGTTGTGCTCCATCATGTGCTGGATCTCCTGCTCAGGAGAAGAACCATTCTGCTGTGCACGGCGCATGAGATACTCCGTCAGATCAGTCTGCTCGAGACCGATCTCCTTCTCCTCTGCCCACTTATCAAGAATGAGCTGAGCCTTCAGCGCAGTAACGGTACGCTCTTCAACCTCAACCCAGAACTCATCAGCAGGGCGACCCTCTTCAACCTCATCGAGGTATTCCTGCATCGTCATACCAGCTTGAGCCAGCTGCTGCTCAATCGAAGCCTTACGATTAGCAGTTTCAGCCTCAACTAAACGCTCTGGCAGATCAAGATCGGTAGCAGCGACAAGCTCTTCAAGAACCTTGTCGCGCGCGTCGGAAGCCTGCTCGTAAACAGCCATCTGCGCAACAGCCTTAGTCAGATCCTCACGCATTTCTTCGACCGTATCAAACTCAGAAACTAGCTGAGCAAAATCATCATCTAGTTCTGGAAGCTTCTGCTCGGTAATCTTCTGAACAGTCACCTTGATATCGGCTTCCTGACCCTTGAGCGGACCACCGATGAGGGTGGAAGTGAAGTCAGCAGACTCCCCAACCTTCAAACCAGCAACAGCCTCATCGAGACCTTCAAGCATCGCCTTATTACCGACCTTGAACTGGACTCCTTCAGCAGTGGCTTCTTCCAGAGCTTCTCCGTCGCGCGATCCAGCAAGATCAACCGTAACAACGTCGCCCTCGGCAACCTTACGATCAACCTCGGTGTAGGTAGCAAAACGCTGACGAAGCGTATCGATACGTTCGTTAACATCTTCATCGGTGGACTTAGCAGGATCAACTGTGACCTCAACCTTCGCCGGATCACCAATGGTGAACTCTGGACGACGGTCAATCTCAGCAGTGAACTCTACGTTTTTTCCATCTTCGAGAGTGGTGATTTCGACTTCTGGTTCACCGAGAGGAACAATCTTGTGCTCCTCAATAGCTTTACCTAAAGCCTGTGGCAACATTTCGTTGATTGCCTCTTGAAGGACCATGCCACGACCGAACCGCTGGTCGATAACGGCCGCCGGAACCTTACCCTTACGGAAGCCGGGGATATTGACCTGCTGGGCGATCTGACGGTACGCCTTATCCAAAGAGGGCTTGAGATCAGCAAAAGGAATCTCAATAGTGAGCTTGACCCGGGTATTCGTCAGCTCTTCGACGGTGCTCGACACGGATGTCTCCTAGCGATGGTGGGGCATGGCAATGTTTAAACACATTGCACACGACATTTGCTTAGCAATCCTATCGGAATGACTCGGTGGCGACGAATCCCCCTCAACCGTGTATAGTTATCTCCCGTGCCACACTTGATGTAGAGTGTGTAACACAACCGGGGCGTAGCGTAGTGGCTAGCGCGCCTGCTTTGGGAGCAGGAGACCGCAGGTTCGAGTCCTGTCGCCCCGACCAAATCCCCTTCAGATTTTTCTGGAGGGGATTTTATTTAGATTTTTTCTGCCTCAGATTGCCAAGGATCAGAAAAAACGCAATTTTTCGAGTCTTTGAGCCATCCTTGGCAATCTGAAGTAAAAATCCAGGAGTCCATTAGCTATTTTGATCTAACCTCACTCGCTCCAGAAACCAAGAAGCAATAGAAGCAGTCACTGTACCTACCACTCCAATACCCACAACCATCAGCACAAAAGCGACAATTCTTCCTTCTAGCGTCACTGGAAAACGATCACCATATCCGACAGTAGTTACCGTGGTAGCTGCCCACCAAAGAGCATCACCAAAACTTGTAATATTTGCTCCGGGCGCATTTCTTTCAGCATCAAGAACCGCTAAAGCTCCAAGTCCCATAGCTGCACTCGCCGCCCCTACAACATAAACAGTCATTTTCCCAGCAAGCGAAGTGGAAACTGATCTGTCTAGGATTCTCACAAGTGTCAATAACCGCAAGAGTCGCAATGAGCGAAGCATTGGCAATATGACAAGTGCAAAATCATACCAATGCTTTACTACGTAAGTAATACGATCCTGAGAAAGACAAACCCTTATAAAGAGATCGACAACAAATGCTGCCCAAATTGCCCACGAGACAATATCTAATCTCTGCATAGTGCGAGCATCTAAGTCTGTAGTCACAATCGGCCAGGCGTAAGCGCAAAGAAACGCCAGAGCAAGGAGCATGAGTGGAATATCTGTCCGCTTCTCCCACTGTTCAACATTCATGTTTACATCATCTCAGTGCAAGGATAACGACATTCTGCCGCCTGCTCATCACAGAGTATCTTGATTTTTTCTGCCTCAGATTGCCAAGGATCAAGAAAAACGTAATTTTTCGGCGCTTTGAGCCCATCCTTGGCAATCTGAGGCAGATCTAGTTGCTTTACAACCTATGGGACATCTCTTTCTTGTAAGCCATATCCCAAAAAAGATACTCAAACTCAACACTTGAGATGAAAGCATCTTCAACTCGTTTTCGCTGGGATTCAGTTTTTGTTTCCACTAATGCGTCTAGAGCGTCATAAAACCATGCGAAAGTTCCTTCAAAATCTGCATCAGCATAAGTTTCTATCCAAGTACGATAAAAATTATTTTCAAGATTACTTGAGTATTCCTCTTTGAGGCGTTTTGCATAGTCATAGTAAGTCCAAGGACAAGGCAGTACTGCTGCAAAAGTTTCTGCTAAGTCCCCAGTTTGTGCAGTAGCAATCATATTTGAGGTGTAGGTACGATTAAAAAGTGATGCCTTAACCGCAGTCACCTCTTCTGGAGCGATACCAAATCCCGCCATATAGTGCCGATGCACACTGAGTTCGTCAAGCATCCCCTGCTGCATAGCTGTGAGTTGCAGCATCGTAGCTTCACCATCAGATCTAGCTACTGCAAGAGCAAAAACTTTCGTGTATTGCAGCAGATATAGATAATCTTGCAAGAGATAAAACTTGAATTTTTCTTTATCAAGAGTTCCTTGACCTATCTCTTGGACGAAGGGATGCCGATACCCTTCTTCCCAGATAGTTTCTGCCTTACTTTTGAGACTTCGCGCAAAAGACATTTTGCATTCTTCCTTTCATGCGTACAAAAATGCGCCTTCCACCGTTACTAGAAAGCGCTAAAGAAAGAATTGATGTCCTCTTTGGAAAGTCTAGATACATAGCTAGACAATACTTTTGCTTCCCTACGATGGTCTTAACCAACAGGTTCAAAGGGTCAGGTTTTACCTTCTCAACTCTCAAGGAGTCCCCCCACAAAACACATATGCAGTTTTTATTATCGCCACAGAAATCAGCTACGACACCTCACACAGTACACAACCGATAACCCCAGAATGTATCCGCCACCGGGCACTGCATAAAATGACGCCATGACACTCCCTCACCTTGAGATCTACGGTGCCCGCATTGAAGAAAATGCTCGCGTAATCAATTCCCTTATTGGTAGCCATGGTGGGACTTTGGCAGGCGTTGGCAAGGTTCTTTGTGCACATCCAGCTGTTGTGGACGCAATGGTTGCAGGCGGTGCTTCGTTTTACGCTGACTCTCGCATCGACAATCTGCATCAGGTTCATGAGCGTAATCTCGACATTGAGTTGTTGCTACTACGACTACCAGAACCATCACGTATTGCAGACACTGTGGCTTATTCCGATCTGGCGCTTACCAGTGAAATTTCGACGATGCAGCTTCTTGCTGCTGAGGCTCGTCGCCAGAAGAAGGACTACGGCGTTGTTGTCATGGTAGATCTGGGAGATCTACGCGAGGGAGTTTGGGATGAGCAACTCATCGATACTGTGGTTGCTGCTTCCAATCTTGAGGGGTTGCAGGTTCGAGGAATCGGCTGCAATCTAGCTTGCTATGGGGGTGTTATCCCTTCGCCAGAAAATATGGGTCGGCTAGTCAAGTTGCTAGAGCAGGCACGTCAGGCCTCTGGGTTGGATCTTGAGATTGCTTCGGGCGGAAATTCATCTTCGCTTCCAATGCTTGCCCAAGGCACCATCCCCAGCGCAGTGAATCATTTCCGGATGGGTGAGTCGATTGTTTTAGGGCGTAATGTTTTCAATCGTGATCCGTGGCCAGGAACTCGTCAAGACGGAGTGCGGCTGGTTGCTGAGGTTATTGAAGTTCAGAGCAAACCGTCAGTTCCGTTAGGTGATGCTGGGCAGAATGCTTTTGGAGAGGACGTCACCTACGTAGATCGCGGGATTCGACGTCGCGCGATTGTCGCGTTAGGGCGTCAAGACGTTGTTCCTGACGGGTTGGAACCAGAAGATCCTGGCATGATCGTATTGGGGGCTTCTTCTGACCATCTCATTATTGATGTTGAGGAAGCAGCTGGCGTAGTTAAACCTGGCGATGAAATCTCGTTCTGGCCTGGATATGGCGCTACGCTGGCATTAGCGACAAGCCCCTACGTACAGAAAGTGGCAATGTAGCGATGTTGTATGCAACTCATGCCGTGGTTCGACTGGATAACATCAAACAGAATCTTGACAATATTCGCGCCCATATCGGAGCTGATCGCAAAATTCTTATTGCGGTAAAAGCTAATGCTTATGGTCATGGCGCAGTAGCGGTTTCTCGTATGGTTGAGCGCACTAAGTCTGCTGATTGGCTAGGGGTAGCGACTGTCCCCGAAGGTATTGAGTTACGTGATGCTGGCATTAAATTACCGATTCTTAAATTGAGTCATTGCATCGCTTTCGACGAAGTAACTGCAGCAATACGTGCTGATATGGCGTTGACAGTCGTATCGCTAGAGAGCGCCAAATTAGTGCAGCAAGCATGCGAACAGCTGAAAATTTCAGCATGTGTTCATATGAAACTTGATACGGGAATGCGCCGAATCGGGGCAGCACCGGAGGAAGTTGTTGCATTGGCTCGTTTTATTGAGGATTCATCTTTCCTCACATTAGGTGGAGCTTTCACTCATCTTCCGGTTTCGGACGCCCCAGCACATGATGATTTCACCACAGTCCAGTTGCAGCGTTTTATTGTTGAAGTCTCCGCTATCGAAACTGAGATTGGACGTCAGTTAGAACTTGTTCACTGCGCTAATTCTGGCGGCGTCTTAGGACAGCCTGCTGCGCTGTTAACTACGCGACAGGAATCTTCAGTTATGGTTCGTCCAGGCATCATGATTTATGGTTATTATCCTGATGCAACGACTCCTCATAGCATCGATCTTCATCCGGGTATTGAACTTAAAACAGCTGTCACTTTCGTAAAACCAATAAAAGCTGGGGAGACCGTAGGTTACGGGCGAACGTGGGAAGCTCCGTGCGATACTTTCATCGCTACTATTCCTGCCGGTTATGCAGATGGGTTTTCTCGCCTTAATTCCAATTGTGGACGGGTCCTCATCAACGGAAAGTCATATCCCATAGTTGGGCGAGTTTGTATGGATCAATCAATGGTTGATCTTGGGGCTGATTCTGAGGTTAAAGTCGGCGACGCTGTCACTCTAATCGGTTCTGATGGTGCAGCAGAAATTACTTGTGATGAGTTAGCAGAACGTATGGGAACTATCACCTACGAGGTGACTTGCTTGCTCACCCCTCGCGTCGCTCGACACTACGTCGATCCGATTTAGTGCCCTCGAGGAGACAAGCGGACTCATTACCGCTATAGTATTACCTGTTGTTCGACGTTAACGTCGAACAAATGCGGATGTAGCTCAATGGTAGAGCCTCAGTCTTCCAAACTGATTACGCGAGTTCGATTCTCGTCATCCGCTCCAATTATTCATCGATGCCGCAGTCAGCATACCAGTAACACTTACTCAAGAAATTGTTTAGCTGATTTCACGAAAAAACTTGATAGTTTTCCTTATTTTAATAAAGGATACTCTCATGACTTCTCCAGACATTTCCTTACGTCGGATCGAACGTACGGACTTCGACTTTCTATGGCACTGGATGCACGCAGTCCCCCATGCCGAATGGAAACAGTGGGATGGTCCATATTTCAACGATGAAGAGACTTTATCTCGTGAAGATTTTGATGCCATTCACGTTTCTCAAATCAGCAATCTCAATCGACGTCTTATCTTATGCGGTGGGGATCCTATTGGGATTGTTACCCGGTACGAGGAAGATCCTTCTGATGGAGGATGGTGGGAAGCCGGCATTATAATTTTCGATCCAGCTCATTGGGGACAAGGTTTAGGTGGCACAGCTCTAACACTATGGACAGATATTATCTTTGCGGAGACATCTGCACATGTCATTACGTTGACAACATGGTCGGGCAATGAACCCATGGTGAAATCAGCTCGTCGAGTTGGTTATGTCGAATGCGGACGTATTCCTGAAGCTCGTTCTTGGAACGGACAACGATGGGACTCGATAAAAATGTCTCGTCTACGATCAAATGTGATCTTTACACAAACCGAAAGTTAGCAAGTACTTAGCAAGTACATGGTTAGGAACGTCGAACTTCATTATCTACGTACAGCTCCCAACCGGATGGATAGTTGACCCAAATAGTGGCAATATCCCGAGCCATGCTCGACTACCTCAACAACAATGGCATAGAAAATCCTGATTTTTAGAGTCAAAATAAATCCGTTGCACATGCTTACTTTCTTATCTATGCTGATTTTGTCTCTATCCCCGACGATCGGCACCTCAGATGACAATCCTGAACGCGCGTTAACCCTGCCGCGTCGCCCTGACGCGGTTTCCCCGCCACGTTTCAGGAGACTTCTATGCCCATTCGACTCAATCACATATCGTTCACTTTTGCAGATGCTACTACCCCGATATTAAGCGATATCACCACGACTTTTTCTGCTCGCACAACCGGTATCGTCGGCCGGAATGGTTCTGGGAAAACCACATTGCTGCACCTTTTAACTGGACAGCTCGCACCAACGTCAGGAACGATCACCGGCGATCATAAAGTTGGTTATCTACCCCAAGATATTGTTCGTCATGATGATCGTAGGATCCTTGATCTGCTAGGAATCAAACCTATTATCGATGCGCTAGCTCGGATTGAAGCTGGCAGTATCGATCCCATCGATTTTGATGCAGTAGGTGATGATTGGGATATCCGAGAACGCGCACAATCGTTACTCGCCCAGCACCTGCCATCGCTAGGAACTATCGCAGATCTGGATCGAACCGCGGACACTCTTTCGGGTGGCGAGATCATGCAGATCGCGTTATTAGGGCTGCAACTTCGCGGTTACAAAGACGTGGTCTTGGACGAGCCTACAAATAATCTTGATACCCGCGCTAGAGAACATTTGTATGCTCTGATCGACGCCTGGCGGGGTTGTTTAGTGATCGTGTCTCACGATATTGATTTGCTCAACCTAATGGATACCATCGCTGAAGTACGTGACGGTAGCGTACGAATTTTCGACGGAAATTACGACACCTACACTCGTGCTATTGATCAAGAACAAGCAGCTATTGAACAAGATATCCGCGATGCTGAGCGGGAAGCTAAAATCGCCAAACATAACCGGATTAGCGCTCAGGTTCGTCTAGCACATGCAGAGCGAACTGGTCAGACACAAAAAGATCAGCGTAAGCACACTCAGAAAATGGCTGCAATGCTAGGACAACATCAACAAGAATTGCATGGCCGGCAACGTCAATATCTTGGCGTACAGGAGAAGAAAACCGTCGAGCGGCTTGATATGGTTGAGCGGCTTTTACGCGATGATGATGCGGTCTGTATTGATCTTCCGGATCCTCAAGTATCGAGCTCCCGAAATCTTGCCGAATTCCATCACACCGGTGGCACCATCATGATGCGTGGTCCAGAACGTATCGCTATCGTCGGAGATAATGGCGTCGGAAAAACTACTCTGCTACGGACGCTGATTGGTGAACAACATCGCATGATCGCTTACGCCACTGCGCGCACCGACCGCATTGGTTACCTCAGTCAGAAAATTGACGACCTCCCTGATCAGGAATCAACTCTTACTCTCATCGAGCATGCCGCACCCCAGTTAGCTCCCGGCGAAATCCGCAACCGCCTTGCCCGGTTCTTGATCCGTGGCGAAGACGTATATCGACCGATTGGGACTCTTTCTGGCGGGGAACGTTTCCGAGTCGCATTAGCCCGGTTGCTTCTAACCGAACCAGCCCATCAGCTACTTCTCCTCGACGAACCCACCAATAACCTAGATATCGACACCGCTACCCAGCTTGTTGAAGCTCTACGTACTTACCGTGGTGGAATCATCATCGCCAGCCACGACCAGCATCTCCTCAACCAGCTCAACCTGACAATAACCCTCGCTCTTGACCAGCACGGGTACCTTCTCCCCCCACCCTATTTAAGTCAATGCAATAAAGTGATTTCATGAGTGAATCTCCTGCTGAATGTGATACCGCTATACCTGCTGATACCGCATCACTTCGTGAGCGTGGACTGCCATGGCTGTGGAGTGCGCGAACCATTTCCAGTCTGGGGACAACATTCACCATGATGACAGTCACTTACTGGGCGACAGTACATCTTGGACTAAGCGGCTCGCAGATTGCTCTCGTCGAATTAGGGCCACTACTTATTGCTATTTTATCGCCACTTTTTGTTGGTGTTCTAGTGGATTCAACAGACCGTAGGGTCTTGTTATCACTGGTCCATATCGGGTGCGCTGTCGTGTTGTTTACCGCGACGGGCTTGGCCTGGACTGACAAACTCGGGTTTTCGGCATTAATTGCAGTCAATGCCGTGTTATCCATATTTTCCAGCATTGAAGGGCCTGCAAAATTTGCGTCATTTTACGACATGGTTGGCGACAAGTTAATCGATCGCGCCAATGGGCTGACCCAAACCATCAATACTGCTACTGATTCGCTTGGTGCTGTAATAGCTGGCACCATCATAAAGGTACTTGGTGCGCCGGTTCTCTTTTTGATTGACGCACTCAGCTTCATTCTGGAGGCTATCGCTCCATGGGCTGTTACCTGGGCTAATCCAGACGCAATCCACCCCACTCCTGCTGCAGAGAAAGAGCCTTATTTCCGCCGCGCTTTTGGTGGTTTTGCGGTCATTGCAAAGAACCCATTGATTCGTACCTTGGTGTTCATGTCGACGACAGCCAATGGTGTCATTGCATTCTCAGCGATCCCTCTTACCTTGATGATGTTGCGCCGCGCCGCCATCCCCTATCTCGCCTACACCATTATCTTGTCGATTGGTTCGGCTGGCGCAATTTTAGGCGGCGTTGTGGCAGCCAAAATTGCTGAGAAACTTACCGGACCACGAGCTCAAGTCTTGTCTCTTTTCGGTTACGGATTATGTCTTTTTGGTTACGCATTTATCGGCGGAAATAGCCTTGCGTGGATCACCTATGCTGCCATTATCGATTTCGGAGTTGGATTCTGCATCAGCATCTACGTCGTCAATAACGCCACTGCTCAGCATCGTGCTATCGCTTCGGAAATTCGGGGGCGAGTCGGGGTAGCCCGCAAATTCCTCGGTGCAATTGTCATGGCATTTGCTACCGCTCTTGGTGGTTTCTTGGTAGACCACACCAGCGCCCCTGCCCTGATCATTGTTAGCGCCATAGCTTTATTGCTCGTTGCAGGCTATGGCATGCTATCCCTACGAAAATCTTCTGTCACATCGTAGAGCTAGGCTTAACGCATGCCACGACCTCAAACAAAGACCGAACTACTCAAGCAGAGCACTGAAACTTTCGAGCGGGTGCAGCAGCTACTTACCTCGATGAGCGATGCTGCCATTAGCGTTTCTTTCAGCAACGAGATTGCCACCATGGGTAGCCAAGCCCATTGGAACCGAGACAAGAACGTTCGAGATGTCCTTATTCATCTCTACGAATGGCACCAACTTCTCCTCCGCTGGGTCAGCGCTCATCGCGCAGGTTTAGATCAGCCATTCCTTCCTGCTCCATACACGTGGCGTAACTATGCCCAATTGAACCAAGATTTCTGGGAAAAACACCAAGTAACCACCTACGCTGAAGCTTTAGCGCTACTCGCTGCAAGCCATCGAGATGTCACAGATTTGATCAATCTCTACACCGATGATGAGCTATTTACAAAGGCTCATTTTTCTTGGACTGGATCCACCAGCTTGGGGTCTTATTTCATCTCATCTACCTCTAGCCACTACGACTGGGCGATAAAGAAACTCCGAGCCCACAGCAAACTCCAAGCTAACGCTACCCGGATATAATTCAAAACTAGCTCCGCTGAGAATAAGTGCGTCAATCGCGCCAACAAAACCAACCGGAACGTACGATCCGGCGAAGTACCCCGGCGGTAACCAGCGTTATTTCGACACCGACGACGTGATCTTGACTTTACCTGCGTGCAGCTAAACCAGCGCGATTATTTACGCTAATGTCCGACGCCCCGAACCAACAGCTAAAATTTCATCTCTACGTTCAGCAGTAGCTCGATCCAATTTTTCAAGAGCAAAGGCATAAGCATCAGCTAACTCCAGATGCCGAATTACTGCATTTACTGGCCCAGGAGCGGTGTGTAAATGCGTGATCGCAAGACCAAGGAACTTATTGCCTTACCGATACCGATTGAATTCGAGCATGCGGAACGACATAAATCCGCCGACTCCAAGGACCAGCCTGAACCACTAGGTGCTTGGCAGAGACTCCAAAGGTATGAGTTTTCCAGCCAAATGGATGGAACCACTTTCCTTTAGGCGAAATGCTGCGCAACTGGATACTGCCAAGATCTAATTCGGGTAAACATACCCGCAAGATGGCAATGACATCACTGATACTTCCAGCTGGCATGAGAATAGCCGAGGTGCCTTTATCATCTTCATCATGGGCAATGCCGTAGCCCAAAACATCGACGTCCATTCGATAAATCCCTAGACAGCGCCAAAGTAGTGGTTGCTTAATAGCAATCCCTTGGATCCGATGAATCGGAATGGACTGTGAGGTTAGATCAAAAAGACCACGGCTGACTTTAACACCACGATCCCCTACCGCTATCCGGTAATTAAACTGGCCAAATAGTCGGTTATAGATAACTGATGCCGCACCTATAAACGCTGGAATAGTAATGGCTATCGCAAATATCTTATGAGTAATTATTACTGTGATAAGAATCCCAATAAGGAAAGCTAATGCAATAAGAAACTCTAAAGAAAAAACGGCGGAGAGTAAAAGCGTTTGCGGTTTTGCAGTAGCGATTACTGTCTCATCGGCAGATCTATCATCGAGATGTTGCAACACGGAAGTTGCCGCAGCTGCCGATGGCACCGACTTTCGATGCCCGTGAGCAATAGCGAGCAGCTGATCTCGCATGGCGTAAGCCTCACTGCGTTTTACGTACTGCAATCTGGTGGCACTATCGGCTCCAACATCAATTTTTACCTCCGCTAGCCCAAACAAGCGAGGGATAAGAGACTGGATGACATCAACAGACTGGATCCGATCGACTGCAATTTGTTTAGATTTTTTATTATTAACAAATCCTGTCTCGATACAGATTTCTTCATCATCGATGATGAAACTGGTAAACCACCAGATGCAGAAACCGGCAACCCCAAAAAGCGTAAAAGCAATAGCCAAAAATAAGGCGATTTTCTCGAATCCAATCTCTGCCCATAACTTTGGATTGACCACTCTATCTATATCCCGGAGTGCGTCTTTAAGAATAGGAAAGACAATCGCAAGCAGCAGCACCCACCCCCGCAACAATACTGTCAAGGGATGTAGCCTACGAACAGTTTTTTGCGGAGCAACTGCTGGCTCTAACGAAGCGTGGCTAGATTCGGTCACAGCCCCGCCGATCTAGTTTCACCAAGATTTGTTAGCCGCTCGCGTAGCCGGGCAGCGGTATCAGCGTCTAGTCCTTCGACGATTGGGCTAGCCGCAGCAGTTACTAGCTTTACCCGAGCCAACCCTAAATAACGCTCTATCGGACCGGCGTTTATCTCTACAACTTGCATCCGCCCATACGGAACGGCGGTAAGCGAACGCCACCAGATTCCACTACGCACGAAAAGATCATTATCGCGCTCAGCAAACCCCCAGGCTTGCCAGAGCCGAGGAGCCCGAGATAGCCGCCATAAAAGCCAGCCGCAGCCAAGCAGAATAACGCTAATTCCAGCCCAGATACATGGAATAAAAACAAAACAAGCAGTAGCGGCAATAGCAGTTTGAATAATCCAGACCATAGCCATATGAATACGCTTAAGCGTGATCCAGCGTGGAGAAATATGTTGCCAGGCTAGTTCTTCTGGCGAGAAAAGTGGATCAGAGATGGACGTTCCCCTGCCGGTAAGGTTTTTCCACAATAACTACTACACCTAACGCCTTTGTCAGATAGCTCATACGAGCAATCGTAGCCGACGTCTAGTTCTATTTTGAGTTCCGCTGCGTAATAGTAACTACCCCAACAGCGGCGGCGACGATAGCAGTTGGAGTCAGAAGTAATAACCCGGTTGTGGGTAGCGCAAGCCAAGAACCATCGAACGTGATTATTCCAGTCATCCGCCAAAAAACAATGACACAAAAAATCAAGCAACAAATAGCAACTATTGCGCTTAAAACAATTACCGGAATAATGAGTGCCGCTGCTGCGGCTAGGCTCCGAATGGTTTTCGCCATACCTAGGTCAGCTAAAGGCTGTAACACTTCATGAGCCCGAACAAGTTGAATCAAACTAGCTATAAAAAGAAATAGCACACCGGCAAATAACGTATACGACATTAATGATACGAACTCTCTATTACCAGTACCGCGAGGTCCATAGAATAGTTGAGATGGCAACTTACGTAAAGCCTCTTGAGCTGAAATTGATGTCGTATCTTCCGCGGACTGTAGCACTACTAACGCACCATATTTAGTAGCTGTTTCTGGAACCGAATCTCGATAAGTCCGCCAAGGCCACCCCAAGAAATTAGGGCCAAGATCGCGCCCTGATATTAACTCTGGTTGAATGATTCGCTCGGCTACTGAGCTGTCACCGATTAACTCATATTGTCTACGCACGCCCGTACCATTATTGGCTATCGGAACTTCATGTATGACAATCTCAAGGATGCCGGCACAACGCTGGCCTAAAGATTGGCAAGTTTTAGCTGCTACTTCCGAAGGTATAAAAGATTTTCCATCAACTACCGCCACTGCTCCCGTAGTGGTTGCCGCACGAGAGACGACCTCTCTGGTTCCGGCTTCTCCGGTAGCCCCAAAGCCAAGCATCGCTAGCGGAAGACTAATAGCAATAACTGTTGTCGTAATAGCTGCAGCCATTTTTAGTCCAGGGTAGATCAATCCGCCCAACCGCAGCGCACTATTCGGTTTACGCGAAAATAATTTGGCTACTACTACGCAGCTATATCGAGCCAATGCGGGAACGGTCAAAGTTATAGCTGGCCCCAATAACGCTGAAACCAGCAGCGGACTTACTCCCCTAGTAGCGCTAATTAGCAGCCCACTAGCTAGCAGAACACCTAGCACTAGACCACCAAGACGTAGCCAGCGGTTAGCCGCCACCCGACTACGTGAATAGCTAAGGTGTTGTCCTAGTCCACGTACCGCAACTAAATGAGCCAGAAAAACTATCGTAACCAAGACAATTAAGCTCAGTAGTGCAACTTTTGGCGAAAATGCTAGCCGCGCCGGAGCTAAAACCGCATAAGCGGCATAAAGCGTAGCTCGAAGAAGTGCCCACGTAGGTTGAAGCAATACCGCCCCAAGCACTAAACCTAGAGCTGCCAATACTAGGTTTTCAAGCAGTAGATAGCTACGTATTTTCCGTTCAGCTAACCCTAGATTCTCAACTACATCCCATGCCGGCTGACGCAACCTAAAACTCTGCCGAAGTGCGAAAACCAGCGAAAGAAAGATTGCCGGAACTGATATTATCCCGGATATCAGCATCGATCCACGGAAATCTCGACTTCCGCTAGAGCCTGCTACCGCAGCTACAAGCAATTCCACTAACAGAGCGCAAAACCCAATACCTACTCCTGAGCTAACTAGCGATAGCGGCATGCGAATACTTAATTGCCGCAAATTTGAATTCATCGCTCTTGCTCCACAGTTTTGTCTTCGCGAATTGCGTAGACCATGTCGCAGGCAGCTAAAACATCATCATCATGACTAACCACAAGAGCAGCTTTCTCTTGCTCGTGCACATAGTTAGTAATGACCTGAACCATCACCTTTCGCCACACTGCATCTAGCCCACTGGTTGGCTCATCTAAAACTAGGATGGGGGCTTGCGACAGTACTGCTCTTACCAACTGCACCCGCTGACATTGCCCACCAGATAGCGCAGTTGGAAGATGCTGCAATAGTTCCTTTACTCCTAGTAGTTCAGCAATATCACTGCTATCAGCAGCAGTTACTGTTACTCCTGCTATTGCACTACCAACACGGATATTTTCCCATGCTGTCAAGACTTCAACCAAGCCATTGTTTTGTAAAACTTGGGCAAAAGTATGAGCCCGAAGTTGCTCACGTTTCGAAGGAGGTAATAACCCTAATTCCTGCGAACCGATAGCAACAGTGCCTTGCAACGGAGCCTGCCGAGCGGTAAGTACCCGCAACAAACTGGATTTACCTGACCCAGATGGTCCGCAGATCCCTATAAGTTTTCCGGCCGGAATATCAAGCTTTTTACAAGTTAGCAACGGTACTGCAGTAGCTCCTTCGCCAACAATAAGATCTCTAGCTACCAATAGATATGAACTAGCCGATTCACTAATCACGAGCCCCTCGAAAAGTCAAATATTTTCACCAATTAGCTCAAAGCTTAGCTGCATCATTGACTGTAACTAATGAATTTTATTAGGTTTCCAGAGAAAACTTACAGAAATACTATTTCCGCAATGGATATGGCCCCATTTTTGCAACTGCTAAACCATCAAGAATAAGTATTCAGCACACACACCTGCGACATCACAAATCTGTCCCAGCTATAGCACAGCTTTAAGCTAATGCGCTCCACGTGAGAGAGATCATCTCAACCAGATCAGTAAAACCTTCTGCAGTAAAAAGAGTCAGCGCACCCTCATTATCAATCTCTGTGGTTAATCGAGTTAGTGGGCAAGACTGCAATTCAGCCAGCGCAGCTCGTAACAGCGATCTGCCAATCCCCTGTCGCCGAGCAGATTCCGCCACACCTAAATAGTCGATATAGCCCACTCCGTCAGCCTGAATAACCGCAGCAATATAGCCCAAGCCCCTACCATCTACCAGGAGAATTCGATCCTGGGCAAACATCTCATCAACAGACAAGTACGCCCCTGGAAATATTTTCCCATGGAGATTAGCGATCAAATCCACATCGCTACGGTGAGCCCGACGATAGGCACCCATAGGCTCCCTAACTACTTTGCCTGACACTCGCGTACATGACACCGCTGGTTGCGTAGATTTTACCCAGCCGTACTTCTCCAAGCCCTCAATAACTATGTTATTGATTGCAGGGAAAAAGCCTTTCACTTTTTCGCATTGCAGATCCCGACAAGCACGGTCGAGAAGCTGTGCGATCTCGTCGTCAAAGTCGCCCTCGATCCACGGGCCATACATCCAAGCACAGCTCCGGTCATCTTCCCACTCGAAGCAAACCTCACACCGAATTTGCCCGTTATGCGTAAGAAAACTCAACGAATCAGTCCATACTGGATCAAGATCCTCTAGCTCATCGCCTGTCGCTTGTGCATCAAGATCCAGATGTGCGCAAGCTGAATTACGTAGTTTCTGCTTTGTCCAGATAAAGTTCAGAAGTTCTTCTCTGCAAGGATCCTCTACGAAGGTTTCCATGACCGCTCTCTCTTTATTCCTTACTCACTCACTATAACCATCAAAGCTCATTATCTTCAGCCACAATAAATTAGTACCTCTGGAAACCCTGGCCATCAAATAATTGAAACTATTAATTCAGTTGCAGAAGAAAACTGTCCAAGATACGCTCACTTTGTGCTTAGATTACAACGAATGTGGCTTCATTTTCGCCTATGGTGGCGAGCAAGCCCGTGGCTTACGATAGCGATGCTGCTCATTTCTATCGGCGATTCATTGCTGTTGTATTTATCTATAGTAGTTCAAGCAAAACTCATCGACACAGTCACCACTGAACCAAGGTGGGACAAAATCTGGCCAAATATCTTACTTTTCGTCCTAATACTTGCCGCAGTACCAGTACGCCGCTGCCTTCACGAAATAGTACAAAGCCAGTTCCAAGTAAAATATTTTTCCCAGTTTCAAACTCTTTTAGCTGAAGCAGCACTCGCTCCGCATGGAATTGAAGAACTAGAAGATCCTCAACGATCCGCCGAGCTGAAAGCACTATCATCTGAATCTAGATCTTGGTATTCCTTTTACAACATTGCCATGACAGCTGAATTGATAGGTTACCGACTTGCTGGAGTTGCAGCTCTTATCATCGTTGCTAAATGGAATATCTGGATTGCTTTAGCTGTTGCTGCTATAACTATTATAGCTGGACATACATTTATCTCTTATCTCAAAAATATTATTGACGAGTTTTTAAATACCAGTGCTACCAGCAGACAACATTCAGAATATCTTCGCAAACTTACCACCAATCAAAAAGCTGGCAAGGAAGTCCGACTCTTTGGACTTACTGATATTTTTGTTACTCGTTTTTCCGATAGTTGGCTCGAATCTCTAACCCAAGTCTGGAAAAATCGAAATAAAAAGTTTATACCTTCAGCAATAGCTAATGTTCTAGCCGTTTTAGCGATAGCTATAGCGATTACTTATATTATCCATCAAGGATTCAATAGTGTAATTACTTTAGGTACGAGTATTGCGCTAATCAGAGCAGTCATAGGATTACAAGGTTTTGACTCTATGGGTGATTCACAGATTCATGTTGCTCGCGCCGAATCATATGCGACGAAATTAGTCGAGTTACGTATAGCTGCTGGCTTGGGTGGTATCCCCCCTCGCGAACAGCAACAGCAACCATCTCTAGCTCAGCCAAAAGCAAGTAAAGCTGCAAATATTTGCTTCCAAAATGTATCTTTCTCCTACCCCGGTAGGAAAACTAAAGTATTTAATGGACTGAATCTCGAGATTCCTGCAGGGCAACATGTTGCTATTGTTGGCGTCAACGGTGCCGGAAAATCTACTCTCATTAAATTAATGACCGGGCTATATGCTCCAAGTTCTGGTTCTATCACTATCGATGGAGTAGATCCCAGAACCAGCGATGAAGCTCGTTGTCGAGTGGCAGTGGTATTCCAAGATTTCATTCGCTACGAATTGAGTTTACGGGACAATATCGCTCTAGAAGTAGCCTCTAATAAAGATGTTGAAAAGGCTTTATTCGATGCTGCTGGCGAATCCATCCTTGCTCGCTTAGACAATAATTGGGACACAATATTAGCCACTGGATATTCTGGTGGTACTGATCTATCCGGCGGACAATGGCAACGAATAGCTTTAGCTCGCGCTTTTGCTGCCGCCAATAATGGCGCCGGAATACTTGCACTAGATGAGCCTACTGCTGCGCTAGACATTCGAGCTGAAGCCGAACTTTTTGATCGCTTTCTTGATGCTACTGACGGCATCACCAGCATTTTAATCTCGCATCGACTTAGCTCAGTACGTAATGCTGATCGCATCATTGTGATTGATGCTGGTCGCGTAATCGAAGATGGCACTCACGAACAGTTACTATCTGCCCAAGGAATCTACGCAACTATGTTCACTACTCAGGCAGCGCGCTTTGCTCAAACTGGTGATATCGAAGACGCGACAACGGAGACAACCCGTGGCTGAAGAAATTGACGTACTAAAAAGTGACCACCCATTTCGTTCCTGGTGCGGAGATATCGCTTTCATTTTGCGTACTTGCTTTCACATTTCACCAGTTGCTTGTCTACTCACTTTTGCAGAAACTATTGCCCGAGTAGTCAATGCTTTAGCTCCAATAATTTATGGCATGCTTGCTACAGCCTTCGTCAACCACGACCACAGATTACTAATAGCAGCACTTGTACTTAGTATCATAAGTTTTGGGGCATCTTCACTACTTTCACTTTTTGGACTCCAATTCCGCATCACTATGCACGATAAATGTAGTCTTTGGTTTGATGAAAAAATTGCAAAAATTTCTGGAATCGCTCCCACTCTAGAACATTTAGAACGCCCCGAATATGCTAAACAAGTCCAGATTTTGCACGATAAACGTGGCACCCTGGGAGATGCTTTCAATACTTTCGCTAATTGTATTCACAATTTATCTGCGCCAATAGTTTCTCTAATAATTGCGTTAGGCATTGATTGGCGAATGATTTTTATTGCCATAATTGGGCTTAGCTATACATTAATAACTAAAAAGACTACCCAATGGGATAGCGCCGCCGAAGATACTGCTGCCGAACCAGGAAAACTTACCGAGCATCTACAACAACTTGTGCTTGACCCTACTGCTGCTGGCGAAATTAGAGTTTTCAAAGCTCGCCAAACGCTCTTAACTAGAATAACAAAAGCTAGCGCCGCCTGGCGAGAACCAGATGCTAAAGCTACCGTAAAATCCTCACTAGCATTACTAGCGCTTGGGCTAGCTTATTTTCTAGTCTTTGGAGCAGTACTAGCTTGGATGGGATGGGATTTAGTTAATGGCAAAGTCAGCATCGGCCATTACGCCGCTGCAATTGCTTTAGGAGCAACTTTCCGACAGCAATTTACATGGATCGTTTCTACTATTCAGCAGCTAGCTAAAGTCAATCGCTCAGTAGCCAGATATCGTTGGCTAGAAAAATATGTTGACAAAGCAGTCGCCTCGCATAGCGGAGCCATTGCTCCACCAAAAACTTTGCGCCAAGGAATCACTTTTGACCACGTCACCTTCTGCTATCCCGGCAGTGACAAGATTGCACTATCTGATATTTGTTTAGATCTTCCCGCAGGCAGTGTTATAGCTATTGTCGGAGAAAATGGCGCCGGTAAATCAACGCTCATTAAAGCTTTAACTGGTATGTACGATATTGCTAGCGGTGAAATTCGTATTGATGGCGTTGCATTACCGAAACTGGATTTAGCAAAGTGGCGCGAGCGCTGTAGCGGGGCATTCCAAGATCATTTCGAATTCGAGCTAACTGCGCGCGAAGCAATTAGCATCGGCGATTTAGATAACCTCGATAACGATACTGAAATCCTCCGAGCTATCCATGATGCTGGCGCCGATGATATTTTGCCAGCTTTACCAAACGGATTAGATACCCAGCTGGGAGCTAGCTGGGAAGATGGTGTTGGTTTATCTGGAGGCCAATGGCAACGACTCGCTATTGCCCGCGGCATGATGCGACGCTCTCCGTTGCTACTTGTTCTCGACGAGCCAACTTCCGCACTCGATGCCGTAACTGAAGATCGGCTATTTTCCGGTTATCTCAGTGCTGCCCAGCGCGCTCAGCGACGAGGAGCGATCACTATTTTAGTGACGCATCGCTTCTCAACTGCCAGCTCAGCTGACAGCATGATCGTCATGGAGCATGGTCGCATCATAGAAACTGGCACCCACAACGATCTGATTGCCAAAGGTGGCATTTACGCCGAACTATACGGATTACAAGCTCGCGGATATGCCCCAAGTAGCTAGCCCATAGCAACAGCGCGACGACAATAACTTCGTCTGCAACGCCATCATGTCTGTTACAGCTTTGGGGTACTAACTACCTCAGCAAATAATTGTGGTCTAAGACTTAACCAGCAGTACCTTTATTAGACTGGTTAAGTCTTAGACCACAGTGTTTTTCAATATTTAGTGGTTATCTCTAGTTTCTACAACCAGCCATTCTCAGTAGCTATATAAATGACTTCAGCTCTATTCGCTGCCTCTAATTTGCCAATAGCAGATGACAAATAGTTGCGGATCGTTCCCTCAGATAGAAATATTTGCTTGGCTATTTCAGCAGCAGTAGCCCCACTACGACAGGCACGCAGTACTTGAGTTTCCTTCTCTGATAGCGGATTCGCCCCCATACTCAAACTAGCTGCCGCAAGTTCTGGATCTACAATTCGTAGCCCCTGCGCTACCGAACGTATTGCTTCAATTAGCCGTTCCGCAGGCGCATCTTTAACCATGAACCCTACCGCGCCAGCTTCCATCGCTCGACGTAGATAGCCTGGCCGACCAAAGGTTGTGACAATAATGATTCGCGACAGCGGAGAAACTTTCAGTACCTGAGCGCTAGCATCGATCCCGTCGCTAGGGCCACCGCCATCGGGCATCTGCACATCCATCAGAATCACATCTGGTTTTAGTTGTTCAGCTAGCCTAATAGCTTCGGCAGTCGTACTTGCCTGCCCAACTACCTCAATATCATCCTCTAAACCCAGCATCGCAGCTAAGGCAGAGCAAATCAGTGATTGGTCATCAGCTACAAGTACCCTAATCACGACTGCTCCTTACGCAAGATAACGCTAGTGCCTTCACTCGACGATACAACGCTGAGTGGCCCCCATTCTTGGCACCGTTTACGTAATCCTGCTATGCCGTTACCTTCAGATCCGGTCATGCCTTTACCGTTATCTCGGACTATCAGCAAGTCATCAGTTATTTCTATCTCACAATGAGTTGCCTCCGAGTGCCTAATAATATTAGTAACGCACTCACGTAGTACATACCCCAACATTTGCGAGGTTTCTTCATCAAATGCCGGTAGCGCCGAAGGCGCAGTACAGCTAATACCGGCGGCAGCCAGCACCCTGGGAGCGTTGGCTAACTCTACGCTAAGACGTACTTGCCGTAGCCCTGCCGTCGTTGCCCGGACATCAGCTAACGCCTGAGTTGCAACTAGCCGCAACTGGGAAATTTCTCTATCTACTGCTGCTAAGTCTTTATCCAATAGCCGTTGAGCCAGATCAGCTTTTATAGCTATAACTGTAAGCGAATGCCCCAAAATATCGTGTAAATCTTGGCCAATACGTTCCCGTTCTCGAGCAACAGCAAGCTCCGCCGTTATACGTTTTTGCTCTTTTTCATAAATTCCCTTGCGCCGTTCCACTCGGATTCCACTTATTATCGAAAATCCCAGCACCATTGAACCAAAGACGAGAGCCATACCCTCTATATCAGGAGTGGGATAGCAGGTAATAGCAAAGTTAACTAGCCCCAGTAGCAAAATTACGTAAAAAGCAATATCTAGTGGGATCAGCATGGCTATCGCAACTGCGATATAGAAGCTGAAATATGGAATTTCTCTGGGTTGATTCGCTGAGATGCTGGCACCTACTACCGCGACGACGAGAGCTCCTAGCCATAGCAATCGCTGAAAAAATCTCCATTCAACGGCTAATCCAAGCCCTAGATAAAATACAGCGACTAGCAAAATCCAGGCAACGGCAACTGTCTTGCTTTCTAAAGAGCTAGATCTATTCAAAACATAATAGATCGGTATACCTAACCAAATAAGCCCAAAGATATACCGCCATAGACCCTGATATTTCATTCGGACGAACCAGTGCTGACCAGCAGCTGCCGAGTTGTATGCCGGAGCGGACCAATCCATATTTTTCATCACCAAAATATTCTAATCGCGCTTCAGCGCAGCTTTTCGGTAAGCAATTACCCCGACTAGCGCGAAAATACCGGCCCAAGCAGCAATGACTAGCACTCCGGCTCCAGGGAACTCGACTGAATCAGCCGCAAAGGGGAACCGCCCTAGTTCTCCGATCCAATAGCTTGGAAGACATTTACCAACGCGTTGTACCCAATTTGGGAAAAACTCCAGAGGCAGCCATAATCCACCAAGCATTGATAATGTTAGTACCAGCAAAGTATTAAGAGCCTGCGCCGCAGCCGCCTTAAATAACAAGCCAACAGTCAACCCCAAAATAATCATTGGAATTAACCCGACAAGGGATAACCCGATAGAAATAACTGTTTGCCTTGCAGATATTTCTACCCCGCTAAGATAGCCGGCAGCATAAACTAGCGTTAGCGCGGGAATAATCACCACCACCGAGGTAATAATTTTTGCTATTAGGAACTCTTGGGGACGCAGTGCGGTGGTCATCAACTGCTGAAACCAGCCTGAAGATCTCTCACTTTGGATTAACCCACCACTACTTATAGCAGCACCCAGACCACCATAAACTGACATAGAAATCATCATGCTTCTACGAATTTCACTAGCTTCCGGAGCAGAGCTGTAGGCACTACCCATCATTAGATATATAACTAATGGTAATGCCAGCGTAAAAACCAAAAAAGAAATATTACTAAAATTTATTTTTATAGATCGATAGGTATACCCAAATAATCGAGCAACCATTGTCTTCATATTAGCCATAGCTATCCCCTAAACCCTGTTCGTAAGTTCGATAAAGGCTTCTTCTAAAGTAGTCGTTGCTATTTCAATATCATGAATATCTGAAAAAGTTATTAGCGTCCGCAGCGTATCATCAGACCGTGAGCTACGTAACGAAATTCGAGAGTTTGTTTTAGCTACACTTACCACACCGGGTAAGTCCTGCCAGTTGCGAATAGTTTCGGTGGAAAAACTTATTACTCGTCCGGTTACCTCCTGCTTAATCTGGCTGCCAGTACCGTCGGTAATAACTTTCCCTTTTTGCATCACAATTATTCGCTTAGCAAATTCGTCAGCCTCATCTAAATAGTGAGTTGTAAAAATTATCGTACGTCCTGTATTGGCAAAATTAGCCATAGTAGCCCAGAATCGATGCCGCCCTTCGACATCGATACCTACCGTTGGCTCATCTAGCACAATAAGTTTTGGGTTAGCTATAAGAGCAAGCGCTAACCGGACTTTTTGAAACTGCCCGCCAGAAAGTTTAGCTATCTTAGTTTTAAGAAAATCAGCAAGATCGACTTGCTCAATAACCTCATCAAGTGACATCGGAGCCGCACAAATACCTCGATATAGTTTTAGCAAATTCAGCACATTCACATCGCTAAGAAGCGCTCCATTTTGCAGCATTACCCCAATATCACCTTGACGCACTGCGGCGATAGGATCCTTGCCAAAAACTTTAACAGTTCCAGAAGTTGGCTTAGTTAGTCCTAATATCATTTCCACAGTAGTGGATTTACCTGCCCCGTTAGGTCCTAAAAGTGCAACTATTTCGCCTTGCTGGATAGTTAGATTCAATCGATCTACCGCAGTAATTTTGCTATATGCCTTAGTGAGATCAATTATCTCGATTACGGGGGTTGCCATAGCTAAAGTCTTTCGCTGCTAACAGATCTTTTCTAGAGCGTAATATCACCGACATAACATGACAGATGTCATACCGGTTGCAAGCGAGCGATAGATAAGCCCGAGGAGCAGGCACAAAACTACTTTAGTAATTATCGTTAACAATTCATTAAACAGTTGTTTAATCTTGGCTCATGGATAGCTTTCCAGAGTCTGGCACCCCTGCTCGCATTCTCCATGCAGCCTTGGAGCTTTTTGCTGTCAACGGTTTCGGCAACACCACCATCCGCGACATCGCAGCCGCCGCCGCTGTCTCACCCGGACTTGTCATACACCATTTTGGTTCACGCGAAAAACTTCATCAAGCCGTCGATGACTGGGTTATGGAATTTCTCGATGACCCCCGTCATATCGACCTGCTTAGTGGCGACATGACAACGATCATGTCTTTCGTGAAAGAAAATCCTGATATCGAACTGATTATCGGTTATCTGAAACAAACTTTTCGGGCAGCTAAAGCACAATCAAGTACCCTCTTTGATCGCATGGCCAGTATTACTGCTAACGCAGCAGCGCAAGGAGAAGCAGCCGACTATCTACGCCCTAGTACCGATACGCCTGCACGTAACGCCATCATGGTCTGTTACAGCCTTGGTGTACTGCTCTTTGCTGACGATCTTGCCCGCCATCTTGATGATGTCAGCATCCTCGAACCTACGGTTTATAGCCGTTACCTTGCCGTCAGCCTAGACCTCCTAAACCAGGGCATATTAACTGCCCCCCAGCCGCTAAGGACAACGTATGACCGTAGCAATAGAGATAAGTAATCTCGTCAAAACTTTTGGCTCCACCACCGCCCTAAAAGACCTCACCATGACGGTGGAATCCGGAGATATTCATGGTTTCCTTTGACCAAACGGTGCTGGAAAATCAACAACGATCCGCATACTCCTAGGCTTGTTGCGCAAAGATTCCGGCGTTGTGCGACTACTCGGAGGTGACCCATGGAAAGACGCTACCCAGCTTCACTCCCGGCTTGCCTATGTTCCCGGTGATGTCATCTATGGACTAATCTTTCTGGCGGGGAAGCCATTGACCTACTCATGCGTAGCCGCGGCAAACCAAATACTGCACGTCGCAATGAGCTGATCGAAAAGTTCCAGTTGGATCCGCGTAAGAAGTCTCGTACCTATTCCAAAGGTAACCGTCAAAAAGTTGCTCTTATTGCTGCGCTAGCCAGCGACGTCGAGTTGTATATTCTCGACGAGCCCACCTCTGGCCTTGATCCACTGATGGAGAAGATTTTCACCGATGAGTTGCACTATCTGGCTCAGCACGAAAAAACCGTCTTACTGTCTAGCCATATCTTGAGCGAGGTCGAAGCGGTATGCGATCACGTCAGCATCATCAAAGCTGGCAGCATTGCTCGCTCGGGCACTTTGGGCGATATTCGCGCTAGCTATGCCGATCACCCTGAGGCCACTTTGGAAGAACTCTTCCTCTCGGTTTACGAAACGGAGAAGTGACATGGATTCTTTGGCGGGGTGGCGCATCCCCTTTACCCTCAATCTCAAACGTGATCGCTGGTTCTGGTTCTGGTGGATTCTGACTCTATCCCTCATGATTCCAATAACTGCCGGGGCGTATTCCGCGTTCATCCCGGAGAACCCGATTCAAGCTGACCTCGTCATTCGTACCTTACGAACAAATGCTGCAATGCTTGCGATCCTTGGCTCAGCTTTTGAGCTCTCCACTAAACCTGGCTTTGTCTTTTGGCGCAGCGGGGGCTTTGCTACCTTTTTCGCTGCCATGATGGCCGGGATGGCGATCATTCGAAGCACCCGAGCTGAAGAGGACGCTGGGCGGCTAGAGCTACTCCGATCTGGGCCGATAGGACGCCATGCTCCCCTCTTCGCCGCACTGCTTACTAATCTTCTTGGCAGCCTGCTCTGCGGTTTTGCGACGACGATCCTCGCCATCATTGCCGAGTTGCCCGTAGCCGGTTCTATCGCTGCCGGGCTAGGCATGACCACGTTGGCATTGATCTTTACCGGGCTTGGTGCCGTCGCCGCACAAATCGCAGCAAGCGCCCGTGTGGCTCGAGTCTGGACTATCGGAGTGATCTTCGGTGGAATGTTTTGCCTTCGCATGATGATTGACGGCGCTGGTTCCGTATCTAGTCTCGCCGCATATCGCTGGCTCATTCCACTAGAATGGCCACTACTCGCCCGCCCTTATGCCACCGAGCGTTGGTGGGTGTACGGCCTTAGTTTGGCAGTAGCTATCAGCCTTATCCCGATAGCTTTCTGGTTAGAGTCCCGACGAGATCACTTGGCTGGTCTTATCCCAGATCGGCAGGGCCGAGATAGCGCCCGGAGCTATCTTCGGGGAAGTTATAGCTTGGCTTGGCGGCTTCACCGCACTGGCATTTACTCGTGGATTACTGGAATCATTATCACCTCATTAGGCTGCGGCAGTGTCACTGTCAGTATGTCCCAGCTACTCAACACCGATCCCGAAATCGGTACTACGATAGCGAAGTTGAGCGGCACCGAAAACCCGCGCAATGGCTTCTACGTTGCGATGCTAGCCACCATGGTCACGGTTATCGCCGCTATGGCGCTTGCTATGGTGGGACGGTTACGCAGTGAGGAAATATCTGGACGTACTGAGCTATTTCTTGCTACGTCGCAGCCACGCCATCGCTATCTTGGCTCGCATGTCTTTTTAGCTCTTTTCTCCTCAACCGCTGCGCTCATACTGGCCGGTTCTGCACTGTCGCTCATTCAGGTACTACATGATCATGAGCTCGGATTACTGTTCGAGGTGATCGCTGGCGCTACCGCGCTCATTCCCGGACTCGTTCTTATTATCGGACTACAAGTGCTCTTCTTAGGCACAGCCCCGAAACTGCTCCCTCTGGGTTGGGTAGTACTAAATTGGGCAATCTTTTGTATCTGGATCTTCCCAATCCTCAACCTCCCAGCCTGGGTAGCGAAGACCCACCCTTGGGGCTACCTACCCAAACTTCCCGGTGGGACAATGGACTGGGCTCCGGTGCTAGTCGAGACTGGAATTGGACTTGCGCTACTACTGGTGGGGTTCATCACTTATCAACGTCGGGACATTCCTTTATAATTAGTTCTACATAATACCTTTAACCAGTGGAGGTTGAATTCCCTACTCACAATATTTAAACATAATCAAACACCCTCTATTTCTAAATTATTTATAGTAGCAATTAACTGAGGCCAGCAACTGAAGTACACCTACCATTCCTAGTATGCTTATATATATTTACGATTATCCTCCATACAAAGGCTAGCCAACAAAATATGAACTCCATCAATCCAGATATCCGATTATACGAAGATGATTCCTGCGAAGTAGAGTTCCGCTCCAGCGGCAATCTACATAGAAGTAATGGTCCAGCAATTATTAATTGCCTAGCCAACGGATCTACTACTATAGAATTCTGGGTAAATGGCAAGCTGCATCGCACAGATGGGCCTGCAATCCAACGAACGGAAATTGGCGTAGTAAATGAAATCCAATTCTGGGTTAATGGAAAATTACATAGTGATGATGGTCCTGCAATCAAAAGCATATCCACAGATGGAGTAACCTCTCTGGAGTTCTGGGTTAATGGAGCTCTTCATCGAACAGATGGACCAGCGGTTATCAAAACTAATTTAGCTGGCTCCATTATATATACTGGATACTTAGTAAACGGCATCTGCCATCGCGAAGATGGTCCAACTTTTTTTAGCATTTCCGATAACGGTGAAACTGTAATTGAATACTACAATTTCGGAAAGAGGCATCGCACCGATGGTCCCGCCGTAATTAAGCGCGGAGCCAATAACTCTATTACTCATATCGAATATTGGATAGATGGAATAAAGCAGGAATAGATATCAAGGATCACTAAGATAACTATAAAAGCGGATTACATCACGCAAAGTGCTGCAATTTTAGTTTTAAGTTTCCTTCATGTTTAGTACTTTTAATTATAAATTGATAAAGCCCTGCCGTGACAACAAGAGAAAATTTAGACTCCACCAATAGCCGCAAAGATTCTACCATCATAACTAGCGCCAAGCATAATCCCAGATTGGAGACTTACGATATAGCATGGAGAGAAAGCGGATCTTCACATCGCATGCATCAATCTTCCGACAGGAACTGTCCTATCTAAAACAGCAGCTGAAGAACGAGCCGGTATCATCGAATAACAAACAGTCACATTCTTAGACGGTGAGTGCATAAACATTGCTTTCGCAAGTAGTTATCAGCTTGTCAAAACAGATGTTTTATAAATAAGTAATAAAATTACCGAATCCAGCTACCGCTAAAAGTTTGCGCGCATGAGTGTCATAAATGAATTTCCCCCGGTTAAATACATAGAGCAGGATTGAGTCTGCAGTCTCTTCTCCCACTCCGTTAAGAGCTAGTAAGTATTGCCGCAGCTTCTCTGTAGACATTGTTTGCACAACATCATCATTAGCTAAAAACCAAGCAGAAATATTCATGAGATACTGAACTTTACGCGTAAAAGATCCAGATACACGAATAAGTTCACCCAACTCAGAATTGCAATCCTTCGTGGTACAGCAAACCTCAATCTCGGAGAACTGCAATAGAGCGCTATATACTCGTCCACGTTGCATTTTGAACCAAAATTGCACCAACAATAATTTCAAATCTAGTTTCAACCTGCAATTTGAGTAGCTCAAATAACCCTCGTAACGAGATCATAAATATCTATTTCCACTAAAGACTGTAGCAGGTATATTGATTTAATAATCAAAGCTACTACTCCCGCAATTATTCATACGTAACACTATAAATGATTAATCTGCATTAATATATAATATTTTTAGCATCTAAACTAATTACACAAACAAATTATTTTTAAATAAAGAAATTTTCCTCAACTATCAAAAGTTAGCCATAGAACACCGCGTTCCAGCGTAGCCCCCTGAGCCTCCCCGAGGTTCTCCCACCGAGCAAAATTTTGCTATCACAGATAGCTACCCCACCTAGTAATAGCTCTAAAATAGACTCTCCCTCTGGCTCTGGCTCTGGCTCTGGCTCTGGCTCTGGCTCTGGCAAAAATATTTATACAATTCGCTTCCTTTTTTCCAAAAAAACCGCTAATTTTCTTGCAACACCTCACATGAGGTGAAAAGGAGGATTCGTCACATGACACACGAAACAAGAAGCCTTGCTAGCGACGAGCGTCGCGCCACAACCATGTCACCACTGCGCCGAAAGCCAGTGTCAGCAATCTTGTCCGATAGCAATATTGATTCTCATGGAAATGCCACCATGGACTCTGGAGATGGACTAAAACGCTCCATCGGAACGTTTCCTCTAACAATGATCGGTGTCGGCGCAACAATCGGAACCGGTATCTTTTTCGTTCTGGGACAAGCCGTCCCAGAAGCAGGCCCCGCTGTCGTAATCTCATTCATTATTGCAGCCACCGTAGCTGGACTTACCGCATTATGCTACGCGGAGCTAGCATCGATGATTCCAGTTGCTGGATCATCGTATTCTTACTCATACGCCACACTAGGAGAAATTGTCGGCTTTGGCGTTGCGGCCTGTCTCTTATTGGAGTACGGTGTATCTTCTGCTGCAGTAGCGGTTGGCTGGTCCGAATATGTAAATCTTTTCCTTAATAAAGTTTTTGGATTTGAGCTGCCTTCCTATCTGATGCGCTCTTTCATAGAAGATCCTCAAAGCGGCGGCATCAATGCGCCCGCAGTCATTCTGGTCTTCTTATGCATGGCCTTATTGCTTCGTGGCGCAAAAGAATCTGCTGTTGCTAATGCGGTAATGGTATCTATCAAACTTCTAGTTCTTCTAGTGTTTATTATCATCGCTTTCAGCGCTTTTAAGCTATCTAACTTCACGGATGATTTCTTTGCTGTCGGCACCGGAACTGGTGGACATGTCAAAGCCATATCGGTAGCCGCTGCCTCTATTTTCTTCTCTTATGTCGGGCTAGACGCAGTTTCTACTGCTGGCGAAGAAGTAACAAATCCGCGCAAAACACTGCCTCGTGCCATTATTTTTGCACTACTTATCGTCACCGCCATTTACGTCCTAGTTGCAACTGCAGGGATTGGCGCCCAAAACTGGAAAGACTTTTCTGGACAAGAAGCTGGACTATCCCAGATCCTTATAAACATTACGGGAGCAAATTTCTGGGGAACCTTTGTTGCCGCTGGAGCGATCATCTCAATCTTCTCAGTAACTCTAGTTACTCTTTATGGCCAGACTCGTATCCTTTATACTATTTCCCGAGATGGATTGCTACCAAAGCAGTTCCGTTCACTAAGTTCTAAGACTCGAGTTCCAGTATTCAATACCGTGATTGTTTCTATAATCGTGGCAACAATGGCAGCAATAGTTCCACTAAGCGGACTCTGGAACTTAGTTTCGCTAGGAACTCTAATAGCTTTCTCAGTGGTTGCTATCGGTGTCATGATCTTGCGCAGAACAGAACCGGAAGCACCTCGAGGTTTCAAAGTTCCGCTCTATCCAGCTTTACCAATTATTGCCATTGCTGCATCGTTCTACCTAATCAAAGATCTTGGTAGTAATACGCTACTAGCTGGCGCAACAATGCTACTAGGGGCAATGATGTTCTATGGCATCTACAGCTATCAGCATTCGACATATCAGCCTTTCCTAGGGGATCATAACCATCGCCCGCGCATGATGATTCCTGGAGCAATTCTCACTATCCTCGGCTCGGTACTCTATGCCATCATGTTCTGGCTCATTCCCGATACTGGTTGGCATTGGCTGGCAATGTCACCACCAGATAGCAAGAGCTCATGGATTCCTCTTGCCTTATTTTTGGGAGCGACATTAGCTACTATCGCCCTAACTATGACTCTCACTACACGCCATAGTTCCGACGGTAGATCTCTAAAACCTGCTAGATCAGCTTGGATTTTTGCTTATACGGGCGTGTTTATTTCGTTACTATCATTAGCATATTTTGTCATTATGAATATCACAGCTAACGGCTAACACCAATTAATATATTTCCCATGATGAGACTTGCATTAAAGTTCTCATCATGGGAAATATATTTTATATAGAAACTTATTACTATAGAAATAAGACCTTGGTAAAATTTTACTATTATCCCCACAAGATAACCAGAACACCTAACAAATAGATAATTACTTAAATAGCGTTACGCAAAGTATAGCTATTCCAACTGCGGCTACAACAACTGCATAATACTGAGCTGGAACAAAAAATAGCGTGTGCCGATTTTTCATTCCACCAGACTGTTGAATGTAGGTAATTTCTTGCTTTAGCTTCCACTCGGCTTGTTCTTTAGCTTCTGCAAGCGAGGCTGGGCTGACGGCAGGTGCCCTTCCCCTAAGTTAAAGGTTCCCTCTGCAACAATTCGCTCAAGTTCAGCGCGGCGCTGGACAATGAACTCATCAAGCTTCTTCTTAGGGTTTTCTATGTTAATCATATTACCGATAAACCATAAAGGAATTGTTGATAATACCAATCCAACAGCACACCATAACGCCATATGCTTTTCATCCATAGTGGAACCAGCCAGAATTCCTATAACAAAACATATTTCTGGTATCGCTAATGCAATTCAGCCAAACCCCCTATACATAATCATGGGCAGTATCATATCACTAACTAAACTTACGATATAGCTATGCTAGAATAATTCAAACTAGCTAGTTCTCAGAGACCTGAAATCGTTACTTTCTGATTTCCTTGCCTCACCGCTCCTCCCCTAGATCGGTACAGCATCTCATCACGTTTAGACTATTCGAATGATCCCTCAGCGCAGAACTAAGAGCCTGCTTCGTCTCACCTATTTGGCAATGACGTGGGGAACCTCATTTTTATGGATGAAAATATGTCTCACCGCAATGTCACCTAGCCTTGTGGCTTTGCTACGCATCTCACTCGCTGCCGTAATTATTGTTCTAATAGCAACTTCATTACGGAAGCCCTTACCTGCAAAGAAACTTCTAGGACATATTGCTATCTTCGGGTTATTTGGACTGGTGCTTCCTTACACGCTTTTCCCAATTGCCGAACAAACAATTTCATCGTCGTTAACTGGATCGTTAAATGCAACAACCCCCATCTGGACGCTTGTCCTAACCTGGATTTTTGCTCGCAAAAATATCTCCAAACCAACCCCATTAAAACTAGCTGGGCTTTTGCTTGGTCTAGCTGGCGTCATAATTATGCTCCGCCCATGGGAATCAACTGGCACTTTATGGGGATCTTGCGCTGCACTCGGTGGCGCTTGTTGCTACGGAATCAGCAATGTCTATGTCACCAAACATCTATCCAATAATGTCGACGCCATAACGCTTGCCGCTACCCAGATGCTGTTTGCAGCACTTATATGCGCCGCAATAATCCCAGCCGGTCCCATATTTTTTCACCCTAGACCACTTGTTCTTTTTGCCATCGCCTTCTTAGGAATCCTTGGCACCGGTTTTGCTCAAGCAATTTACGTACGTATGATCCACGACGACGGCGCACTATCAGCGTCAACAGTGACCTACCTCGTACCAGTGGTAGCCATCCTCGTTGGAGTAGTTTTTCTCCACGAAGCAGTACCTTTTAGTACTTATGCAGGTATTGCTGTGACGCTGATAGGGGTATCGCTATCTCGCCGCTAGGTAGTTTTACTCACCACCAGCGATAAAAATGATGAACCGGACCAGATCCTTGACCAATTTCCAACGAATCAGCCTGAGCTAACGCACTCGAAAGCCACTGTTTGGCTTCATCAATTGTCTCTTGCCAGGTTGCTCGCTGTGGACGTAGCGCCGCAATAGCAGAACTTAGCGAACAGCCAGTGCCATGAGTATTTACCGTATCTATACGTGGCGCCATAATCACATGAACAGCACCGTCACTATCCACGAAAATATCAGTAGCATCCATGCCACTACTGTGCCCACCCTTAACCAAAACTTGTTGGGCACCTAACTCACGTAGCGCAACTGCCTGCTCTTTCATTTGCGCGATATTTACTGCTGGAATCGTCCCTAAAAGTTCTGCCGCCTCTGGCAGGTTAGGAGTGATCAAACTAGCTATCGGAAAAATCTCTTTCACCGCAGCAATAGCATCATCGGCAAGTAATTTAGCCCCCGAAGTGGCCACCATCACTGGATCTAACACGATAGGCAAATCTGGCTGATCGGCACGTAATTTTTCTAGCCCTACCTTGACGGTGTTAGCTAACTCAGCTGAAGCAAGCATTCCTACTTTTACCGCATCAATACGCACATCGCTACGTACCGCCTCCAACTGAGCAGCAACAAAATCAGCTGGAACTGCCAACACATCAGTTACGCCCATCGTATTTTGGGCTGTCAACGCGACAATGACTGTCATACCGTAAGCACCCAATGCCGAGAATGCTTTCAGATCAGCTTGAATACCGGCTCCGCCAGACGAATCTGAGCCAGCAATACTAAGAGCTACTGGTGGTTTCACAACGACTCCTCAGCGGTATTCCAGGCTGCTACTAATGCTCGGGTTGCTGTTACAACATCTGGTTGTCCGCATATTGCTGAAACTACGCTCATTCCAGCACATCCAATAGCTCGCAAAGCAGCTGCGTCAGCAGCAGTTACCCCGCCAATAGCACATACTGGCCAAAGACTTTCGGCTATCACTTCAGCAACTCCGGTTACCCCAATAGGAGCTACTCCGTCTTTTGTCATGGTGGCATGAAGGGCACCCGAACCTAAGTAATCAATAACCGAATGTTCTCCAACTGCCGCCGCACGCACCTGCTCGGGAGTATTAGCAGTCAATCCAATTATTGCTTTCTTGCCAAGTAGTTCTCGTACCTGAGCTACCGGCATATCACTTTGCCCAACATGAGCACCTTGGGCCCCAATAGCTGTCACCAGATGAACCCGATCATTGATAATGAGCGGAATATCGTAGGGAACAAGAACTTCTCGTAGTCGCTTTCCTAGCGCTACAAAATCTTCATCGACTAGTTGGCTATCTCGTAGTTGAACCAGAGTTGCTCCAGCCGCAGCCGCCGCTGCAACTGTGTCAATAACTCCTGTCACACCACCACATTGGGCGGTATCAGTAACCAAATAAACCGAAAGATCACAATGCAAAGAACTCACCTGTAATCCTTCCTTCATTTACAACATCGGCAGCGCTCACTGCAGCTAACTGGTCAAGTAGCGTAACCGCGAAAGAACCTGGGCCTGCGGTAATGGCAGCACTACGTTGGGCAGCTACACATAAATGTGCGGTAGCAGCAGTAGCTGCGACTAGCTTGTCTTCGCATACTCCGGCATATGCTGCCATGAGCGCCCCCAACGAACAGCCCACACCAGTTACTTTCGTCATCAATTCATGCCCGCTTGCCACCATTACAATCCGACGACCATCAGTCAGATAGTCAACTGCCCCGCTTACTGCCACCACACACTTATGCTGTACCGCAAGTTCCTTAGCGCTTTGTAATGCTGCAATGCTTTCATCACCAGCATCGACGCCTCTACCAGCAGATTGCGCACCGGCTAAAGCCATTATTTCTGAGGCATTACCTCGAATAATTGCTGGCTGCCCTTTTGCTAATACTTGATCAATGATCTGGCTACGCCAAGGTAAACCATAAGCAACTGGGTCAATTACCAAATTATTTGCCTGCTCTGCTGCTTGTTGCATTGCCATACTTGTTTCTAAGTAAGGCGTACCACTATTTATTAAAGTGCCACTTGCAATAGCAGCGAAAGTACCTGCTTCTACCTCGTTATCAACCATTGCCGGGGCAGCACCAGCAGCAAGCAGCACATTAGCGGTGAAGTTTGCTACCACGATATTTGTTAAACATTGGACAAGCGGTTGAGTATTACGTAGCTGCTCCACAGCAACTGCCACTTCGCTCGAAAACGACTTATTAGACACAATATTCCTTCCTTGCCGGCATTATCCGGACAGGTTCTGCGGTCGATGCCTGCTTTGGCGTCCTCTCAGCCCATAGCTAATGAGCTCCCGCGTATGTAGTCAGCATATACCCCAGAATTACTCTTCTATCGAGGGCATTTCTGGAACAGTTCCCAAACCATAGGGAGCTGGTGGAATTAGCCCCACGATCCGACGATGTAGTGGTTCTGCTGTCGCCCCCAGATAGCGGGCAGTAAACCACAATTCAGTATCGGGATTATCGGAAACCAATCCATCAACAACTAACGGATCACCGTCGGCAATAAATTCTGTCCCAGACACAAAAGCAGTCGCATGTTCGGTAACCATAGCTACAACATTTCCCATATCGAGATTGCGGAAATGTACTTCTAAATCAGGAATATTCAGTGCTTCCATCCCGATAGTATCGACGATCCAGCCATCATGAGATTCAACAGAAGGCAGTCTTCTTATTCCTACAAATCCTAGAAGTCCTTCATTGGCATCTGGTGCTGTCACAACTCCGGTATTCGGCCAAACTACCGCTGCTGGCCCCATCGCTTCACAAACAGCTGTCAGAACTGAGCGAAATGCTTCAACTCTGCGAATGGGATCAACCCACGCCAGTAAGCGTTCTTGTAATTGCAATGCCCCGCGACAGTTACGTAAAGCTTTTTCTGCATCGTCCCAAAGCCAGGATTGCGCCAGCGATGGCATAGCTGGCAGCGGAATCTGAGTCAACACCGTACTACCCCACCCCGGATCACCTTCTGGAGTGATATAGATCAGTGATTCATGGGTAATCACAACTTCATTTCCATCGCTGGAAAGATGCGGGAAAGTTTTATCAAAGAGCGTCAAAAGTAGCGGATTATCATGTTCAGGAACGCCTTCAAACCATAGCTGACATGTCAACGGCACAAACTCGTCGTCGCCGGTGTATTCCTCACTCATGCTTTTACACCTTACTGTGGTACCTATGTCTACTGAATATCGTGAGCCCGGACGCGATGGCTCCACTGGCATTGTTTCTTCCCAGCGCGCTATCCGAGCTCGCGAAGTCAGCCGACCACGCCCCGAAGATATCGATGCCGCCAAAGCAGTACTTGATGATCTGGTAGCGCGAGCGCGAGGTCAGCGTCGCCCCTAAAAGAGAATCTAGTCGAAGATGGGTCCGACGGTGCGGGAACGTTTAAGTTCAAAAAATCCTGAATATGAAGTCATCGCAACCAAACCGTCGAAAAGCACTCCGGCTTGTTCGCCTCGCGGTGCTGGCGATAGCACTGGACCGAACAGGCTCATGCCATTGATCCGAAGTACCGGGGTGCCCACATCGCTACCGACTGGATCCATTCCTTGATGATGCGACGCACGCAGCAACTCATCTTTTTCATCGATGTCGTAGAACCCGATGAGATCCAAAGGTAATCCAGCATCCGCCAAAGCCGCCGCTACCGTGTCTTCGCAAACTGGTTGACCTTTGGGGTGAAACCGAGAGCCAACCGCATCATAAAAATCTTTCAATCCTGATGCACCGCTATGTTTTTCCACAGCTAGTGCCACCCGCGCCGGCCCCCAAGCACGATCCATCCGGGCTCGATAGTCGGCTGGTAAGTCTCGATTCTCGTTGAGAACAGCCAGACTCATTACATGAAAAGTTGTATGTACGTCACGAACTTTTGCTACTTCTTCCATCCAACGAGAAGTAATCCAAGCAAAAGGACAAGTCGGATCAAACCAGAAATCAACAGCCGTAGTCATATAGCTACCCTAATGACTCAGCACATTGTTGTGCGACTCCCCCATGATGTTGCTCTTGCTGCACTGATATAGAGTCGCCTACATCTCATCACTCAAGTAAGGACAGAGATGTATCACGCTAATATCACCCGCGCAGAAGCACAGCATCGTTCGAAGCTGCTTACAGCTAAGTCTTATGAGGTCACCGTAGATCTCACTGGAAAACGTCCTGACGGTAGCGCTCTTAAGGAACCAGAAGCTCAATTCGTTTCCACCTCTACCGTGGTTTTTGAGATGCTTTCTGATGCAGCTAATGACATTAACCTCATTGCTGATGAGATCATTTCAGCTACTCTCGACGGACAGCCTCTTGATCTAGCCACATATGCCGATTACAAGTTCCCATTCACTGCAACTCGTGGGGAACATACGCTTTCAATCACTTCAGTTATGCGCTATTCGCGTACTGGTGAAGGTTTGCATCGATTTGTTGATCCTGCTGATGATCGCATCTATCTCTACACGCAGTTCGAGTCAGCTGACGCGCGACGGATGTTCGCTAATTTTGAGCAGCCCGATCAAAAAGCCACCTTCCAGTTCACGGTAATTGCCCCCGAAAATTGGCAGGTCGTATCTAATACTGACCATGCAGGTGCTGAAGCTGTCGGGAATGGTTTTGCTAAATTTATTTTCGCCCCCACGCTACAGATGTCTACTTACATCACCGCACTTGTCGCCGGCGAGTACCACCGCGTCGATTCCTCTTATGAAGCCAAAGCTGGAACTATCGGCATGGGAATCCTATGCCGCCAGTCGCTGAAAGAGCATCTCGATGCTGACAAGATTTGGGAAACCACTAAGCGTGGCTTTGAGGTCTTCGAAGAGGCCTTCGGACACGAATACCCCTTCGGTAAATATGACCAGTCCTTTGTACCCGAGTTCAATGCTGGCGCTATGGAGAATGCTGGCTGTGTTACCCACCGCGATGAATACATTTTCCGTTCTCGCGTAACTGCTGCTGCTCTTGAAAGCCGCGACAATACAATCCTTCATGAGCTCTGCCATATGTGGTTTGGCGACTTGGTAACTATGAAGTGGTGGGACGATCTGTGGCTAAACGAATCTTTCGCTGAGTGGGGATCTCATTTTGCTCAGCAGAAGATCGCCGCAAAGTACAACACCGACGTTGATGCCTGGGCATCATTCTGCAATGGCCGCAAGAATTGGGCATATAACCAAGATCAGCTCCCCACCACACACCCTATCGCCGCAGATATGGTTGATTTAGAAGCTGTAGAGCTTAACTTTGACGGTATTACCTATGCCAAGGGAGCTTCTGCCCTACGTCAGCTCGTAGCATTCGTCGGCGAGAAAGAGTTCCTTACTGGGGTTCGCGCCTACTTTGCTAAGCATGCATTTAAGAACACCGAACTCTCTGATCTGCTCAGCGAACTGACAGCAGCTTCTGGACGCGATCTATCGCGCTACACCAGCGAATGGCTAGGACAGTCGGGCGTCAATACGTTACGCGCTGACTTCGACATCGACAGCGAAGGTTGTTTTACGCGTTTTTCAGTAGCACAGAGCGCTATTGAACAGTACCCGCAGCTACGTCAGCATCGGTTAGCTATCGGGCTTTACAACATGGTAGATGGAAAACTTGCCTGCACCGAAAGTATCGAATGCGATATCGATGGCGCTAACACTGAGCTACCACAATTGGTTGGTAAGAAGCGTCCAGCACTCCTGTTACTCAACGATGGCGATCTGACGTACACCAAGATTCGTCTTGATGACCAGTCGCTTGCCACTTTGATTGCGCACATTAAGGATCTTGATTCTCGCCTAGCCCGCGCCCTATGTTGGGGAGCTGCTTGGGATATGACCCGCGATGGTGAGATGGATGCCAAGGATTACATTTCGCTAGTTTTGGCTGGTATTGGCAATGAAGACGATATGACTGCGGTAAGCGCTCATTCAGGTGCCGCAATCACGGCTGCCACAAACTTCTTACCGGCCGAACAGCATACTGCTGCTCGCGAACAGTTAACCCATGGATTCGCTGAGTTACTAAATGCTGCTGCACCTGGCTCTGATAAGCAGCTAATTTTTGTCAAGGCTATGGCAACAGCAGCTAATACTGATGCAGCATCAGCAAATATTGCCGCATGGCTCCGTGGCGAAGATGCTCCAGAAGGTCTAATCCTTGACACTGATCTTCGCTGGAACTTGTTAGCTTCACTAGCAGCTCAAGGTAAGGCTAGCGACAATATGATTGACGAGATGGCTGCCAATGATAAAACCATCACTGGCGCAGAATGGGCAGCACTGGTTCGAGCTGCTCGTCCAACAGCAGCGGCTAAAGCTGAAGCATGGCAGGTAGCAGCTGAAGATCCTCAGACTCCTAATGAAACACAACGTAAAGTTGCTGTTGCATTCCACCAACCAGGACAAGAAGAGCTACTAGCCCCTTATGTTGACCAGTACTTTGCGTTAGTTGAAAAGATTTCTAATAAAGAAGGAATCTGGGAAACTCGTTCGCAAGCTATTGCTCATGCTGCTGTGGTTTGCTTGTTCCCCAAGAATCGCACCCAAGAGATCTTGGATCGGGTAGATGCTTGGATGGATGGAAAGAAGTTCTCCGATCAGGTGACTCGTCAGCTTGCCGAGCAACGCGATGCGCTACGTCGTGCACTTGCTTGTCAGAAAGCAGCTCGATAGCTGCCTTTCCCTAATGATGTGGCGGTTTCTGCACTCCAGAAGCCGCCACTCATTGATTCTTATGCGTTCACTTCTTGACGCCAGCCCTATCCCCTTGCAGGATTGAGATATGTCCCGGACACCGATGCCCCCCGCTTCACGCGGCACCGGTTCCCCGCATGCCCTACGTCGACGCAATCAAGAACTTCTTATTGAAGCGCTCCGAACTCACGGCCCCAGCACTCAAACTACCCTTGCTCGCACCACCGGATTATCTGCAGCAACAATTTCTAATCTGGTAAAAATACTTGACGACGAAAATCTGATTCGGTCACGAAATGTGATTCAATCAGGTCGTCGCGCCGTTGAAATTACGCTGAGAGTAGATGAAACTCTCGCGGTAGGTTTCGACGTGGGTCGCAACGAATTGCGTACTGTTGTTTCTAAGCTAGATCACGAGATCGTAGCAGAACATATCGTTGATTTACCCCACGAACATCGTCCCCATCAGGTAATTGAGCTAAGCCGCACCCTATTACGAGAACTATTAGCTGACAACAGTCTCGATCCACGCAATGTTGGCGGAATTGGGATGGGTATTCCAACTGCTATCGGAGCAGACCAAAAAGCTCTTGATCCTGACCAGCTCTTGCCACATTGGCATGATGTCGATCTTCCAGCACTAGCCCAAAATGCTTTTGATATCCCAGTAATTTTAGACAACAATGCCAATCTAGGAGCATTGGCGCATCGCAGCTTTGGCCCCTATTCCTCTGTAGATAATCTGGTTTTTATTAGCGTAGGAGTGGGAATAGGAGCTGGCGTAATCGCTGGTGGACAACTAATTCGCGGGCACAGCGGTGGCGCTGGAGAGATTGGGCATCTCCCAGTATTTGAAGGTGGAAATCTATGCTTTTGCGGCAATCGCGGTTGCCTCACCAGCGTCGCATCAACTACAGCTATCGGCACTGCACTATCGCAAACTCGTCTAGGGCGCAGTCCCGGAGACGCCGATATTGTGACGCTAGCCCGCAATCGTGACATCACTGCACGTCGAATCCTCGAAGATGCTGGGATTTGTCTTGGTTTTGCAGTCGCAGCCGTATGTAATGTCCTCAATCCAGAAATCGTAGTTATTGGCGGACCGTTAGCTCCTATTGGCGCCCAATTTCTAGATCCTATTAGCCGTGGAATGGCTCGTCGCACGCTGCCTTCGGTAGCGCTAAATACCCAACTCACCATGTCTCACCTTGGTTCTAGAACTGGCGCATTAGGTGCTGCTTGTTTAGCAATGCAACAAATTTCTATTGCGTCTTTGAAAAGATAACGCAACATGTTGCATTCAAGAGTTGACGTCAAGGAGGTTTAAGACGTACCGTCTTCTCATCCCCGGTGCGATGGTGCGCTGGCTAGAAAATTGGGAGCCTGAATGGATAACGTCATTCTGGGAATGCGCCACATCACAAAAACCTTCCCTGGTGTGAAGGCTTTAGACGATGTCAATCTGACCGTCCATGCAGGTGAGGTGCACGCTATTTGTGGGGAAAATGGTGCCGGAAAATCCACTCTGATGAAGGTGCTCTCGGGAGTCTACCCGCACGGAACCTACGACGGCGAAATTACTTTTGATGGTCGTCCAGTTGCCTTCAGCGATATTAAATCCTCCGAAAGCACTGGCATTGTCATCATCCACCAAGAGCTAGCACTCATTCCAGAACTATCAATTGCTGAAAATATTTTTCTTGGCAATGAAAATACTCACCGCGGTCTCATCGACTGGCGCAAAGCTGAGTCTCAGGCCAAAGTTCTCATGGAACGAGTCGGTCTTTACGAAGATCCTCGTACGCTAGTGAAAACAATCGGCGTCGGAAAACAGCAGCTAGTTGAAATCGCTAAGGCTCTCAACAAAAACGTCAAACTCCTGATTCTCGATGAACCCACAGCAGCGTTAAACGAGAACGACTCACAGCATCTCCTTGATCTGATTCGTCAATTACGCAGTCGCGGCGTCACCAGCATTATCATCAGCCACAAACTCAACGAGATTATGGCGCTAGCTGACACCATCACTGTGCTTCGCGATGGACAGACAGTGGAAACCCTGATTGTTGACGAAAACCTCGACGAAGACCGTCTCATTCGGAGCATGGTTGGACGTCCGCTAGACAGTCGCTTCCCTGACTACACCCCAAACATCGGAGAAACTTTCTTCGAAGTGAAAAATTGGACCGTACGTCATCCAGATATGGCTGAATGTATGGTCAGCAATGACAATTCTTTCTTCGTCCGACGTGGTGAAATCGTTGGTTTTGCCGGTTTGATGGGAGCTGGACGTACTGAACTTGCCCGTTCACTATTTGGTCGTTCCTACGGTAGCTACATTCGTGGGACCATCATCATGGATGGCAAGGAGGTTGTTCTAAAGAACGTCAGCCAAGCCATTAAACATGGTCTTGCCTATGTAACTGAAGACCGTAAAGCTCTTGGTTTTAACCATGTCGACGCTATCAAAGCAACCGTGTCATCGGCTGACCTTGCTCGCATCACTGAAAATCATCTAATTAGTGATTACAAAGAACATCACGCTGCCGAAGACTACCGTCGATCTCTCAATATCAAAGCTCCTACCGTGGAATCTGCCACCGAAAAACTTTCTGGCGGTAACCAGCAAAAAGTAGTGCTAGCAAAATGGCTCTTCACTGAACCAGATCTTTTGATCCTTGACGAGCCTACTCGTGGCATTGACGTAGGCGCCAAGTACGAGATTTATAAGATTATCCAGTCTCTTGCCGCCCGCGGAAAAGGCGTAATCCTGATTTCCTCGGAACTTCCTGAACTACTTGGCCTTGCTGACCGTATCTACACCTTAAATGCAGGCCATATCACTGGTTGCCTCGATCGAGCCGAAGCAGATCAGGAAAGCCTCATGAAACTTATGACCCAAGACGCACGTCGTAGCACCGCTGCGGCAAAGAAGTCTGCTACTACCTCTCAGTCCCAGAACGGAAACCTGTGATGAAGAACTTCAAGGAGATTTTTGGCGGTAACCTACGTCAGTTCGGCATGCTATTTGCCTTACTAGCACTGGTCGTTTTCTTCCAAATTCAAACTGGCGGAAAACTGTTGACACCAACAAATATGATGAACTTGCTCAATGGCAACTCCTACATTCTGATCTTAGCAATCGGCATGGTGCTTGTAATCATCGCTGGACATATTGATCTATCCGTAGGATCTGTTGCTGCCTTTGCGGGCATCGTTGTGGCTCTCACCATGCGCGACTGGCATTTGCCTTGGTATATAGGTATTTTGCTAGGACTTTTAGTTGGCGCTTTGATCGGCGTCTGGAATGGTTTCTGGGTAGCTTATGTGCGCATTCCTGCCTTCATCGTTACCTTAGCTAGCATGATGCTTTTCCGCGGCGCTAACCAGCTCGTAGGAAAGTCAAATACGATTCCGGTCAACGAAAACTTCCAGAAAATTGGTGCTGGTTACCTTCCTGAAATCGGCCCCAATTTTGGTTACAACAACCTTACGCTGTTGCTTGGTGCAGTATTGATAGTTGCAGTAATAACGCTGGAAGCACGTAGATGGATAGCTGACCGTGGAATAGGTATCGCAGTATCCCCGCTATGGGTTATGATCACTCGACTTATTCTTCTGTCCTCAGCAATTGCTTACATCACTTACCTATTCGCCACTGGACGCCCTGGTACTTCCTTCCCAATATCTGGTCTGATCTTGGCTGCCTTAGTAGCTATTTATACGGTAATTTCACAGCGCACCATCGTAGGACGCCATGTCTATGCAGTTGGCGGAAACGCTCATGCTGCTGAACTATCGGGAGTTAAAACTCGCCGGATCAACTTCTTAGTCATGATGAATATGTCTATTCTCGCGGCACTCGCCGGCATGGTTTTCGTTGCACGTTCTACCGCTTCAGGTCCTTTCGACGGCAACGGCTGGGAACTTGACGCTATCGCTGCGGTATTCATTGGTGGTGCCGCAGTTGCTGGTGGCGTCGGCACCGTCGTCGGTTCTATGATCGGCGGTCTGGTAATGGCGATCCTCAATAACGGACTACAGCTACTAGGAGTAGGAGCTGACTGGACACAGATCATCAAAGGACTCGTGTTGCTGTTAGCTGTCGCTTTCGATGTTTATAACAAACGTCAAGGAAAGCCTTCCATTATTGGCCTACTTATGAGAGGCCGCACAAAGCAGACATCAGCTACCGAAGCTGTTGCCGAACAAGGGCCGGCTCAGTAACTGAACCGCTGCTCCCATCTTTCCATATTTATCCAACCAACTAACAAAGGAAAAATCGTGAAGCGACTCCTTACAGTCACCGCGGTGGTAATGTCCGGCGCTCTCAGCCTCACTGCATGTGGCGGTGGACGATCTGACTCCTCTGCTACTCAGACTGCTTCCAAAGCAGGTTTCGAAAAGGGCGCCCTCATCGGCGTAGCGCTACCCCAAAAGACCTCAGAAAACTGGGTTCTTGCCGAAAGCCTATTCAAAGATGGCCTCAAAGAAGCTGGTTACCAAGCTGACGTTCAGTTCGCTAATGGTGGCGTATCTGATCAGCAGAACCAGATCCAGGCTATGGTCGCTAAGGGCGTCAAGGTCATCATCGTTGGCGCTATTGACGGCTCCCAGCTAGGCACCCAGCTCAAAGCTGCTAAAGATGCTGGCGCCACCATCATTGCTTACGATCGTCTGATCAAGAATACTGACGCCGTTGATTACTATGCCGCCTATGACAATTTCAAGGTCGGCGAGCTACAGGGGCAGGCACTTCTCGACGGTCTCAAAGCCCGTAAAGGCAATGGACCTTACAATATTGAACTAATCGCCGGTTCCCCTGACGACGCCAACTCTCAGGTCTTCTTCGATGGCGCCATGAGTATCCTCAAGCCCAAGATTGACGACAAGACGCTGACCGTCAAGTCCGGACAGACCTCCTTCTCGCAGGTTTCCACTCAAGGTTGGAAAGCTGAAAATGCTCAAAAGCGCATGGATACAGTTCTTTCAGGAAGCTACGCCTCCGAAAAACTAGACGGCATCCTCTCCCCTAACGACACCCTAGCTCGCGCTGCCTTGACCTCCATCAAAGCAGCTGGCAAGGAAACTCCCGTCATCACCGGGCAGGACTCCGAGGTTGAATCAGTCAGGTCGATCATGGCTGGCGAACAGTACTCAACCATCTACAAAGACACCACTGCTTTAGTTAAGCACTCAATCACCATGGTGAACGATCTGCAGCAGGGCAAAAAGTGTGAGGTCAATGACGAGAAGTCCTACAACAACGGTGTCAAAGTTGTTCCGGCTTACCTACTCAAGCCAGTCATCGTCACAAAAGACAATGCTGCTGAGGTCTACAAAGAAGATAAGATCCTAGCGCCACTAGCTAAGTAACAACCTTCTTGATGTTGTGCCCCGGTCTTTAATAGATCGGGGCACAACATTTTTATCAGCATTTCTATAAAAGCAATGTATAGCTAAAAGACCGATATTTCTCAGTAACTAGCTAGGCTAGGAAACGACATCTTTTCGCTTGAACGGAGCTTACGTTGGCTGAGCCTCAAACTATTCGCAAACCTATCACCACACCCAAACAAGGTAGCGCTGACGTCGGCGTCATCGGGATGGGAGTCATGGGAACAAATCTGGCACGCAATATTGCTCGTCATGGCTACAAGACTGCGATCTGGAATCTTGATCCAGCCCGAACTGCTGCTGTTGCTGCCGAGTTTGCTACCGAAGGCACTTTCCTTCCCGCTGAAACTCTCGCTGACTTTGTAGGCTCTCTAAAGAAACCAGCTGTCGCTATCATGATGGTTACTGCTGGCAAGCCGGTAGATATTGTTAACAGCCAGCTTAAAGAACTTATGATTGCCGACGATATCATCGTCGATGGCGGCAATTCTTTCTTTAAAGACACTATCCGCCGAGAAGCTGAACTACGCGATGCTGGACTGCACTTTTGCGGTATTGGCATTTCTGGTGGCGAAGTAGGGGCTTTAAAAGGTCCCTCAATTATGCCGGGTGGATCAGACCATGCTTATGCTGCACTCGGACCGATCCTAGAAGCTATTTCAGCCCATGTTGCTGATGAACCATGTTGCGCGCACATGGGAACTGATGGCGCCGGACATTTCGTAAAAATGGTGCATAACGGCATCGAATACGCCGATATCGAGTTCATCGCTGAAACCTATGACTTGATGAAAGCCATCGGAATGGACGCAGCCCAAATGGCTGATACGTTCCGTACCTGGAATTCTGGAGAGCTTAAAAGCTACCTCATTGATAGCGCCGCCGAAGTACTAGATCAAGTTGACGCTACTACCGGAAAACCCTTATTAGATGTCATCAAAGATCGTTCTCAAATGAAGGGAACGGGAACTTGGACCGTACAAGAAGCCCTCAACCTCGGAGTTCCCGGAACAGTTATTGGAGAAGCAGTTTTTGCTAGAAGCCTCTCGTCACAAGATTTATTACGCGCTAAAGCACAGCAAGTTTTGACTGGTCCAGAACGTTGTCTTCCAGCAGACTATGACCGGAAACAATTCCTAACAGAGCTAGGACAAGCACTTTTTGCTGCCAAAGTTATCGCCTACTCACAAGGATTGGATCAGATCCAAGAAGCTAGTCGGGTTTATAACTGGAATATCCGCATTGATGAAGTTGCCAAGATTTGGCGTGATGGCTGCGTTATCCGAGCTGGGTTACTAGAGCAGATCCGCAATGAATACACCGCAGATGCTGAGCTAGTTTCACTGATGTGCGCTCCTGATATTGCTGTCAAACTTAGCTCTTACCAAGATTCGTGGCGACGCGTCGTCACCACCGCAATTTCGATGGGGATTCCAGTTCCTGGTTTTGCCACCGCTTTGGCTTACTACGACGGTGCTCGCGCTACTCGACTACCTGCCTCAATGGTGCAAGGACTTCGGGACTTCTTCGGCGCCCACACTTACGAGCGTATAGATTCTCCTGGCCATTTCCATACAAATTGGTCGCAAGATCGTAGCGAAGAAAAATTACCTGACCCAGTCCAACACTAAGTTCTAGAGTTTCGCTAACTAAGTGGTGGGGAAATCAGCTAAGAGATCCTCACCACTACGAAATAGCTATTTTCTTCTGAACAACTCTCTAGCTAGTTGTTAGAAATTGCTGTAGTTTTTCTCGCACTGAATCTGGAACTACTACTGGCTTACCAACTAGATCAGCGCAAACTAAAACACAGGTGCTGTTTGCATATACCGTGCCGGTAGCGTCAACAATGTCAGCAACCATTGTTACCGAACTGCTTCCTATCTGAGCTACCGCACTCCGCACAACATAATCTGGTATCGAAAAAGACATCGGATTTTTATAAGAAATATCGTGTCGCGCAATGAACCAGATATATCCGGCGCCACTATCGTGCCCAACCATAGCGATACGCGCTTCTTGGAAGTAATCAAGAAAAATTACGTTATTGACATGCTTAAAATAATCTTGATCGCTCCACCGTACTCGTAACTGATGCTGGAAAGCGTTTTCCCCAACTGTCGTTGTGATCACTGAGCGCAACGGAGCAACTTCAGCAAGATGAGCCAGCAGATGACTACGCTCATCGTCGCGCAGTCGTCGAGCTTTCTGCGTAGCCGCATCGATAGGACAGCAGGTGGTACGTGCCCTAGCGCATACCGCATCATCGTGTTTTAGCTCATAGGCTAGTTCAAATGTTCCGGCCCCCACCTTGGATATCACAGTCTCAACTACTACTGGCTGTAGCGAGTAAGCGATAGGTCGCACATATTCCACTTGATGATTAACTACGACGACCCCCTCATCAAGCAAAGCGGAACTACTACCATCGCGTAACAGCGCTACTCGCGCTTCCTGTAAATAGCCAAGATAGGTGACGTTATTAATATGCTGTTGCGCATCAAGGTCACTCCAGCGGATTGGAACTTCGTAGCGAAACACTTTCCTATTCACCCTCAATATCAGCATCGTAAAGCGAGTCAACTACATTGATATAGCGCTCAACAACAGCACGCCGACGCACCTTCATATTGGGAGTCATCATTCCTGAGGAAACATCTAATTCGTGATCAAGAATCGCAAATCTTTTAACAGTTTCCCACTTTTCCAAGTGCGTATTGGCTCGATCAATACCTCGTTGAATGGAAGCTCTAATCTCTGGAAGCTGAGTTAATTCTTCGTAGGGTTTATCGATATTACGCTTCTGCGCCCATTTTGCTAAGAGCGGACGATCCAAAGTTACAATTGCCGCCACATATTTACGACCTTCTCCAACTGCCACAACATTGCTCAAATACGGAACGTTAGCCGAAACAACTGCTTCGACTTCCTGCGGTGACACATATTTACCGCCAGAAGTTTTCATGAGATCTTTTTTGCGATCGGTGATAACTAAGAAATTATCGTCATCAAGATAACCAATATCTCCGGTACCTAACCAACCATCTAGGTAGCTCTCTTGGTTAGCTTTTGGATTATTGTAGTAGCCCCGTGAAATCGACGGTCCGCGCAATAAAATTTCACCATCGTCAGCAATTTTTACTTCATTGCCTGGACAGATACGTCCCACAGTTCCGAACCGAGGTTGATCCGCCCAAGTAAAGAAAGCAATCGCAGTGCTTTCGGTAGAACCGTAGCCTTCTTGCAGCGTAAGTCCTGCTGAATAAAACCACTGCTGCACTTGCGGCGATAATTTTGCTGAACCAGAAATTAAAACTCGGATATTGCCGCCTAATTTAGCGCGGAATTTAGCAAAGACTAGTTTGTCAGCAAGTAAATACCTAGCTGCAATAGCTCGCGGCATAGGTATTCCAGCTACACGATAGGGATATGCCTCTCTACCTACCGAGAATGCCCACCGGCTCATTTTCCCTTTAATTCCCGAGCGCGGAGCTGCGGTCATTACGGCGGCTCGCACCTTTTCAAAAATACGCGGTGCGCCACACATTGCGGTGGGTTTAAGAATGCCAAGGTTGGATACGATCTTGTCTACCCGACCATCGATAGCGCTAGGAGTGTTGTAGAACATATCGATCACGATTAGGTCTTTACCGAAGACGTGAGACATTGGTAGCCAAATGTAATGAACATCATCTTGTCCCCGTAGCAGATCAAGAGTTTTCATTGATGCTGCTTGATAAACCCAATTATCGTGAGTCAGTTCTACGCCTTTAGGGCGCCCAGTAGTACCTGAGGTGTAGATCAGCGTCGCAAGAGTATCGGGGGTCACCTGGGAGCTAGCTGCAGCTACACAAGTAGGTTCGGCAGCTAATTTCTCTGCCCCACGCCGTTGCAGTTCTGCCCAAGTTATGACTCTAGGATCATCGCCAGGTTCACCGTCGAGAAGAATAATGTGCTGTAGCTGATCTGGCGGCAGTGTTGAAGTTAAAACTTTTTGCAGAATCTTTTGATTCTCAATCAGTGCTACCCGGGATTGGGAGTCCACCAAAATATATTCAACATCTTCTACGTTGGTGTTGGGATAGATCGTCGTCGTCGCTCCACCAATACAGTTATTGGCAAGGTCTGCAATAACCCACTCGATGCGAGTATTAGCTGCAATAGCAAGACGTTGCTCGTAGCCGACTCCCAAAGAAAGTAGTCCTGCTGCTACGCATTCGACCCATTCTTTAGCTTCACGCCATGTCACATCCACCCATCGCTCAGAAATATCTGGGTACTTATACCCAATATCGTCTGGATTTTCAGTCGCCCGCAACATCAAAGTAGCGGGAATAGAACTTGGGCGGTTCGCTAAGATCGCAATGTGCAATTCAGACAAACCTTCGCGATTAAATTCGGGCATCTGCACCTAGCGATCCTACGAGCATCAACTTACTTAAGTAGGGAATAGACTCACATTATTTCGTAATCACAATCATTCTTGTTTGGTTCCTACAGAAGACCGCCATCAAGATTGTTGATTGCCTCACATTCCAGATGCCCTAAAGTTTTACAGTTACCCCGTCAATCTCGTAGGCAGCTGTGAAAGCTAGCGGTAACTAAATCCGGCTAGCTTTTCTCATCTAAAAGACACACGTTTCGGCACAACGCTAGGTAAAGTGCAATACTGACCTGAACAACTCTCAAATCTGAGGAACACCGGTGAGTCATTTCTGACAAGTCCGGGGCGGTCCCGCCACTGTTAGCGCATGAGCGTAAGCCAGGAACTCAGCTGAGAGTAGACCCCCTAGCAGTCGAGAGAACTGAGACGGTCATGAATACACTTCATGCTGCCCACCCGTTACGCCTAATTGGTGTCGGGGTAGGCCCAGGTGACCCAGAAATGGTCACCCTTCAAGCAGTACGCATTTTCCGCGAATCTGACGTTATTTTAGTGCCCGCCACTGAGGCTAGTGCTGACGGCCCGGGTAGATCTGAACAAGTTGTATTAGCAGCTTGCCCAGAAGTTGCTGAGAAAATTCGTCGCGTACCTTTTTCTATGGCTGACCCCCGCGGAGTAACCCAGCGTCGCTCCGAAGCATGGGAAACCAGCGCTACAGCAGCTTTAGCTGCTTATGCCGAAGGCGCTACTACAGTTTCACTAGCAACTATTGGAGATCCCAGCGTTTTCTCCACCTTCAGCTACCTTGCTGGCACGGTACGCAACCAACAGCCCGACGTAGTAGTAGAGCTAGTTCCTGGCATCACCGCCATGCAAGCCTTAGCTGCAACTTCCCAAACTCCCCTCGTCGAAGGTCGAGAAGTACTAGCCCTAGTGCCTATGACTGCTGGGGTAGATACTGTCAAAGCTGTTGCTCAAGTTGCTAGCACTGTTGTGGTTTACAAGAGTGGACGTAAAGCTGGCGAGCTACACGACGCCCTTGCCGACCGAGAAGCTATTGTTGGAACCGATATTGGACTTCCGCAGCAAACCCTCGTCGCTTTGTCTGAAGTCGGCGATAAGCTGCCCTACTTTGCCACAGTACTTTCTGCACCAAAACGAGATATTCCAGGAGGATCTCTGTGACCGAACCTACCAAACGCGGCCGCTATATTTTAGTGGGAGCCGGCCCTGGCGCTACTGATCTAATCACTATTCGCGGTGCCCGCGCTATCGCTGAAGCAGATATTTTGATTTGGGCATCATCACTGGTCCAAGCAGATATTGTCGCCAACCATAAACCGGGTGCGATCCTCATCGATTCAGCTACCGTTTCGTTGGAAGAACTAGTCCCTTACATGGAACGAGCTCGCGACGAAGGTCTAACAATTGCTCGCGTCCATACCGGAGATCCCTCCATTTATGGCACTACTGCTGAGCAGCGTGACGTATGTAACCAGCTAGGTCTTGAACATGAGTCAATTCCTGGAGTTTCAGCTTTCAGTGCTTGTGCAGCAGCAGCCGACGTCGAAATCACCGTACCGGAAGTATCGCAGTCGCTAATTCTTACTCGTCTAGACGGGGGCAGAACTCCTATGCCCCCGCAAGAAAAAGTTAGAGAATTTGCTGCCCACGGCACCACGATGGCGCTTTACCTTTCGGCAGCCCGTAATAAGCAGCTTCAAGATGAGCTACTTGCTGGTGGTTATCCTCCAGAAACTCCGTGCGTGATCGGACACCAAGTAAGTTGGCCCGATCAAATGATTCTGCGCTGCCAATTGTCAGAGCTTTCCGCCACTATGAAAGCTCATCAATTATGGAAACACACTGTCATCTTGGTGGGACCAGCTATGGCAGAAGGCCCCATCAGCGCCCGTAGCCACTTGTACCACCCTGGCTTCCGTCACGAATATCGTGACGCGGTAGCCGAGGCACAAACACAGCTTCGCTCCGAAGGCGCTAAACCTGTCGTTGATGGCTTGATTGATCTGAATGAGGAGAACCGATGATTACCGTTTATGGATATTTAGGTGATATCAACAGCGATATTGCCGAACATGCTCGTCGCGCTGATTTGGTAGCAGGTGGACGTCGTCAGCTTGATGCGCTCGGGGTACCTGAAGAAAAAGCCATTGTAATTGCTCGAATCGCTCCAGTGGTAGAACAAATCAAAGAGGCTGGTGATAAAGCCGACATCGTCGTATTAGCTTCCGGCGATCCATTGCTATATGGCATTGTGCGTTCGCTACGGCGTAACGGTCTAGCAGTCAAGGTAGTTCCTGCCGTCAGCTCAATTCAGGCTGCATTCGCTGCAGTAGCACTCCCGTGGGACGATGCCCGAATTGCATCAGCTCATGGGCACTCCCTCGAAGGTGCACAAGCTCTGGTACGCAGCCACCCCAAAGTTGCAGTTCTGACCGCACCCAAACGCACTATCGTCGATCTGGTTTCAGGATTACAAGGATTAGGGCGTACCTACGTTTTATGTGAGCGGCTTGGCGAAAGCAACGAGCGCGTCCGCATTTTGACCGAAGATGAGGCGCTGGCAGTCGATAACATTCTCGAACCAAACTTAGTTCTGGCATTAGCTCATCACCCAGACTCTCTTGAAGCACTCGGAGAGGCTGCCGCAGTAGCTGGCGCTATTCCAACTCCGGCAGAAGGCAGTGATGATGAAGACGATGATGAGCCAAAGCCATTAGGCGATATCGTCATTGGTCATGTTTACAACGGTCGCGTAGGTCGTGAACGAGCTGACGCTATCGATGCTGCACTCAAGGTAACTTCTCGTCGCTGGGAAGGTATGTCGCGAGACGGACTGGTGGAAGCTTGGGGCTGCTGTGACATTATCGTGTCGCATTTAGCGCTGGGAGCAACTACACGACTGATCGCACCGCTGCTCAAAAATAAGAAAACTGACCCGGGCGTAGTCGTAGTTGACGAGGTGGGACGTTTCGCGGTTCCACTAGTTGGTGGACATGCTGGCGGCGCTAATGCGGTAGCTAAAGCTATTGCCGAAGGTACTGGCGCTATCGCAGTCCTTACTACTGCTACCGATGCTTTAGGAATTCCCGCTCTCGATACGCTGGGATGGGGCTATTCCGGTGACGTTGCTGGAGTAACTCGTGCTCTCATCGACGGACGTCCAGTACTTATTGAAAAGACTCAGGGCTGGCCGCTACCGCCGCTACCGGGCAATGTTGGAGCTGAGGTCACCGATCCAGTTGCTCGCATCGTGGTATCTGATTTGGTTGATATTCCAGCATCCGAACTTCCTACTGTCGTACTACGACCTAAGTCTCTTGTTGTAGGAATGGGCTGTAACGCCGGAGTTTCAGAAGCTGAACTCACTGAGCTGCTAGATGCCACTCTTGCCGAAGCTGGTTTAGTTAAAGAATCCATCTCTGCGCTAACCAGCATCGACGTCAAAGCTGGCGAGTTAGGTTTAATCCAGCTTGCCAATACTTTGGGAGTTCCTTACCGCACTTATCCGGCAGAAGAGCTTGCAGTTCAGCCAGCACCATCGCAATCAGATGTGGTGTCTGCTGCGGTAGGAACTGGCAGCGTCTCCGAGGCATCAGTGATGGTCGAACGCACCGAACTAATCGTGCCAAAGCAGAAGTCTGCGGTAGCTACCTGTGCGATTGGACGACGCCCTGCCCGCGGCAAGCTTAGTGTTGTTGGGCTAGGACCTGGCGCTCGTCAGCTCCTTACGCCGATGGCAGTTGAAGCTATCCGTAACGCTACCTTTGTGGTTGGTTATGGTCCTTATGTTCGGCAAATCCGTGATTTAGTCCGTCCTGGCGCCCGTATCCATATTTCTAAGATGGGCACCGAAGAAGAACGTACCCGCCTTGCTATCGACACTGCTCGTAATGGCGAAAATGTTGCTTTCGTGTGTTCAGGAGATCCAGCTGTTTACGCTATGGCTTCGCCTACCTTGGAAATGGGGACTGACGATATCGACATCGCCATTATCCCGGGCGTGACAGCAGCATTGGCGGCCTCCTCACTACTGGGAGCTCCATTTGGTCACGATAACGCCACTATTTCTCTCTCAGATCTTCATACGTCATGGGAGATTATTGAAAAGCGTCTTCAGGCTGCTGCCGAAGGCGATCTTGTGGTTGCGCTCTACAATCCACGTTCTCGCAAGCGTCGGATGCATTTGCCGCGAGCACTAGAGATTCTGGGACAGCATCGTCCCACTAGCACCCCGGTTGCTGTAGTTCAGCAGGCATATCGGGCGCAACAAAAAGTCACGATGTCGACCTTGGCTGATTTCCAACCAGAGTGGGTTGATATGAACTCCATTGTCATCGTTGGCTCTTCAACAACAAAGTATGTTTCTACCGGCAGTGGTGAACGTGTCATCGTTACCCCCCGGGATTACCAGTGGATGGAGAAGATCAATGACTGATAACACTCCCCTCGTCATTGCTGCACATGGTACCCGTGACCCTCATGGCGCTGAAGTAGCCCGAGCTTTAGTTGCTCGCGTTGCTGCCAAGCTAGCCCCTACCCCGGTTGCTGCTGGGTTCGTAGAGTTGATGGAACCTGACATCGAATCAGCTCTCACCGATACGCTGCAAGCGTGCCCAGAAGGTGAACGTCATGCTGTTGTAGCCCCACTCATGTTGGGCACTGGCGGACATGTTCAGACTGATATTCCTGATTCAGCACATGCTGCTGCACAGGCAGTTCCGGGATCTTCTGTCGAAGTTGCCGCCTATTTAGGGAAAGATATTCGCCTACTTTCAGCATTATGTGATCGTTTGACCACAGCTATGGGCGATTGGGAACCCCGCGATGTTCATGTCATTTTGTTAGGTCGTGGCGCAGTGGTTCCCGAAGCTAACTCCGACCATGCTCGACTTGCTCGTATGGTTTGGGAACGCAGCGGAACCAGTATGGTTCACCCGGCTTTCATTCAGGTGACCCGTCCTTCGCTACCAGAGGCGCTAAGCCAAGCAGAAAAGCTAGGCGCTACCCAGATCGTAGTAGTTCCTAACTTCTTGTTCCCTGGCAAATTATCGCAGTGGACTCAAGAACAGGTAGCAGCATGGTCACTTTCACACGCTGAAACTAATGTACGTATTGCTGATGTGATCGGTGATTGCGACGAACTAGCCGAAGTCATCATCGACCGCTATCGCGCCGCAGCTCAGATCCCTGACACCACAGATGGGTCCCCAACTTACCTATCTGGACTACGGCTAACTAGCCGTGACGTTGTTGTAGTGGGTGCTGGGCATGTCGCAGATCGTCGAGTACCGCGACTGGTGGACGCCGGAGCTAATGTCCGCGTAATCTCCCCTACTATCTCCATCAAACTAGGACGCATGGTTAAAGCTGGAGAAATTACTTGGGAGCAGCGAGTTTTTAGCGATGCCGATATTACCGACGCATGGTATGTTCTCGCGCTAACCAATGATCCAGCCATTAACGCCCATATCGCCGAGTTGTGCGAACAGCAGCGGACCTTCTGTGTCCGAGGTGATGACTCTCGTCATGGATCGGCATGGACTCCAGCGGTAGAACATGCTGGTGGTCTGACGGTCGGGGTTATTGGTAACCGTGACCCGCAGCGTTCCGTTGCGGTTCGCGACGCCGTACTACGAGCGTTGTGGACCTAATAATCTATTGAGAAAGGTGGGGTTTTAGGCATTCATGTGCCGATGACCCCACCTTTTTCGCTACCGTAGTTATGTGACGACGAATGCTCAACGTGCGCAGACTGCTGCAGTGGCTGTGGGAGATTTCACCCACCGAGTCTGGAAGCTGCCCGGGACACGGTTAGCTCGTGCCGTCTATCCGCCACATCCGACTGCTAATAAAGCTTGGAATTACTGGTGGCAAGCTCACTTGCTGGATGCAATAGTTGATGCTGGCGAGCGTCAACTCGCTGAAGGTAACCTTCGCCAGGCTCGTCGCTGGCATCGTCAAGGGCGTCATCTTTTAGTCGGGCTATGGCTACGCAATAAAGCCAGTTGGACCAACGATTATTACGATGATATGGCATGGCTGGCGCTGGCTAACTTACGTTGGCAAGAGTTAGGGCGTAACATAAATCGCCGCCGTTCTTTACTGGTTTCGTCTTCGCAGCGCGCATTCACCCGACAATTTCAAGTATCTATGAGTTGTCCATGGGGTGGCTGTTGGTGGCATCACGAACATGACTTTGCCAATGCCCCCGCAACAGCTCCTATCGGATTATGGTGTGCCCGTACCGGCAAAGAAAACCATGGATTGCGGCTACTGACGTGGCTTTTAGCAACTCTACGCGACCCTAATACTGGTCTTATCCGTGACGGGTTTCGAGAAATAGCAGGAAATCCAGTTATTGAGGAAACAATCTGGACCTATAACCAAGGCACTACCTTGGGGCTTTTACTGGCTTTAGGAGAAACTGAGGAAGCCGAACGTCTGATAACTACTATCAGTGAGCACCTTTGCGTCTCTGGGGATGTACTTCGCACTGACGGTAGCGGAGATGCCGGACTATTCACAGGTATTCTGGTTCGCTATTTAGGGCTTGCTGCCCAAGATCAGCGACTCAGCGACGCTGCTAGAAGTCGTGCTGCTGCCATGGTATTTGCTACATCTGATGCGCTCTGGGAAGGGCGTAGTCAACGTGATCTTCCTGAGACAGGAATACCGTCGTGTCTGGTTTTTCCCATTGATGTCGTATCCCCCGCAGCAGAGCACTGCCAAACTACTTCTATTGAGCTAACTCCGCAGCTCCAAGCCTGGACGGTTTTTGAAACGGCCGCCGCGCTAGAACGCGCGACGGCCGATAAACAACTCTAATTATTACCCGCGTGGAGTAGCGTCATTAGTTACTTCAGCGCGAGAAGCCAGCGCATTCAATGCAGCCACAGTAACTGCAGAACCACCGCGTCGTCCTCGCAAAGTTACCCACTCCAACCCGAAGGGGTTTGCTCGGAGCGCCTCTTTGGATTCTGCAGCGCCCACAAAGCCTACCGGCATACCGACGACAGCTGCTGGCTTTGGCCCACCTTCAGCAATAACCTCTAATAATCTAAATAGCGCGGTAGGAGCATTACCGATCGCTACGATTGCGCCATCCATATCATCGCGCCAGCGTTCAATAGCAGCAGCCGTCTTGGTGATTCCAAGTCGCTTAGCATCATCGGCAAGGGTGGGATCTTGGATATGGCAAATGATTCGGTTATCTCGTGGCAAACGGGAGCGGATAATCCCAGTTGCCACCATAGAGGCATCACACAAGATCGATGCCCCGGCAGCAAGCGCTTCCCAAGCAGCTTTACCTACACCGGGGGTGAAATCGATATCGTCAGCAATATCGGTAGCGCCCGCCGCGTGCACCATTCGAACCGCAACAGACTCAAGGTCTGCTGGGAAACGTTCTAAGTTAGTTTCTGCCCGAATAATACGGAAAGATTCCGCGTAAATATCGCTGCCCTGTGACAAATAGTCATATCGGGTATCACTCATGACAGTGCCTTTCGGTCGGTTTATGTCCGGTAGCGATAAGTTATCGCTTAACGTCACACCGTAGCGTATCTCACAAAAAGCACCCCTATGCTGACAATGTGTCTAAGACATGGCAAGATCAGGACCAGTAAATAAAAATTTAAGATCGTCGAACGAGGTGCTAAGGAAGCCGGGTAAAGCCGGCACGGTCGCGCCGCTGTGAACACCTTTCAGGTGAAAGTCAGAAACTTCCCTCGCCGGCAATCCCACCATGATTGAGACGCGTCATCTCGAGGAGGATCCCCCTAATGCATATCGCTGAAGGTTTCTTGCCTGCTGCTCACTGTGCCGTATGGTACGCAGCAGCTGCCCCATTCGTTGTTCACGGTGCTCGTCGCACTGTCAAGATTGTGCGCGAAAACCCTGAAAATAAACTTCTACTAGGCGCCGCTGGAGCTTTCACCTTTGTACTCAGCGCCATCAAATTGCCGTCAGTAACTGGTAGCTCATCACACCCCACCGGCACTGGTGCGGGCGCAGTTCTGTTCCGTCCGCCAGTCATGGCATTTTTGGGAACTATTGTGTTGCTCTTCCAAGCTCTGCTTTTAGCTCATGGCGGTCTTACAACGTTAGGCGCCAACGTATTCAGCATGGGCATCGTCGGACCGTGGGTCGGTTGGGCAGCTTGGGCTGCGCTAAAGAAAATCAAAGCACCTAGTGCTGTTGGCATCTTTGCAGCTTTCGCATTAGCTGACCTTGCCACCTACTGTATGACCAGCATCCAGCTAGCTTTGGCTTATCCTGAAGCTGAAGGTGGCATGCTAGCGGCAGCAGCAAAGTTCCTTTCGATATTTGCAATCACTCAGCTACCACTAGCTGTCATTGAAGGTATCGTCGGCATTCTCGTATTCCAGTTGCTTGGTAAGGTCGCTGGCAGCGATCTGACTCGTCTAGGACTTCAGTCCGATACCGAATCAGCTTCGCGTCGCTTCGGGTCTATTCCTGCTATCGGAGCCCTTCTACTGGCACTAGCAACTGTAGGGATCTTCATCGCATCGATGGTTTTCGCTCCTCGCGGGGATGCTCCTGAAGGTGAAGCCTTCGGTGGTACGGACTCTGCGGTGACTGAAAAGCTGGAAGAAGCCGGTACCGAGCCTTGGTTCAAGCCTATCTTTGAACCTGGATCTGGCGAGGTAGAATCTGGTCTTTTTGCTATGCAAGCAGCCCTTGGCGCTGGTCTTTTTGGCTGGTGCATTGGCAGATTAGGACGTCGCAAGGCTGCTGACGCTCCTGCCGCATTGCCTACACAGCAAGCCTAAATGAGTATTCGCCTTGGCATAGATGATGCCGCCTGGGATAGTCCCTGGCGGCATCATCGCGTCGGCGAAAAGGTACTACTCAGCGTCGGGCTGGTGCTCACAGCACTGATTGCTCCTACTTGGCCGGGAACTATTTTGGTGAGTGTCGCTAGTTTGTTAGCGATACTTTTCTACGCCAAAATCCGTCCGCGTTTACTGTGGGCAGCCTGTGCCGTACCGCTGCTTTTTCTAGCGATCAGCGCTATTTCCGTAGCAATTCATATCAACACTAAAACCCCTGCTTGGATACGTTTTTGGGTGCTATCGGTAGACCGTGCAAGTTTCATCCAAGCAGCTGGGCTACTCGGTCATGGCATTGCTGGCACTCTAGCACTCATGGTTTTAGCCACCACCACTCCCATGGTCGATTTAGTAACATGGCTCAGAGATCTAAAAATACCTGCTGAACTTATCGATATTGCTGCTTTAATGTACCGGCTACTATTCCTTGCATTAGGGATAGCAATCGCTGTCCATGAAGCATCTGTAGCCCGACTCGGTGACACCCCACGGCCTTGGCAGCGACGCTTCCATAATGTTGCCCGGGAAATATCAGCTGTCTTTTTTCGTACCGGACATCGAGCAGTACGTATGCAACGTGGTCTAGAACTTCGCGGCTACGAATCTGATTTAGCAACGTTACCGATAGCTCGGGAACGATCTTGGCGGTTTATCGTTACTAGCGTCATAACACTTTTAGGAATCTGGGTTTCAGCGATGGTGGTATCACGATGACTTCAACTGTCTTAGCAACTGATGCGGTCACCGCCTGTTACCCCGGCGGAAAACCTGTTCTCATAGACGCAAGTGTCGCACTGCGTCGTAGCGGAAAATTAGCGTTACTAGGAGCTAACGGCTCTGGAAAATCGACGCTACTACGGCTCTTAGCTGGCGCCCATAAACCTGCTTCGGGTCAAGTGCTTCACAACTCTTGCCCAATTTCATATGACCGTAAATCGCTACGATCTCACCGATCTCATGTCCAGTTGGTATTACAAGATCCTGACGATCAACTATTTTCTGCTGATGTAACTCAAGATGTCAGTTTCGGTCCGATGAATCTAGGACTTCCAGTTACTGAAGTTCGAGCTCGGACGCTAGAAGCCTTGGAGCTATTAGGGATCACCCATTTAGCAGAACGGCCCACCCACCAACTTTCTTACGGGGAGCGCAAGCGGGTAGCTATTGCTGGAGCTGTTGCTATGAAACCAGATGTACTTCTTCTCGACGAACCTACTGCCGGCTTAGATCCGCGCGCTGTTGATGAGATGGTTGCTGCGTTAGCACGGCTAGTTGCTACTGGAACCAGCGTCGCTCTTGCTACTCACGATGTTGATCTTGCTTTGTCTTGGGCTGATGAGGTCGCTTTAGTCAGTGACTATACTGTTCGGCAAGGACCTGTCGTCGAGGTCCTGCGCGATAATGCTGCGGTAGAAAATGCTCACCTGCACCAGCCCTGGCCGCTGGCGTTGTTGCAGCGGCTAGGACTGGCAGATGACGTCAGAACTCTCGACGACGTAGCGATGCTACTGTCACGCCTTGATATGAGCCCACTGAATCACTGCGCGAGCCGGAACCAGCCCAGTGAGTTTACCCAGCGGAGCAGCAGTCTCAGTGAGCATTCTGACAACTTCCCCACCCCGCTCGCGGTACAGCTCGATAGCGAGCAGCTCGGTCTCCAAGGTGACTCCGTGCACTACCAATCGGCCACCAACCGGCAAAACCTCCCAAACAGCATCGACGAGCTCTCGGCTAGCTCCACCGCCGAAGAAAACTGCGTCCGGTCGCTCAGCGATCGTAGCGAAAAGCTCAGCAGCGTCCCCGTCGATAATTGTCATTTGCCCAGGGAGGGTGAGTCGGGCAGCATTGCTACGGGCACGTTCGGCTCGATCGACACGTCGTTCCAAACCGATAGCCCGACAGGTAGCATCAGTACGGCACCACTCGATAGCAACCGAGCCAGCGCCAACTCCGACGTCGATGAGGAGTTGTCCGGGCATCGGACGCAAGGTAGCCAAGGCAGCAGCTCTAATGACGCGCTTCGTCACGAGGCCGTCGCTAGCATAGAATCCATCGGCGAGGCCCGGAGTACGTCCGAGCACAGCAGTATCAGTATCAATGATCAGATCAGTCACAAGCATGACCTTAGCCGGAAAACCCGGTTAAGTGCAGGCGAGGAGGAATAAAGCATGACAATCGAACCTGGCACAGTAGTGCTCGTGGGCGGGGGTCCTGGCGATCCTGACCTCATTACCGTTGCTGGATTGAAAGCCCTCAAAGAAGCTGATGTGATCGTTCATGATCGTCTTGGGCCGCTCTCATTGCTAGCTGAATGTCGCGCTGACGCCGAACGAATCAATGTTGGGAAAATTCCGCGCGGAGCTTTTACACCGCAGGAAGAAATCAATCGAATTCTGATCGATAACGCCCGCCACGGCAAGAAAGTTGTTCGTCTTAAGGGCGGCGATAATTTTGTTTTCGGGCGTGGCGGCGAAGAATGCATCGCTTGTGCTGAGGCTGGTATTCCTGTTCAGGTAATTCCTGGAGTAACTTCTGCTATCTCGGTTCCAGCTTTAGTTGGGGTGCCAGTAACTCACCGATCATTAGTACAAGGATTTACTGTGGTTTCGGGACATGTCGCGCCACAAGATGCGCGCTCCACCCTTGATTGGGATGCTATTGCCCGCTCTAACACCACATTAGTTATTCTCATGGGCGTCCATGCGCTACCCGATATTTGTCAGCGACTCATCTCCGGTGGAAAAGCCGCCAATACGCCCGCTGTGATTATCGCTGATGGGTGCGCACCGACTCAGCGTTGTTTACGTTCTACTCTTGCAGAGTTACCAGCAGCTGCTGAAGCCGAAGGTTACGCTCCCCCATCCATTGTGGTGGTAGGAGATGTAGCTGCACTAGATTTGCTTAGCTGAGCTGCTGAAGCACCCATTGCATAGCCTGAGCTGAGGTAGTTACTGTTGCTACCTCAGCTGGGCTTTGTGGACGAGATACTACGATAACGGGGATCCCTAGTTCGTCAGCAACCGTTAATTTGGCTGCTGTTTCGCAACCTCCGGAATCTTTTGTCACCATCACGCTAGTTCCTTGTAGGAACTCACGCTCATCATCGGCACTAAAAGGTCCTTTATTTTCAATTATCTGCCATCTATTGGGGAGCTGTACGGCAATATCGTCGGTGAGTTCAGTAACCCGAGCAAGTACTTGATGCTGACGTAGCGACTCCACATAGGCAGGAAGTTCTTGACGTCCCACAGTAAGAGCTACTACGCCACCGTCGGCACGATTTGCCGCAACTGTAGCTGCTTGCTGATGGTCAGCTACCCAAGTCCATGAAGCTGCACCGCTATGTTCGCGCCAGCTGGGACGGGTAAACCGTAACAATGGCACTTTTGCTTCTTGACAGGCAATTACCGCATTGTTGCTCATCTGGGTCGAGAACGGGTGGGTAGCGTTAACTACCGCAGCGATACTGCGTTCTTTCAAAAAAGCGGCTAATCCTGATGCTCCCCCAAAACCGCCAGAGATTACCTCTCCAGCTGGAAGTCGAGCAGAACTAGTACGTCCAGCTAGCGAAGAAACTACCGTGAATGGTTGCTCTGCTAAGGAGTCAGCCAGACGACGTGCTTGCGCTGTGCCTCCTAAGATCAGGAGAGTGCTCACCAAGCCCCACTAGCCCATTGTGGCGGGTAGGGTGCTTGTTTTGGAGCAAGACCCAGTTCGTGTGCTGCCCGAAGCGGCCAGGTAGGTTCTCGTAGCGCTACTCGTCCTAGACAAATAGCATCAGCTTTTTGGGCTTGCAGAATACTCTCAGCATAAGCTGGTTCAGTTATGAGACCCACTGCTGAAGTTGTAATTCCAGCAGCACGAATAGCGGCAGCATGTGGTACTTGGTAGCCCGGCTCTAGCGGGATAGGAACGATCTGATTACCGCCAGTTGAAGTATCTACCACATCAACTCCTCTGGCTGTTAATAGTGGAGCTAACCGTACTGAATCCTCAAGAGTCCAGCCTTCTGACGACCAGTCAGTTGCTGATATCCGAACAAATAGTGGCATGGTTTCTGGAATGACGTTTCTGACGGCATCAACAACCTCTAGTAAGAATCGCACTCGATTCTCAAAAATACCGCCGTAAGAATCTGTGCGATGGTTAGATAGCGGTGAGTAGAACTGGTGTACCAGATACCCGTGAGCCCCATGGATTTCCACAAAATCCATTCCAGCTGCCACTGCACGTTGTGCCGAAGCAGCAAAGGCAGCTACTAGCTCTCCAATCTGAGCAACGCTTAATTCTGCAGGCGTAGCCATTCCCTCAAAAGCACATGCGCTCGGAGCAATCGTAGACCAACCGCCACCCTCGATTCCTTGATCGGAATCATCTTCGAAAGGCGGATTGCTACCAGCCTTACGTCCAGCATGTTGTAGCTGAACTCCAAAAGCTGCTCCTTGGCTATGACAGAAATCAACGATGCGTTTGAACCCTGCAGTTTGCTCGTCGTTCCATAGCCCCAAACAAGCTGAGGTGATTCTTCCTTCGGGAAGAATGCCGGTTGCTTCTGCAATAAGTAATCCGAACCCTCCCGCTGCGCGGGCACCGTAGTGCATAAGGTGCCAATCATTGGGAACACCATTGCGCGCCGAATAGGTACACATTGGTGACAGCCAAATGCGGTTACGAATAGTAAGCCCGCGCAGCGTGAGTGGTTCGAATAGCATATAAAGCTCCGATATTAGTCGCGAGTAAGACGGCGATGCTTGCTGGCATGAGGACGGGCTGCTTCAACGCCCAGTCGCTCTACCTTGTTCTTTTCGTAGTCAGCGAAGTTACCTTCGAACCAGAACCAGCGCGGAATACCATCTTCATCTTCGCCTTCCCAAGCAAGAATATGGGTGGCAACACGATCAAGGAACCAACGGTCGTGAGAAATCACTACCGCGCAACCGGGGAAGTCCAATAAGGCATCTTCTAGTGACGACAAAGTTTCAACGTCAAGGTCGTTTGTTGGTTCGTCGAGAAGTAAAACGTTTCCGCCTTGTTTCAAGGTGAGAGCCAAGTTCAAACGGTTACGCTCACCGCCAGAGAGAACTCCTGCAGCTTTTTGCTGATCTGGGCCTTTGAACCCGAAAGAAGCTACATAGGCGCGAGAAGGAACCTCGTAGTTAGCTACCTTGATGAAGTCTAAACCATCAGAAACAACCTGCCACACATTCTGTTGTGGGTCGATACCGCCACGAGACTGATCTACATAAGAGAACTGGACAGTTTGCCCAATTTTCATAGCACCAGCATCGGGAGCTTCCTGACCCATCACCATCTTGAATAGTGTGGTTTTACCGACGCCATTAGGGCCGATAATGCCTACGATGCCAGCACGCGGCAAGGTAAAGGACAGATCCTTAATCAGGATACGATCTCCGAAGCCTTTACATAGGTTCACCGCTTCGAGTACATCGCTACCTAGACGCGGGCCTGGCGGGATGTTGATCTCTTCGAAGTCGAGCTTACGGTTACGCTCCGCCTCCGAAGCCAACTCTTCGTATCGAGCCAAACGTGCCTTGCTCTTAGCTTGCCGAGCCTTCGGATTAGAACGAACCCACTCCAATTCTTTTTCAAGAATCTTGGCGCGCTTAGCATCCTTTTTACCTTCAACCAGCAATCGCTTCTTCTTGGTTTCTAGGTAAGTGGAGTAGTTACCTTCGTATGGGTGTAACTGTCCGCGGTCAATTTCACAGATCCACTGTGCAACATTATCGAGGAAGTAACGGTCGTGAGTTACTGCTAGCACAGCACCCGGGTAATTTTTCAGGTGCCCTTCTAACCAGTTCACGCTTTCTGCGTCTAAGTGGTTAGTAGGTTCGTCAAGTAGTAACAGATCTGGGGCTTCTAGCAGCAGCTTGCAGAGCGCAACACGACGGCGTTCGCCACCTGAAAGTACATCAACGATCGTATCTGGTGGCGGACATTGCAGCGCATCCATTGCTTGATCCAACTGAGAATCAATATCCCAAGCATTGAGATGATCTAGCTCAGTTTGCAGCTCACCCATCTCGGCTAACAACGAATCAAAATCAGCATCTGGATCAGCCATTGCTTCAGATACTTCATTGAAACGCTGCACCTTAGCAAGCGTGTCAGCAACACCTTCTTGGACATTTTCCAAGACTGTCTTACCTTCGGTAAGTGGTGGCTCCTGTAGCAAAATGCCGACGGTTTTACCCTTAGCTAGCATGGCATCACCATTGTCAGCTTTTTCTAGCCCAGCCATGATCTTAAGCATGGTGGACTTACCGGCTCCGTTAGGGCCGACGATACCAATTTTGGCACCTTCAAAGAATGACAGTGTGACGTTATCAAGCACTAGCTTTTCGCCAAGCTTCTTGCGAACACTGTGCATGGTATATACAAACTCTGGCATGGGCGGTATCACCTTTGCGATTGAGCGATGGATTCACCTTAGAGCCTACCGCTCAGGTGTACCACCGCGCACCTTCTGAGCACATCTAGCCAACACAATTCCTATCCATCTGTTGGTCGATATCTGATTGTTCGCAAATACCGTTACTTAGATTTAGCTGATCGACAACAGCTTTCAGCTCTGTGGGAGGCTCTTCGTTGGGATCTAACGGCTCATTTTTTACTTCATATTCGTCATATTTCGTCCGCCGAAACATTGTGCAGCCTTTGGCTAAATCATGTCCGATAGCGGTAGCTTCCAAGATTTTTTCTTCCCGAAGCTCCCCCTGCTTATCCAGCCAGCTCTCAGTACGTAACTTTCCGCATACCAGCACTGGATCGCCTTTACGTAAACTTGCAGCAGCATTACGGGCTAACTGTCGCCAAGCATTGATGCTCAGCCAGACAGTTTCAGCTTCAACCCATTCACCACCTCGTAAATATCTAGAAGTGCTCGCTACTCGAAACCGAATTACATCGCCCTTTGCTGTCGTCCGTACTTCCGGGGTATTTCCTACCCAACCTCGAACCTGAACCAGCGCTTCCATTTTTTCCTCCCTATCTCTAGCTTTAGCTACATAGTGGGAGTGAACTCGCTATGACATAGCACTGGCCAGTCTCCGCTGTGGAAACTGGCCAGGCTCGTAACACTATTGTGGAAAACTAGCTCATCCGAGCTAAGGCTTCTCGCACTTCTCGATACCTATCTAATTCCTGCAAAACTGGGGTAACTATCTGACTTCTGGTTACTTCAGCAATACTTCGACGAACAGCTTTACCGGCTCGTCGCCCTTTAACTCGGGCACCCCACCTTACGAAGAAACTACAAACCGTCGATAACAACACCCCACCGATAGCTGCACCAATAGCCAATAACGTGGGCAATGGCATACCTCGCCACCGATATACCGACGGCAATGCAGGAATTTGGAAATAAGCTAACACCACATCACAAGCTAACCAACCCAAGCCCACTACCAAGGTAACCAGCAAAAGCCACTGCAAAACTCTGACAATCTGCCACCAACGGTTTCCAGATTCCATTCCTAGATCAGTACGTGTAATAGCACGATCCAACTCATCTGGTAATAACTTTTCGTCTCGTCTGGCGGCCGCTCTAACTGCATCTGCCCAACTTCGCGGCAAACCGATACTAGCCTCGTCAGAAATTGTACGAATAGCTTGATCGCTACGAGCTTTAGCTACCGCCCCCATTCTGGGGAGCGACGTCCGTTGATCCGTTACTGGCTCAAAAGATTTCTTACTACGCCCTAATCCAGTAATCGCGTCTAAATGTAATCTACGCAAGGGGTCTGGCCGCAACCTGGCTAGCCAGGACACTACCGGCCAGCCAGTAGCTATGGCTCCTCGACGCCGCCAAGCTTTCGCTACCGCAGTTTCAACCTGATCTGCACCGGCTGCTACCGCAAGCTCTTGCGATAATTTTTCTATCGTTTCATCACTGATCTGCGGTATTTTTGCATCACCAGTAACTTCTTTTAAAGCAACCGCCGCGGATCGAATATCACCATCAAGACGTCGTGCTGCAGTCTTTTTATCCTTCACAGCGCTTGCCAACCGCTGCTGCAACTGTGGAATACCCATCTCAGTTTTAGCAGAAATCGCAAAAACCTCTGCTTGCGCTAGTCCTTCAGAATCTAGTAACTCACGCAAATCTTTCAACATTCGCGGTAGCTCATCACTGGGAACCCGATCAGCTTGATTCAGCACCACCATCATGACATCAGCATGCATAGCCAGCGGCTTCAAATAATGGTCGTGTAGTGCCGCATCAGCATATTTTTGCGGATCAACCACCCACACAAACATATCGACGAGTTTTACCAGCCGATCCACCTGCATTTTATTAGACAGTTCCGTAGAGTCATGATCTGGTAAATCAAGCAACACCAAACCAGAAAGTGCCGCGTCACCCCCAACAATATTGTGCCGCTCTGGGATCTCTAACCAATCCAATAGCGCATTCATATCGGAGCTACTGCCTTGCCCCCAAGTTGCTGCCATCGGAGTGGAAGTTGTTGGACGACGCACTCCCGCGCGTGCAAGTTGAGTTCCAGAAACAGCATTAAATGTCGATGATTTACCAGAGCCTGTAGCGCCAGCCAATGCAACTACCGTGGCATCACCAGCAAAAGCCAACCGTCGATCAACCTGCGTCGCTACTCGTAGAGCCTCAGCTACGACCGCTGCATCTGCCCGACCTTGGCTCAGCTCAGCGGCCTGCTGCAAATCTTTAACCCGAGTAGCTAAACCCGATTTACTCATGGTTGCTCCTACACAATTTCAGCATCGACAATCTCAAGATTAGAAGTAAGTGCGGCGGTATCGGCAGTTACCGGAGCAGCTGTTATTGATACCGGGTCACCGGTTGATATTGCAAGATTTTCTGAGCTAGCAGCAGCAAATCCCAGCCCGCCCAACCGGGCTTCTTCCACTGATTTTACCGCTGCATCAATCTGATCTATCTGCTCTGGAGTTACCTGTTGCTCAGCTAGCGCAGCGTAGAAACGATCCCGCTCTGCTGCCACCAGCCCTTCGATACGGGTATCCAGCATTTCCTTGCCTCGTTTAGCAAGACGACGTACCGCATCATCGCCAAAGACTGACTCTAGAATCCGTTGGCTAAGAGCCGCAGCACCACCAGCTACCCCAACCTCTGCACCAGTAAGTCCACCAGTATGAGCAAAAATTGCCAGCATTAACGCTACCGATACGGTATTAACTCCCACCGCCATAAAACGCGCCGTAGTACGTTTACCTTGCCCTTCAGCTCCAACTAACTCGAGAATATCGCCTTGCCAATCGCGTACTGCCCTAGCAGCAGCGCGAGGAAACTCTGCCGAAGTATGACGTAAATCTACTCGACTATTCTCAATGATTGCCCTACCAGCAGGATTAGCCATCCATGCTGCTTCGGCACGTTCATTAGCTTTCTCAACCTCTTCACGAATTAGTGCTTCTAGCCCAGCCTCAACTGCAACAGTTACGTTGTCACTGTTCTGAGGAGCACCCGTAAAAACTCGCTTTAACCGATCGCGCAACCAGCCAACTTTTTCATCGAGCGCCCGGAAAATCTCCCCAGTACCAACAAAATCATGCCATCTAGCTAATACTTCTCCCCGCAGCAACGTGCCATCAGCAGTTTGTACTGCAATCGCCCGCGATGCCTCCGTAAAAGCTGCATCAGCATCGCTCTGCAGCTGGATAATCGCAGCAACTTGATCTCTAACAGCTTGTGCCACGCGCGGAGCCCGCAATACAAGATTTCCTACCGCCCCATCCAAGGTCTGAATGACGACCTGCTGTCGAGTTTTCTGATCAGCCGCCAACTCAGCAAGCCAATCACGAATTGGGGAAACCGCTGCATTAGGAAGCATTCCGTCAGCATCTGTTCCAGTCTCAGGTACTGCAAAAAGCGGCGACGACGCTAATCCGCGCTCAGTCATCATCTGAGCTAGATGCGGTGGAACTTCTGAGAAAGCAGCCGGTGGAACCCGGTTACAAACCACAGCAACTGCTGCACTACGTTCGGCTGCATGCCGCAGATATTCCCACGGAACCGCATCGGCATAACGTGCAGCAGAAGTAACAAATAGCCATAAATCAGCAGCTGCTAGTAGCTGAGCAGCGAGCTCTCTATTTTCTTTGACTACCGAATCGACGTCGGGAGCATCCAGCAACGCTAGTCCTTGCGGAATTGTTGGTTCTGCCACTAACTGCAAGGAACGCGAATCTAAACTCGCACCATGGCTACGTGCCATACCTGGTAAAATACGATCAGTAAGGAACCACTGTTCATCGTCTGGATGATGAACAAGCACCGGTCCGCGCGTCGTAGGACGAATAACCCCCGGAATAGTAACTCGTCTACCAATCACTGAGTTCACTAACGTCGACTTACCTGCTCCGGTAGATCCTCCCACTACAGCAAGCAATGGGGCATCCAGTGTCCCTAACCGCGGTAATACATAATCATTAAGTTGAGCGACAATATCGTGAGCTGCCTGTGCCTGCACTTGAGCACCAGGCAACGGCAATGGCAGTCGCACCGGAGCTAACGCATCTCGTAGCTGCCGTAGTGAATCACCAAGCTGCGGAACAGTCATATATTTTTCCTTCTCACGAGAGCATCACACTATTTTTATGCTGGTGGCGCCCAAGATGGGTCTACAGCAGAGTACTCGGTTCTGGTAGCTGTTACTGGTATTTGAATATCCTTTCTTAGCCGAGCTGGAGCGAAACGTGCCCATAATGTCTTCCAGAAATAAGGATATGTACGCCATCCAGTCAAGCTACTGAGCGCCCATACTCGCTCTTGCCTAATCCGGTACAGCAAATCTCGCTCATACCCCAGACCTGCTTGATCGATAAGTCCTTTAGTGATCGAATCACGTGCATAAGCTAGCTCAACCATGGCTCGAATAAGGCGGACTGTATGCCACCAAGCTTTTGGTGAAATAAGCAGCGCCAAGAGAACTAGTCTTACTCGCTGCCACCAGGAGCCAAATACTTCCGGATCAGATTGCTGCACCCAACCCATACGTCGGTAATCACTAAGGCGATGACGAATAAGTCGATCCTCTTTTATCAAATTGCGGATCAGGAATATCAGCAAGCTAATTGCTACTGAAACCCCAAAAATCATGAAGGTACGCAGCAATGCGCCTTCGTCATTCTGGGTAGAAGCCATCAGGTTAAAAGACATGTGAAGACCAGCGGCAACACAATACCCAGCTAATGGATACAAAATCCGAGCAAGTTTGCTACGATTTCGCAGTCCTACAGCAAGTCCAATAGCCGTCATTGAGGTAAACAAAGGATGTCCCCATGACGTCAAAACACCACGCATAAACGCTAGCTGCTGTACTGCGGCATCAGCATCACCTGCCGCTATTTCTTGCGAGGCATATAGCACTGCTCGAATGTAATAAATGATGTTTTCAGTGAAAGCAAAACCAACTGCCGACAATCCGCCCAATGCTACTAAGTTGAGTTTATTGACCAATTTACTGCGCCAGAATGCGGCCATAATGAATAAAATCGACGCTTTAGCGGCTTCCTCCACAAACGGCGCAATATAAACAGCAGTACGCATATTTGACGCCCCTGCTTCTGCTTCACCTTGCCCTAACAGCTCTCCAGCCCACGAGTTCACAATTATCGACAACATCGTGGATGCGCCAGCACCCCATGCCAATGCCAGCAACCATGCCAACCAGCCAGCAGGACGACGGCGATCAATTAGTACAATAAAGAAAACCGTATAGGCAGCTAGCGTCGGAAATGCTAGGCGAATAGATTGATCCAAACCTTGCATATAGGCATCTGTGTTCACCATCATGCCTTCAGGAAGTTCTGCTGGCGGTAGCGGCGTCATCGCCGCATTAAGCCAACCAAGCCATCCCAAAGCCAATAAAGCACCCACAATCCCGGCGATCAACATGCCCTTGCTACAGCGGTTTTCCAATTGAGGTTTCTTAACCAGAACAACTGTCAGTACTGCCAGAACGATCGTAAAAATAACCGCACTAGCTATTCCAACAACGATAGGTCCATGCCATGACCAAAGGTTAGCTATACCATGAACAAAAATCTGACGCCCGCCAGTCAAACCAGCAAGTACTAATCCGGTAAGCCAAAGCGTCCAACCAGCTACTACCCGACGTCCTACTTTCTGCAGCTCAAAACGTTTCATTACAACGCCTGAAAGAGCCAACGGCAGCAATGCCCCTAGCGCGGCAAGTGCAAAGGATTTTCCAAAGTTTGCTTCATTACGCTCTAGCGCTACCGCCATAATTAGGTAGTACTGGTAGGCAATAGTTGCTGCAGCAAAAACCACTACCAACAATGTCCACCACAGCAGTGAATTACTTAAAAGACGCTGATACCACGGCCCGGAAGCGGGAATGTACTCATCGCTTTGAGGAAGCCCATTGAGTCTACGCCCACGCTTAAGAAGCTTTTCGGGAACTTGTACCAGTTTTGCCACCCCCTTAGCCTACCCGGGGAAAGCCCAAAATAAATGAGTTAACCATTCTCACACCAAACATGAGTAGAATAGTTTTAGCTAGCCCCCGTAGCTCAGCGGATAGAGCAGGAGCCTTCTAATCTCTTGGCCGCAGGTTCGATTCCTGCCGGGGGCGCTCTAGCAGTATTAAGTTTCCTTACTTTAAACAAGGAAACTTAATACTTTGCCTTCGCGGTTTCTATCAAAAACTGCCTATAGGAATAGTTCCTAAACAACCAATAAATTTTGGGTTAAAGACTGTGCCTTAGATGATGTTAGCTAACACCATACACAGCCAGACCACCGCTAACAGTGCTCATCACTACTTTCGCATGCGGTCATTCTGAAACCACAGAATCTGCCTCAGATTGCCAACGATGCCCAAACTGCGCCAAAAATCCCGTTTTTTACAATCCTTGTCAATCTGAGGCAGAAGTTTGACTGATAGGGTCGTTAGCGAAGCGAGGAGAAACGTATATGCCAACACCCGAGTCCCTAACTAAGACTCAATGGCGCCATATCGCTATCGCTGGATATGGTCCTACGCTGGCTAGTTCTATCGGCTTCGGGGCTGTAATTCCGCTAATTCCACTTTCTGCCCGACATATGGGAGCTAGCTTAGGAACAGCAGCTTTTATTGCCAGTTTGCTTGCGATGGGGACGTTACTCGGAGATATTCCAGCCGGAGCAATTATCAGTAGGATCGGCGAGAAAAGATCTCTCGCTGGCGCCTGTATCGTAAATGCTGTTGTACTCAGTCTTATAACGCTGGTTAATAATTTGTCGGTATTAGCAATTGCAGTACTTACGATTGGTCTAGTTGGATCTGTTTTCAATATTGCCCGGCAGTCTTTCCTTACCGAAGCAGTGCCATTACGTTATCGAGGACGAGCGCTCTCAACTCTGGGCGGTGTTTTCCGGTTCGGTAACTGTATTGGACCGCTTGCGGGTGCGGCAGTAATTGCTCGTTACGGTTTGTCCCATGCCTACGGCTTTGCAGCCATCATGACTCTAATAGCCGCTGGAGTAACTCTATTTCTGCCAGATGTACCCCGGGAAGCACCTGTAGGATCTCTTCAGCCTCGTCTTATTGACGTCATTAGTAGCCACAAAAAATCGCTACTAACACTTGGCTTTGGCGTAATGTCTATTCAGATTGTGCGACAGGCCCGGCAAGCGGTATTACCGTTGTGGTGCGAATCGCATCAACTTGCCCCCGAAACCACATCACTAATTTTTTCAGCATCTATGGCGTGCGATGTACTGCTTTTCTTGCCTGGCGGCTGGTTGATGGATCGAGTGGGACGTTGGTGGCTCTGTGTTCCTTCTATGCTCGTGATGGCAACTGGATTGCTTCTGCTGCCATTAACTAATTCTGGAGCATCAATTGCTGCTATCGCGATGTTACTCGGACTAGGAAATGGCATTAGTTCTGGGATTGTGATGACATTGGCTTCGGATTCATCACCTGCGGTGAGTCGCACGCAATATCTGTCTGTCTTCCGCCTTTTTGGCGATACTGGGCAAATGTTTGCGCCACTTTTGGTGTCACTTATTACCGGCTTTGCACCACTTGCGGTAGCGGCAGCTGCGCTAGGTGGCATCGGCTACGCCGGAGCTGCTTGGCTTACCAAATGGGTTCCCCGAGAACGTATTAGTCGCTAGATTTCTGCTAGATCTACGATAATCTCGCGGGGATCAGGTCCCTGTTTCATTCCCCATTCAAAACCGGGTAGTTGACGAATATCCTCGAAGTACTTGTTTAATTCTTGTCCGCCCCATGGGAGCTGATTAGCGCCTAACCCGTCGGTGATAGGACGAGCTTCCCATAATATTTCGCAGGAAAATCTCCAACGACGAATCCCTGATGTTTCAACTAGATTTCGGGTAAGTACCAAAATAAAATCTTCAAATCCATCGTCGTTGCTCCAGATCCCATACTCCGCAACCAGACTGTCAGCAGATCCAGTTATCCCCTGAACATCTACTACTGGTAATTTCACAAATTTTTCAAAACTATCTATGACCGCAGCGACATCTGCTGTTGCCGTTTTTTGCGCGGTTTGCGCATCGCCTAATAGCTGTTTGAAGGTTGCTACAACGGTGTCGATTGTGAGTTGGTTGCCATGCTCCATATGACGATCTTGCCACTTCTTTTCTAATAGAAGCTATTTAGCGAACTGTCTTTAATTCTTATTGCGGTACCAATATTTATTAAAAACGGCGTAAAGTGGTCGATCGTGACTGATTATTTGGTGTGGATTGACTGCGAGATGACTGGACTTGATCTAGAACACGATCAACTCGTAGAAGTAGCAGCGCTGGTAACCGATGCTGATCTTAATGTTATAGGCGACGGAATCGACGTAATTATCAAACCAGAGCCAGCCGCTCTTGAGCAGATGAATGATTTCGTTCGTAATATGCATACCAAATCTGGCCTCATCGATGAGTTGGCAGCTGGTATGACGTTAGCTCAAGCCGAACAATTAGTGCTTGCCTACATCAAGGAATACGTTCCCGATGCTCGCAAGGCACCCCTGGCTGGTAACACTATCGGCACTGACCGCATGTTCTTACTTAAAGATATGCCCGAGTTAGAGGCACATGTTCATTACCGAAATGTTGACGTTTCGTCGATTAAAGAGCTAGCTCGACGCTGGTATCCACGTGCTTACTACAATTCCCCGGCAAAAACCGGGAATCACCGGGCACTTGCTGATATTCAAGAGTCCATCGAGGAGCTACGTTACTTCCGCGAAGCAGTCTTTGTAGCGCAACCAGGACCTGATACTAAGGCGTGTAAAGAAATCGCCAAAGACCATCAAGGAGCTTTGACGGGGAACCGTCCAGCACCGCTAATTTAACGGTAATTATTTATCGATTAGCGCTTAGTGGAAAAACCAGCTAACATATTTTCTTGCGTGCAAGCGCGTTGTAGTGGTCGTGGTGGGTGTAGCTCAGTTGGTAGAGCTCCTGGTTGTGGTCCAGGCGGTCGCGGGTTCAAGTCCCGTCATCCACCCCACTCCGCTCCCCTTGCAATTATCGCAATAATCTACTTATTAAGCACCGGTCAAATAGCCTGTTTTACTGACATTAGATTAGGCTAACCAAATGGTTGTGCTTGGTGTGTGGTGGAATCCAGTTTCTTGGACTAACGTCCCACTGCCACTTATTGCGTTAGCACTATTCCCGATTGCTTTCTTTCGCGCCGGAAGTATCTACGTATTAGGCCGAATCGTCACCACCGAAACAAGTCGCTTACGACGTATCCATAATCTGATGACCAAACCAGGTTTCCAGAAAGCTTGCTGCTATCTTCACCGCTGGGGTGCACCTGTGGTGTCGCTTTCTTTTTTAACAATCGGATTCCAAACCATGACGCACTTAGCTGCTGGGGTTACTAAGATGCCGTTAAAACGGTACCTTCCAGCTCTTGGGCTAGGCGCAGCACTGTGGGGAATCCTTTATGCAACTGTAGGTTTTGTTGGCTTCACATCACTTGCTGCGTTATGGCGCTTCTCCCCTGCTCTCACGCTTACGGCAATCAGCGTCGCGGTTATCTTTCTCATTATCTGGGGATATAACCGCTACCGATCGGCATAGCTAGAGTTACCGCTTAGCTCCTAGCAGACGAGCGATCTGACGCTCTCTAGCGCTAGTTGCTAAGGAATCATCAATAACTTCAGAAGAGAACGCTGTACCAGTAGCGCGCTCGACAGCCCGCGCGATAAGCCAGTCGGCTACTGCCGGATTAGCTGGCAATATCGGCCCATGAAGATAGGTGCCAATCACGTTATTAGTACGGGCACCTTCTTGCCCATCTGTGCGATTGTTTCCGTACCCAGCTTTCACTCGACCAAAAGGTTGTTGCCCAGCACCTAGCGATGTCGCTCCCGAATGATTTTCAAAACCAACCACATCACCAAACTCGGTTTCCAGAACGATTCCACCAATCATACGTTCTGCGCCACCAGATGTAGTCACATCAAGAATCCCTAATCCGGGAAGATGTTGCCCATCTACCGTGATGAACTCTTGTCCAAAAAGTTGGTACGTTCCGCAAATTGCAAGCATCGGGCAGCCGTCAGCAGCTAGCTCTACTATCTGTGAACCGATCCGAGCTAAATCCTCTTCAACACGTCCTTGCCCAGAGTCCTGTCCGCCACCGCCCATCAGCAGATGCGGTTCTGCCGGAAACTTATCGCCTGGATTATGGTTCACCAGATTGACGTCGTAGCCGTGCCAGCGAAGACGAGAAGCTAATGCTCGGGTATTTCCCACATCACCATAAATGCTCATTTCTCGCGGATAGAGATGAACCAGAGTGATTGTTGCTTTACTCATCAGTGAGCCTCCTGCCCGAACTCGGGAACATCGTAGCGATTTACCAAAATCTGGCGGAGCGACATCATTGCCGTGTAGGTACAAAAAATACGTATTGGACCGCTGGAGTGCTGTGTTAAGAAAGCGTCTAAGGCACGTTCAAGATCTGGCTCAACTTGGGCTACCGCAACATCGTCGTAGCGAAGCCGTACCGCCATATCGTAGGCACGTACTCCGCTGGTAATAGCGACGCCTTGTTTCCGTAATGATTCGAAGCTGACGTCATAGAGCCAACTCACATCTTGTCCATCAGCATATTTATCGTTGATAGCAATCATCGACGGCACGGCTTCACTACCGTAGGTTCCAAGCGCTACGGTGAACCCCGCCGGGTTTTTCACTAACACCAGTTCTAATTGCCGTCCATCAGCATCAATTACTTCACCGCGCCCAAAAGGTGGGGCAACTGCAGCTAAAGCGCGCATAGCAGCATCGGGAGCAAATCTGTCTCCTAATAGCGCCCGGGCCGCAGCAGTAGCCGCAGTAGCATTAATCATGGCAGCTAAGCCACGCTGACGTAACGTAACTGGACCTACGGTGGCATTTTTCCAACAAATATCAAAAGATTGACTATCGCGAGGACGCAATAACCCACTATCTGTTTGTTTAGCAATCTGATGATCCTCATCGAAACGAGCATCTGTTTCTCGTAGTTCTGGTAGGCGGTCAGCAATATCGGGGTGTAGCCCAAACCAAATTACTTCGATATCGTCGCTAATCTCATCGGCGATGCGAGAGATGAATGAGTCATCTTGATTAAGTGTCACGCTGGTGGTGGTTTGTTGGGCAAGCGTGGTCAAAAGTTTGGCGGTGTAATCAATTTCTGCGAAACGATCCAGCTGATCTCGAGCAACATTGAGTAGCAGCGCATGTCGTGGTTTAACTACTTCAGCAAATTTTAGTGAGTGTGCCTCATCTAATTCTAGCACCGCAATATCGGCGGCAAGTTTCCCATTCAACTGCACTTGGGGAATCATCGACGAGATCACACCACGAGTAAAGTTAGATCCCGTCGGGTTAGTGAAAACTTCCAACCCATGCTCGCGAAGCAATGCAACTAGCATCTTGGTTGTGGTGGTTTTACCATTCGTACCGCTGACTACAACGATGCCCTCAGGTAACGCACCTAGCGTCGCAGCAAGAAATTGTGGATCTATTCGTTCCACAACCAAACCTGGCAAAGCCGATCCGCCACCTTTGAGACGCGAAGCGATACGAGCTATTTTGCCAGCCGCTATTGCAACACTTGTTCTTAACACAGTCACTATCCTAATGGCGGAACCAACATCGCTAGGATTACTTCATCATCGTGTCTGAGCCAAGGAGTTGCGACCATGCTGGAAGATCCATTAGCACCTACCGATATTCACGTCCCGGCACGCCACGACGATCAGGTAGCAGCTTGGCTCTACGACGCTGGCGTAGATACTCCTGCTGTTGTACTTATCCATGGCTCAACGAATGCTTCACGCGATGATCTATCAGAAATCGCTACGATGTTTGCCGACGACGCAACAACTGTTTTAGTCGCCTCAAAACATCCCCAAAGCCATTCAATGCTTTCTCGCTCTTATGATCTGTTAGCTGAAGACATCACTGCCCAAGCTAACTGGCTCCGCGAACGTGGACACAAACGTATCGTTTTAGTGGGATGGAGCGAAGGAAGTTGGATCGCTGCTCGCGTCGCTGCCCGCACTGATCTCATAGCCGCATGCGTTTTTCTTTCACCACCAGTTGTTGACGTTTCAACTCAATACGCCCATGAAGCTACTATCACCTGGCCGTGGTTTATCCCTGGACGTGCTATCACCCAACGTATTCTGTCTCGTGTCTTAGCTCGTTCCCAAGGTTTCCGAGGATCGTTTACCGATGATTTCGCAGCGTTGGAAATGCCTCTACTAGCCGTCTGGGCAGATAACGATCCAGTAGTAGATGTTCCTCGTGCTCAAAAATTACTTAAACATATACAACCTCAAGCTAAACAATTTCTTGTCGACAGCTGGAATCATGATTTATCTGGTAACAACACTTGGACTGCCGCAGCTCGCAGTATTGTTCATGGCGAAAATCTTGAAGAAACTGACGATATAGTTCTTATTGGGGAATAACAGAACCGATAAGAACTTAGTAAATTAAGAAACTCTCGTAAATCAATTTCTTGACTTACGAGAGTTTTCGTACACCACCAGGGACTTGAACCCTGAACCCGCTGATTAAGAGTCAGCTGCTCTGCCAGTTGAGCTAGTGGTGCATCGCGCGTTAGCGCGAAACATAACTTTACAGTGATTAACTCACAGATGCAAAATACTTCTTACTAACGGCAATAATTTACTACTAATTCTTCCCAAATATTACCCGAATAATCCCTACTACCGTAGCGATACCGGCAGCAGCTCCGCCCATAATAACGAGGCGGTCATAGCGTAATCCGTTTTCATCAACAACCTGTGACTTCACATTGTTGACTTCAGTTACCACAAATGCTTTGGCATCAGCGATAGTACGATCTTTGACGGCCTTAGGATGAACTTCGTTCACAAGATTTTCGATGTTGTCGCTAAGACGTGCCCGAGCAGCAATAAGATCATTTTGGATCTGTTCTTTTGTGCGCGCATTATCAGCCATGTGTTCTCCTCAATAAGTGCTACATATTAAGAGTAGCTACACTGACGAAACCTCGCAGGCAAGCTAGTATTTTCTTATGACTGATCGTCTCGCCACTGGCTCTATAGCTCCTAGTTTTACTCTCACCGATGCGCACGGAAAATCCGTATCCTTGGCAGATTTCAAAGGGCAGCGGGTCATCGTTTATTTCTACCCAGCTGCAATGACTCCCGGATGCACTACTCAAGCCGTTGATTTTTCTACTGCTCTCGATGATTTTCATAGTGCAGGCTACGAAGTGCTGGGCATCTCCCCTGATGCTCCAGAAAAATTAGCTAAGTTTGCAGAAAAATCAGCTATCGCCTTCACTTTGCTAGCCGATCCAGCTAAAGAAACCCTAAAAGCTTACGCTTCTTACGGCAGCAAGATGATGTACGGAAAAGAAATTACTGGCGTTATTCGCTCCACCTTCATCATCGATGTAGATACCGCTGGAGTCGGTACCGTTGCAGTAGCCCAGTACAACGTGCGAGCAACTGGTCACGTAGCTAAACTACGGCGCGAACTTGGATTAGCTGAATAAAGCCAGCATCTTCTAAAACTAATAAGACCCTCAGCTAAGTGAGGGTCTTATTTACGTACCGGGGAAGGGACTCGAACCCTCACACCCTGGGGGCACCAGAACCTAAATCTGGCGTGTCTACCAATTCCACCACCCCGGCAATTCCCTAACGGACTTGGTAAGTCTAACGTGTATCTGCCAGTACTACAAAACATAGCTTTGTATTCCTAGCTAAGAAGCGGATTCTTGATCTATTGAAAATGTCAGTAACGCAAGTTTTGGATCGTCAATGGCAAAGGTTTTTACTGGCCCTGGCGGTGTTGTAGCAGTCTCAAATCTTACGGTGACTCGCCCTAACCCAGCCCCCCATACCCAGCCTGATCCGTAATCTTGGTGAACTACATCTACACCCGGCCAATATGTTTGTTTGCCCCAGCGCGACTCCACCGGAATACGATCTAGGACAGCCCCTTCTTTTTCATCAAGATCTGAACCAACAGCCCCCCATTCAAAGAGTTCTTCTTGGGCTGCCTCAGTAAAGTTACTTACCCCAACCCCTAGTAACCGAACTCCCCCAGCAATCTCAATACCTGATAAAAGTTCTTTAGCTACTCGAGCGAAGGTTTCTGGAGCATCAGTAGCCCCTACCAAAGTACGGGACCGGGTATGGGTCGAAAAATCTGCTCGCCGGACTTTTAACGAAATAGTTTTAGCGAACATACAGGCTTTCTGAACACGTTCGGCTACCCGCATCGAATCTCGATCTATCACGCCAGCTAGTTCGTCTCGATCTCTGATATCAGTTTCAAAAGTATGTTCCACCGAAATCGACTTCATTTCCCGACCCGGTTCGATAGCTCTTTGGTCTTGGGCGAAAGCCAGTGATGCAAGCGATTCCCCGGAGGCTTTTCCCACTTCACGGATTAGTTCAGATCGCGATAATTTCTGAATATCAGCAACAGTTCGCACGCCTAGTCGCTCTAACCGTTCCATCGTAACTGGACCAATACCTGGCACTGCCCGAGCTGGCAACGGAGCAATAGTGGCAATTTCTGTTCCCGGAGCCACTAACGCTATTCCATCAGGTTTAGCCATTTCACTAGCAACTTTCGCCATGAACTTGCTAGAACCTAACCCGACCGAAGCAGTTAGTCCTCCAGTACGTTCCACAACATCTGATCGTAACTTTTCAGCGATCTTACGTAGCGAATCTGTATCTAATCGATGTCCCCCAGCAGCAAGATCAACGTAAGCTTCATCAATAGAGAGTTGTTCAACTAACGGACTCAACTCATGTAGCAGCTTCATTACGATGGAACTAGCTGCTCGATAAGCCTCGAACCTTCCACCTAAAAAAGCTCCATGTGGACAACGGCGATGTGCCTCCGCGCTAGACATAGCTGACCGTACCCCAAAAGCTCGCGCTTCATAAGAGGCTGTTGCTACGACTCCCCGATTTCCGATACCACCAACTATTACTGGTTTTCCTCGTAGCGACGGTTTATCTCGTTGCTCCACTGAAGCAAAAAATGCATCTAAATCCAGATGTAGTACCGATGCGGTAGTGCGCATACTTTAGCTCCGGCAATACTCAACAAAATCGAATTTCAGATCTGCTTCCTGACAATGTTCCCGAGAAATCTCTGTCCATTCTGCCCCCAACTCTGGGAACACAACATCTCCTACGACCTCTGTATCTACTTCTGTCAGCACAATACGGTCGCAGAACATCAAAGCTTGTTCATAGACTTGCCCACCACCGACGATGAAACAAGTCTGTTCCCCCAGCGCTTCTGCCATAGCAAAAGCGGTATCTAAATCTCCGGTGGAATATGCAGTCGTCGTATCTTGATCACCATCAGGTAGCTCAACTTTGCTGGGATCGCGAGACAGCACAATAGTAGTACGCCCTGGCAGCACCCCCATCGCTTCAAAGGTGCGCCGCCCCACAATCATTACATGGCCCATCGTGACACGTTTGAAATGTGCCCAATCTGCTTTGATTTTTAGCGGTTGATCAGCACCATCTCCTAGGACTCGGTTTCGATCTATGATCGCTATTGCAACAATCTCCATTGGTTATCCTTTGTTACACAGCAATATCAGCAGTGATTGTTGGATGGGCTAGGTAATTATCAAAACGAATATCATCTAATCCAAAATCATCAATGGACTTGATTTCTGGGTTAAGCCAGAGCTTTGGCAATGGATACGGTTCTCGGGTCATCTGTAACTGAGCTTGTTCCAAGTGATTCAGATACAAATGTGCATCACCCAACGTGTGAATAAAATCTCCTACGCCCAGTCCGCAAACCTGTGCCACCATATGAGTTAATAACGCGTAACTAGCGATGTTAAAAGGAACACCTAGGAAAATATCGGCACTACGCTGGTATAGCTGACAAGACAATTTTCCATCAGCAACGTAGAACTGAAATAGCGCATGACAAGGCTGTAGCGCCATTTGATCCAGATCAGCTACATTCCAAGCACTCACCACTAGCCGACGAGAGTCTGGATTTGTTTTGATCTGCTCAATAACCTCAGCTAGCTGATCTATATTATTCCCTGAAGGAGTAGGCCAGCTCCGCCACTGATGTCCATAGACTGGCCCCAGCTCGCCGTTCTCGTCAGCCCACTCGTCCCAAATCGTTGAACCCATTTCCTGTAGCGGAGTAACATTCGTCGATCCCGAAATGAACCATAGCAGCTCTGCTTTGAAAGCTCTGCGATACAGCTTTTTCGTGGTTACGAGTGGAAAACCATCAGCTAAGTTGAACCGCATCTGATGCCCAAAAACAGACTTCGTTCCGGTGCCGGTGCGATCCCCTTTAACCGTTCCTTCGGTTAAAACCCGATTCAATAAATCGATATATTGCTGCATCTAGCTTCCTTAAAACTTCCCGTTAGCAATCAGATCGCTCATTAACTCCACCATGTCTCGTACTGCTTTGCCACGATGCGATATGGCATCTTTAGCAGCCGGAGTCATCTGTGCAGTTGTGAGCTGACTATCGGTTGGGACAAAGATTGGATCGTATCCAAACCCACCACTGCCACAAGGTTGGTCAGTGATTGTTCCTGGCATCTCTCCTCGCACCGCATATGTGTCTCCGCTCGGAAGCACCAGCGTCATGACACACACGAATTTAGCGCCACGCTGCGATAGCGGTACGTCAGTAATTTGACGCAGCAGCAACTCAACGTTGTCCTGATCGCTAGCATTAGGGCCTGCCCAGCGTGCAGAACGAATACCGGGCATGCCGTTTAAAACATCAAGGCATAGACCTGAATCATCAGCAAGTGCGGCAAAACCTGTCTTTTCTACACATATTCGGGCTTTTAACTCTGAATTACCCTCGAAAGATAATTCGGTTTCTGCTGGCTCCAGATATTGCGCTACCTCAGCTAACCCTTTCACCTCAACATCTAAGCCACTATCGGCTAAAACGCGACGTAATTCCGCAAGTTTTTTTGCGTTATGCGTAGCCAGAACTACCGTTTTCATTCGTTAAGTGCCTTCTGTTGCAACACTGTAAGCTCAGCACAACCAGCAAGGCCTAGATCTAGCAGCTGGTTCATCACGTCCCGATCAAAAGGTTCGCCTTCTGCAGTACCTTGTACCTCAACAAGTTTCCCAGAACCCGTAGCGACAATATTCATATCTACTTCAGCGCGGGAATCCTCTTCGTAAGGAAGATCCAATCGAGGTTCACCATCAATCACACCAACTGAAATTGCTGCAATTGAATCCTTCAGCGGTTCTCCCTTTAACGCACCTAATTTACGTAGATGTGTTACAGCATCAGCTAACGCAACGTATGCACCAGTGATAGAAGCAGTACGGGTGCCACCATCCGCTTGCAAAACATCGCAATCTAGCAAAATGGTATTTTCACCCAAGGCTTCATAATCAATCACAGCTCGCAAAGAACGACCAATTAAACGACTAATTTCATGTGTTCGGCCACCAATCTTTCCTTTTACTGACTCACGCCCAGAACGTTCATGGGTGGCGCGCGGAAGCATCGAATACTCCGCACTTACCCAACCTAGACCAGATCCCTTACGCCAGCGCGGAACTCCTTCGGTTACCGAAGCAGCAATCAGTACTCTAGTTTTCCCAAACTCAACCAATACTGATCCTTCAGCATGGTCGAGCCAATTGCGTGTGATGCGCACATCGCGAAGCTGGTCATTGTTACGTCCGTCGGCACGAGTCATAACAACCACCCTAGTGGGAGAGACTGACAAAATGCAGTTCTAATGTCCGATCAATGGATGTAGATCTACCAAAGTTGCCCGTCGCTTGCGTCCAATTACCCACCATAGGGCGGTTCCGCTAGCCAGAGTCAACCCCACTAAAACTGCAACATCTCTCAATAACTTCTCCATGAGACCGCCCGAAATACAAATTCGGAAAGCATCAATAGAATATGTCATCGGCACAAATGGGCTCAATGCTTTAAAGAATCCCGGCAAAATCGCTGGCGGATAGGTACCACCAGCTGCTGTGAGCTGAATAATGAGGAATACCAACAATCCAGCTGTTGCAACTAGCCCAAACCCAGTTCGCAAGAAATGAGCAAATGAAGAAAAAGCTACTGCGACAAGGGTAACTAAAGCGATCATGAGCCACGGATGAACTGGGTTCAGCCCCAAACCTAGCCATGCTGCTGCAAGCATTAACCAGCTTGCCACCACCGATACGATGCCCATAGGAAGCCAAGCAGTTAAAGCAATACGTAGATTTGACGCGCGCCCTGCCAATACTCGCCCAGTTACTGGACGCATCAACATAAATGCTGAAATACCTAATACCCACAATGCGATAGAGAAAAACATCGGGGCTAAGCCACGCCCATATAGATGCGCTGGATTATCAACATTCATAGTCACATCAGCTGGAGAAGACATCACCTCAGCTACCCGATCTTTATCCTCCCCCACTAAATCGGGGAGTCGCTGCGCACCATCACTAAGTTTGGTGGCTAATTCATGTGCCCCAGTTTGGGCATCTGATAATCCTTTATCAAGGGTAGACATTCCGTCAGTAAGGGTCACTAGCCCCTCATGGAGTTGTGACGATCCATCGGCTAATTTCGTTGATCCCTCAGCAGCTGTAGCAATACCAGTAGCAAGCTGTTGTGCCCCCGTATCAGCTGTAGCTAAATTGTCACGCAAAGTTGCCGCACCTGTAGCTACTTGATGAGCACCCGAGTTAAGTTGATCCACTTTGGATCGCGCATCATTAGCCGAGGCCACCAAAGATGGCGTATTTTGCAGTAGCTCATTAGCTGCCTGAATTTGTGAGCTAACCGCTGCCACATCAGTTGCAATCGTAGAAGTATTCCCACGGGCTTTCTCAGCACGTGCTTTCAGCGCAGCTATTGTTGGGTCTGAAGCTAGTTCTGGGTGAGCTGCAAGCAATGCCGTTAAGTCAGTATCAACACCATTAACTAGTTCTGTGATAGCTGCAGTTGTAGCATCCTGATTTTTTGTTAACTCAGCGGCAGCAGCTGTCGCATTACGAAGTTTTTGCTCAATAGCAGGAAATTTATCTGCAGCTGTGGTTAAAACTGGATCTACCGCATCAGCAAGTTTTTGCGTACCGTCTGCTACTTGACTAGCCCCTGACGCTAGTTGCTGACTGCCTCCGTATAGCTGATCAATTCCATTAGAAAGTCTACTTGAACCATCTTGGGCCGTACCTAAACCGGCAGCTAACTGTCCAGCACCATCGCTTAACCGTCCAGAAGCATCTTTAGCCTTATTGGCTCCTTCAGCTAATTTTGTAGAGCCGCTCTTCGCTGAAGCTAAACCCTTATCTAATGCACTTGCTCCATCAGCGGCTTGATTCATTCCGCTCTTGATCGTCGCTAAGTTCTCAAAAACAGCTTCAAAATATGCTTTAACTGCCGTCTGATCGATAGCTCGCGCAATAGAGTTCTGCGCAGATTGCGTAATCGACCCGATTACAAACCCATTAGCATCATTGCGAAGTAGATTGATTTGCGCCCGCGTCGGATTATCAGATTTTCCAGAAATTAGATCTGCAGAAAAGTTTTGCGGCACCTGGATTATTAGGTAGTAACGCCCTTTACGTAAACCTTCTGCTGCTTCTTCGGCAGTCGTATCTTGAAAATCAAAAGTATTTGACCGATGAAGATTAGCGACGAAGTCCGCACCAGCATGCATTGGCTGCCCAGAGTTATCTACCTCTTGGTCTTGATTAACAACTGCTACTGGTAATTGGTTGAGATGCCCGTAAGGATCCCAGTTACCGACCAAATAAATTGCGCCATACAGCAACGGAATCAATAGCACGAAGATCAGTGCTACTACCGGCAATGGCCCTTTGAACCGCCGTAATTCAAACTTTGCTAACGCCAATGGATTGTTACTCATGCGTTGGGATCCTCTACAGCGTGCTGAGGGCGAATAAGGGTCATATCGTCACTAGAAAAATGGCTCATATCATCTATTGCCGGATGTGTTAGATGCTCTCGTTTAATTATTCCGACCTCAGAATTGTCACTGTCTTTAAGCTTTCCTAATGAAATTTCAGTTACCCCTTCGGGAAGCGCTAATGCTTCTCTAGTACTTGCAGCAACTACTGGCCCGTTCACTGAAAGTTGAGCAAATCCTCGCCATAGCGCCTCTTGCTCTATCAGCGATAAATCTCTGTCAACATCATCAATAACCACCAGTGCAGCACGTCTTACTGCGGTAAGGGCTACACATAATTGGGTACGAAGTAGCGGCGGTAAATCACCTACCGCAGTATCCATACTTACTGGAAAATCCCCTGCCTGGTTCTTCATATCTAACGCCTCTGCCGCTTGAAAGAAACGCGTATGGCGATCAGATGGCTTTGCCGCATCTAAGAGCGCTCTTTCGGTCAGACAGTCTTCAATCGACAGATTATTTTCGATATCAACGTAACCACCTATTCTGGCTACCGTTGTTCGTCGAATAAGAGTTTTTGTATCTCGGATTCCGTCACACCCAGCGATCTCCAGCTGCCCGCCAACTCCACGCATTCGCCCTACTAGAGCTAGTAAAAGAGTAGATTTTCCAGTTCCTGAAGGCCCAACAATTGCGATTGGGTGACGGTCCGGAGCTTCGAAACTCAAGGGACCGACCGCGATACCACGGGTCCAGCGTACTGTCAGGTCACGAGCGTTAATCAGTGTCACTACTTAAGTGTAGTAAGTATGGCTAGTTATTTGTGCCAGCTACACCAAAAACATCGCAACCCTGTCATTTAGCTACAAAGGACACAACTTTCTATACACCTTACTTAGCCAAAGTCATGATTAACTTAGCCGTATGACCGACGCTGATCATGCAGACCCTTTTACTCCGCCAAATGCGGCGTGGCAACCATTAGCTCCAGCAGCAGCAGCTTTGCGAAGAATCGGCACGCTTATCTCTATGCTTATTCTTTGCCCGCTTGCAGCTACCGCTATCTGGTTTTTCACTCACTGTTGGTGGTTAGCAACAGTAGTTGGCGCTTTGTTGGGGCTCTGGCATTTATGGCGTATCAGTCGCGCTAAAGCATGGGCGAAAGCTTGGGGTTGGTGTGAGCGAGATGATGATTTTTGCGCTCGCTGGGGCCTACTCCACCGCAATCTTGCCATCATTCCTATTGGACGAGTACAGCAAGTCAAAATCTCAGCTGGCCCATTTTTACGCTGGAAAAACCTAGCGGCTGTCGAGATCATTACTGCTAGCGGAGATCTAGCTATCCCCTATCTAGCAGCCGACGTAGCTGCTGATCTTCGCGATCGCCTGATTGCTAAATCTGACGCTCATGGGACCGGATTGTGAGAACACATTGGACTAGCCCTCTCGTAAAAGCGTGGTTCTTTATTTTCCTATTGGGATTTCAGATAGGAAAAGATTTTCTCAACGGTGGATTCAACAACTTTTCTTCTATTCAGGTTGCATTTCAGCAAGCACCTTGGTGGCTGTGGCTTCTGCCTGTACTACTACTAGTACTACTAGCTTTTATGTATTGGGGCTGGTGGACTACTCGTTACTATGCCGATGCTGAAGAATTTCGCTTCGAAAATACTGGACCTTTCAGTAGCTCGCAACGCATCGCCTACGCCCATATACGTTCGGTCGAAACTCAAGCCAGTTTAGGAGCCCGCCTTTTACGGCTCGCTGAAGTGCAAATTGATGCCGGTGGCACTGACAAAATTAAACTTAAATACCTAACCGCAGCAAAAGCTATTGAGTTACGTGCCACCTTACTTAATCGTGCTCATCTAGAACAGCAGCGCACCCAAATAGTGATTCCAACGGTTCAGCCAGCTATGCCAGTTGGTGTAGCTCCTGATGAGTTAGTTCTAGCTAGGCTGACTCTTACCGATCTGGTATTAGGGACACTTATTTCTTGGCAATTTCTTGTAACAGTAGCCGGCATTATTATTCCGATCGTTATATCTCTTTGTATCGATAAAGCGCCACTGGCTAGCTTGGTGGTGCCATTCGTCTTAGGACTTGCTGGATATTTAAACAGTAATATCCTCAAACCTATGGGCCATACTGTCGGGCTCACATCGTCGGGGGCGCTCCGCACATCATGCGGGTTAACAACTCTCACTACTCGGCTGGTACCAGCCGAGAGAGTACTGTCAGTCAGCATTATTCAGCCGCAACCGTGGCGTTGGTTAAACCGCTGGAAAGTAACTGTCGCGCTACAAAGTACTTCTGGCGAAGAACTGCTAGATACCGATCTGCTACCTATTGGAACCCGAGAACAAGTTATTGCAGTATTGGGCGGGTTATGGCCTACGCTCGATGCAGCACAGCTCTTAGCCGCTCCATCAACAGTTTTCCAACAACCACCTAGACGAGCCCGTTGGGTAGCTCCCCTGACTTGGTCTTGGGCTGGTTGGCGTATCGATCAGGAAGTACTGCTAGTACGCAGCGGGACTGCCCTAGTACGCACCCAAACTGTGATTCCGCATCGCCGTGTCATGTCCGCCGCACTTTCCCAAGGCCCTTGGCAACGGCGTCATACCCTAGCAACAGTTACTATTTCCGTGCCCAAGAAATCTGGCGGTGCAGCTATCGAACATCTAGATGCTAGTGACGCTAGAAGATTCCTTGATTACGAGTTAGCACAAGCAAAACTTGCTAGAAATCAGTCGAAATAGGACTCAACATCAGTAACTAACCCACCCAAAAGTCGCGATCCTATTAGTTCAAACTTTGCCGGGTTTCCGGTGGTTAAAAAGCGACGAGTTACTTCGCGCGGTTCAGCATGTAGTAGCTGTGCTTGCGCTAAAACTCGAAAAGTTTCGCGCGCGCATTCATCAGAGCTAGATACCAACGTTACGTCGTCACCTAAAACGTAAGACAGCATTCCAGCAAGAAGTGGATAGTGAGTACAACCCAGTATTAAAGTATCTATATCTGCTTCCAGTAACGGATGAAGATACTGCCGTGCGATTTCTTCTAATTCGGAACCAGAAGTAACGCCGCGCTCTACGTAAGGAACAAAAAGTGGGCACGGTTGCGTATGTAGTCTAATATCGGGTGCTGCCGCCAGCGAGTCATCATAAGACTGGCTAGTAGCAGTAGCTTGGGTACAGATAAGCCCTACTTCATTGGTACGAGTAGCTTTCACTGCCCGTCGCACTGCCGGCAAAATAACATCAATAACAGGTATGTCATAGCGTTCTCTAGCGTCCCGCAACACCGCTGAACTGGCAGAGTTACATGCAATAACTAGCGCTTTAACATCTTGTTTGACTAGAAAATCCAAACATTCCAAAGCATATTCACGTACTTGTGGCAGCGAAAGATCTCCATAGGGAGCTCGCGCAGTATCACCAAGATAAATAATATCTTCGTGAGGCAGCAAATCTACGACGGCGCGAGCCACCGTCAACCCTCCGAAACCAGAGTCGAAAATACCGATCGGCGCATCTGTTGCTGCAATCACTTCTTCAGCCTACTCACTTATCGCCATCTTTAATAAAACTTCCGATAGCACTCAGCGCCGCTCCGATCACGGAAACGGCGCTGAGTATCACTATCTAAAGGCTACTAACTGCGTGGGCGCCGCAACGATAAAGCAACCAAAGTCGAACTAGTTCGACCTGTCACCGCGATACTTCGCGAACAGCTACTCTCGGTCGTAGAGCCACATGATCTGCAACCACCGCTAGGGCAAGCATTAGATATTTCTTTAGCGTCTAGCCGACCTAACCGAACTAGGTGGTCAACCCCAGCTCGAACCACATCGTCACTAAGATGTGTCCGTTCTGCTACATCAGCCAACGATAAAGCACCCTGATCGAAGGCCGCTAAAATCGCATGCAATGGTCGCGTTGGTGTCATAGTCGTCACCAGAACAACCGCCCAATCTGGAAGATCGCTACTGCGAAGGCATAGGCGGTTACTAATTGCATACCTATCCCAAAGAACATCCACTTCCAGCCCATCTCTTGCCGTTGGGCTCCCATTGCAGCTACACATGGCGGATAGGCCATCATGAAGATCAAGAAAGCAGCTACTGCTGGCAGCGGATGCCCCCCAGAGCTTTCTTCGAATGCTCCCATAATGGCTTCACTGAGCGGAGCTTCGTCTTCTTCTGGGTCCGCTACTGCATAAGTTTGCGCCCAGCTAGAAAGCACTGCTTCCTTTGCTACTAGACCAACAGTAAGCGCAGATGTTGTCTGCCAAGAACCAAATCCGGTAGGAGCAAAAGCAGGAGCTACGACCTGGGCCGTCACCCCGTAAACAGAATTTTCTACTGGAACATCACCAAAGCTACCTTCATGCGAAGGAGCTGGTATTGCTTGAAGTACCCAAACTGCACAGACTGTGACAACGATGATGCCAGCTGCTGATTTAAGGAAGCCTTTCAAACGCTGCCAAGTCACTGAAACCACTAGCCGTAGCGTTGGACGCTGATATGCCGGTAGATCCAGCACCAAGGATTCTTCTCCCATGCTGCGCCAAAGTGTTTTGCGGAGAATGAAGCCAATAAGAATTACCATTACGACACTGGCAACATACATCAAGAAAATTACAGTTCCACCAGCTTGCCCGAAGAAGGTAGTGGCGATTAGTGCATATACCGCTAGCCGGGCAGTACAAGAAGTGAATGGCACTAGCAGTGAGGTTAAAATTCGCTGCTTTGCCTGCGGCAAAATCCGGGTAGCCGAAATAGCTGGCACGTTACAGCCAAAACCCACCACGATGGGCAAGAAGGCACGTCCGGGCAACCCTAGTCGACGCATGAGCGCATCGGTAACAACAGCAGCACGCGCTAAGTATCCGGAGTCTTCAAGTAGTGCTAGTAACGCAAACATGATGATCATCAGCGGTACGAAGGTCAAGACGCTACCAACACCTGCCACTAAACCATCTACTAAGAAACTCTGGAATGGAGTATCTGCCATCCCAATTTTTTCGCAGAATGATGTTGCAGCATCGCTGATCGGTCCGGAAACTAACCCATCGAGAAAGTCCTGCATTGGAGATGCCACTGTGGTCGTAAGCTGAAAAATCGCCCACATAACGCCAAGGAAAATCAGTGGGCCGGTGAAACGTCCCGTAGCAAACCGATCAATCCGACTACTCCAAGTTTCTTTGGCTGGAGAAACTGTAGTTGCCGCAGTAGCAGCAGCTTCAATCCAGCCAAAACGGTCATCATCAAGAGCTAACTCGTCAGCATCGCCGGGAACTTCCCGCAACGCTGGTATCGGTTTAGCAATAGCCTCATCCATAGCTGTCGCTAGTGCCGCTAAGTTCTGTCGACGACGGGGATCAATCGCTACAACTGGAACTCCTAGTTTTTCTGCCAGCACGACCGGATCAATCACACGTCCCTGGGTTGCAGCTACGTCACCCATGGTAAGTGCAACTACTACTCGCTGAGTGCGTTCTCGTAACTGCGCAACTAAATACAATGAGCGAGACAGATTAGCAGCATCCGCGGTCACTACCACCACATCTGGCTGGTCTGGGCTATCGATAAGGTCCCGAGCTAGCTCTTCATCTGGCGAAACTGCATCTAGCGAATAGGAACCTGGCAAATCAATAACGTTGTAAGTTTGAGCGGCGGTATCTCCAGCTTCCCGCTTAGGACGCCATAACCCTCGACTCACCTCGACAGTGGTACCGGGCCAGTTACCCATGGTGACTTTAGCATTCGTCAGCGCATTGAAAAGCGTTGACTTTCCGACGTTAGGGGCGCCGGCAAGCACAATAACCGGAGCATCTTTTTTAACGATTCCCACACTTGGGGTATGACATGAAGCAGCAATTGGACTCATGCAACCTCAACCTCCATCTGACGCATCACGGTACGATCAAGAGCAATACGAGCTCCATCAGCACTAACAACTCTGCCGCGACCGGTAGTATTACCTACTACCGAAATACTGCTACCACTACGTAGCCCTAATGTCGCAAGACGACGAGCAAGCATCTGGTCACAGGTTACATTCACTACGGTTAGTACCTGGTTCATCGGTGCTCGATCAAGAGTGATGCCGGAGGTTTGTGGCGCTTCCGGTTGCTTTACCGCTGGATCCATATAGGTGAGGCTATCCTCATATAGGTAAGGCTTACAAATCCTATAAATAAAATGAATAGTTCATAGTATTTAATACTACTCAAAACCTTGTAGCGCCAACAAAACTCCTTGCATCTCACCTAATAGTTCATATATTAAAAATAAATAGCTACGATCGTCCTTCTCGCTAATGGCTTCTAATTCCGCCATATCTTCGGCACTATTTATATCTAGCTGCATGGACAATGCAATTCGCAAACTGTTAAGGGTCCGGAGCCATACCTGCAGAGCTACATCTGCCACCTTAACTACATAAACTGGTTCTTCTGAGTCCAGATCCGATAAGGATTCAGCTAGCTGCGCTCGCTCCAATTCCTCCAACAAGATGTCAGCTTCTGCTGCTTTCTGTCTGCGTAAATCATTCTCGCTGAAGCGGCGATGTTCAGCCGAAGCTACTTCATCATCAGGAAAAACTGCCGGAAAAAGGCGATCTAGCAGCGGATCTCTATCGTCATCATTGACGATGACGCTTTGCGGACCTAATCCGCGAGACCATAAATCAAAATCATCAAGTGCTACTACTTCTTCTACCTGCACTCGCTCTACAAACTCAGCTATCAGCTGTTGAAGAATTGATACTTCAATTCGATACAGCGCCAAATAACTCACGTTAGAATCACGCCACGCTTTATACATCAATCCCTACTCAGCTTTATCGAGAGTGGCCCATAGACCGAACCCGTGCATAGCATTAACGTCTCTTTCCATAGCTTCTCTAGCCCCCGAAGCAACAATAGCTTTGCCTTCACAATGCACCTGCAACATCAACTGCTCTGCTTTATCTTTGCTATATCCAAAGTAGCTACAGAAAACATGAGTCACATAAGGCATCAAGTTGACAGGGTCATCCCACACCAAACAGACCCACATGGAAGCCTCAGTGGTTCGCTCAGCTAAAGCAGTACCACCTTGCACGCTAGATTCGCTCATGAAGACATTGTCGCAAATTTTCTCCGTCTTCCCAGTATTCTTAACTTATGACTTCGTTTCCTGCGCCGGCAGACAAAGCCACGACCGCTCTCCTCACCGACCATTACGAGCTCACGATGGTGCGAGCTGCACTCGGTGCCGGAACTGCCCTGCGCCACAGCGTTTTTGAACTTTTTCCCCGTAGGCTCCCCACTGGACGCCGCTATGGCGTGGTTGCCGGAGTCGGACGAGCATTAGATGCGATAGAAAATTTCCGTTTCGATGAGCCCACCATCGATTTCCTTCGCGCCCAACACATCATCGACGATGCCACCGCAGAATATCTGGCAACTTACTGTTTCCGCGGCAATGTATGGGGATACCCCGAAGGAGAAATCTATTTCCCAGGCGCTCCGCTACTAGTTGTTGAAGGCACTTTTGCTGAAGCTTGTCTGCTAGAAACTGTACTGCTTAGCATCTATAACTACGATTCGGCAGTAGCTTCTGCTGCTTCCCGAATGACTGCGATGGCATCTGGGCGTCCCTGTATCGAAATGGGTTCACGTCGCACCTCGGAACATTCCGCGGTAGCCGCTGCCCGAGCCGCATGGATCGCTGGTTTTACCGCTACCTCAAACTTGGAGGCCGGTCGCCGCTACGGGATTCCTACGACTGGAACTGCTGCACACTCTTTCACGTTGCTCCATGACTCAGAACATCATGCTTTCAGCGCCCAGATCCAAGCTCTCGGGAACGACACCACACTTCTGGTAGATACCTATGACATTGCCGAAGCAGTAAAACTTGCCGTAGAACTAACTAACGGACAGTTAGGTGCAGTTCGTATCGACTCTGGTGATCTTGCTTCGGTTGCCGCCGAGACTCGCAAACAACTTGATGCACTTGGCGCAGATGCTACTCGCATTACGGTCACTTCAGATCTCGATGAATGGCAAATCGCAGGTTTACGTGCCGCCCCAGTTGACGGATATGGCGTAGGCACCTCATTAGTTACCGGATCTGGCGCCCCTACCTGTGGTTTTGTCTACAAGTTGGTAGCTCGCGCTGAGTCTGCCGATCCACAAGCTCCACTGATTCCAGTTGCTAAAAAATCTGCTCACAAGAACTCACAAGGCGGTCGTAAATTTGCTTTGCGGCGCTTCGATGATCGCGGCAAAGCCGAAATGGATGTCATCGGAGTAGGTAAGCCTCCCGCCGGAGATGCAAATGATCGCCCACTGCTAGTAGAACTTATTCGTAACGGGGAAATTATTGGTCGCGAAGCTCTCAGCATCGCTCGGGAACGTCATCTACGTTCACGCGCAGAACTACCTGTTGCCGCCCTATCTCTGGCGCAAGGAGATCCCGCTATCGATACGGTATTAGTAGAAGCCGACGGCAGCGTAGATAACGATCCATACCAACAAAAAGGTATAGCTGCACCAGCTAATATGAATGGAGGAAACCACTCATGACTCGCGCTCTTATTGTTGTAGATGTGCAGAATGATTTCTGCGAAGGCGGTTCGCTAGCAGTTACCGGAGGACACCTAGTTGCTACTTCTATCAGCGAATATCTGGTAGGACAAGCTAAAAACTATGCTGCTATTGTCGCTACCCGCGACGCCCATATTGATCCAGGAACCCATTTTTCCGATTCCCCAGATTTTATTGATTCTTGGCCAGTTCACTGCGTCCAAGGAACTCCGGGCTACGAACTTCGTTCCGAGCTAGCAAATGTCACTTTCGACGCGATCTTTGATAAGGGAGCCTACGAAGCCTCCTACTCTGGTTTTGAAGGAAAAAGCTCCGATGTTCCGTTAGCAGAATGGCTTCATTACCATAACATTACCGACGTTGATGTCTGTGGCTTAGCAACTGATTACTGTGTGCGCGCTACCGTACTAGATGCGTTAAAAGAAGGTTTCAACACAACCTTGCTAGCCGATCTTTCTGCCCCTGTTAACCCAGAACGTAAAGCTGCCGTCTTCGATGATCTACGGTCACTGGGAGTGACTGTGCGTACTGGAGATGACGTATAAAACTTTCTGATACTTGCCCCTCTTATTGTTTAACCAGTAAGAGGGGCAGCGTGATGTTATGGCAGTTTTATACTCTCATTCATCACAGCAGCTAGCCGCATAGCTCGACTTGATTGATAAATCTGCTCCAAGGTGACCGGAATCCCCTCTGCATCAGATAACGGGATCCGCCAATTCGGGTACTCATCACAAGTCCCTGGCTGATTTTGAGTTCTACTATCCCCAACTACATCAACCAAACTCACACATAGCACTCGCGACGGTGTAGCTGCGATATAGCGATGTAACGCTAAAACAACTTCCTCAGTGTTATTAATCAAATCTGCAGCAAGGTAACCTCGCGCTATTAGTTGCTCAATCCACCGTTGTTGTTCTTCACGAGAGCGAGCCATTTCTTGCGCTTCTGGAACTGCAAGCAGCCCCAATTCAGCCCGCAATTTCACGTGATCGCCAGCTAAATATCCAGCAGTAGGAGGAAGATCATGAGTTGTCACCGAAGTCATAGCATAATCACGCCACTGCTCTGGCGGAATAGGACTACCAGAAACATCCTGTTCAAACCACAAAATCGAGGTACCTAGTAATCCGCGTCGCCGTAAGTAGTCACGCACCCACGGCTCAAAAGTCCCTAAATCTTCACCAATAACCAACGCTCTGGCTCGATATGCCTCTAATGCTAAAATCCCGATAAGGGCATCATGGTCGTAGCGCACATAAGTACCTTCATTGGGAGAACTACCTACCGGCACCCACCAAAGCCGAAACAGTCCAATAATGTGATCGACCCGGATCCCACCCGAGTGACGCAACATTCCTGCCACCATCGAACGGAATGGGGCATACCCTAATTCGGCAAGTCGATCTGGACGCCATGGTGGCTGCCCCCAATCTTGTCCTGCTTGATTGAAAGCATCTGCTGGCGCCCCAACCTGTACTCCTTGGGCAAAAACATCGGCGAGCGCCCACGCTTCAGCCCCATCGCCAGAGATACCAACCGCAAGATCATTTATGATCCCTAGTGGCATTCCAGCGAGTTTAGCTGAGAGTTGCGCCTGTGCTCGTTGCGTATCAACAATCCATTGCAGCCAAGCAAAGAAATCGACATCACCTGCATGGTTTCGCGCAAAATCAGCAACTGCTGGGGAACTAGGTCGCTGCAACTCCCGTGGCCATTCTCGCCACTGTGGACCATATTCGACATGAAGTACACTCCAGACAGCAAACTGCGCCAGTTCTTGTCCTTCTCGACGGCAGAACTCGTCAAAAGCCATCCGTCTAGCCGGACGTAGCCCTGCCGCAAAAACAATTCTGAGTGCCTTTATTTTTGCTTCCCACACTAAATTTCGGTTTAGGTGCTGTGGATCAAGTTCTGCCATGAGTTCGTCATGGATCTTAGCTATCTCAGCGCGATCTACCGCAGGCAGCGCCGCATATTCTGGAATATCTTCAACCCGGATATAAAGCGGGTTCACATAGCGTCTAGATGTTGGTAAATACGGCGATGGTTCCAATGGTGACACCGGGTTAGAGGCATGTACTGGATTTATTAGAACGTAGCTAGCGTCATGGGTTGTTCCTGCCCAAGTAGCAATATCTGCCAAATCACTAAAATCGCCGATCCCCCAACTATGCTGCGATCTAGCACTATAGAACTGTGTCGCATAACCCCAGACTCGCTGCTGTCCTATCTGAGCGGGCATGCCAAGCCATGTTGGTGTGACGATTAACGAAACCTCAGCTAATCGTTCGTTAGATACCACTTTTAGCCGGTGATATCCCAACGGCATATCTGCAGGAATAACGAAACTAGCTTCGGCATACCAGCAGCCACCATATTCTTGATGTGGTTTGTTATTTTCAGCTTGTAATAACGACCAGATACGACCGTCTTCTAACGTAGCTGTTACTTGTGCTGGCGCTCCAGCTACCACATGAATATCGATAGTACGTTCATGATGTTCTTCAGTTACCACCACTGCTGGCGCTAACTGTTCCCATTTTTTACGTTCTTTAACCGCTAACGCTTCCTGACAAGATTCTTCAGTAGCAGCATCAATATCTAATGCCGCTAACACCTGCTGCAGAGTCTTATCGCTAACGGTGACAGCATTTCCTTGCCAGTCCCAGAACTCAGTCGCAACACCTGATTCTTGAGCAAGCTGAACAAGAAAAGCATGGTAGGTAGCTTGATCCATCAGTAAAACTCCGTTTCACTTACGTCATAGACCTATATCACCGTCAGTTAATTAGCGACGAACTACCAGCGTCTGCGTCACCAAGTCTACCAATGATTGCCGCCGTGGATTCCACATAATTCGTAGTAGATTCCAGATACTCAAGAACCCTAAGCCGGGAATACTCATCGTGATAATTAAGATTCCCCAAAGCAAGGACTTTAGCCACGCTAAGTTCTTATCAAGCGTTTTTCCATCAGTTTTTTGTACACGTAATCCCAACGCGCGTTGTCCGAGCGTAGCGCCTCCCCAGGATAGTAAAACGCCAGCGTAGAGAAACCATGTTAAAAATGTGATCCCGCTGAGGACAAGACTATCTCGACTACTGATAAGTTCTAGCAAAGATTTGGTTAGGGCATTCTGATCAGAGCCCGGAACCATCGCCTGCTCAAAAATCTTTTTCACCGGCTCTAGATACTTCAGCAAGACTGGAATACTGGCAATACCAGACAAAATATGCATCAAGAAAGCATCTATTACTCCAGCAAGTAACCGCAAAGGTATCGGAGCGATTGCAATTTTCCCTATCTGAGGTTGAGACTCAGTTGCCGAAGTAATCGGTGGCATCTGTTGATACTCTCTGGGCGGCAGCTGTCGATAAGGATCATTTTGCGGAGACGGCAGTACCGACGGCTGCTGTTGTGACGGTGGGACTATCGCAGCTGGCACAGATAACCGTATCTGTTCTGTCCAGGCAGTACCGTCCCACCACCGTTCGTATCCTCGTTTTAGAGGATCGCTGTACCATCCAGCGTCGGGCAAAGGTTTAATCGTGCTCTCCACATACTTAAGAATGCCCTAACTTACGGCTAAGGTTAGTATCGTGACTAAGCAACATCTAGCACCTGGCGCTACAACCGTTCTTGATGAACGTCTCGAACATAGTTTTGACGACGGCGATCACGAACGCTTATCGCACTACGTCCCCAAGGCAGAACTTACCGAAGCTCTAATTATGGGAACGCCCTGCATTGCGCTCTGCGGCAAAGTATGGACGCCATCTCGTGATCCAGAACGATTCCCAGTATGTCCTGAATGTAAAGAAATTTGGGAATCTTTCAAACCCGGAGGAGACGGCGATGGCGCCTAGCTTAACCGCTAGACGCCACCCATTAAGTAATTTTTCAGCGAGGTCGACGAGCTTCGTCAACTAATAAAACGGGGATACCTTCTCGAATCGGGTATGCCAAGCCGCAAGAAGCCGCCGTACAGACTAGCTCTGCCCCCTCATAGTCGAGAGCTAGCTGACCTCGGCAAGCAGGACAGGCAAGGATATTTAGTAACTCGGGCTTGATGTCAATCATGCAATCTCCTGACGAATAAGGCCAAGTGCAAGATCTCGCAACTCAGCCATAGTGTTATGGTCCTTAGCTTCAACATTCAATCGCAACAATGGCTCAGTATTTGATACCCGAACGCTCACAAACCACCCTGCATCGGTATCGCTAATCCGCAGTCCATCTTCCCACGAGACGACCCCACGTCCCACAAAACCTGCCACAACACGATCCATAGCTGCTTTAGTGTCTAACACTGTGGAATTAATTTCCCCCGAAGCGACATATCGTTCATAGCCTTGGGTCAGCTGCGATAAAGGTTTTTCTTGCTTACCCAGCGTCGCTAATACGTGTAACGCCGCCAACATGCCAGTATCGGCAAAGAAGAAATCTCGAAAATAGTAATGAGCCGAATGTTCGCCACCGAAGATAGCATTCCGATCAGCCATATGTGCTTTAACTGAGGTATGCCCCACTCGGCTAACGTCGAGGTTTCCGCCAGCTGTTGCCACAACTTCTGACACAACTTGTGAAGTAATAGTGTTAACTACAATCCAACCGCCTGGCTCTCTAACTAATTCACGTTCAGCAATCAATGCCGTAACGATAGACGGTGAAACCACAGCGCCACGCTCATCAATAATGAAACACCGGTCTGCATCTCCGTCAAAAACCAAAGCGCAGTCGGCACCAGATTCTTTTACTGCGCGCTGTGCATCAACAAGGTTCTCTGGTTCCAACGGATTCGGTTGGTGATTGGGGAAAGTACCATCAAGCTCAAGGAATAGCGGAACAATTTCGACGTCGAGCGCACCCAATACCTCAGGAGTAGTGTATCCAGCCATTCCATTACCTGCGTCAACCACAACTTTGAGATGTCGAATTCGGGACAAATCAACACACTTATGTAAATGTGCTGCATAAGCGCCCAATAGATCCTTAGCAAGATATTTTCCGGGAACATCAGCTATTGTCTGGACACCAGCCTGCGCACCTTTAGCAATGGCAAGCATCTGCTCTGGTTTGATAGGTGCAGCATCGATATTACAGAACTTAATCCCGTTATAGGTTGCCGGATTATGAGATGCAGTGAACATAATACCAGGAACGTGTTCATGCCCCGAAGCAAAATACAAACCATCTGTTGAACACAGTCCAATATCAATTACGTTAGCGCCGGCAGCGCAAGCCCCCTCAGCAAAGGCTTGCGATAGTTCAACACCAGTGACACGCATATCGCGTCCCATAACAAAAGACTTTCCAGTAAGTTCCAGCACCTCCACAAAAGAGGCACCTAGCGCTCTGGCTCCATCGCAATCCCATTCAGCATCGCCGCCACCGGCAAGACCACGGATATCGTTAGCTTTAAAAATATTGGACTTCAGCACAAGACCTAGCCTAGCGTCGAGATCGGGCAGGATCAGTTAATACGGTGAGATGACCACGCCGTGCAACTTCAATAACATCAGCATTACGGATAGGAGCAGGAACCTCCGGAGCCGGATCAATGCTATGAGCTGCTGCTCGAACAGCAGCTGCCAAAGCCTCTAAATCATCAGAGCTAGGCGCCGGTTCGGGGTCATGAGCTAAGCGAATAACATCCCAGCCTTGGGGAACTCGCAGCCCTTCGGCGTGCTCATGACACAGATCGTAGGTTCCAGGTTCTACATCTGGCGAAAGCGGTCCCAGCACTGCAGTACTTTCCACATAAACGAAAGTAAGAGTAGCGACGGCACGACGCCCACAGGCAGTTCGAGTGCAGCGTCGAGTTGAGATCACTTGTCGAGAGTATCTGAGTAAAAGCAGTCTGGGGTACTCCGCCACGCTAGAGTGACGTTATGCCGAAAACTCGGGAGCGTCACGGACGTGGGATGCGTGGACCACTTTCTACTGCTAACCCTATTACTGGTGAAGCAGCACCTCGCCAAAGGCAGCGCACTGCCGAGAACTATTTCACTTATGTGGTTAAAACTGCGGTATCTCGTATCCAAAAAAGTTGCCCAGAAGGGCTAAAAGATGTCTCCATTGGCATTGAGGATGTACCTCAATTGTCAGAATCTTGGGATGAAGCTATTCCACTAGCTGCTGCTTTAGAGAAAACATCACACAATCCAGCACAAATCGTCGTCTACCGACGACCACTAGAACTGAGAGCTCAAGATCGTAATGATCTTGCGTTACTTGTTCATCGGACTATCGTTGAGCAGCTCTCAGCCATTACTGGCTTAGAGCCGTCGACAATTGACTCTACCTATGAGATTCCTTGACGTGGATTGTGAACCGGGTCAACAGCAACTTCGGTCTCAGTATCTCCACGTACAGCTACCACAGCTAGTCCTGCCATATCTCCGATAGGCGCGTTAAGAACAAAGCCTGCTGAGACTTCTCCTGATTCCACAGATAAGCTCGCAATAACAACATCTGCGACGGGCACGTCTATCCAAGATGAAGATTCTGCTGGTACATCAAAAATTGCACGCCCCAGTTCTTTACCGTCTTTAGATCGATATATCACACCACCACGAGCAGGTTCATGAGCTGGGTTTCCAAAATGCAGCTTTGCAGTAGTTCCTTTTAATACCAATGGGATCTCAACTGCACCATTGAAAGAACGCGTAGCCGGAGATACTGCAAAATCTCCCTTCTCACCAGAGCGAGACAATACCGAAGCGACAATGGGCTGCTCTGAATGCAATCGTAGCGATACCAATTCATCCGCTAGGAATGCCCCGATATCGATAGTAGCTGTCGCTTCTGCCCCGATTGTCAAGCCAGCTGCTTGTTCAATAACTTTGACGCCTTTACTAGTTAGAAACTCTATCGATACGTCAGTAGAACGATTTCCTGGGTTTGTCAGCACTAATTGACGTTTTCCAGCACTAGTAGGAACTGCTGGAATAACTAGATCTTTAGCGATTAATGACTGCGGTATCAGGTCGGCTCCACGTCCTTGATCTTCCCCAGAAACATATTCCACCATATGACCTTGCACTGCTACTCGTCCTTGCGAAGTCGTTATTCCAACTGTTATTGGATCAGATGAGTTAACTAAGGGCCCTAACGCAACTTTTGTGCTATCACCAGATTTAACCTCAACGCTACGACTTCCAGCAGCAATAAGACGACCTGCCACGCCATAGAAATTAAGATCAACTAAAGCTGTGCTCGCATCAGTATTAGTGAGGATCAGATTTGTTGCATGCGTTTGATCTGATGTCACACCAGCAATCCACGCTGCGCTAGCTGGACGCTCACATGAGCTTGCTTGTAAACCTCGTTCGACTCCAGCTTCAGAGAGAACACCTACTCCACCACCGCCACTAGATTTAGCATCTATTTCAATAAGAACTGGAGTTTTAGTTGCCGTAAAGATATTAGCTGTCATCGGTGAAACAGCCGAACGAGATCCACTAGCAGAAAGTGAGGTAGTAGATACTTTCCCATTAGCGTTCCAAGCCACAATAGTTGAAGCTGCCTTAGCATCATCGATAATAGGACACACCATACTTTGCGATACCTGAACGGTGACTGCTCGAGATTCTGCTTTTTGTCCTGGAAATAGCATTCCGGAAAAAGCTAATACAACGACTGTTGTTCCTACAGTAATAACCCATCCAGCATTTTCTCGGATACTCATACCACTACCTCATCATTCATTCCAGCAGATCGACGCGCAAAAATTTCTGGGTTTCTACGATCTGCGCGCTGTATCGAGGGCATAGCTAATATGACAAGCGCGACTAGCCCCAAGCCTTGTAACCATACCCAGTAGGACGATGATTTCAATTCCCACTTTAATTCCCCGCTACCAGCTCCTAACATGAACCATGCTCGCTCGTCATCCTCGACTTCGATAGGTTCTAGTTTTTTACCATCTAGAGTTACATTCCATCGAGAATCCTGTGGTGCAGCTACTACGAGTTTTCGATTCTCGCTACCAGCAGTAATAGCAGTGCCATTAGCAGGAACCGCTACGGTTCCTTCTTGCGTGACAATCATTACTCGCGATCGCATATCGATGATTCGCCATACTCGACCATCACTATCAGCAGTCACTTGAGATATTCCTGGCAATGAACCAACTGTTGCAATCACATCTTCGTTTGCATGTGTCAGAACTACGTGACCAACCCCCAAGGAAACTAACTCTTGGGTAAGTTCTTGATCTGGTCGACCTGACGTTAGATCAGCCACCACATTACGTAAACGCATTTCTAGCGTTGCGGCTGTTCCATAGGCTTCGCCCCGCTCAGTATCACCTAGTCTACTGCCGTCGTTTTCAGTAAAAGACCAAGAAGGAGCATCACCTGCTGCATCAATAGTCAACGTACGTAGCCCTTGGCTTGATGCTTGAGTTTGTCTGGCGAATGCTGGTATCTCAGCGAATGTTGTGCGATGCAGCAATCCTTCTCCTGCAAATACCCACCAACCAATACCAGCAATAGTAGCGATACTTCCTACAACTAATGCACCGATAGATGCTAGATGTAAAAACCCAAATGTCTTATCACCTAATGCACCCGCAATATAATCCCAGCCGTCTACCACCATGAAAATAAGTGCCGCGAACATTAGCATCAGCCAGGTACTAGCAGCAGGCCTGACTAGTTCTGCAATTGCGGGTACTTCTACGACGAATCTTGTCACTATGACAGCTAGAGCAAAACCTAGCAGTGCCAGCAATGCCCAGCCTCGCGCTATGTGAGCACGCAGCACAAGAACAGTGCCTCCTAGCAAAATCATTCCACCAAAAAATACTATGGATAACCAAAACGGTGGCAGCCCAGCTCCCGGAGTTCTACCAATAAGCAGATCCAAAGTCGATACCTGAGATATATCTACCAAAGCCGGATCATAGCTGGTTATTAACCGTCCCGGATACTTAATTAGCGTTGGAAGCCATGGCGAAAGTAACAGCACTGGCGTTAACAGAGCTATCGCTATAGGTAGCCAATATTTTCCTCGATTTCGCACCAAAAACATAACGCTTAGCAATAATGCCACTCCCCACCAGAGCGGAGTGAACGATGCCAAAATCACAAGACATAAAGCCATTAGAAAGCCTTGCCGCAAGGACTCAAAACCTGTCAGCTCTTTTCGATGCGATCTCAATACAATGGCACCCATAAAAGGCAAAACTATGGCAGTGATTATTACGCTCAGATCGCCTCTATTAACAGCTCCCAGAAGTACCGGGAGAAGACCATAAGCTAGCATTCCAATGATTTTAGCTCGATGATCTTCCACTATTTGACGTAAGAAGTTGTAGCCCGAAAGCATGGCAAGCGGAACCGCACCTAAAACGATGATCGTTACAAAAGCTTCAGGCTGCCCGAAAGTAAATAACGACAATAGCGACAATAAACCCAACCAAGGTGGCGCAATCATAGAGTTATCTCCTGGAATAGGAGCTACCCAATCATGTACCAATGTCCCAAGATTGTCTTGCACTGGAAGCAGATTAAGCGAGGTTAAATGCCCTAGCGCTAGAGCATTACGACCTGCAAAAAGTGTCGATAATATAACTCCACCAAAGATAATTACTGTAGGCATTACCCAAGAACGACGATGCCGATGCTGATAGACACCATCGTCTTCATTGCTAGTCAGATCATCAATTGACGCATCAGTAGCGTCACCAAACAGGTTTACCCAAACATTTCCAAGCCGAGTGCGCAGATGCCCCCAAGATTTAACTATCCCTGCGAAGCGTCCTGGCCGGAGTTTCTGAGTCTCAATACGACTCTCTTTTGTACTTTCAATAGCAGCTATCCGCGCACGTAACGCATGGGCCTGTTGGGTTGATCCAATGAATATGCGTAAAGCTCGCATTTCATCTAATACTCGATCTGGTGCTTTACCCAATAAGAATCCACCAGCACGCAATACTGCTGCAATCATTAATTTGATTGCTACCAGCGGACCTTGAATACCTGTTTTATGCGCTGCTACCAGCAACATGCCATAAGCTCTATCGCTGGCAGTAGGATCTGCGGCTAATCCCTTACGCAACCCGGCACGCCCAACTTGCCGATGGGTCATTTCTGCTTTCGGGCTGGTGGAAACTTTATAGCCAGCTAGCCGAGCTCGCCAGCACATTTCCACACCGTCGCGGAAAAGCGGTACGGCTTCGTCAAAGCCTTGAAGTTTTCGATAAACTTCTGTCGATAGCAACATGCCACAGGTAGAAACTCCCAGTACCTGAGCAGGCTCGTGCTGACCTTGATCGATTTCTCCGGGCGACAACATAAGCTCTCGCTTGCCTGAGTCAGCAATAGAGACACCTAGCTCGCTAATCTGACGCCCTGCCGAACGACGACTTGGCTGTAAAAGTTTAGGACCAATAATGTCAAGGGTTCGATCTTGTCCGACGTGTACCAGCAATTGTTCAAGACAGGTAGGAGCTGCAACAGCATCATCTTGAAGAAGCCATAGCCACTGAGCTGAGTCAGTATCTTTACCTTGTTTAAGTACGCTTTCTACTGCCGCACCAAATCCAGAACCAGCTTTACCTTTTATTACTTCATCAATAACACCTGCTGTTACTGCAGCAGAAAGAATGTCATAAGTCTTATCATCAGAGCCGTTATCAACTGCGATAATACGGTCTGGACTACGAGTCTGCGATGTTAATCCTGCTAATGCTTCAGGAAGCCATGCCTCGCCATTGCACGCTACGAGAATCGCTAGCACTCGATCTAAAACTGGTTTTGGCTCACTATCATCAGCGTCTTCGTGCGCCCACGACCATAGATCCAGCGTAGGTTCAGCAGATGGCGGCACAGTTATATCAGCATCGTCAAACATGCATTCCTCAGGTTTGGGATTAAAGGTTAGCTATCCCAGCTTACCTGAGGAGATTAGATAGCGCGCTTTTTCAACTTTCTACGCTCTCGCTCAGATAATCCGCCCCAGATACCGAAGCGCTCATCATTGGCTAATGCGTAGTCAAGACACTCTGAACGAACTTCACAGTTTTGACAGACTTTTTTAGCTTCTCGGGTTGAACCACCCTTTTCTGGGAAGAAAGCCTCCGGATCGGTCTGAGAACATAAAGCCTGCTCTTGCCAAGCAAGAAGGCTATCCTCATCCTCCAACCATGTCACCGTCATCTTGTTCCTCCTCAGGTAGAGACAACCATACATATGGTGCCTCCTTATTTGGAAACTACATGACTGAAATTACAACCTTGCAACTCCCATTACGTCAAGTCGATATCCAAAAAAGCAATCCGACACGCCGGAAGTAACACCCTCGCGTCACCCCAATTCTAAGAATCTTTCAGAAAACGAATTCCTCATGATCGATGCCATAACTCGCCACTAGCCTTTGCTGACGGTCCGTGTAAAGCATCCTCCCACACCGGATCACCGTTAGGAATTAAAATTTTCTTCTCTTCACTAAAATTATTCAACGGAGCTGAATCACGAGCTGCTTCTGCTGCGGTCCCCCACATCACACCGATAGCATCATCACGAGAAACTTCCTCTTTATTCTCTGATGCCACTGGTTCTGAAATAGCAATAGCCTGACCAGAATCACGAGAGTTTGGAACTTTATTAGTCATCACCCAAAGGATATATACAGCTCCTGATTTAAGAGCAACATCAGTGATTCCTCCCATAGCCTCCAAGATTCCAAAAAGGATTCCTTGTCCAGCTAACATGCCACCAATGAGAAAAATTAGCGACAGTAGGGTGCCAATAGTAACGAATACCGCCCCAGCTATAGCAATCAACCGAGCATGTTTCGTAGGTTCCTTGGATAGAACGCACCACCCAACTGCTAAGCAAATAACCAAAACAGAAGCTACTCCCATAAAGAGACCTCCTTCAGCACGCATTGCTGAAGATATCCCCTCTTTGGGAGAACGAATACTTACTCGTACTACTGCGGCAATCGTATTAGCTGCCAAAACGATCAGAGCCAGCATCGCTAAATGTTCTCGATAGCGTTGTACTCGCTCAGTTATTGACTCTTTCACTGATATTGCCTCCCCGCTTTTTTATCAACCTCTGCAACCAATTGCTTCACAGACTGGCTTTTTTCTAGCGGCACAATCATCGTTACTGAATCAGTGTGAACTACAACCATATTTTTAATCCCTGATATAGCAACCATATGACCGTTTGTACTCCGGTTAATCACAAGATTTCCGCTAGCATCCAGAACCGTCACCAACCCTTCGCAGATATTATCTTCACCTTCGCTATGTAGTTGTTCTGCTAACGTCGCAAAATCTCCAACATCATGCCATTCGATAGGTAATGCAACTGCCCGTACATGAGCGCTTCCTCTACCTTGGCTAACCGGCTCCATAAGACCAAAATCAACAGATGTCTTAAACAGCTTCGGGAAAATATCTACTACTTTCTCCGGATCCTCTACTATTTCTTGGATCGAAGCATGTGTTTGCGGAAGCAATAGCTCTACCTGATGTAATAACGTTTTCGCTCGCCAGACAAACATTCCTGAGTTCCACCAATATTCTCCAGAACTCACATATTGCTGAGCTGTCTGTAGATCTGGTTTCTCTTTAAACTCCGTCACAACACATGCTGTTTCGAACCCAGCGACTGCATCGCTACGGTGCAAATAGCCATAACCAGTAGCAGGTTCGTCTGGAACCACCCCAAACGTAACTAATGCTTCTTCATCAGCTTCAGCAACTCGATAAGCTTCATCAAGCGCTGCAACAAAAGCCTCTTTGGGATTTATAAGCGCATCAGCAGTTGTCATCGCAATTACAGCATCTTCATCACGACTAGCAATTACAGCCGCCGACCAAGCACAAGCGTTAAGAGAATCTCGCCCAGTTGGCTCTCCTAGCAAATTCTCTTTCGGTAGTTCTGGGAACTCCGCAATAACCGCATCGAGATATGCCGCACCAGTGCAAATCAGAATATTTTCATCGGGAACAACTCCTTGTACCCGTTCATAGGCGATCCGCAGTAGCGACTTACCTTCAAATAACGTCAAAAGCTGTTTAGGCATACCTTGACGCGATAGCGGCCATAGCCGCGTCCCCGAACCACCTGCCATGATGACGACATAACGCATAACACCAGAGTAGAGCGTTAGGGTTAATACATGGTGGATCCCCTCGCGCTTCTTCAACATCGTGTCCGCACTAATGGCGGCGCCCCGCTTTTAACTTGTTACAGCCTCGCCAGCGGTTCTCGAATCGAACTTTCAGCACGCACTGTAGCGAATTGGGCAGATAAAATTTTTTGGGCGTTAGAAGATGCCGATGTAGAACCTGGCGATGTTGTCTCCCACCGGCTATTGGCATCTCACCCAACATCATGGGGGCCACTAGTTTGGGCATTAGGAATCTGGCAACGTGGCGCCACTATCACTTTTGACCCTCATCAGGCTGACATCACTATTGACGAACCTGGATCAGCCGCAGACCTTCATTGTTCGCTACACCCATTAGGACTTGGCAGCGATGTCTTAGCATTCCCCGATCTACATGCACGAGAACCTCTTGCCAATGAAGCCTTAGTAGGTATCACTTGGCAAGATATTTCGATCCCACAACAAACTGGACGCCAGCTCGTAGTCCCTCAGAATGACCCTTGGAAAACTGTAATTAAAGGGCTTCTCGTTCCTTTAGCTAACCAAAGCTCCGTAGTTCTTCTTGATGCTAATCCTAGCTCTGACCAAACAGAACAAATCGCACAATCAGAGCATTGCAATTTATCAAATTTCCATGACGACGCTTGCCCTCTAGACTAAAGAACCCTAGAAAACCTTGAGGAGAAAAGCATGTCTGATACCGCACCACTACCCCCTGCCCAGATGGTGCAGACGGCTATTGATACGGCAACGGCAAAAGCAACTAGTCCTCTTGCCAAGTCTTTTCTGTTAGCAGTTACCGCAGGGGCCTTCATCGCCATCGGCTTTGCTTTCTACATCACAAGTCAAATAGGTGCCGAAAAACTTCCTTATGGCGTCGCCAAAGTTATGGGAGGTCTTGTTTTCTGCACCGGGCTCTTACTTGTAGTATTAACCGGAGCCGAACTCTTTACTTCATCGACGCTATCAATTACCGCAAAAATAGCCGGAAAACTTTCTTGGTCACAAGTTCTTAAAAATTGGGGAATTGTTTATCTTGGCAACTTTATTGGCGCTCTTACAATGATCGCCATCTTCTGGTTTGCTGGAACTTGGAAAAATGCTAATGGCGCATGGGGTGCTATCGTTACAAAAACCGCTAACTATAAATGCGGACATTCTCTAGTAGAGGCATTTTTTTTGGGAATACTGTGCAATATCTTAGTATGTTTAGGCGTTTGGGTTACTTATGCTGGACGTACTGTCATAGATAAAATTGCAGCATTCATTCTTCCAATTACCATGTTCGTAGCAACTGGCTTTGAACACTGCGTCGCCAATATGTTCCTTATCCCTTTTGGACTCTTAATCAAGCAAGCCGCCCCCGCAGCTTTCTGGACCCATGCCGAAATTGATCCGGCAACACTATCGCATCTTTCTTGGTCAGATTTCCTACTCGGTAATCTAATTCCAGTTACCTTCGGAAACTTGGTAGGTGGAGCTATTTTTATTGGCCTGCTCTACTGTCGCATCTACCATGTCACTCCCCACAAGGAAAACCACTGATCCTTAATTTTTGAAGGATTAAGCCGGCCGACAGTTTTCCGCTATTTCGATTGGGTCTACTTCAGCAGAAGCAGCAGTTGTTGGCGATACCTGCGTCGACGGTTCAACAGCCTGCGAATCTTCTGCGCCTACCGATACTGGCGATGTTGTTGCGGAAGCTAGCGACGGTGCAACCGAAGGCGTATTAGATACCGTCACTCCTTTAATCTTCTCCGCAACAACTCGATGAATCTCATCAAAATCTGGAGATCCTGGATAAATAAAAGGCGGAGTAAGGGACAATGTTTCATAAGGAGTATTTCGTACCTTTAAGGCAACTTTACCCAAGGTAACAGCTTCTTTTGCTGGAATATCTGTCGACACCATTCCCTCTCCAGCAGCTGCAATATCGCTAAACTTTGATAACACCACCATCGGATCTAACTGCTTCAACATCGCACTCATAATGCAACGCTGACGAGCCATTCTTACGTAATCATTGGAGTCACTTCTAGCTCGCACAAACCGAAGAGCATCTTCTCCATTCAATTTTATATCCAGCCCAGCAGGAATAGCATATGTTACTTCTTCAAATCTACTCCATGAAATAGGAACCTGTTTATCTAAAGCGATATGAACCCCATCTACAGAATCAATAAGTTTACTAAATCCAGCTAAATCAATAATAACACTATAATTTATATGAATCCCAGTAACACCTTCCACAGCTTCCTTCGTAGCTTGAATTCCCGGATGATCTTTTGTGGGGTACAGATTCGCGTAATCATTCTCGACCACTGTGTTTATAGCATTAACTAAACATGAATGATCCGGACAGAAAAATCCTTGTGGATACTTTTTATACATAGGAGATGTTCTAGGGAATGGCGCACCTTCAAGATTACGCGGAATCCCAATCATTACAGCTTTTCCGGTAGCAGCATCAACACTTACCACATTGATAGAATCAAAACGTGCACCTTCTCGATCTGAACCATCGTCAGCCCCTAATAGAAGAATGTTCCAGCGACCCTCGATAAGCTCGGTATCACCTCCGCCAGCAAAAACAGTGTCCGAAAGTTTAGCGCCAGCTCTTAGCGTATGCCCAGCAAGAACAGTTAAAGCTAACGCTAATATCAAACATAATCCGCCAATAGTGCTAGAAAACACTCGTCCAGCTCTTGTCATAGGCATCCGCCATCCCATAGAGATAGCGCCAGCTATGCTAAGCACCCACAATAGCCCGCCAATAACTACCAAGGCAGCAAGCGAATACAGTACCCATCCCTGAGCCAGAAAACTTAGCAACGCATCCCGAGCAATAAAGAACATACCCAACAATGATGCAAAAATAAGACCTGTTACTAGCCAGCCTACGAGCGCTATTCGCCCTATCCGACGTTTCCCAGTTGCCATATGCGCACTACCGGGAAGTACCGTATTCATAAGCACTAAGGCGATAGCTCGCCGCCGCGCTAATACCGCTGAACGACGATGAGCGGTAGAACGCTGTTGAGAAGTTTCCACAGTTCCTCATCGTATTGCCAATACCTAGGTTTTATGCGCGTCCGGCACGCTGAAATAGCGACTCACCTTTAAAGTAGAGAGTATGGGCGAAAAGGAGCAGGCAGATTTAGAGTGGCTCTATCGTTGCGATCCCGAAACGATAGCTAAAGATGGCGAGCGCGCTAAAAAGCATGGGCAGAGCTACGAACCCCCTAGCCTCCCAGTAACTAATAATGCTATTTCTGCTAAGCCAAGCATTCGCCCTTCGCAGCCAATACCACCAGCTCCACCGCCAAGAAGACCTGCTAACCCTAATAGGGTCATCGGTTCAACTCCTCTTGAACAGAAAAGATCCTTACCTTCTAAAGCACGAACTACTGCTACTGCAAAACGACACTCTCGGCGTCGAATTACACTGATAACGCTAATCAGCCTTCTACTTATATTGTGCTTTTCCTTTGGTTATCTTCTTACTGCTCCGTTGGGTGCTTGGAACTCAATTACCCGGGTAGATGATGCCCCGCAAGGAAACCGACCTTCTTCTCACCCCGGCACAGCTATTCTCATTGTTGGATCTGACTCACGTAGCGGACTCACTGCGGAGGATATGAATGAGCTAGCACCAGGTGGCGAGATAGCCGAAGGTAATCGAACCGACACTATGATGTTGCTCTATAAACCTGATCATGGACAATCCGTACTACTTTCTATTCCGCGTGACAGCTGGACTGATATCCCTGGACAAGGCGAAGCAAAAATAAATGCAGCCTTTACCATTGGCGGAGCTGAGCTCTTAATTAACACCATTGAGCAACGTACTGGTTTCCGTATCGACGGTTATGCTGAGATAGGTTTTGGAGGATTTGCAGGGATTGTTAAAGCTTTAGGCGGACTCGATATTTGCATTCAAGAAGCTGTAGAAGGCGAAGGAAGTTTCCCTACTATCCAGCCCGGATGCCAGCGCCTTAGCCCCCGAGATGCCTTGTGGTACGTTCGAGCACGCCATAATGACAGCGAAGGCGATATCGGTCGTACCGCTAGGCAGCGAACTTTCATGTCAGCAGTAATGAAGCAGGTTCTATCCAAAGATGTCATCTTCAATCGTGATACCTATAAGGCTGTAAATAAAGCTATTTCTGATGGTATGACCGTAGGTGACAAAACTGGCATGGGAGATGCGATTGCCATCGCTAAAGGCATGAAGGCAATCTCAGCTGGCGACGGTACTGCTATGACCCTACCAATAGCCGATCCAGCTGGCTGGTCAGATGACGGTCAATCTATTGTGGTACTCGACGATGAACGTATGAGGCAGCTCTTTAACCAGCTAAATAAAGGCGACACTAGCAATTTAGAGAAATACCGCTAGCTCTTAAAAATCACGTATCTTTGCGCCAGAAAATTTGTGATTGTTGCAATAGATTGCGCAATGATAAAGCCTATTGTCCCTGCCCAGACTTCCGATAAATCGGCATGCAGCAAAGCTGGGAAGATCATCGCAAATATGCCCACCTGCACAATAAAAGTTGTGGCATATAGCGACATTACTGCCGCAAATATTTTCTTTGATGCGGTAGCGGCAAAGGTATAACGCTGGTTCAGCATATAAGCCGTGCTAGTGCCTGCGATCCAGCTCAATACTTTGGCGTAGTTGTGGGGAATCCCGTAGTGCATTCCTAACATCAGCAGCCCATAGTCGACGCAAGCACTTACACCACCTACGCAGATAAAGCGTATGAGTTGACCAAGGAAGCCTTGGTTTTTACTTTCCTTAGCCAACTCAACTCCTCTGTTTATAGCGGTTTTGCTTGCGCGGCTGCTTTTGCTGCTGCTGGCAAAGCTGCAATGATTCGATCGATATCACTATCGGTATGTGCAGCAGAAACAAACCATGCCTCATAGACGCTGGGAGGAAGAGCAATCCCGTCCGATAATAACGAATGGAAGAATGGCGGATATCGGAAGGCTTCTTGAGCCTGCACGTCGTCGTAAGAATGAACCCCGTCTCGAGCGGCTTTCTCTCCAAAGAAGAATGAGAATAGGCTCGAAGCGGACTGCACAACGTGTGCAACACCTTCTGCGCTGAGCGCTTGCGAAACCGCTTGCTTGATAGCTATCGCGCTATCAGAAAGCCGGCGATAGACCTTAGCATCAGCAAGAGTTAGCGTGGCAATACCTGCCGCAGTAGCTAACGGATTACCAGATAAAGTACCGGCTTGGTACACATTCCCTAGTGGTGCTAGCTGCTCCATAATGCTTTGAGAAGCTCCTAGAGCTGCAAGAGGCATACCGCCACCAGCGACCTTACCGAAAGTGAAAATATCAGGCTCGTTATCTTCGCCCGAATCACATTCATAACCCCACCAACCGGCAGCGTGAACGCGGAATCCCGAAAGTACTTCGTCGTAAATAAAAAGCGAACCATATTTTTTCGTAATGCTACGAATAGCTGCATTAAAACCAGGCAAAGCTGGCACAATGCCCATATTTGCTGGAGCTGGCTCAGTAATTACACAAGCAATCTGATCACCATGTTCGGAAAAAACTTTTTCCAATGCGACGACGTCGTTGTAGGGCACCACGATCGTATCTTTAACTGCGCCTACAGTTACTCCTGCCGAACCTGTCATACCTTGGGTTGCTACCCCTGATCCGGCAGCAGCCAGTAAAGCATCCGAATGTCCGTGATAGCAGCCAGCAAATTTAACAATCAGTTCTCGTCCGGTAACGCCTCGCGCTAGCCGGATAGCAGTCATCGTTGCTTCAGTGCCCGTCGAAACAAATCGGACTCGTTCACAACGCGGGATTCGATCCCGGATCATTTCAGCTAACTCGATTTCAGCAACTGTCGGCGCCCCAAACGAAAGCCCCCGCGTAGCAGCTTCTTGCACTGCTGCTACGACCTGCGGATGCGCATGTCCCAGTAGCGCCGGCCCCCATGATCCAACTAGATCGAGATATTTTTTACCAGCAACATCTGTTAAATAAGCGCCCTGCGCTGATGCAATGAATACCGGCGTACCACCGACCCCACGAAAAGCACGTACTGGAGACGAAACTCCACCCGGAATCACTGCACAGGCGCGAGAAAAAATATCTGCGGTCATTATTAAGACTCCTTGTACCAGGTAGCTAATTTGCAAGCAGCATAAGTGAGCACAATATCTGCGCCGGCGCGAACAATAGATGTTGTTACTTCGGTAAGCGCCCGCTGCCGGTCGATCCATCCTCGCTCAGCAGCCGCCATGATCATCGCATACTCGCCAGAGACATGGTAGGCCGCGACCGGAACCTGCGAGACTTTGGCGACATCAGCAAGAATATCTAGATAATAAGTTGCTGGTTTCACCATTACCATATCGGCACCTTCGGCAAGATCTAGGAGCGTTTCTCGCATTCCTTCTCGCCGGTTAGCTGGGTCCTGCTGATAGGTTTTCCGGTCTCCCAGCAATGATGACCCCACTGCTTCCCGGAACGGGCCGTAGAGGGCTGAAGCATATTTTGCTGAATAGGCAAGGATCGAAACATCCTCAAATCCGGCATGGTCTAAGGCTTCTCGGATCGCAAGAATCTGGCCATCCATCATTCCTGAAGGACTTACCACATGAGCACCAGCTTCTGCCTGTGCTACTGCTTGCTGCTGATAAATCTTGTTAGTGGCATCGTTAGCCACCACACCGTCAGGACGTAATACTCCGCAATGTCCATGTGAAGTAAACTCATCAAGACAGGTATCTGCCATGATGACTAGCTCGTCTCCGATTTCTTCTTTTATCGCGGCAATACCTAGGTTCAAGATACCGTCAGCTGCTAATGCTGCTGACCCGGACTCGTCTTTGTCGCTACCTTGTGGCACTCCAAAAAGCATGATGCCACCTACACCGCATTCAACAGCCCGCACAGCTTCTCGACGAAGGCTATCCATCGTATGCTGCACAACTCCTGGCATAGAGCTGATATTTCGCGGCTCTTTTAATCCGTCTGCAATAAAAGCTGGTAATACTAGCTGTGCTGGCGAAACTCTAGTCTCAGATACGAGTCGTCTCATTGCCGGTGTGGTACGGAGCCGTCGGGGGCGAATTATCGACGTCATCGAATATCCTTTCGAGCGGAAATAAGACCAGCAACTAGGCTGGCAGCATCTGAGTTTTCAGCAACAGCAAGGACTCTTAATCCCGCTGCTGTTGCAACTTGCGCGCTGGGATCCCCCAACGCCACCACCGGAATATCTAAACCAGCAAGAGCTGATGCTGTTGAGCCAGCAGTTGCCACAGCTATATCAACAGCAGGCACTTGCTGAGGTACCACCGATTCTATGGTGTAGATAGCAAGCTGGACTACATCCCATCCTTGCTGAGTTAGATGCTGGGCAAGAAGTGGTGCCGCCAGTGCAGATCCTGGAATTAAGACTCTTCCATTCCCTGCTGGAAAAATATCACATAAGGCTGCTGCGCCAGCATCACTAACTGGAACAAGCTCGACACAAGCCCCGTAGCTACGAGCGGCGGTTGCAGTTGCTGCCCCTACTGCCGCTACCCGAATACCTGCTAACGCTGCTCCTAGCAGCTCGGCGGTACGCGCTGAAGAAAGTACCACCCAGTCATACTCTGCCAATGTTGCGATAGCTTCTGCTCGCGCCTGCTCATCGACGATCATGCGCGTCAACTCAAGACCAATAACTTCTGCTCCAGCTGCTGTCACCGCTTGCGCTAGCGCTCCTAACGGTTGCGGCATCAGCACTCTCATTCCATCGAGTTGTTGTGCTGGTGACCATAACGCTTCGGAATGAGTCGCTCGAACTGTTTTAGCAGCATGTAAATCAGTAATATCGGCAGCGCCTTGGGTTAACAGCTCGTCTGCGGCATGGTAGCCACACTGCACTGGGTCCTGCGAAAAACTTATGGGGATATTGACGCGGCGTTCGGCGCTACCATCAACTGCTACTACGACAGCTTCCAGATTTCCGCCACCATCAGATAATGTCGCGCGGGCGCCTACTGGGGCAGCACATCCGGCACCTAGCCGAGCTAATATCGCTCGTTCTGCTTCAGTTTCCCATCGAGATTGTTGATCATCGATTGTTGCCAAGATTTTTTGTAGCTGTAGATCTTCGGAGCGACATTCGATAGCCAAAGAACCTTGAGCTGGTGCTGGCAAGATCGGCAAACTTTCAGTTATTGCTGCCGCAAGTCCGAGTCGAGCCAACCCGGCACCGGCCAACACCACAGCGTCGAGATCTCCGGGGGCTACCCGCGCAAGGCGGGTTCCTACATTACCGCGAATATCAACCAATTCGACGTCGCTACGTAGCGCTCTGATCTGGGCGGCGCGACGCGGTGATCCAGTTCCAATTTTGGCGCCAGCTGGCAGCTCAACAAGTTTAAGACCGTCCCTAGCGCACAACACATCGTCGGAGCGTTCTCGAGTTGGAATACTTGCTATCGTCAGTCCGGGTACCGCAGCTGTCGGTAAATCTTTGCAAGAGTGCACCGCAATATCGCAGGAACCAACTAGCAGCGCTTCGCGTAAGGCTGCCGCAAAAACTCCGGTGCCGCCCAATTTGGTTAATGATCCGGGGCGAACATCGCCTTCGGTGCGTATTTCTACAAGTTCTACATCATGTCCACTAGCGCGCAATAGCTCAGCACACCATTGAGATTGAGTTGTTGCTAATGCCGAAGCACGAGTCCCCAATCGGATCAACATGAAGCGATCTCCTTCGCGATCTGCTCGGCTTGTGGAATGACAGCAGCAAGGCCCGTACCTGCCACCCATGAGCCTACGACGTGCAGTCCCTGTTGCTGGGATATTTTCTGTTGCAGAGTGTCGATATGTTTCCGATATTCCGGGGTATGTGGCGGTAGTGACCCATTGAAATGCGATACGCAGTGCCCTCGTAACTGTTCTGGGCGTAGCGCTACTCCCAAGATAGTGCTAGCATCACGCAATGCATCATATTGGTCGACTTGCGGGCGAGGTTGCCCAGATCGTCCATAGGAAACGCGTATGACATGTAGCGGCTGGTCTTGCCGCACCCAAGCCCATTTCACCGAATAATGGGTAAGCGCTTTAGCTTTCACAACGCTTTGTCCAGGAACTACGAGCACTCCTGAACCTCGCGGCGCAGCGTCCAGTTCTGGAGCGTCCAGTACTAATGTGACGCCTACTAGGTCTGCTCCTACTGGTAGATCTTCCCGGCCTATACCGGTATCAATATCTGCCGACGCTAATAAATCCAAAGCGTGAGGTGCTGGCAAAGCAATAACTAGGTCGGCAGCTCTAAGTTCGCTAGTTGCTTCTCCAGCCATTGGGTCTGCTGACGGATGGTCACCTCGGATGGCAGCTGCTGTCGATAGCACCCATTCATCGCCATCGCGACGAATGGCTTTGCCATAGCATCGAGTATGCACCTGCCCGCCGCTAGCAATTATCTCTTCAACTAGCCGCTCACATACTCGAAAGAGTCCACCAGCAGGAGCCGCTACCATCGGCCCGTCAGGTTGGTTGGCTTTTAGTTCTTGTACTGCTGCAGTCAATGTTCCTAACCGCAGAAATGCTTCCCGTAATCCGGGCGCGACAGTTTCTACCGCTAACAATGACGGGTCCGTCGAGTGAACGCCGCCAGCTACTGGACGTACAAAATAATCGACGACCGCTGCCCCCATTCGAGCAGCTACGAGCGACCCTAAGTCTAAACAGTCGGCACCGATTTCTGGCGGCAACGTGAGGTCTTGCGCCGCCCGAGCTGCGGCAGTCTCCCCAAGCACTTTAACAACTTCCGAATCGGTAATATCGGCAGGAATCCCTAACGTTCCATATGGGATGCGATAGACCTGACCCTCATTAAAAATCCAGGAAGTTCCACCCGGAGTTACTTGTTCTAACCCGAGTTCTTCTACTAAAGATCCTGAAGCAAGCGAGCGACGCGCATAAGATTCCGCTCCTACATCGACGGTTATGCCCCCCATCGGGACACCGAAGATAAGTCCACCCGCTTTTCCACGTGATTCGATTACGATCGGCTGCTTGCCTGCTTGTGCTAGCCGATAGGCGCAGACTAATCCGGCAATACCACCACCGACGACGATGACATCAGCCATGACGATGCACCAATTCCACAATCGCAGTCAGTACTTCTGGGTCCGTGCTGGGAGGCACCCCATGTCCCAAATTAAAGATATGGCTGGGGGCTTTTTTCCCACGTTCTAATACGTTTATTACGGCTGCTTCAATCACTGTCCACGGCGCTGTCAATACTGCTGGGTCAAGGTTTCCTTGCAGTACCTTTTCAGGGCATCTAGCAGCAGCTTGATCGAGTGGAGTCCGATAATCACAGCCCAAGGCCGCAGTTCCTAACTTCGCAAATTCTTCCATCAGGTGCTCACCTCCTGCCGCAAAATGGATCTGCGGTACTCGCCCAGCTACTACATCCAAGGTAGCCTGCGAGTGTGGCGCTACGAATGCAGCGTAATCTTGCCGCGACAATGACCCCGCCCAAGAGTCAAAGAGTTGGACTGCTTGTGCCCCAGCATCAATCTGGGCAGCTAAGAAAGCTCCAGAAATTTTTGCACACCAGCCAGCTAGCAGATGCCATGCTGTTGGGTCAGCTAACATCATGCCGCGTGCTGCTAGATGATCTCGTGAAGGTCGACCTTCTACTAGGTATGCCGCCAAAGTAAATGGTGCACCAGCAAATCCGATGAGAGCTTTATCGTCTGCCAATTCCTTACGAATAAGCGCAATAGCTTCGGTAATAGCACTCACATCATCAAGACCACGATCGATAACCGCAGCTACATCGCTAGCTGTTCGCAACGGTTGAGCTACGACCGGCCCTACGCCAGGAGCAATCTCAATATCAAGACCGGCTAGCACTAGCGGAACCATAATATCGCTGAAGAAAATAGCAGCATCTACGTTATGTCGCCGCACTGGCTGCAACGTAATCTCAGCAGCAACATCAGGAATTAGGCAGGACTCGATCATGCCTAAACCTGCACGAGTTTCTCGGTATTCAGGGAGTGAACGACCTGCTTGTCGCATAAACCATATTGGGGTATGCGTAGGACGTTCTCCAGCAAGGGCAGTCAGCAACGACGATGTGAGCACTCACCTATTCTTCCTCAGCATTGCCCTGACTCCCAATCTGAGACTGAGTCCCAATCTGATAATTGCTAAAGCTGTGGTTGAATGGTTAAGCCATGACTCTTTTGTTGCTTTGTGTTCACCACCGCTTTCACGGCCTTGCTGCCGTCGAGCGGACTCAAACACAGGCACCTAAGTTTTTAGACATATTAGAAGCTACCGGGCGAATCCGCGGTTTCGTCGAAATCTCTACTTGCAATCGCTGGGAGCTATATCTCGACGTCGAACCTGACTCAATTGCAGAATGTGCTCATACGCTAGTGCGTACTATGGTTTCGTCGGGTATCGACCTGCCAGCTCCGTTAGTTCATGCCAATCGAGCAGAAGCGGTAACTCATCTTTTCCAAGTTGCCGCAGGACTAGATTCCATGGTTCTTGGTGAACGTGAAATCACTGGACAGTTACGCAGGGCTGTTACCGCAGCACGAGAAGCTGATACCCTAACTCCCCAGCTCGATATTGTCTTCACTCACGCATTACGCACCGCTCGCCAAGTGCAATCAACATCGGGAATTTCTGGTACAGGACGCTCTATCGTCTCGGTTGCCCTAGATATGGTTTCTATTGATGAAACTCGTCCAGTATTGATTGTGGGAACTGGCGCTTATGCCGGAGCTGCGGTAGCTGCTCTACGCGAACGCGGCGTAACTCATATCGGGGTACATTCTGCTTCAGGTCGCGGCCATGATTTCGCAGAAAGTCACCACACCTACGTTGTTGATGATCTCCAAAAAGGTATTACCGAGGTAGCAACGGTGGTGTGCTGTTCTGGTAATGGAACCATCATCACCGCCGATGAGGTAGGGACCCGAGCTACCCCATTAGCAATTGTTGATCTAGCGCTAACTCATGATGTTGACACTGCTGTACGCAATCTTGCTTATGTCCGAGTCGTCAATCTAGACGATGTTCAACATGCTGCCCCTAGTCTTGCCGAAGATGAATTAGCTACTGCCCGCAAACTCATTGCAGATGGTGTTGCTGAGCTCAGTACGGCGTTGAGTGGACGTCGCATTGCGCCAGCTATTACTGCGTTACAAGATCTTGTAACGACTGCGGTTGATAAAGAGGTAGCTCGACTTCCAGAGCGAGATCTCACTCGCGAGGAAGCCGCCCACGCGCTTCGTAGGCTTGCCGCCCAATTAGCTCATGTACCGCTAGCTCAGGCTCGACATGCAGCTAAAGAAGGTCATACTGATGCTTATGTCTCAGGCATGGCTACGCTTTTAGGTATCGAAAATGTGTCTCTAGATGACGATGACTGGGACTTTGATAGTTCGCGACTAGAAACTGCCCGCTGTCCAGTAACTGGCTTAGCTATCGACGACCTAGCTCCGCCGGCGCGCGCTTGTTTATCGTCACCGCTTTTTCGTCGCAATAAGTAATCACCAACGTACGTGAATCGCGTCTCCGGCGCTCACTGGAACTACGTTTCCTTCGGTAAATACCAGCAGTGATCCTTCTTCATCGACTCCGATAGCGGTACCGACTGTTGCTGTTCCTTGGGCTTGTTCAGCATCAAGCTGCACTTTTACTTGCCGTCCGATAGTGCCGCAACGTTCTCGATACACTTCGCGTAAATCTTCCCCCGCTGTCCAGCGTAAATACCACTGAGACAAAGCTTTCAGAGCTTGCGCTACTAGCACAGTTTTATCGACGATAATCCCCTGCAGCCCTAACGATGTTGCAGTATTTACCGGCAATTCCTCCCGATTATGAGCAATATTTATACCCATACCAAGTACACAGGCTGGCCCAGATTCTGTCATCTCTAGTGAGGCAAGAATCCCACATAGTTTTCCAGGTTCTGACCCCGATTCAATCAAAATATCGTTAGGCCATTTCAGCGTTGCCCCGGCATCAAAAGAGTTCAGCGCATCATAAAGCGCTAATCCAGCGATCAGCGGTAACCAACCCCAAGCATCTGGGTTACGAGTGGGGCGCAACAAAACACTCATCGCAACCCCCGCGCCTGGAGCTTCTTGCCATTTTCTTGCAAACCGTCCCCGTCCAGCTGTTTGGTGTTCCGCTATAACAACGGTTCCCTCTGGCGCGCCAGCAGCTGCTAATTCAGCTAAATCTGCATTAGTTGACCCGGTTTCTGACAGACATATGACATTCCAGTTCAGCTCACAAGAAGCTAGTGAACAAAGACGATCATGATCTACAGGAGCAATATCAGGCATAGCTATAGCCTACGCGAACATCTCTATCGCATTTTTTATGTGATCTAGCTAAGAATTTCCTCGAACTCTCGCAAAAGTGGCGGTATCCCCTCTACTCTAGTTATGCAAGGCCGCAGCAAAGGATATGACCGCATATCCCGGCCCTTTGGAAGGAGTGCCCCTATGAGCGCTGTTACCGAGATTCTCCGCGAGCTTCCGTTGGGCCAGCTTGCTGCCCAGCTCGGCGTCGATGAAGAAACCACTCAAGACGCTGTTACCCAGACCATCCCAATGCTGCTTTCGGGCATGCAAGCAAATGCTAGTTCCGCTGATGGCGAGCAGTCTCTTGCCGGCGCGCTTCTTAAGCACGCTACCTCATCTCTTCTTGATGGCGGCATCGATCTAGGTCAAATAGATCTAGCTGATGGCGCTAAAATCGTCTCCCATATCCTTGGCGGAGATACCGACCAGACCATTGCACGCGTTTCTAGTGCTGGAGTTAGCTCCTCGCTGATCCGCAAGCTTCTTCCAATCCTCGCGCCAGTAGTTCTAGCTTGGCTAGGAAAGAACCTACAATCTGGAAAATCCGGCAATAACGCTGGAGATATCCTTGGAGATATCCTAGGTCGCGCGACTGGTCAGCAGTCTCAGCAGCAGCAGGGATCTGGATCTATCCTCGGAAGTATTCTTGGTCAGATGCTAGGTGGCGGAAACCATACTTCAGCTGAAGCACCAGCTGTTCCTTCCTTCCCCACTCAGCAGAGCAGCGATGGCGAATTAACGATCGAAGAGCCCCAGAGCAATGATTCAGCTCAAGGATCCTCCGCTGGCGGAGTTCTTGGTGGCATTTTGAAAGATATTCTCGGCGGAAAGTAAATCTTTTTCGTGAGAATTATTCTCGCAAGCGCTTCTCCGGCTCGACGCGATCTACTGCGTCGAGCCGGAGTTATGTGCGATGTCATTATTTCTAATGTCGACGAATCAACTATCACTAACTCTGATCCCGCCTTGTTGACGGTATTGCTCGCTGAATCAAAAGGTCGCGCCGTAGCTCAGATGCTGTCACAGCCATCTCTGATTATTGCCGCCGATACGGTGGTAAATGTTGCTGGGGAAATATCTGGCAAGCCTATTGATGATGACGCGGCCCGCCAACAATGGCACAAATTGAGTGGAAGCCAGGCAACTGTTCACACCGGGCACTGGGTGGGATTACTCCATGCCGATGGTCATCTTGAGGCAGTTCAAGCCTCCGCTGCTACTCAAGTTGCTTTCGGGACTATAACCGAAACTGAGCTTGACGCTTATCTAGCCACCAAAGAACCACTACGAGCTGCTGGAGCCTTTGCTATCGGTGGATATGGCGGCGCATTTATTGAGCGAATAGCTGGCTGCGCCCACAACGTAGAAGGGCTATCGCTGCCGCTACTGCGAACTCTCGTTAATCAACTTGGATTATGTTGGTCAGATTTATGGCGCTGCTGAGTATCTTCTCCTTGATCCTGCCAGTACGCTAGACCTTAATGAACACCGCATCTGCACCGCCGCATCAACCTCATATCTCCGTTGTGATACGAGCGATGCGCCCTAAACAGTGGATCAAGAATGTCTTAGTTCTTGCCGCGCCAGTCGCTGCTGGACGCCTTTTTGAGCCGCATATCGCACTCCATACTGCAGCTGCTTTTTTTGCTTTTATTTTCATCAGCGCAACGATCTACCTAATCAACGACGCCCACGACATCGTAGAAGATCGCCTACATCCCAAGAAACGTTTCCGCCCTATCGCTGCTGGCGAATTATCGCTACCGTGGGCTTATGCGATAGCTGCCGGATGCGCCACTTTAGCGCTGATTCTTAGCTTTGTTACTTCGCTATCGCTAGGTGTAATCATCGTCACCTACGCGGTTCTACAGATTTGTTACTCGCTGTTCCTCAAGAACCAACCTGTGATCGATTTAGGGATCGTCGCAACAGGTTTTCTACTACGCGCGATGGCAGGTGGTGCAGCGAACTCTATTGAACTCTCCACTTGGTTCCTGCTGGTGGCAGGATTTGGTTCGCTGTTCATGGTGGCAGGAAAACGTTACTCCGAACATGTAGCATTAGGACCAGAGGCAGGCACTCGAAAATCTCTCCAAGAGTATTCAGCAAGTTATTTGCATTTTGTATGGGCAAGTTCGGTGAGCGTTGTCATTATGAGCTATTGCTTATGGGCTTTTGAGCAGCGTTCCAGAGGACCATTAGGTATTGCGTGGACAGTTCTTTCTATCGCTCCTTTCACGTTGGCCCTCTTTCGATACGCCTACCAAATCGATAAAGGCGATGCGGGTGCGCCAGAAGATGTCATTACTGATGACCATATTCTGCAAGCCTTAGGTTGTCTGAGCGTAGTTCTTGTTGCTGTCGCTGTTTTCCTCTAGCGAAAGGTCTGTCATGACTATCCCAGTTGCCCTAGTAACAGGGGCTACTCGAGGTATTGGATTAGCGGTTGCACAAGATTTAGCTACCACTCACCATATTCTCGTCAACGGTAGAGACCATCAGCGCTGTAGCGAAATAGCTGCCATGCTTCCTTCTGCTGAACCTTTGCCTTGCGATCTAACTAATTTTTCAGCGTTAGAAGCTTTAGCAGCAGCTATCCCTAATCTAGATCTGCTTATTCATAGTGCTGGAACCACTTCATTAGGGAACTTGGACGAGGCTTCCCACCAAGAATGGCTACGCGTATTAACCACCAATGTGGTAGCTGTTGCAGACCTTACTCGGTTGCTATTGCCACAGCTACGCCGCAGTAGCGGCACCATCATTACTATCAACTCTGGTGCTGGTTTTACAGCAAGTGCTGGCGCGGGAGTTTATTCAGCTAGTAAACATGCTTTAACAGCTTTTACTGATGCGCTTCGCGTCGAAGAACGTGGAAAAGTACGAGTTGTTTCTATCCATCCGGGACGGGTAGATACCGATATGCAGCGGGAACAATTTGCTTATCTTGGCACTCCTTACCATGCCAGCGATCATATGCCTGCTGCTTCTGTGGCAGCTACGGTTCGGCTTGCTGTTGAGTTACCGCCACATAGCAATATCGACTTCTTATCGGTGCGACCTTTTATCAACGTAAATCCATAATTTCAGGTTTTCCCGCTACACTCACCAAGTGACCGAGCAACCTAGTATCAATCCTGATGACTTTGCTACCGCTATTCGCGTTCTTGAAGAATTAGGGAAATTAGAGCCTGACCATCCTGACCAAGTAGTGATGAAGCAGGCTCATAATCGGATGACTCGAGCAATTCGTGCCTCCCGCCGTCGAGTTATCAAACAGCCTCTCATCGATGCTGATGCGGCTGTCATTGCGCTAACTGCTACTGGATCTGACCAACGTATCGACGATGAAACTCAAGGCATCGAACTAGTTTCTAGCGCGGTTGGGGCTACCGCTGGGGAACTTAATATTCCGCGAAACTGCTATATTTGCAAAGATCCTTACACCACTGTCGATGCTTTCTACCATGGACTTTGTCCAAGTTGCGCCAGCTTCTCACACACTAAACGACGCCAGCGCACTAATCTAACTGGCAAACGTGCACTTCTTACTGGCGGTCGAGCCAAAATCGGCATGTACATCGCACTCTGTTTACTCCGCGATGGCGCCGAATTGACTATCACCACTCGGTTCCCGCACGATGCAGCACGTCGTTTTGCTGCTATGCCTGACGCTTCCGACTGGATTAACCGGCTCACCATTGTCGGTATCGATCTACGCGATCCAACCCAAGTAGTCTCATTAGCTGACGAAATTGCTTCTAGAGGCTCGTTAGACATTCTCATCAATAACGCTGCACAAACTGTACGACGTTCTCCCGGAGCTTATTCTCATCTGGTGGAAGGAGAACAAACCGCACTTCCTGCCGGTATTTCGCTACCAGAAATTTTGACCTTTGAACGTATTTCTGAAGCACATCCAGCGGCTTTGATTGGTGCAGGATCAGTTCTTTCGGGCGGTTTGGAAAGCCAAACAGCAGCCTCTATGACTGCTCTCGCATTACAAGCTGGTAATGCTTCACTAGAGCGTCATCTAGCTGGAACTGCTATCGACGCTGGTGGTCTCTTGCCAGATTTAGCAACCACAAATTCGTGGACTAAAACTGTCGATCAAGTTGATGCGTTAGAGATGCTTGAAGTCCAGCTTTGTAATGCCACCGCACCCTTTATTTTAATTTCTCGGCTACGTCCAGCTTTAGCTGCTAGTGCCGCTAGACGCACCTACGTAGTTAATGTTTCAGCAATGGAAGGCCAATTTTCCCGCTGTTATAAAGGTGCTGGGCATCCTCATACCAATATGGCTAAGGCTGCTCTCAATATGTTGACCCGTACCAGCGCGCAAGAAATGTTTGAAAGCGACGGCATTCTAATGACCGCTGTCGATACTGGCTGGATTACTGACGAGCGTCCTCACGACGAAAAACTTCGTATTGCTGCCGAAGGTTGGCACGCTCCACTAGATCTAATTGACGGGGCTGCTCGGGTCTATGATCCCATCGTCCAAGGTGAAGCTGGTACTGATATTTATGGCGTATTCCTAAAAGACTTTAAGCCACATCCGTGGTGAAATTCTATCGATCAGCACTGTGTTCGGAGTGACCGTGAAGTTGTCGGGCCGCTTCAGCTAGCGAGCCCGACAATGACGGATACACTGTAAAGTCGGTAGAGAAGTTATCGACAGTAACTCGTTCCTTAACTGCTACCGACAGCGCATGAATCAATTCCGATGCATGTGGGGATACTACAACGCCACCAATGATATTTCCGGTGGCTGGGCGACAGAATATTTTCACAAATCCATCGTTAAACCCTTGCATTTTAGCGCGCGCATTCGACGACAATGGCAGCATCTGAGTGATAGCCCGCACCTCACCTTGATCAATCTGGCGCTGGGTTACCCCAACTGTTGCGATCTCTGGATTAGTGAAAACATTGGCTGAAACCGTCGTCAGATCAAGTGGTGCTACTGCATCCCCAAAGGCATGCCACATAGCTATTCGACCTTGCATCGCTGCGACGCTAGCTAACGCAAAAACTCCGGTACAGTCGCCAGCGGCATAGATTGTACGAACTGAAGTACGCGATACTCCATCGACAGCAACATGTCCTGATTCAGTGAGTTCGACACCAATTTCTCGTAGCCCTAAACCCTCGGTATTAGGGATCGAGCCAACTGCCATTAAGCAGTGGCTGCCACTAACAATACGACCGTCTTCAAGAGTAACTATTACCCCATCGTCAGTACGATGTGCTGCTACGGCCCGAGCTCTACTCATCACCTCCATGCCCCGGCGCTCAAAAACTTGGTGCAGAACTTCGGCGGCGTCTGGATCTTCTCCAGGTAAAACTTTGTCACGCGATGAGACAAGAACAACGTCTACTCCCAGCGCATCGTAGGCGCTAGCAAATTCTGCACCAGTAACGCCAGAGCCAACTACGATAAGCTGTTTTGGTAACTCGGTAAGATTCCACAACTGTTCCCAGGTAAGGATTTTTTCTCCATCTGGCTGAGCTGCTGTCAAAACTCTGGGATGACAGCCAGTAGCAACTAATGCGACATCAAATTCAATAATTTCGACGCTACCGTTGTTACTAGTTACAGCTACCGTCTGTTGCGATATGAACCGTCCTCTGCCATCGATAATATTTACTCCAGCAGCTATGAGCTTGGCACGAATATCTACCGACTGATCTGCAGCAAGAGCTAACACTCTACGATTAACCGCAGCTAGATCCACTTGAATATGTGCAGCAAGAGCTTCACCATTTTTCATGGAAAGTCCCAGCTCGCTAGCATTTTCTAGCGCATTCATTACCGTACTTGTGGCAATTAACGCTTTAGAGGTAACACAGTCCGTCAACACTGCTGAACCACCGATGCCGCGCTGCTCTATCAGCACGACTTCGCCGCCAAGCTGAGCTGCTACGAGCGCTGCTTCGTAACCGCCTGGACCACCACCTATTATCGCTAATCGAGTCACAAAGCTAATTATCGCGTAAGCTAGCTCTCTATGAAGACTTCACGACATATCGAGCCAAAAGCACATCTTACCTTTATGCTCGGTTTGGCATTCGTGGTGGCCGGCATTGCCATGACAATTGTGGGATGGTCCGAAGAGCATATTTGGCAAACTATTGTGCTTCAACTATCTGGGTTGATGTTTTCTTCAGCAGTTGCTGTTGCTATCTATCGCATGATCAAAGTTAGGAACTTAAGAGAAAATCCTAGTTCGAAATTCTTGTTGGTTAGAAATATCGCCTTAGGAAATATTGGCTTAGGAGCGTTGCTTTACCTCATTGCTTTTGGATTACGCTATTTTTTGTTAGCTTCGCTGGGACAATTCTTTATTTGGATTGGTGTCGGAGTTATGTTTATTTATGTAGCTGCTGGTTCGGTTAGAGAAAGTCTCGCGCAAGGATCTTCTTGGTCACAAGAAGAAGTTGATACCTCTTTAGATGTTTTTTCCGACGACGAATCTGCTCAGACTCCTCGGCGCGCACTCTAACGACTCCCCAACTTCGTTCCTTGCCACTACAGTGGCATTATGGTCGATTTTTCTCATCCTTTTCAGCTCGCCGATGAGGCCGCTGCTGCATTACGTACTCGCCTAGGAGTTACTCGCATCGATGTAGGTCTTGTGCTCGGGTCAGGATGGAGCGCTGCCGCCGATTCACTAGGAACTCAAATCGCTACTTGCGATCTAGGAGAGCTACCTGGATTCTCCAAACCTGTTGTTGCAGGCCATGGTGGGCAAGCTCGCGCGATTCGTACTGAATCTGGTCGCACGGCACTGGTGCTAACCGGCCGTACTCATTTCTACGAAGGTCGTGGCGTAGCACCAGTCGTACATGGGGTACGTACTATGGCTGCATTAGGCGCATCCAAAGTGGTCTTAACTAATGGCTGTGGCGGGCTACGTCGTGAGTGGGTTCCTGGCACAATAGTTGCGCTATCTGACCATTTGAACCTAACCGGAGCAACCCCACTTATGGGTGCCACGTTCATTGATATGTCTGAAGCCTATTCTTCTCAGCTACGCGCACTGGTACAAGAAGTAGCTCCTGGAACTCCTGAAGGTGTCTACGCTCAATTCCATGGCCCGGCCTATGAAACTCCTGCCGAAGTTCGAATGGCTGCAACGCTAGGAGCCGATCTAGTAGGAATGTCGACAGCTCTTGAGGTCATCGCTGCCCGGGAAGCAAAACTAGAGGTATTAGGACTTTCGTTGGTAACAAATCATGCTGCCGGTATTGCAAATGAAACGTTGGATCATGCTGAGGTTATTGCTGCTGGTCAAGCCGCAGCACCTAAACTTCAGTCCTTGTTACAAGCTCTCATTGGTCGTCTCTAATTAAGAAGGATGCAAGCGATGCTTGATACTACTATGTTGGCAGCTATCGAATCCTGGCTTTCTCAAGACCCTGATCCAGCTACTCGCGCAACATTAGAGCAGCTACGTGATCGTGCTTTGGCCAAAGATACTGAGGCTCAGAGCGCTCTTGCTGCTGCTTTTGCTGGACCACTTGAGTTTGGCACTGCTGGGCTTAGAGGACCGCTTGGTCCAGGTCCAGCTCGTATGAATCGGGTGGTTGTTGCGCAAGCTGCCGCTGGTTTCGCCGAATGGCTACGCGACCAGGGGCTAACTACCGTTGCCGATAAGCCGGGCAAAGTCATTATCGGCTACGATGCTCGCTACAATTCCGATATTTTCGCTCAAGATACCGCTGAAATCATGGCGGGTGCTGGTTTTGAACCACTACTGACTGCCATGCACACGCCCACTCCGGTAGTGGCTTTTGGGATCAAACATTTTGGGTGTGTAGCCGGCATTGTCGTCACAGCTTCTCATAACCCACCGCAAGATAATGGTTACAAAGTTTATTTAGGCGATGGCTCACAAATAGTTCCCCCCGTCGACGGCGAAATTGCCGCTAAGATCGCGGCTATCTCCGAGCGTCCTATCAGCGAGATCCCGCGCGGTAGTGACATCACGATAGTGGGTGATGAGCTAGTTACTGCCTATTTAGAGCGTGCCGTAACTTTAGTCGAGCAGCAGAATCCTCGCCAGTTGCGCTGGGTATATACCGCCATGCATGGGGTGGGTGCACGAGTCATGGATCGGGTTGCTAACGCGATCGGTTTCCCTGATTCAATACCTGTAGTTGAGCAGATCGAACCAGATCCAGCTTTCCCCACGGTAACTTTCCCTAACCCAGAAGAGCCTGGTGCTATTGATCTGGCACTAGCGTTAGCCAAACAGCACGACGCCGATGTTGTTATTGCCAATGATCCTGATGCTGATCGTTGCGCTGTTGCGATTCCGATTGCTGGTTCCTGGCGTATGCTCCGCGGCGATGAGCTAGGTTCGCTCTTAGGAGATGATGCACTACGTCGTGGTGTTACTGGCACCTATGCCAACTCCATCGTGAGTTCTACTCAGCTACAAGCGATGGCTAAGGCATACGGGGCACCGTTCTGCTCTACTTTGACTGGATTTAAGTGGATAGGTCGGGTCCCTGATCTGGCTTTTGGCTATGAAGAAGCTATCGGTTACTGCGTAGATTCTGCTGCGGTCCCTGATAAAGACGGAATTACTGCGGCAGCCCGAGTTTTAGCAATTGCTGCTGAGCTAAAAGCGGCTGGAAAAACCTTAGCTGACCGACTTGCAGATATTTCTAAAACCTATGGTCTCTTTGCTACCGATCAGCTCAGTGTCCGGGTAGAGGATCTATCAATCATCAGTAACGCTATGGCACAGCTTCGTAACCAACCACCACAGGAACTTTTGGGAGAACCAGTCACCGTCAGTGATCTTTCTCGCCCCAGTAATGGCCTTCCTGCCACTAATGGGATGGAGTTTACTAGTGAACGTATTCACGTCGTGGTTCGCCCTTCAGGGACAGAGCCAAAGCTCAAATGCTATTTGGAATATCGCCAGAGCCCACAAGAGTCTGCCGATCTAGTTACGGCTCAGCAGCGCGCTGCCGCAGCTCTGCTACAACTTCGTAGCGAACTTTCAACAGCATTAGGGCTTTAGACCCATTAGGTCGGCGAGCGTTAGGATAGCAGGCGTGACTCAGCGCCAACTTATCCTGCTCGCCGGCCCTTCGGGGAGCGGCAAATCTCGCTTAGTCGAGCATAGTTCTGTGGTCGGTTTCCGGCTTGATGATTTTTATCGCGATGCCGATGCCCCCGATTTGCCGCAAACTTTAGGGATTGTTGACTGGGACGATGTGCGCTCTTGGGATCTTATGGGAGCAGCTGATGCTCTAGCAGAGCTACTGTATAGCGGATCTACCCACACTCCGGTTTATAGCATTAGCTTGTCCCAGCGCACAGGTTCTCAGACTATGAGTTGCGCAGCAGATTCTCTCATTATTGCTGAAGGCATTTTTGCTATTGAACTGCTAGCAGAGTTACAGCGACGCGAAGTTGCAGTTACTGCCATCTATCTTGACCGCCCTAGGCTGCTTACTTTCTGGCTCCGGCTTTCTCGAGACCTTCGTGAGCATCGTAAACCACCCCATGTTCTTATTCGACGCGGACTGGCATTACTACGTCACGATCCTCAATTACGGCAGCACGCTATTGCAGTAGGATTTAGCCCACTATCGATGAAAGCAGCATTAACTTTAGTAGCGAAAATGTCGCGTACTTCCTAACTACTTACCTTAGATAACGCCAAAGGGGTGGGATAGCTAACTATCCCACCCCTTTGGTCACAGAACTTTTAATTACACATTAATTGGTGCCCACTCGGGACCAGTTTCTCCCAGCTTTTCATCAAGCTTAGTGAAAAGTGGCGATGGCTTATCTAGCGGACGTCCTGCTTCGATTGGGGTTGATTCCCATCGCGCTTGCTCGTCAGCATAGTTCCCCATGAGAACTGGGTAGGTTAAACCGTCTTCTTCCACTTCATAGATTTCTGGCTGTGCCGCCCAAATGCCGGTGCCGCCCAATGCCTCATGAATCTTCTGAGCCGCATGTGGCATGAAGGGTGTCAGCAAGGTGTTACAGTCTTGTACGACTTGGAGAGCAGTGTTTAATACCGTATCGTGACGCTCTGGGTCGTCTTTTAGTTTCCATGGTTCACAGTCAGAAAGATACTTATTAGCTGCACCTACGACGCGCATCGCTTCCCCAATGGCTTGTTTGAAGCGATTCTTTCCGATGAGTTCTCCCACCGTAGCGAATGCTTCTTTTGAGGTAGCGAGCATTGCCTTATCAATATCGGCAAGTGTTCCTGCTGTTGGAATTGCTCCCCTAGCTTTATGAGCCATTGATAGGGATCTATTGACTAGGTTGCCCCATTCATTTGCTAGCTCAAAATTGATCCGGCGAACGAATTCTTCCCAAGTGAAGTCGGTGTCTTGGTTTTCGGGACCGGCAACCGCGATAAAGTACCGCAGCGCATCCGGCCCGAATTCGGCTAGGAATTGTCCTACGTAAATATTTGCGCCCCGCGAGGAGGATACTTTCGAGCCACTCATAGTCAAAAATTCCGAGCTGACAATTTCAGCTGGCATTTGAAGCTGCCCGAAGGGACCTTTATTACCGCCTCGGTCCCCTGCCCCATTCTGTCCCAATAGGATGGAGGGCCAAATAACCGAGTGGAAGGTGATGTTGTCTTTACCCATGAAGTAGTAGGAAAGCGCTTCTGGGTTATGCCACCATTGCTTCCAGGCTTCTGGGTTTCCGCTACGTTGTGCCCATTCCATTGACGCAGATAAGTATCCGATTACGGCATCGAACCACACATAGATTTTCTTCATGCCATTATCGCGCCAGCCGTCGATAGGCACCGAGATTCCCCAGTCCAAATCTCGAGTAATAGCGCGTGGCTGTAACTCATCAATAAAGTTTTGGGAGAACTTCAAGACATTAGGACGCCAGTCTTGGCGCATCTGCAACCATGCCGAAAGGCTCTCTTGAAAAGCAGGCAGATCCAGAAACATATGTTCTGCATCAACAAATAGCGGAGTTTCGCCGTTGAGCTTGGAACGAGGATTCTTGAGCTGTTCTGGATCAAGCTGACGACCACAACTATCGCACTGGTCACCGCGCGCATCATCGTAGTCGCAGAAGGGGCAGGTTCCTTCTATATAACGATCAGCAAGGGTACGTCCGGTTGAGGGCGAAATAGCACCTTTTTGGACGCGAGAAACAATGTAACCATTGTTGTAGAGAGCTTCAAACATTGTTTGTACGACATGCTCATGGTTCTTTGTCGTAGTACGAGTGTACAAGTCATATGAGATACCCAAGTGGCGCAAGTCAAGAACGTTTATGCCATGGTACTTATCGGCAACTTGATGAGCTGTTAAACCTTCTTTATCAGCTTGCACTTGAATAGCAGTGCCATGTTCGTCAGTTCCTGACACCATCAGCACATGGTTACCGGTCATTCGCATATAACGGCTGAAGACGTCCGAGGGGACTCCAAAACCAGAAACATGCCCGATATGACGGGGTCCATTCGCGTACGGCCACGCGACTGCGGTAAGAACGTGCTTGGTCATATAACTATTCTATCCTCACCGACACTACTGCTATTACCATCTGTAGCGGGGTCACCCAGTACCGAACTAGCTTTTTACTAGTTCTTTCTTTCTCTGATTGCGATTCCGCATAGTTGACAATCTGCTGTTTCAGGACTCTGATGGTGTTTTTTGTGGGTGCATTGTATCGGGGTATTTTGTTTTGGGAAACAAAATACCCCTCGAGCAAAGCTCGAGGGGTATTTATAAGTCCGGCAACGTCCTAGTCTCCCACACAATCGCTCATGCAGTACCATCGGCGCTAAAGGGCTTAGCTTCCA
>JBOFYY010000157.1:0-1068 GCA_051654905.1 Propionibacteriaceae bacterium
TCCGTAGTTCTATGCGTGGCAGGTTACTTTTTAAACGCACTCTGTTGATAGCAAGAATAACTAGCTTGCAGGAGGGATGTTGGGGGCGCGAAGCATGCCACTGCATATGAGAATTTAAGTAATTGTTTTTCCCAATTACGGTACAAAAACGTCGAGCAGCGATGGGTTTAACACTTCAAAATATCAGCATAAATGTTTTGCCACCCGAAAGAAATTTTTATCGGCACCAAACAAGCCCAAAAGTATCTCAGGTGATGAATTTTGTGCCCTAAATCAATGGAAATTATCGAAAAAAATTCAAAATCGCTGTAACCGAGTGAGCTAAAATTCTGAAATTTTCACCAAAAATACTAAATAAGCTAATTTCTCACATTTTTTTTACTTCGCGCTTGTCACTCTTTTCTAGCGCCTGCAATAAGCCGCGCAATTACGTGCAATTTTGCGATCACTAAAACTTGAATAAAAAATTTTCTATGGCTCCAAATTTAATTTTGATTGGATATTAGGAAAGAGGAAAACAAACTGCGTTAGAAACTTTTTAAATTATACAATTCTGACAATTAGGGAATTTTTTCTTCAGCCGCAAATTTGTTCTTCAAAAATCTGGAGGCGCACTCACACTGACATAACCTCGACATTGTGAGAGATGCCGCGTTTTGAGATTTTTTAGGAAAATGTAATTTATTCGCGTTATTGTTATCCTAGAGCTTTGAAATTTAGCGTGGACAAAGAAAATGCTAGCATCTTTGCTCCAGTAAATTCGCAGTGCTCTAAGTTCATATCGAAAGAAGTTATGCTAAATTTTCGCACGATTTGCAAAATTAAGGCACATTGCAAATTTTCTACGCGATTAAAACTCTGCCCCCAGCGTAGACAAAATATCTGAGCACAAAGTTCAGTATGCACCTTACTTCCAGCACTAACAGAAAAATTTACACAAAAATAAAAAGGTCAAAAAACGTGATCCAACATGAAGAGAGTGGGGAGCAGCCGCCGAGTGCAGACGTGTCTCTTATCGAGTGCAGCTAATTTTACAAAAAATCTGTGGTTATTTCGGACAATTAAGTG
>JBOFYY010000158.1:0-273301 GCA_051654905.1 Propionibacteriaceae bacterium
GCACACAACAAAGCCAATCTCCGTCGCGGATTCTCACTGAACACACACGCATCAAAAGACCAAAAAGCTGCACACAGACACCCCAAAAACCCGAAACCAAAAGTCCCGAACCCCTCAAGGCTCGGTAAACATTACGCACTAAAAACATAGAAGTCAAATCGCCTTGGATACCAAGCTAACTCATGCTTTTTCTTAGTGCGATGACACAAATATCTTCGCTACTTCCTCACTAAAAAGTTCTCAATAAAACACAGCGAGGGCGGCTACTTAGTCTAGTAAGGAAGCCGCCCTCCCTGAATTAAACAGATCGACAGGTTAGCGTTTAACTATCTGTAGATCATTACTACCAAATGCTTGTGGCAATACTTTATCCATTGTCCAGATGCCTTGCGGAGTATCCACAAGGAGCTCGGACCCACCATGTTCCCATAGCAACTGGCGACACCGACCACAGGGCATGATGCAATCACCTTGAATGTTGCAACAAGTGAAAGCGATTAATTGTCCTCCCCCAGTGGACAACAGCTCAGAAACCAAACCACACTCAGCGCAGAGCCCAACACCATAAGCAGCATTCTCTACGTTGCAACCTACGACGATACGACCATCATCTACGATCGCTGCCGCTCCCACTGGGTACTGCGAATATGGCGCATAAGCGCTTTCGCATACCTTACGGGCGCGGCTGCGTAATAGCGCCCAATCAATCTTCGGATTCATAGCTATCCCCTATTTCACATACGGTTGACCGTCAGCTGCCGGGGCCTTAACCCGACCAACTAGACCTGCCACCGCAATAATCGTTGCGATATAAGGAAGCATCTTCATGAATTCGCTAGGTACCGGAGTGTTCAGAGTCTGTAACTGCGACCCCAACTGCGTTACAAAACCAAAGAAAACTGCCATTAACGCCGCCCAAACTGGATGCCAACGTCCCATGATCAATGCAGCCAATGCTATAAACCCATACCCAACTGTGATCTCTTTAGCAAAAGATCCGGTTACTTGGAGGGTAAAGAAGGATCCTCCCAGACCAGCGAAAAGTCCGCCAAAGAGCACCGAAGACCAACGGATACCCGCAACCGAGATACCTACCGTATCCGCTGCTTTCGGGTGTTCGCCTACAGCACGAATCCGAAGACCCCACTTGGTGCGATACAACACGAACCACACTAATGCGACTGAGAAGAATGCCAGATAAACCAAAACGGTTTGGTTAAACAAGAATGGTCCGATAACAGGAATAGCTGACAATCCAGGTACTGCTATCTTCGTAAAAACTGGCGCATTGTTGAGATGTGCCGCATCACTCTTAATGAGCTGATCGAAAAGAAACCCGGTTAATCCCGCAGCAAAAAGATTCAGCACCACACCAAAAACTGTCTGATCAACGTAGTACTTAATCGTAAAGAGAGCTAGCAAAGCTGCTGATAGAACACCAGTCACCATTGCGGCAATTACACCAGCTATTAATGAGGAAGTTACCGAAGCAACAACTGCACCAGAAAATGCACTCATCAACATTTGTCCTTCAATAGCAACGTTGACTACTCCAGAGCGCTCACACATGACACCACACAGAGCACCAAAAATTAGTGGCGTCGCTACCGTCAAAGTTCCCGCTAGCTGCTCAGAAACTTGGAACGCTAGCGAACGTCCTGAAGCAGCCCATGCCATAAACCCTAAAGCCACTGAAATACCAGCAACTGTCGCCACTAACGCTTTAGAGCTGCCTCTTAGCTTTCCGCTAAAGAAACCTGCCGCTGAAGCTAACGCCAAGAGAGCACAGATCAGTACTGTAGCTGTGCCCGGAAGCACAATTTCTGGAAGCTTCTTAACTGCAAAAGCATCTGTTAGCGCAAAACGTGCATTACCTTTTGCCGTTAGAGCAGCAAAAATCATGGCGATGCCACACACCATAATTAACGTAGCTGTAGATAGCCGTGCGTTCCGAGCCTCCCTAGGCTCTCGCATTTCTGTCGCTTCAGCAGCCAAACTAACATCGACACCGAGTTCTTTCATTGTTTTATCGCTCATGCCGCTGCTCCTTTCGTAGCAGCCGAAGCCGTACTAGCCTCAGTCCGTTTACGCTCGCGCAAGAAGGGAAGTAGCGTCTCCACAAGACGAGGAGCAGCTACAAACATAACGATCAGAGCCTGCAATACCGTAGTAAGTTCCAACGGAGTCTGCGCTTTAGACTGCATAGCCAAACCACCAGCCTGCATAGCTCCAAAAAGCAACCCGGCAAGGATCGTCCCCACTGGCTTGCTACGACCTAAAAGCGCAACTGTGATCGCGTCAAAACCAATTGTTCCTACAATTCCTGCACTCAGCGGGACCGGCATACCACCAATAGTGGGAGCAAGAACTGCAAGAGTTCCAGCTAACCCAGCTAGCCCACCAGCAAGCAACATTGTTAGCGTAGTGGTACTAGCAACACTCATACCGGCAGTTTTAGCAGCATTTGGATTAGCCCCTACTGCCCGAATCGCAAACCCGATAGTAGAACGCTCCAGCACCCACCAGACAAGAAGTGCGGCTAATAATGCCAACAAGAAACCCAAATGCAACCGAGTCCCTTCAATACGCGGCATCACAGCGCTCCAGTCCACAATGGGCGAAATAGGATCATTACGTCCTGGACGATGGAATGCTGCTGTCGTCAGAGCAAAGCTCATTAAAATAGCAGCAATGTAGTTGAGCATAATCGTGACAATAACTTCATGGGCACCAGCATGAGCTTTAAGCCAACCAGCAAAAGCTCCCCATAAGGCACCTGCCAACACACCTGCCAACACTGCAACTAGCATGTGCAAAAAGTATGGAAGATGCCAGGTAAAGCCAATATAAGCAGCGACAATAGCTCCCATCGTTGCTTGACCTTGCGCACCAATATTGAATAATCCGGCCCGGAACGCTAGCCCTACGCCTAGACCCGCAATAATGAGCGGCGCAGCTTGCGCCGTCGTCTCAGTTAGCGGACCGAGACCACCTAAAGATCCCTCAGCAAGAGCTGAATAAGCACTGGAAATCTTCGTCCAGCTAGCGCCGACAGCATCACCGGGACGATCAAAGAAGTACGCCCACTTATTGACGATTTCTGGATCAGAAATCACCATCAATATCCCACCGATAACAAAAGCTAAAACAAAAGCTGCTGCCGTGATCGCTATATCACGCCACGGTAACGACTTCTTAGTTACTGACTCTTTACTCATGCTTTCACTCCTTCGGTGGTAGCACGCTGTCCTCGCGCCTCATCTTCAGGAACTCCAGCCATCATGAGTCCCAAAACTTCACGAGGAGTATCAGGAGAAACAACGCCGACAATACGACCGCGATACATGACAGCAACCCGATCAGCTAACGCCGCCACTTCATCAAGCTCGGTCGATACGATAATGACAGCTGTGCCCTTATCGCGCTCAGCTACGATTCGGTGATGAAGAAACTCGATAGCACCCACATCAACGCCACGCGTTGGTTGAGATGCGATCAACAGCGATAACGGATGCGAAAGTTCCCGAGCTAGCACTACTTTCTGCTGATTTCCGCCAGATAACGCACCAACTGGGGTCTGAATGGATTGCGTTCGGATATCGAACTCTTCAACTAACGCATCAGCATTTTCATGGATTTTCTTCCAATCCAATGCTACGAAATTCGAGAAAGGCTTCTTATGAACACTATTGAGAACTAAGTTTTCTGCAACCGAGAACGAACCTACGAAACCATCATGCTGGCGATCCTCAGGTACAAAACCAACTCCGGCTGCAATTGTCTCCCGCGGCTTTAGTTTCGTAATATCGTTGCCATCTAAAGTTACGCTTCCAGACAAAACCGGCGTATTTCCCATCAAGGCATCAGCTAGTTCAGTTTGCCCATTGCCTTGTACACCTGCGATACAGAGAATCTCTCCCCCGGCTACGTCGAAATCAATACCATCGATAACAACTGCACCGGCTGGATTTGCAACAAAAAGGTTACGGACCTGTAGACGAGCAGCGGCAGGTTCAGCTGGAGCCTTATCGACCTTAAGCGAAACTGCACGTCCTACCATCATTTCGGCCAAGATATTTTCTGAATCGTGAGGATTAGCTTCCCCAACAATCTTTCCTCGACGAATTACCGTGATGCGATCAGCTACTGCTCGCACTTCACGGAGCTTATGAGTAATGAATACGATAGCTCGACCTTCATCTCGAAGCCGTGCCATAACCTCCATCAGTTCATCAATTTCTTGCGGTGTTAATACTGCTGTCGGCTCGTCAAAGATAAGGTACCGAGCATCATTTGCTAAAGCCTTAAGAATCTCTACTCGCTGCTGAATACCTACTGGTAAATCTTCTACTCGATCATCTGGACTGACATGAAGACCGTAGCGATCGGAAAGATCTCGCACGAGTTGTCGCGCTTTGCGCATATCTAGGGTACCTAGCGGACCCTCTTCTCGACCTAGCGCAATATTCTCTGCGACGGTAAAAGGTTCCACCAACATGAAATGCTGATGCACCATGCCAATACCTGCCGACATAGCATGCTTTGGACCTGAAAAAGTGAGCTTCTTATCATCAACAAGAATCTCACCTGCTTCTGGCTGCAACAGACCATATAAGACATTCATTAAGGTAGATTTCCCTGCACCATTCTCGCCGAGAAGGCAGTGGATCTCACCAGGCTTAATAACTAAGTCGATGGAATCATTGGCGATGAAGTTACCAAACTTCTTCGTAATGCCCCGTAATTCTAGGGGTCGCCCGGAGGCTGACTGTGTACTAACCACGCAGGAATCCTTGCATGAGAAATGGAAAGCAACCAAATAAAAGGCGGGGAGAGATACTCCTCCCCCCGCCATTGTTCTCCGATGATGAAGAACTTATCGATACTTACTTAGGCTGTGAAGCCGACTCAATCTTGATCTTTCCAGATGAGATATCACCCTTCAAAGCTTCCAACTCGCTCTTAAGATCAGCAGGAACCTGAGCATCAAAGTCATGCCACGGGGAAATTCCGGTGCCATCATTCTTCAAGGTGCCCACAAACGGCTTAGCTGAGAAACTTCCTTCTTTAGCATCTTTGATAGCGTTGAATACCGCAACATCCATTGCTTTGTATACCGAAGTCATGATCGACTTGCCATACTTCGAAGCCGAAACATAGCCATCAGTGTCAACCCAGATAGCTGAAACTTGGTTACCAGACTCTTGAGCTACCTGCAACGCACCTTCACCGGCAGGACCAGCTACTGGGAAGATGATGTCAGCGCCCTGAGACTTGAGGTTAGCAGCAGTCTGCTTACCGCCAGCAACGTTGGAGAAGGGGTTTGGCTCAGGAACAAAAGTGCCACCCTTAGGGTTAGTTGCGTCCCAGCCTAAGACCTGAACAGACTTACCTTTAGCAGCGTTGTAGGCCTTAACACCCTGTTCGAAACCATCCATGAAGATCGTTACGGTAGGAATATTAAGACCACCAAAGGTGCCAACTTTCCCAGTCTTAGTCATTGCAGCGGCTGCGTAGCCTGCTAGGTAAGAAGATTCAGCGGTGTTGAAGATCAGTGGCTTCAGGTTATCTGGAGCTGCATCTTTTTCTTGGTACTGGTTATCAACAATGGCGAACTTGACGTTCGGGTTAGCTTTAGCAGCAGCCAAAGTTGCATCACCAAGCATGAAACCAACTGTGACAATAACATTGCACTTAGCATCAACCATCGATTGCAAGTTCTTTTCGAAGTCCTTGGCGTCAGTTGACTCAACTTCGCCAGTTTGGATGCTGAGTTTCTCTTTGGCATCGGTTAGACCTTTATGCGAAGTCTGGTTAAAAGACTTGTCGTCAAACCCGCCTTCATCAGAAACCATGCATGCTTTGAAATCTGAGGAGGCAGCACCAGCAGCATTTGGTGCTGTAGTGCTAGTAGTAGATGATCCGGGAGCCTTAGCACAACCAGCAAAGGCCATAGCAGTCACTGTTAACACTACTGGCAGTGCAAGTGGGGACTTCTTCACAGGGGAACTCCTTGAACAGAGATGATCCGTCCGACCGGGCGACTCCGACCGGACACCTCCATCGTAACCCGATCAGCACACTATTGAAAATAGAGAATTACTTCCCTACCAAACTTGTTTCACTAATCTTTCAGAAAGTTCAATCATACGAAGTGTTTCATCTTGCCATTTTCGGCTCTGGAAGCGGAATGGCCCTGTCGCTAACGAAACAACAACTGCTGCAGTTCGTAATCGCAGTTCTATCGGATCAACACGATCATCAAAAACTGGAACCCACGCATCAATAGTTTGTCGCAATCGTAAAGCGTGAGTTCTGTTCATCCTATGAACGGTAGAAAGATGTGCCAGTAAACATGCCAAATCATCGGCTCGATGCCCTGGACCAAGAGTGTCTATATCCAATAATCCACTTATTTGGCCATTTAAAACATGTACTTGTCCCTCATGAAAATCTCCATGAGTTGGTTCCGTTCCTTCCACCACATCAGAAAGTCCTTGCTGAATACAATTAACCAGTCTATTTATTCGAAACTGAGTATCTGGCATAGCTTGCGCAACGATATTGCCATAGTGAGCAATAGATTCCACCCATGATGGTCTTCGTTGTAATTCAGAGGCGGCCGATGGCAACAGATCCAGTAGCTCAATGAGATCTTCTGCTCGACAAGGTATACCGCTACCAAATATTGTTTCAGCTAATGATGCTCCCGGCAACGCTTCCATTAATAGCAACGAATCTACAGCTAATGATGCTATAAGAGTCGGTACCGGAATACCGGCAGCACGCAGCATTTCATGCCGCTGCTGCACTTGCACAAAAGAATCCTCAGATAAAACTTTTAGATAGTAGATCACGGGTAGCTGTTTTAACTGCGAAACAGTCACTCGCAATACCGCACGTCGACAAGGGAGATAATTAACAATCTCTAACTGAACATCGCGTGGCGAAACTTTTTGCGGAAAAATCTGAGCGGCGGTTAATAACTCTGCTATCTCTTCTGGGTAAGTAGCCCTAGCTAGTCCTAGTAGTTCTGGATCATGTGGATAAATCCATACTGCTACTTCACGTTCGCCGTCGCTAAAGACTGCCGCACGCTCATCATTTTTCAATAATCCGTGTGCACGAGCACGTACCCCCAATAGTTCTTTTCTACAGCTATGCCCCCAATCGACTCGCGCCGCATAAGTTGCGGTTGTTACTTGCCCAGGATCCACATCAAGATGATCCAAAGACCATTCCCTAAGGCTGCCGCCAGCATTCTCAACGGCCGCCTCCAGTAGCTCCCCAACCGCACTATTTGTTAGCAGTTCTGCCCCATCATCAGGAATCAGCATATTTATGTTCGCTAATTCAGTGACGTCGTACTCGTACTCGGGCAGCGCGACGTCCATCTAGCTCTGTGATTGTCATATCCACTGCAACAGCTATTTGTTCATCTTCACCGCTGACAGGCAGTAATTCTGCTATTAACTGGTCGCCAGCTTCTGGAACTTTACCAAGCTGCGCCATGACATACCCCGCCAATGTGTCATAAGGACCTTCTGGCAAAAGCAACCCAGTTCGTTCTGCGAAATCTTCCAGCGACAATAAACCATCAAGATCATCGTCGAGATGATCTTCTTCTACCACATCATATTCATCCGTAATATCGCCGATAAGCTCTTCAACTAGATCTTCTAGCGTGACGATACCTGCAGTTCCCCCATATTCATCACGCACAATCGCTAAATGAATATGCTCTGCTCGCATCCGAGTCAATGCATGTAGCACTTTTACCGTATCTGGGAATGAGACTACTGGACGTACTAACTGCACTACCGGGGTCTGCCTAGAAACTGTATCTAGATCCATAAGATCTCGCACATGTAGAAAGCCTGCAATCTCATCAGTTGAACCATTGGTCACTGGATAACGAGAATGAGGAGCTCCTTGAACTTCCCTGAATGCTTTATATGCCGGCATATCTCCAGATAAAAAATCTACTTCAGTACGCGGCACCATAACTTCGCGCAAACTTCGCTCACCGGCATCGAAAACGTCATCTACGATACGACGTTCTTCTTCTCCTAACGACGAAGATCCCGCCACCATTGCTCGTAGTTCTTCATCGGTAACATCTTCTCTAGAAGCATCTGGGTCACCGCCAAGAAGTCGCACCACTAGATCTGTTGAGATCCCCAAGAACCAGATTACTGGTCGCAAGATTCTAGCTATCGCATCAACAATAGGGCCTAAAATTAGCGCAAAGGATTCCGAGCGCTGCATAGCTAATCGCTTTGATACTAATTCTCCGAGCACAATGGAGAAGTAAGCGATTACTACAGTGATAGCGATTAATGCCAGTGGATTAGAAAGTCTCGACGATAGTCCCAAAGATTCAAAAACTGGCGCAAGGTGACCTTTGAGAGTTTCGCCACCAAAAGCAGCCGACAGGAAACCCATAAGCGTTACTCCTACCTGCACCGCAGAAAGGAAACGGTTAGGGTCAGCAGCTAGTCGAGCTACCGTTTGTCCTCTTTTACCTCTAGTAGCTAGCTGTTTTACTTGGGATTCTCGCAAACTAACCAGCGCCATTTCAGCTGCAGAAAAAACTCCGCCGATCACGATGAAGATCGCAATCATAGCGACATTAGCCATGATCTCCTTCATGCTTGCTCCTTGCCAGACTGCAAATTGCTAGCAGCAGTTTTCCAGTGCTGGTGGCAAGAGGGACTATGAGAGTCGCTATCGACAAGAATGATCACATCTGTGAGTCTACGGGTTTAACCCACATTCGTTATGCATCCCCACTCTCAACTATCCGACATGGCATGATGCTGTTATGAACATTGCAGTAGCAGGTCTGGGCTACGTAGGACTTTCCAACGCCGTCTTATTAGCACAACGCCACGACGTTGTGGCTGTTGATATTGATAAAAATAAGATTTCTCAAGTCAATGCTAGAAGATCCACTATTGCTGATATAGATATTGAAAAATATCTCGCAACCAAGAAACTATCACTTGTTGCAACCGACGATAAGATTTCCACTTATAGCAATGCTGAAGTTATTATCATAGCTACCCCAACTAACTATGATGAGACTCTTGACTTTTTCGATACCCAACAGGTTGATTCTGAGATAAATCTTATCGCTTCCTTTAACCCAACCACTACCGTGGTAATTAAATCGACAATTCCAGTTGGATATACTCAACGAGTAAGCCAAAAATACCCTAGCTTAAATATAATTTTCGCTCCAGAGTTTCTACGCGAAGGACAAGCTCTACATGACTGTCTACACCCCAGCCGCATTATCATTGGGGCAGATCACTCACGCACCACCACCGTTTCCGATCTTTTCTTAGAAGCTTCTCTAGACAAGTATACGCCGTTACTTTCTACTGGATCCGCAGAAGCCGAAGCCATCAAGCTATTTGCTAATACTTACTTAGCTATGCGAGTTAGCTACTTTAATGAGCTAGATTCCTACGCTATGGCGCACGGATTGGATACCCGAGAGATCATTACTGGCGTAGGACTAGATCCACGTATCGGCAATCATTACAACAACCCTAGCTTCGGATACGGCGGCTACTGTTTGCCAAAAGATACTCGCCAGTTATTAGCCAATTACAAGGACGTACCTCAGAACCTTATTCGAGCTATCGTCGATTCAAATCAGACTCGAAAAGATTTTATCGCAAATGAGATTATAAAACTTCAGCCACATTGTGTAGGCATTTACCGACTGACAATGAAAACTGGCTCAGATAATTTTCGATCTTCTTCCATTCAAAATATAATGATGGCTATTAAATCTAGCGGAATACCTGTAATTATTTATGAGCCAACTATCAGCGATACCACATTTGATGGTATTCGCATCATAAATGATCTTACAGAATTCAAAAATACCAGCGATGTTATTGTCTCTAACCGCATGAGCCCAGACCTAACAGATGTCATAGCTAAGGTCTATAGTCGTGATCTTTTCGGATCTGATTAATTCAAGAAATCTAGCTAACTAATTGCAAGCGGTGCCCGCCCCAAATAGGGACGGGCACCGCCTAGCAAGAAAAGACCAACCGACGTGACTACAGCGCGTCAATGATCCTATTAAGCGTTGCAGAAGGCCGCATTGCCACACTGCATAGCTCGTCTGAGGGATGGTAGTAGCCACCCATATCTACTGGCTTACCTTGAACCGAGATCAATTCACTATTGATCTGTTCTTCAGCAGCGCCCAGTTCCTGTGCCACTGGAGTAAAACGAGCCGCCAGTTCAGCATCTACTGTCTGCTTAGCTAGCTCTTGCGCCCAGAACATCGCTAGGTAGAAATGCGAACCTCGGTTATCGATCTGCCCTACCTTACGAGCCGGAGACTTATTCTCGTTAAGGAAAGTGCCTATTGCCGCATCTAAGGTATCAGCCAAAACTTGAGCTTTCTGGTTATTCGTGGTTGCAGCAATATGCTCCAACGAAGCACCCAACGCAGAGAACTCGCCTAGTGAATCCCAACGTAGGTAATTCTCTTTCGCGAATTGCTCCACATGCTTAGGAGCAGAACCACCCGCACCAGTTTCAAAAAGCCCGCCACCAGCTAGCAGCGGCACCACCGAAAGCATCTTGGCAGATGTACCCAACTCAAGAATCGGGAATAGATCAGTGAGGTAATCACGCAAAACATTTCCAGTAACGGAAATAGTATTTTCACCACGACGGATACGATCCAAAGTGAACTGCATAGCTTTAGCAGGAGCCATAATGTGAATCTGGCTAGCAGCATCACGATACTGCGGTAGATACTCTTCAACCTTCGCGATCACATTACGATCATGGGCGCGTTCTTCATCCAACCAGAACACTGCCGGCCAGCCACTCGCCTTAGCGCGAGTACATGCCAATTTTACCCAATCCTGTACTGGGATATCGCGAACATGAGCCATACGCCAAATATCGCCAGCCTCACATTCATGTGACATGAGTACTGTGCCATCATCAGCAACAACAGTAACGGTACCTGCGGTCGGGAGAATGTATGTGGTGGGATGAGAGCCATATTCTTCGGCCTTCTGAGCCATCAAACCTACGTTGGGACAATCGCCCATCGTCGCCGGATCGAAGCGACCGTTCTTACGGCAATCGTCGAACATAACCTGGTAAATGCCGGCATAGCAGCGGTCAGGCACTATGGCAAGAGTCTCTTGTAACTTGCCAGCTGAATTCCACATGCTGCCAGAATCGCGAACCACCACAGGCATGGAAGCGTCAATAATAATCAAGTTTGGCGCATGTAGATTCGTGATGCCTTTATCGGAATCAACCATGGCAAGAGCCGGACGATCCGCGTAGACATCAATGATGGCTTGCTCGATCTCAGCCTTCTTATCAGCCGGAAGATCAGCTATCTTCTGCTCCAGATCGCCCAGACCAAGATTAGGATTAACCCCGATCTGCTGGAACTCTTCAGCATATTTTTCAAAAACTGGCGCGAAGAAGACTGAAACCACATGTCCGAACATAACTGGATCGGAAATCTTCATCATGGTGGCCTTGAGATGAGCTGATAGCAGCATCCCTTCTTCTTTAGCTACCGCAATCTGCTGCGCAAAGAATTCTCGGAGCGCCTTCACATTCATGAATGTGCCATCGCAAATCTCGCCAGCTACTACATCCACCGCGCCAAGAACGTCTCCATTCAAAGCAATAGTGAGTTTCTGGTCACGATCTGAAACCACTGACTTTTCGTTGCCGTAGAAGTCACCTGATTCCATATGCGCTACGCGAGCTCGGTTCGTCGACTCCCATTCACCTAAACGATGCGGATGGGTCTGCGCAAATTTCTTAACCGATAACGGCGCTCGACGATCTGAGTTACCTTCACGCAATACTGGGTTAACAGCCGATCCCTGCACTTTTGAATAACGAGCAGCGATATCTTTTTCCTCGTCTGTGCGAGGATTTTCTGGGTAATCGGGTAGGTCGTAGCCCTGTGCCTGTAGTTCAGAAATAACCTCTTTAATCTGAGGAATCGAAGCTGAGATATTGGGAAGCTTAATAATATTGGCGCTAGGAGATTGAGTTAATTCTCCTAGTTTAGCAAGGTTGTCATCGACACGCTGCTGCTCGGTCAAGCGCTCAGGAAATTGAGCGCATACACGACCGGCAAGCGAGATATCGGTAAGTTCAACCTCGATGCCAGTACCTTTGGTGAAAGCTTGCACCATAGGCAGAAAGCTATAGGTTGCTAGGGCAGGAGCCTCGTCGATCTTGGTCCACATGATCTTCGAAGAGTTCGTCATTGCAGCTGGCCTCTCTGGGGGAGATCCAAAGTTGGAGTTTTGTTTCTTAACTTAGCCTGACTTATGTGAACATCTTCCACCGGGTCGCGCCATTGTGATTTTATCCACTTCCATCTCGTACTGTGGGGGTGCTCACACGCTCCGACTAGATCGAGAGTAGGTTGTTAACTAACCATCTGAAACTCATCGGAGAGGAACAATCGTGACCAAGGCTCCTGTCAAGGTTGCCGTGACCGGCGCTGCCGGCCAGATCGGCTACAGCCTGCTCTTCCGCATTGCATCCGGCGCTATGCTCGGCGCTGACCAGCCCGTGGAGCTACGTCTCCTAGAAATCACTCCTGCTCTCGGCGCCTTAGCTGGCGTTGTTATGGAGCTCGATGACTGTGCATTCCCAACGCTTGCCGGCGTCGAAATCGGCGATGATCCCGAAAAAATGTTTGACGGCGCTGAAGTAGCTCTTCTCGTCGGCGCTATGCCTCGCAAGGATGGCATGGACCGCGCTGATCTACTTGCCGCAAATGGCAAGATCTTCATTGGACAAGGTGCCGCCTTGAATAAGGTTGCCGCCGATAACGTTCATGTTCTTGTTACGGGCAATCCTGCCAATACCAATGCTCTCATCGCTTTGAACAATGCCCCCGATATTCCTCGCGAGCAGTTCAATGCCCTCACCCGTCTTGATCACAACCGCGCTAAGACTCAGATTGCACGCAAACTTGGCGTTACGGTCAGCGAAGTTAAAGATCTTGCCATCTGGGGCAACCACGATGATTCAATGTATCCAGACCTCTTCAACACCTACGTCAATGGCCGCTCGGTCGCTGAAATGGTTGACCAGAGCTGGATCACCGAAGAATTCATCCCCACCGTCGCTACTCGCGGCGGCGCAATCATCAAGGCTCGTGGGCTATCCTCAGCAGCCTCTGCCGCCAATGCCACCATCGAGCATATGCGTGATTGGTGGTGCGGAACTGAAGAAATCGTATCCATGTCAGTTCCCTCTGATGGATCATATGGGGTTCCCGAAGGCATCGTATCTTCCTTCCCCTGCCGCGCCAAAGATGGTCGCTACGAGATCGTACAAGGAATCGAACTCAACGACTTCTCCAAGGAACGTATCCTCGCCTCTGCTGCCCGTCTAGAAGACGAGCGTAACCAGGTAAAGGAACTTGGTCTTATCAAGTAACACCTAATAACAAAGCGGGGTCTCCACCATAAAAAGTGGGGACCTCGCTTTATATAGCAAAAGGTTAGTTCTCTAAAGGTTCAGCTTATTTGAGCTAGCGCCTCTGCCCTATCAACAATATTGCTCAGCAGCATCGCTCTGGTCATAGGGCCTACGCCACCAGGGTTGGGGGCTACCCACGCAGCTTTCTCATATGCTGCTGGATCAATATCACCAGCAAGAGTTCCTTGCTCGGTACGCGAAATACCAACATCGAGAAGAACTGATCCTTCTTTAACCATGTCAGCAGTAATCATGTGAGTCACTCCCGCAGCAGCGATCACAATATCTGCGGCTCGGGTATGTAGCGCTAAATCTTTAGTCCCGGTATGACATAACGTCACCGTAGCGTCTTCGCCTCTACGGGTCAGCAAAAGTCCTAATGGGCGACCTACCGTCGTACCACGGCCCACGACCGCGATACTAGAACCTGCTAGTGGAATCTCAAATCTCCGCAATAATTCGACGATAGCGCGCGGGGTACAAGGCAACGGAGCTGGATCGTTTAGAACCAATTTACCCAGATTAATTGGGTGCAGACCGTCGGCATCTTTTTCTGGATCAACCATAGTCAAGATTTCATTAACGGGAAGGTGCCCGGGCAACGGCAACTGTACGATGTATCCGGTACAAGCTGGGCTTTCATTAAGTGCTCTGATATGGCGACATACTTCTTGATAAGAAACTGTCCCTGGTAGCTCTACCCGTATTGATTCCATACCGATTTCAGCACAGTCGCGATGTTTCATCTTCACATACATATGCGAACCGGGATCTGATCCCACTAAAACAGTTCCTAGCCCGGGGACAACACCGGCTTCTCGGATCTGAGTTACTCGCTGTCGCAACTCCGTTTTGATCTGAGCGGCAACAGCTTTGCCGTCTAATAGCGACGCGGTCATAGAGGAATCCTAGCGTTTTCGTGGCATGGGTTTAACTGCATGAATATGGACGCCACAGGTTAAAGCCGCTCCATAACTAGAAAATCTGGTTCGCGACCTTCCACCTCATAAACCCCATATTTCCAACCGGGAATTGATTGTTCTGGATCAAAAGGGAACCGAGCTGTCACTGTAAAACCGTGACGCTCGTAGAACTGTCTAGTAAAACCGTTATCGAAACAATTAAGTTCGCCAGCGCCTACGTTCAATGCCACAGCAGTGAGTACATCCCCTGGGCTAGCTTCTTGCAACGAAAAGCCGTACTGCTCTCGTACTTTTGGGGAAACAAATACTGAATGCAACATACCGTCGGCAGCTACTGCTACTCCAGCGCTAGCATCTGGAGTGAGAAATAACGCATGATTTTGATACTGCGCTGGCGTCCAAGGCATCAGCACAAAACCATAGGGGCTTAGTTCCTTGAAAGCGTTGATCGCATCATGAAAGCGCTCGCATGCCTCAGCTCCCCCCAGCCGGATGAGCGGCAACGACGATTTCCCTACCGTATAGGTGAAAGGAATATCGGCGTCAATAGCAGTACTTGGCGAGCTGAGCGCAGCATCAGTCATAGACGATAGTCTATCTGCGATGTGAGCGTAGGCTAAAAACTGATCCTGCAACTGCAGCAGAAAGTCCCAAAACCCCACTTGTCATAATGAATAGCTCCCCTAGCCGTGGACCTAGCGCTACTAACTGTTCATTACCAAGATTTCCTCGTGATAGCGCCGCACAAATAACTACTACCACCGCAGTAAGAACACCTGTGAGCCCGCTAGCTAACGAGACTTCTTCTACCGAGGAAGCTGGGTAGTCTCGTGCAACAATTCGAGCAGCCGCGATACCAGCAAGTACTCCCACCAATAGCCAGCACAGCATAAACATCGACGCCGGACCGTTATTAGGAAGTATCCCCAGCACAGGGATACCTGGCAATAAGCCAAGATGATTATTGACCAAAGAAACTACAGTGCTTGACCCAAGTGATATTCCTCCGCCTAGTACCCATGATGATGACCAAAGCAGCATAGTAGGCAGATAAAATATATGAAGGACGACAAGCACTACTGCACCCATCATTGGCATATCTAAAGCTGAAGCTAAAGCCATAACTTGCTTCCAATGAAGGATGAAACCTGTTAGTAATGCAACAGTTCCTCCAAGCAAAATAACACCCAAAGCAGTCTTTGCCGCTCTTAGAAAAATTTTCAATTTTAACGACCACGGATCCCACGGGCGATAGTTAAAACTACGAGCTGCTGCTACTAGCGACGCAGTGCCAGAAAGAATGCCCGCTGCAACAGCTATCTGTAATACTTGCTCTAGAGTAGCTAACAGTGCAGCTATCAAGCCAGAGACAGCTACATATCCTAGCGTCACAGCAGCCGAAACTTTGCAAGTTGCAGATGCTGATGCGCTGCTGTCATATCGCAATTTATATTGCTTAGCAGCAACACCGGTAGCACCGTTTACTAGGAGCCATACTCCCATAGTGAGCAAAAGTGGAATTAGGCTCACTTTTAATCCAGCTATATTCGCTGTCACTCCATGCACTAGAAGCCATATCTGAGTTCCGATGTGTATTGCATGGTTGAAACTAGATTGGATCTCTGACATCCATCCCATAATTGTTAGCCCTACAACAAGAATCCAGCCAGATATAGCACTAATAGCTGACAGTATCCCCGCTACAAGCCACCACGGTCCCAGTAAGAGAAGCGATGACGAAGTCTTCTTAGCACCAGGTCGGCTGACTCGAAGACGGAGTGGGGAATGATTATGTGAACTAGGCATCCCTTATAGTCTTTCAGTAGTAACGCTGAGGAAAAATGCAGACGCGCCGCAGCCGCTAAGGTTATTTAGCCGCTAGAGTGGTGGAAGCTATCATCGAGAGAGGAGTGCCGCAGTATGGATACGCAACCTCGTCGCGGGATCCCCCCCTTAGCAGATGATTCTGAGCCGATAGCTAATGAAACTTCAGGACCTCGCCGTGGGCTGATACCCGATAAAGATTCTGCACCATCTCTTCCTCGTCGAGCAGCCTTAGCTGACGATAGTATTAGCTCCGCTAAAACTTATCCGAGTCAAACTGAGACTCAAACTAATTCAAATAGCAGCGATTCTGTTATCTCGATAGCTCCACAAAAAACCAGACTCCTGCATCGTAGCAGGAAGACTTGGATACTAGCTCTGGTTATTTTACTAGCATTATTTTTGGCCGCTGCTGGCTTAACCTCTTACCTAAAGTCACGAACTCAATCAACTAAAGCTATACCAGCAAACTCTCTAAGGCTTATTGAACCTACAGATTTATCGTCGTTAAGTTCCAATTGGAATATCTCTCAGACACTAACTCCAGTCCCTACAGATGCTCCAACTGGCACCTGTCTAAAAGGCGGAACAACAAGACTCCCGTTAGCAGTGCAATCCTCGCTACGGACTCTTAACGAGAACGATAACAGCGTTTTACATCGTATCGATGTTTATGAAAATGCCGAGATTGCAGCTACCGCATTTTCTGCTCGTCGTAATCAAGCTGCCACCTGTGAAGAAGCTGCCTACATCGTTTCTTCAACAGCCATCCAAGGAGTAGGCGAATCAGCTTTCACTCTTGATATCGAGATTCAAGAGAGCAAGCCCTACCGTCATTCACTTCTGATAACAAAAGTTGGTCGAGCCGTAGAAATTTTTGATCTAGGCAAGTCCGAAGCTATTTCATCTTTAGGAACGTTGACAACGGTCTCTCACAGTCTGCTAACTCAGCATTGCCAAGACCAGCAAGCAGCGTGCGGATCTACACCAGTTACGGTTACTACTGTTCCGCCACCTCCTGGAGGTTTTTCTGGATTTCTTAATCCAGCTGACGTGCCTCGGATAACTCCAGGGACAGGATCTTGGAAAGGAACTACTCCTTCACCTCAGATTGCCTTCACCGGAACCCAGTGCGAAAATTACAATTTTTCCGATGTGGGAGCACTCCGCCAGTTTCAACGAACCCTAATCCTCTCGGAGGATTCTCATGCCCAATCTACTTTCGGTATAGATAACATATTTTTTGAATTTCCAGATCCAGCACAAGCTTCTAACTTTGCCAGCAGATTAACTGACAATATTGTTACTTGCACGCGCCAATCAACTGCAACTGTGACTAAAGTCACTTCGCTAATGGTATCTGCAAATAGCGCGACGCTACCAGGACAAACTGCATACGTAACTCAGCGAGTTGGCGGTAGCGTACTTTCTTTTAGAACTGGAGTTGTTCAGTCTGATAAATACGTCGTGTATGTAGTTGCTACTCCGCAGGAAACCTACGACTTTAACGATACTCAGTGGGAAAACATAGTAATTAGAGCCGGGCAACGCTTGTCTCAGTACTCCTGAGTTAAAACTTATTCACAACCCAGTTACTTAAGACATCCTGAGAGATGTTAAGCTTTTTATTGCGCTAGTTTTCGCTTAAACCATTTTTAATCGCTAGGGAGATCTGTGTTTCACCGCCTTCAGTCACGTCGCCATATGGCGCTACTGGCAGGAATGGCCATCACAGCTTCAATAGGATTCGGTGCTATCTACGGACAGACTTCTGCTACGGCTTATCCTTTTACTGTAGACCCTTCAGTTGCCTCACAAGCACTTCAAATATCAACAACTAAAACTGAAGAATCAGATACTACTGTTAACGAGCTAGCAGCTCGACGCTACAAAGAACTGCAAACTGGGGCGCTACAAAGTTTAGCTAAACCAGAACTTGTGGAAGCTCGAAATGCTGCGCTATCGCAGTTCCATGCACAATTAAGCTCTGCCGCCCAGTCGCAAGAGTTGACAAAACTTATGAATGCTCGTGGCGCACAAGAGCAGTCTCGCCGTAGATCTCCAGAAAAATCTTTAATCACAACACTCGGCGCTAGAGGTGTGCTTTCTCATGAGACCCATACCAGCAATATCGTTATTGCTCCGATGAAAGCTGGGACATACCAACTAACTGCTAGCTACGGACAAACTGGGTTATGGTTCCCATATCACAGCGGACAAGATTTTGCTGCTCCTACTGGAACCCCGGTTTACGCCATAGTCGATGGTGTTATCGGCCATGAAATTAATGATTTTTGGGCCGGAAACCACGTAGTTCTCTACCATGGCGATGGTGGAGCTTCACTTTATGCTCACCTAAGCGCTACTACTGTGAAACCTGGACAGATCGTACATGCTGGTGATGTCATCGGCTACGTCGGAAATACCGGACGTAGCTTTGGTGCTCACCTTCATTTCGAGATTTACCCAACTGGCGCTGTTCCAGGGGACAACATCAAATGTATAAACCCCGTAACGTGGCTTTCAGAGCATAAAGTTTCGGTCTAGGGAAGTTTTTCAAAGCTTTTCGATCGGCGCTCGTTTCAGCAGGAAACGTTTCACTCCTGCACTGCCAAAATCAATATCTGCTTTAGCTTGGTATCCAGCACCGCTGGTAGCAACTACCGTTCCCATACCAAATACTTGGTGAACAACGCGTTCACCTGCCTCTACGCTAATCATAGGTTTAGGCGGGACTCCACTACCAAAAGTAGTACCACCAGCAGTTGCCTTAGCTGATTGCGCAGACCTACGTACTACGCCACCGCTTCTTTCTACAGTATCGCTATGCCACAACGTAGTATCGCTACCAAGACGACGCCAATCTAAAAGATGCGCCGGAATCTCAGCTAAAAAGCGAGAAGCCGGATTGTATTGCGGCTGCCCCCAAGCGCTACGAACCATCGCTCTAGTTATATATAGTCGCTCCCGGGAACGCGTAATACCTACATAGGCTAGCCGTCGTTCTTCTTCTAGCTCTTTATAGTCCGTCATTGCTCGCATGTGCGGGAATACCCCATCTTCCATGCCGGTGAGGAAAACGGTAGGAAATTCTAGCCCTTTAGCAGTATGGAGAGTCATCAAAGTAACGACTCCTGCACCATCCTCGCTATCGGGAATTTGATCAGAATCTGCCACTAACGCAATTCGCTCTAAGAATGCTGGAAGCGAATCATCTACCCCCGCTGGATCGATAATAAAATCTTCATCATCGACTATCTCTAGTTCTCCTGAAGTGTCTGCTTGTTGGGAATTAGCAACAAACTCGCCTGCTACTGCTACTAGCTCTACCAGATTTTCTAGTCGCGTCTGATCTTGTGGATCTTTAGATTGCTGTAGCTCTGTCAGATAGCCAGATTCTGTCAAGATTGACTGCACGATAGCCTCTGCTGATTCTTCTGCAACTTTTGCGCTATGACTATCCATCAACTGCACGAAGGCTTCGATCTGATTAGCTGAGCGAGTAGCAATTCCTGGAATCTCTCGCACCCGATGTAATGCTTCAGCGAAAGTGATTCTTTCGCTACTGGCATAGGCTTCGACTAATGCTTCGGCTCGATCTCCGATCCCCCGCTTGGGTACGTTTAGGATCCGTCGCATACTCACATCGTCAGCTGGATTAGCGATAGCCCGTAGATAAGCGATCGCATCTCGGACTTCTTTACGTTCGTAGAATCTGACGCCACCTACTACTTTGTATGGCATTCCGGTCCGAATGAAAACTTCTTCGAATGCTCGCGATTGAGCATTTGTGCGATAGAAAATTGCAGTATCACCATATTTGGAGATACCGGCATCGCTGAGACGATCTATTTCATTAGTCACGAATTGAGCTTCATCATATTCGCTGTCAGCAACATATCCGACGATAAGATCACCATCGCCATTACTAGACCATAACTGTTTTTCTGGACGACCAGTATTTTGCGCAATGACGTGGTTAGCCGCGCTTAAAATATTTTGCGTTGAGCGATAGTTCTGCTCCAAAAGAATCGTTTGCGCACCCGGAAAGTCAGTTTCAAAGTCGAGAATATTACGGATTGTGGCGCCTCGGAAAGCATAAATTGATTGGTCTGAATCTCCCACAACCATCAACTCAGGTGCCGCTATTGTCGGAGAATCATTAGTTTCACTAGTTTTGCCGCATAGCTGTCGAATCAGCTCATATTGGGCATGGTTAGTGTCTTGATATTCATCGACCATAACATGTCGAAAACGACGTCGGTATTGTTCAAACAAGTCCGGGAAAGCCCGCAATAGGTGGACTGTAGTCATGATCAAATCATCAAAGTCCAACGCATTAGCTGAACCAAGACGACGCTGATACTCAGCATAAGCTTCGGCATAACGTTCTTCTTGCATTCCAGAAGCTTGTTGTTGGGCTGCTTCAAAATCTATGAGATCGTTTTTACAATTACTTACCCAATTCATTACTGAACGAATAGGAAATCTCTTAGGATCCATATCTAGTTCACGACATACCAAGGTCATTAGACGCTTAGCATCGGTGTCATCGTAGATAGAGAAAGTTTTCTTCATACCAAAGCGGTCAATGTCGCGACGTAATATCCGCACACATGATGAATGGAATGTAGAAACCCACATCGATGCAGCACGTGGGCCTACGAGGTCACTAACTCGCTCTCGCATTTCAGCAGCTGCTTTATTGGTGAAAGTAATCGCTAAAATTGATCCCGGGTGTACCCCTTGATCTGCTAGCAGCCAAGCAATACGACGGGTGAGGACTCGCGTTTTACCTGATCCCGCACCTGCTACTACCAGCACCGGGCTTCCCCGATGGGTGACTGCAGCAAGCTGAGCATCATTTAAGCCTTCTAATAACTGCTCATTCTGTGTTGTGGCGCTAAAAAATCCTTGTTGCCCAGGATCATGGCGCGTAGGAACTGGGGTGCTGAAAAGATTATTAAAAAGGCTGTCACTCATAGCTGTCCTAGCTTAATGCTTCAGCGGTTTTTCTGTGGGATATCTTCTACTATGCAGCGTCGTACGAACCTATCTTGGTAGCAATCCCCTTATTTTAGGAGAATTATTTCCTCAAATAAGTTTACGATCAGTTGCCCAGCGAGTTAATTGATGTCGATTGGATAACTGCAACTTTCTCAGTACTGAGCTGACATGGGTTTCTACTGTTTTTACGGAAATGAAAAGCTCTTTTGCTACTTCTTTGTAAGAGTAGCCACGCGCAATAAGCCGTAATACTTCTCGCTCACGCTGGGAAAGTCGATCCAGTTCCTCATCAATTTCTGCCATATCGATAGACCCAGAAAAAGCATCTAAGACAAATCCAGCTAGTTTCGGAGAGAAAACCGCATCGCCTTCTGAAACTCTCCTAATGGCATCAACAAGTTCACTACCCTTTATCGACTTGGTTATGTAACCACGAGCTCCGGATCGAATAACCCCAATCACATCCTCAGCAGCATCTGAAACTGATAATGCCAGGAATCGTCGTTCTGGATCATGTTGATGGACTCGTCGTAGAACTTCAACACCCCCACCACCAGGAAGGTGCACATCTAGCAGCACTACATCCGGTTGAGTTTTTTCGATTACGACCACTGCAGAATCTACGTCTTCGCCTTCTCCCACCACTTCGACGAAGGCGCTAATCTCAGCTTTGACCCCAGCGCGGAACATCGCATGATCGTCAATAACAACCACTCTTAGCGCAGTCTGATTTTCTTCGCTCATTGCTGCAACTCCAGTCTCACTTCGGTGCCTTCTCCGGGAGCAGATTTAATCTCAGCTCGTCCCCCATGACGCTTCATACGGTCAATAATGCTACCGCGAACCCCCATGCGATCGTCATCAATCGCCGCGGGATCAAAACCAATTCCTCGATCGCGAATAAAAACACTGATCTCGCCATCAAATACTTCCGCATAAACATCAATTACATCAGCACCAGAATGTTTAGCAGCATTCATCATGGCTTCTCGCGCAGAGCGTACCAAGGCTTGTCCATCAGAATTAAGATCGCAATCTCCCACTACCACAACTTCTACTGGAACACCGCGCTCGTCTTCGATTTCAGCAGCCGCTTTGACTAGCGCAGCTTTTAAAGTACTTTCGCTTATTTCTTCGCCGTAAAGCCAAGCTCGCAACTCTCGTTCTTGCCTACGAGCAAGACCAGCTACTGCGCGTGGATCGTCTGATTGCCGTTGAATCAAAGCCAAAGTTTGTAGCACCGAATCGTGTAGGTGCGCCGCCATATCAGCTCGTGCATCCGCAAGAAGCTTTTCTTCTCGAGCCGAGTTGAGTTGAATCCGGAAACGCCGGATCCACGGCGCCGCAATTAGCCCAACTCCAGATAACAGCAGCCCGATAAGGATCAAATTATGTAGCACTGAGCTGGCACCTGCGGTGCTATCTGCCACAAATCCCAAAGCAGCAAGCATAAGGAGGATCCCTAGCCCCATTCGCAAAAGTCCCTTGATCCCATCACCGGTTAGCCGCTGTCGCCAAGAGAGTCGAGCTAAGTCACCACGGAAGGTCTCGTCTGCTTGCCGCCAGGTCAATGACAGACCTGTAGTAGCACAAGCCACTGGTATAAAAATATCTAAATTGAAACCATTGCTGATAGATGACAGCATGGCAGAGCCGCCGATACCTACCGCAAGAGCTGCAGCTAAAGACCCAAAACTATAGCTCTTTGAACGCGACACAGTTTGATCTCGCATTCCCGTACGGTTAGCAGCTTCCAATCCGGGAGCTATCGTAGCGATAGTCTCTTTCGGTATCAGCAGCCATAACGCTCCGTAAAGGATCAGCCCCAGACCTTGTCCAGACATAAGAGCTACAAAAGCAAGCCGTACCGCAGTAACCGGCCATTCTAAATGCCGGGCAATACCACTGGCTACGCCACCCAACCAAGCATCTTCGCTATCTCTAGATAGCGGCGGCCGGTAGCGGGCAGGAGATTGCGCACTACTCATAGCTTCGGGCACCTTACCCGAAGGAGTTGGCATTTGACTTTCCTGCATATCTCCAGCTTCCCACGCAACAGCTAGTTACGCATCCTGCTTTGCCTCAATATCAGCTATCTAAGGAGACTTTCAGGGTTATTCCCCATAGGTTTATGAGCTGGGTATAGGTCACACTAGATAGGTGGAGAAAACATGGGAGCTTGAACGTCACCCCGAAGCCGGACATATCGGCGGAGTTTGTTCTGCACTTAGTATGCGCTGGGGAATCGATCCGCTTCTGATCCGCGCAGTGGTGGTGATTGCTGCCCTAGCTGACGGTTTCGGTATTGTTCTATATTTTGGAGCCTGTGCGCTACTGCCCGCATCAAATAAAAATAAGTCCTGGGCAGAAGAAAAGTTTCCTATTTTCGCTCGGATCCCTAGAAGTACCCAATTAGCTGGACTTTTATTAGCAGCTTTCTTACTATCCTCAATGGCAAGTAAGAACCTTCTTCATACCTACTGGCAATTGATTATTGTTGGATTACTGATCTGGTATGGAAACCGTCATGCTCAGTTAGCAAAAGAACAAAGTATCACTGCAGAGGCATCTACCACCGCAGCTAACTTTGCTTATCACGCTCAGCTATGGCAAGAGCGAGTAGCGCAAGCTAAAGCCGTTACCACTACGCCAGCAATTCTCGATGATACCTTTTGGTCCCACCCAGATCCTGCTGGAATCTACGTAGAAGAAAACCCATCAGCGATAATTACAGCTAGCATAACTGACCATTATCCAAGGCGAAATCCACTTCTCGTGTCGCTACGAGTAATACTATGGTTAGCCACCTTAGTATTCCTATTTATTTTTTCTCTGAATGCGCAAGATAGTGCAGATTGGCCTACTAATCTGTGGCTGTTAGCGATTCCTCTTCTTTTTATTTTCGGTGCTCATTTATGTTCGAAAGGTATCCGTCGTGGATAACACTCTAAATCGCTCTCGCGATAGTCGTATGATCTCTGGTGTCTGTAGCGGATTAGCTCGTCATTTTGATATCGAAGTTTCGTTAGTTCGAATCGGCTTCGTAGTTGCTACCTTTTTCCCTTTCCCAACTATGGCGCCACTGATTTACGGCGCCCTCTGGATTCTATTGCCAGAAGAAGGCACCGGAACCGTAATTGCTAATGGGATTATAAGCAATCTAAAAGACGCTTGGGTAGACCGCAATCCTTCTGGATTCCCCCGTTCTACTCCGCAAGCTCCTAGCCGTCCTGAAACGCCTAGCTTCCAGCAGCAAGCCGAAAGCTTAAAAACCGAAAAATACCCATGGGAATCAGATAATTTATAAAATTCCTCAGATACAACAGATCCTCCCTTCAACTTTGCTAGGGAGGATCTGCCTATTCTATTGGGCTTTTTCGTCTATTATTCCCACTCGATCGTGGCCGGCGGCTTAGAAGTAACGTCAACAACAACTCGGTTAATATCACGCACCTCATTAGTGATTCGCGTAGACATTTTCTCGATCACCTCATAAGGCAACCGTCCCCAGTCTGCGGTCATTGCGTCTTCGCTAGTGACTGGACGTAGCACCACTGGCATACCGTAGGTACGCCCGTCTCCTTGCACCCCAACCGAATGCACATCAGCTAACAAAACTACTGGGAACTGCCAGATAGAACGATCCAAACCAGCCTTAGTCAGCTCATCACGAGCGATCCAGTCAGCTTCCCGCAAGATATCGAGCCGCTCTTTGGTAACCTCGCCAACAATACGAATCCCTAGACCTGGGCCGGGGAATGGATGTCGATAAACCAACTTCTCTGGTAGCCCTAATTCCAAACCAGCAGCGCGAACCTCGTCTTTGAAGAGCGTACGCAACGGCTCGATTAACTGGAAAGTCATATCATCAGGCAAGCCGCCAACATTATGATGACTCTTGATATTAGCGGCACCCTCACCACCACCAGATTCAACTACATCTGGATACAGCGTTCCCTGTACTAAGAAATCAATACCATCAACATCAGCAATCTCACGAGCAGTATCTTCAAATACTCGAATGAATTCATTGCCAATAGTTTTGCGCTTAGTCTCTGGATCAGTCACTCCAGCAAGTTTTGCTAAAAAGCGCTCAGATACATCTTTAACTACAAGTTTAGCTCCAGTAATTTCAACGAAATCTTTTTCGACCTGCTCTGATTCACCTTTTCGCTGAAGCCCATGATCGACATAAACGCAAGTCAGCTGATCACCAATAGCTTTTTGTACAATCGCTGCTGCAACCATCGAATCGACGCCGCCCGAAAGCGCACACAATACCTTCTTATCGCCCACCTGTTCACGAACATCTGCGATAGCCTGCGCCACAATCGAACTAGCAACCCAAGTCGGAGAACATTGCGCAATATCCAATAAGAACGCTTCAATAACCTGTTGCCCAATCTGCGAATGCATAACCTCTGGGTGCCACTGAACCCCAGCAAATCGTCGATCAAGATCCTCAAAAGCCGCCACCGTAGCACCATCAGTATGTGCCAATGCCGCAAAACCATCTGGAGCCTGTGTAACTGAATCTCCATGAGACATCCACACATTGCCAACTTCTGGCGACCGTGCCAGCAAAGTGCCAACTTTATCGATCGCTAACGGTGTACGGCCGAACTCCGACAGCCCAGTTTGTGCAACTGTTCCACCCAATACCGATGCCATTTCTTGGAATCCGTAACAGATTCCCAACATAGGGATTCCCATAGTGAAGATAGCTGGATCTATATGAGGAGATCCCTCGGCATATACCGACTGCGGTCCGCCCGATAAAACAATTGCTTTCGGGTTTCGCGCCATGATCTGCGCGGCGGTTGCCGTAGAAGGCATAATCTCTGAATACACCCCCGCCTCACGCACTCGTCGCGCAATTAACTGCGCGTACTGGGCACCAAAGTCGATGACAATGACAAGGTCATGAGTAGGTTGCATAGTCTCAGTCTACGCGACAGCAGCACCAATAGGTATGGCGTGCACAGGTTCTTGCCTGTACACGCCATAGCTATGAAAGAAACCAGTGACTATCCGATCACAAGTTCAACTTTCTGGAACTCTTTAATATCGGTGTACCCGGTTGTGCTCATAGCGCGACGTAATGCACCGACCAGGTTCATAGTGCCATCTGGAACGCTTGAGGGACCAAGCACAACTTCTTCCAAAGTCCCCATAGTTTCAAACTTAACTCGCTCACCACGGGGCAATGATGCGTGCCAAGCCTCCGCACCCCAGTGCCAACCCTTACCTGGTGCTTCTACTGCACGAGCTAACGGCGATCCGATCATTACCGAATCAGCACCACAAGCAATAGCTTTCGCGATATCACCAGAGCGGCCAACTGATCCGTCTGCAATAACGTGAACGTAGCGACCGCCAGATTCATCCATGTAATCACGACGGGCCTCTGCCACATCAGCAATCGCCGAAGCCATCGGTACCGAAATCCCTAGCACGCTACGGGTGGTGTGGGTAGCTCCGCCACCAAAACCTACTAACACGCCAGCTGCACCGGCACGCATTAGATGCAATGCTGCCTGATAAGTAGCACAGCCACCGACGATAACTGGCACATCAAGATCGTAAATAAACTGTTTGAGGTTTAATACTTCTTGCTCTTCACTCACATGCTCAGCTGAAACAGTAGTGCCCCGGATTACAAAGAAATCCACATCTGCTTTCACGACCGCGTCAGCAAACTCAGCCGCATTCCCCGGCGATAGTGACCCAGCAGCTGGCACCCCAGCCTCTCGAATTTCTTTCATTCGCTGGCAGATTAATTCAGCTTTAATTGGCTCTGCATAAATCTGCTGCATTCGACGCGTAGCAGCCAGCGGTTCTGTGATCGTTGCCAACTCTGCCAACAGTGAAGTGGGATCTTCGTAGCGAGTCCACAAACCTTCAAGATTCAGAACGCCTAGACCTCCCAGTCGTCCCATCTCGATAGCAGTTTGTGGCGACATGACCGAATCCATCGGTGCACCGATCATAGGGAAATCGAACTCAACTGCATCGATCTTCCAAGACAGATCAACTTCCTCTACCCCACGGGTACGACGTGAAGGAACAATCGCAATATCGTCAAGAGACCATGCTTGCTTAGCGCGTTTACGACCGCCAAGTTCAACAGATCCAGATTGATTAACCGGCATAATTAGGGGCCTCCACCATCATCGAGATGTCGTGCGGGTGTGATTCTTGTAAACCTGCAGACGTGATTCGGACAAAGCGGCCATGCTCACGCATCACGTCGATCGTGGCACCACCGAGATAAATCATCGACTGACGTAAGCCGCCGACAAGTTGATATGCGACCGCAGAAAGCGGGCCGCGGAAAGGAACTTTGCCTTCGATTCCTTCTGGAATGATCTTATCTTCACTAGTTACGCCAGATTGGAAATACCGATCTTTGGAGTAAGACATTTTTTTGCCGCGCGCAGCCATCGCGCCCAACGAGCCCATCCCTCGGTAAAGCTTAAACTGCTTACCGTTAATAAAAGTGAGCTCGCCAGGAGATTCTTCACAACCGGCTAGCAACGAGCCCAGCATCACCGTATCAGCGCCAGCTACCAGAGCTTTAGCAATATCTCCGGAATACCTCAACCCACCATCAGCAATCACGGGCACTCCAGCAGGACGACAAGCTCGCGACGCATTATAGACAGCAGTCAGTTGCGGGACTCCCACTCCAGCTACTACTCGCGTAGTGCAGATAGCTCCCGGACCAACCCCTACCTTGACTGCATCAGCCCCAGCATCGACTAGAGCTTTCGCACCATCGTAGGTAGCGATATTGCCGGCAATAATATCGACGCCAGCCGCGTTGGGTTCCTTCTTCAAGCGTGCGATCATCTCACACACAACTTGGGAATGCCCGAAAGCAGAATCAACGATAAGGACGTCTACGCCTTCATCGACGAGCGCCATAGCTCGCTCCCAGCTATCACCCAAGGGGCCGACAGCTGCCCCTACTCGTAGTCTGCCTTGATCATCTTTACAGGCATTGGGGTACTTATCAGATTTAACAAAGTCTTTGAGGGTATATAAACCACGCAACTTGCCGTCAGCATCAACTAATGGCAATTTTTCGATCTTATGTTTTGCCAGTAACCCCATCGCTTCTTCACCGGAAATCCCAGGATGCCCGGTAACTAGCGGCATTCGCGTCATTATTTCGCCAACGCTTCGCTGCGGATTGTTTTCAAACCGTAGATCACGGTTCGTTACGATTCCCAGCAACCGCATATCTTTATCTACTACTGGAACTCCCGAGATCCGATAAAGACTGCATAGCTCATCAACCTCATCCAATGTCGCTTCTGGCGAGATAGTAATCGGCTCATCGACCATACCGGCTTCAGAACGCTTAACTCGATCAACTTGGGCAGCTTGATCTTCAATCGACAAGTTACGGTGCAAGATTCCGATGCCGCCCTCACGCGCCATCGCTACTGCCATTCGCGTTTCAGTAACCGTATCCATTGGAGCTGAAATCAGCGGAACATTGACTCGGATTCGTCGCGATAGTTGCGACGAGGTATCGATATCGCTAGGAACAACATCGCTCATCCAAGGCTGGAGCAGAACATCGTCGTAGGTCAATCCCATCTCTGCAAACGGGCCGGGAAGACCTGTTGCGGAGTCAAAACTAGAAGCAAAGTCCTGCACAGCGCACCTTTCACTCAGGGATATTTCTTAACTCTAGCGCTAAGCTAAGCTATTCATGTTCGGGATGTAGCATTCTGCTTCCATAAGAAAACTGCAATAGCAGTGACAATAGCAACCGGTAGCGTCCATAAGAAAGCCATTAGCATTGGCCGCCCCATACCGCTAGCAAACCAGTTAGTCAGCAGCAACGACATCCCATATCCCGATAGCAAAGCAGTCTGTTTTTTAGACATCGGCAGCATAGCTATAAAAGCTAGTGCCGGAACGATATACCAAGCTTGTAGCCCAGGCCCTAACAACGTAAATGCCAAGAATCCCCAAGCTCCGATTGCCAGCGGATAATCTGGCAGCTTCAGCCACAACCATGCCAGCACTACGACTAAAGCAACCCCAGAAATCCCAATGAGAATCGCATAAAACAGGTCCTTATTGAGACCCGGAATCATTTCTCCAAATATCAGCCGTATCAAACTAGCTGGAGATTGTGTGAGCGCTTTCGTCGGAGATCCGTTAGCACCGATCCAACCAAATCCCATTCCAGTTCCCACCGAAACTGCCACAAAGCTCGCTAAGGCTACTGCAATTGCCCCTACCGCAGCCATACAACGTCGGATGAAGGACAAACCAGGATAAGCCAAAAGTGCTACTAAAACTGCCGCCATAAGACCTGGCTGTTTTGCAGCCATCGCTAAACCTGCTACGAGAGATCCTGTCCAAAAACCATATTTGGTAGTTGCTAAGAGACAAGCTAGAACCACTAAAGCAATCATGGCGGCGTCGTTATGTCCCCCCCCCATAAGATGCACTACAACGATGGGGTTAAGAAGAATAAACCAGCGGATTCTTGCTGGGTCTTTCACAGTCCCAGCTATCCTCTTAGTTAACCGTGGTGTGGCTTCAGATAGCACTGCCAATGAACAAACTACCGGCAACCGCATCAATAAAACTGTTGCTACAACATGCCCGCGCCCCAGCACGACCATCAACCATTGAATAGCTAACGCTAATGGCGGATATACCGGGGTAGTTCCTCGCCAGAAATCGTCAACCAAATACGCGTAAGGGCTTACTGTTCCCATCGGAGTGTGATAGGGATCACCATGTCCAACTACCCAACCTTGGTCAAGATAGGCATAAACATCTCTACTGAGAACTGGTGGCGCAATTACAAAAGGAATAAACCAACAGATAGCAATAATTCTAGGATCAATTTGCTTGCCGTCATACGGGCGTACCAGCCCAAAAGCAACGCAAATCCCTAGTAACCCTACAATTTCCAGTACGTAACCGACAGGATGCCCCATAGCTGCTACTGTCCGCCACGGCTCTAACACTGCAAAGTTTGCCGGCATCCAATGAGAAGCCGTGTTACCTAGCGCTAGACACAATGTACTCGCTGTACCTAGCGTTAACCCAGCATATGAACGACGTAACGTCACAAAGATCTCCGACGATGAATAACCCTTCAAGTCATCATGCTTAAAGGCTGTTTTAGTTACTCTATCGCTTCAGTAGATATCCGACCAAGATAAAAGCTTTAGATAAAGCAGATGGGGAACCCTACATCCTAGGGTCCCCCATCGTGCTAGCAATCAGTTTTAGTGCTGATGTCCAGCTTCAGCTTCCTCTTCGGCTGGCTTCTCCACAATCAAAGTCTCAGTGGTCAGCAGCAAAGCAGCAATAGATGCTGCATTAGCAAGTGCCGAACGCGTTACCTTAACTGGGTCGATTACGCCAGCGTCAAGCAGGTTGATGTATTCGCCCGTAGCGCCGTTGTAGCCAAAACCTGGCTCCATCTCAGCAACCTTAGAAACCACAACGTAGCCCGGAACGCCACCGTTTTCTGCAATCCAGCGCAATGGCTCGACTACAGACTTAGCGACGATATCAACACCGGCCTTCTCGTCTCCTTCTAGCCCAAGAGAGCCTTCCAGAACCTTAGCGGCATGGATGAGAGCAGAACCGCCACCGGCGACAATACCCTCTTCGATGGCAGCGCGCGTAGCAGAAACAGCATCTTCGATGCGGTGCTTCTTCTCTTTGAGCTCAACCTCAGTTGCCGCACCCACCTTGATGACGCATACGCCACCAGCAAGTTTGGCAATACGCTCTTGCAGCTTCTCCCGATCCCAATCGGAATCGGTGTTACCGGCCTCGGCACGTAGCTGTGCTACCCGAGCCTCTACTGCTGCACTGTCGCCAGCGCCATCAATGATGGTGGTGTTGTCTTTAGTTACGACGACCTTGGCAGCCCGACCTAGAGCATCTAGACCTACCTGATCAAGTTTCATACCAAAGTCAGAAGAAACTACCTGAGCTCCGGTAAGGATCGCCATATCTTCCAGCATCGCCTTGCGACGATCACCAAAGGCCGGAGCCTTTAGAGCCACGGAAGTAAAGGTGCCGCGGATCTTATTAACAACTAGCGTTGATAGTGCTTCCCCATCAACATCTTCAGCAATAATGACTAGCTGACCATTTGCCGCAATAACCTTTTCCAGCAACGGCAGTAGCTCATTCATCGAAGAGATCTTGCCCTGGTTCAGCAAGATGTAGGGGTTCTCAATGATTGCTTCCATACGGTCAGCATCGGTGACGAAGTATGGCGATAAGTAACCCTTATCGAACTGCATACCTTCGGTGAAATCTAGCTCCGTGTCGAAAGTATTAGCTTCGTCAACGGTGATGACACCATCTTTGCCAACTTTGTCGAAAGCATCAGCAATCAGTTTGCCGATTTCCTCATCACGCGAGGAGATAGTGGCAACATTTGCCATATCTTCGGTGGTGTTTACCGGAGTTGCCATCTCTTGAAGTTTTGCTTCAATAGCGGCAACAGCCTTCTCGATACCACGCTTTACACCAACTGGATTGGATCCAGCAGCAACAACGCGCAATCCCTCATGTACGAGAGCCTGAGCAAGCACAGTTGCTGTTGTGGTGCCGTCACCGGCAACATCATTGGTCTTAGTAGCGACCTCTTTGGCTAGCTGGGCGCCAAGGTTCTCGTAGGGGTCTTCAAGTTCTACCTCACGAGCGACAGTCACGCCGTCGTTAGTGATGGTAGGAGCTCCCCACTTTTTATCGAGAACAACATAACGACCTTTGGGGCCGAGGGTCACCTTCACGGTGTTGGCGAGAATATCGACGCCACGCTCTAGAGAGCGACGCGCCTCCTCGTTGAACTGAAGGATTTTAGGCATGTAAGTAGTCCTTACTTAGTAACAACAGCGAGGATGTCACGAGCGTTCAGAAGTAGGTACTCCTGACCGTCGTACTTAACCTCAGTGCCGCCGTACTTGGAGAAGATAACAACATCTCCTTCAGCGACATCGAGCGGAATGCGCTTACCGTTGTCGTCGACACGACCTGGTCCGGTAGCAACAACCTTGCCTTCCTGCGGCTTTTCCTTAGCGGTATCAGGGATCACAAGACCCGATGCGGTGGTCTGCTCAGCTTCGAGCGGGGCGACGAGGATACGGTCCTCGAGCGGCTTGATCGTGACGGCCACGTTCAAACTCCTTTTCCTAAAGGGATTATTTCTCAAAGTCCGGCTGCTGACGTCGTCGCGGGTGCCGCCGCATGCCGTAATTGGCACCCTCATGGTGAGAGTGCTAAGTCAAAACTACCGTGGCTTTGGCACTCGCTCAACCCGAGTGCCAAAGTTTGTTAATAATTTTTCTTCCTAAGCAGCTTTATCAAAGGTGCTATCAGACCACTCGAAGGTACGAACTTCCCGTGAAAGTAGCGCTGCCGCCGCAATAATCCCTAGTAGAATCGAGCAACCAAACATGGCTGGTCGTGGCCCAAGCCATGCCGCAGCTGGCCCAGCCAGCAATAAACCAATCGGCCCGAACATCATTGAGCCCATCGCATCGTAGGAACTCACTCGGCTCAATGATTCGGCTGGGATTGCTTGCTGCATCGCAGTGCTCCACAAGATATTGAAGAATGTTGTCGACACTCCCATAAATACGCTCGTCGCTACTACGATCGGCAACGGTGCTGCTATTGCCAAAAGTAGGAACGGGATCCATACCGTCACCGCCGTCATAACTACCGGAACCAAAATTGGACGACGTGGTTTCCAGTGCAACGCAAGCATCACGCCGACAACTTCGCCGGCTGCTTCGGCAGCAAGGAAAATGCTCCAAGGTTTGGCGCCACCTAAGTACCTATCAGCAATCACTGGCCCCAAGACTGCATGAGCTGCGCTGAAACACAACAACAGAAATGCCCACTGCGCAACAATTACCCAAAGCCATTCGCGAGAAATAAACTCCTGCCAGCCCTCATGCAGATCTTTCAGCATCGAGTTATTGCTACCGCCGCCTTCTCGTCCAGCTTTAAGGAAGATTGCTGAAATAGCTGCGATCGCAAACATCGATGCTGAGACTGCTAATGCCCAGCCGCCGCCTAATAGTGCAGTAACGAATCCGCCAGCAACCACACCAACCATGCGCGCGGTGCTGACTCCAAAAGCAAGGAGTGCGTTTCCTTGCTGCCGTTTATCTACCGGAACGATTTCTGGAATCAATCCCGACAAAGCCGGCCAGCCCATCGCGCCGCCAATACCAGAAAGGGTTGCCGCACAGCATAAAGCCACCGGCTGGTTATGTCCGGTTCCAATCAGCCAACCCAAGACACTGAAAGCAACGGTGGCAAGTAATTGCGAATAAATAAGAACTCGACGACGTGGGTACCGGTCAGCGATAACACCGCCAACTAGCAAAAACACTACTAGTGGAATCGCCTCAGCAGCCAACACCAAGCTCAGAAGCTTTTCGTCGCCACCAGGAAGTTTCAGTAATCCAAAAGCAAGGGCTACCGGCGCAAAAGCCATCCCCAAAGCGTTTAAGGTACGGGAGGTAAATAACAACCCCATATCCGGACTTTGCAGTAGGGCTAGGTCACGACGAAAAGAACTCACACCTATGACCCTAACAAATAGCTATAGTTTAGTAACACTCATTTTGACGAAAACTACCCAGTTTTATCTGGAAATAACTTACTTTTACAGGTTCTAGCCAGTGTTATAACTCCTAGTCAAACCCGTTCGCAGACCATAACGCGCACTCCTACCGAAGTAGGCGAAATAATAAAAGTTACTGATTTAGTTCCCCGCGGTTTAAGACTCTTACGCAGCTGAGCTGGATCAATATCGACAGCACGTTTCTTGATTTCCAGCGAACCAATATCATGCTCGCTCACCCAGTGTCGTAAGAGTTTTTCCTTGTACGGCAAAACTTCCTGCACCTTGAACCACGTCACCCATGGCGTAGAAATTGGCACTGGCGCAGTCAAATATGCCACCTCTCGAGCTAACAGTGTGGCATTACATTCTCGAGCTAACCTAGGAACACATGCCGCCCGAATCGCAGCCCCGTCTGGCTCTCCCACATATGCCCCCACCGCGGTAACTTCTGGGGTGGGGCTATCGTCGCGAACAATACGAGCACCAAACGGAAGTAGCGTTGCCGCCATCTCCGCTGGCTCAAGATCAGTCCATACCGAACATTCCACCACATCACCGCGATGACTAACCCATTCGGCAGCCATATCTTCTGGTAAATCTCGGTGAGCAATACCTGGTCCGACTTTGGCACAACCACCATGGGTTCGTAGCGTATCTAGCGTAAAATCCCAAGAAGGACTCAGTCCTGCTGTTGTCCAAATTCTTCCTCGCTGATCCCGCCGAGCCGGATCAAGGAAAACCTGAGCCTGCTCCGGGATCACAACATTCTGCACATCAGCACAAATTACGCTACCGCGATCGGTCAGATTAGCTGCCGCAAATGCTGCTGTCTCACTATCTCGTTCCACCCCGGTTACTTGCAGACCTGCTTTAGCAAAGGCCAACGAATCGGCACCAATACCGCACCCTAAATCCCAAACATCATGCCAGCCAGCAGTCCTATAACGTTCTGCACGCCAATGTGCTACCTCTTGCCGCGACGCTTGCTCTAACCCGTCACGGGTCAAAAATAGCGCGCTGGCTTGTTCTCCGAACTTAGCAATAGCGCGACGTCGGAGCGCCTCTTGAGTGAGAGCAGCCGCCGCTAATTCTGCACCAAAATCTTTCCGCAATAGCGAAGCTGTTGCTAATGCTTCCAGATCTGTTGTGCCCGCAGCTGCTAGCAATGCTTGGCGTGCTTGCGGATGTTCCAAAATTACGTTCACAGGCGAGTCACGTTCCACCCAGCAGGTTCCCCGTTGCAGTACGGAAGATAGGCGTGGAATTGTCGCGGATCGTCGTCGAAAACTAGCGGCAAGAAGTAGCGATCGCCTTCCCACATATCCCGATCCATCATCTCAGCTACCGGCACCCAGACCAGATCGCCTTCCTCATTGCGAGCCGGTGGTTTGCCAGCTGCTTCAATGATGAAAACAAAGCCGAAATGATCTGAGCCATCATGCCCAAAACCTGGCCACGATACAGTGCCTCGAAGCGTAGTACGAACCGCCACCATACCGGTTTCTTCTAGCAGCTCGCGTGCCATCGCTGCGGCAATGTCTTCGTCTCGTTCTACTTTGCCGCCCACGCCATTCCACTTACCAAGCTGTTCATCGTCGGAACGGGCATTGCGATGGCACAATAAAACTTTGTCATCTCTAAAGACATAGCCCAAGGTCGATAGAATCGGGGTATATGGCATAGTTTCAGCCTACGGTACTCATTAGTGAAACAGCAGCCTTACTGCATCACAATATGGCTAATTGGCATACCTGAGTCCGGCTGAAAATCTAGGCTAGACGGTTTAATTCCAGATTTAACAACTTGTACTCCCAATGCTGCAATCATCGCACCGTTATCTGTGCATAGCCCCGGGCGCGGACGACGTAGCTCCACTCCAATTTGAGCTAATCGCGCTTCCAGCAGCGTACGCAGTCGCGAGTTTGCAGCAACTCCCCCACCAATCAAGAAATGCTTCAGCCCTTCCTCGCGGCACAGATCTACCGCTTTAGCAGTTAATACGTCTGCTACTGCTTCTTGGAAAGAAGCCGCCACATCATTGATGTCGTACTCGCGGCCGTCTCGTTCAGCAGTTTCCACCCAGCGCGCAACCGAGGTTTTCAAACCAGAGAAAGAGTAGTCGTAGCGGTGTTTTGCCATATCTTTTTGAGCAGTTAATCCGCGCGGGAATCGAATTGCCTTACAGTCCCCTAATGCTGCTGCTTTATCAATGACTGGACCACCCGGATAAGGCAACCCCAAAAGTCGCGCCACTTTGTCGTAGGCTTCACCAGCAGCATCATCAATAGTTGAACCTACCTCGACGATATCTGTGGCAATGTCGCGCACTAGCAATAGTGACGTATGCCCGCCAGAAACTAATAAGGCACCACAAGGGGTAGGCAATGCGCCATGATCTAAGAGATCAACCGCTACGTGTCCGGCGAGATGGTTCACCCCATATAGTGGCTTTCTGGTCACCGAAGCTAACGCTTTAGCAGCAGAAATACCGACCACTAAGGCACCCATAAGTCCTGGACCTGCGGTAACTGCAATACCGTCGAGTTCACTAAGATCAACCTGAGCGGTCGCTAAAGCTCGCTGCAAAGCTGGAACGATTGCTTCTAGATGCGCCCGCGAAGCAACTTCTGGCACCACGCCGCCGAAGCGCACATGTAGATCCACCGAACTAGCAACTTCATTAGCTAATAATTCGTTGCCGCGAACAATACCTACACCGGTCTCATCACAGCTTGACTCGATACCGAGGATCAGTGGTTCACTCATTCTCTAGCTCCTTGACCATAACAAGCGCATGCGCTCCGGGGGCGTAGTAATTATCACGGCAGGAAATTTCAGCAAATCCGAGCCGCCGGTAGAGCGCCAACGCACTCATATTGGTGTTTTCTACTTCTAAGATCATGCGTTCGGCACCATCACGGTGTGCCCATTGGCATCCGGCAGTCACTAGTCGATCTCCGTGACGTTTTCCTCGCTGCGAAGGAGTCACCACAATCCTGTGTAGATCAGCGCTATCGGCACCAGCTACATGCTGAAAAGTAGCAGCAGCAATAACTTGTGATTCGGACTCGATAACAAACACCTGTCGATCAGTTCCCGAAATTTCATCTAACCACCCTTGCGAAGTCCATACTGCATGGGTAAAACCGTCATGTTCTAGCTGCATTAGATCAGCAAGATCGTGGGAGGTTGCACGGCGTAGGTTGTGTTCGGTCACCGAGGCGCCTGTTCATGTTTACCAACTAGCGCTGATTTACGTGCTCCTGGCTCTACTGCATCAGGTTTACGTAGATACATTGGCTCTAGAGTTCCTTCATCGCAGGTAAGCGACAGCAACGCCAGCATTCCAGCATCAACTGGGTTAGCTAAATCTGTACGAGCTCGCGCACCCAATACGTCAGCGTAGAGAGCTACTCCTGGCCCCACGATTGGAAGGTCTGGTAGTTCGGCTGGTTTGCAGACTTGAGCTTCCCCTTGCCGTATTCCATCACGGTAGTGCGCCCAATAAAGTTCTTTGCGACGGGCATCTGCGGCGGCAATATATTCGCCCGCAAGCTGTGCCGATGCTGCAAGCGCATCTAACGAACATAATCCGCGAATCGGAATCCCCAGCGTTGCTGCTGTTACATGAGCTGACGCAATTCCTACCCGTAGCCCGGTAAAAGGCCCTGGCCCTAAGCCACATGCCACTGCTGTAAGATCGCGATAGCTAGCACCAATCTGAGCAAGTGCTTGTTCTACAAGCGGCGTAAGTTTTTCGACGTGTTGGGATCCAGATTCATGTAATGAAACTAATATTTTTTCATCATCACATAGTCCTACGCTGACCGCAGTTGAGGTATCAATACCAAGAATGAGGCTCATGCGAGGGTCTCCAGTCCGGCATCAGCCCAGCGCTTGCCGATGCCTGTAAAAGTAACGTGTCGAGTTTCATCATCAGGGTCCAGCGAACGAATAATCTCAATGTCGAGACGATCGTCAGCTAACTGTTCGGCCTTATCTTTGCCCCATTCAATGAGCGTAACTGCATCCGCCAAAGTATCTTCTAGATCAAGATCCCATATTTCGTCTGCGGTTCCCAGCCGATAGGCGTCAACGTGAACTAGAGCTGGCCCAGATCCTAGATTTGGGTGGATTCGTGAAATCACAAATGTGGGAGAAATAATGGGTCCCCGAACTCCCATCCCTTCGCCTAACCCCTGAGTAAATGTTGTTTTCCCAGCCCCTAAGCTTCCGGTAGCAATAAGTACATCTCCGGCTTTCAGTAAAGTAGCTAATTTGGCGCCAAGAGCACGCATAGTTTCGGCGTCGGGAGCAGCAACAGTCACCTGAACTGTGACGGTTTCAGATTCTGAATGTGGCACTGCCCCATTCTATGCAATATCGCCGCGATCTGCCGACTACGACACATGCCGCCTCTTCTTAGTAGAGACGGCATATGAGTATTAAAAGATTTTAGGCTTCCGAAGCAGTATTTCCGTGCTGTGCTAGTTCTGCCTTATGGACTGCTTCTTTACGGATACCGCCAGCAGTTTTCGTTGGCATTCCTAGCCCTAGTCCCAGTAAAAGACCTGCTAGACCAGCTAGACCTGTACCAATCATTATCGTTCGCATGGGGCTAGCAAAACCTTGGCTCTTGTTAGCATTGGCAACCGAGACTAGGTTGCCAACTTCGTAGAAAACTTTAGCGATAAAAAATCCTAGAACTACAAGAGCAATAAGGCCACATACTGCAGCCGCTGATTTCATAAACTTCATCTTCTATGCCTCTTTCTGGGTTTGTGGAAGAGCGGGAGAATCTTCTGGAATCCACTCAAGGAATTGCGGGAATGCTGTAGCTAGTTCGGAATAGAACTGACCACATGAGCCAGCTACACAGCGAATGAATTGCTCTAGCTGCGCGTCGTTAACGCCACATTCGAAATCAGTTACCACATCGGCAACAACCGCATTGAATCCTTCTTGTGAAACGAAGAATCCCATCGGCCAATGATGGCTCATATGCCAGGAATTTATCCATTCCAAAATTTCCGCACGCATCTCTAGCGGGGGCTGAGCCGACCAGAAGGAACGAGCCTGCAGCATTTCCAGCGAAGCGCCAATGGAAACAAAGCGAATGACGTAACCGTCCCAGAGGCTAACTGGATCACCATCTTCGTCGATTACGTGATTGATCCCAAGCCGGGTAAGTGCAGCCGCGATTCTTTCACGCGATAACGCCGGAGTAGCCAGCGATGTATCCATCGCCACCCCGAAGGGGCTTTTGGGCAGATCTGAAATGTTCACGCTATTAAGAGTAGAGGAAATTACTCCTTCTTACCGGGGAGGCAGCGAAAACCTAGCTAGGCAACTGAGAAAACCAGTCTCTAAACTCTGGCATAAGTTCTGCAACTGTATTGGCGCCTAGTGGTTTAGCTATACTTTCAGAGATATTTCCGGTACTGATAGCATCTTTTATCATCTGCCAAGTTTTAGGTCTACCTATTTTTAAATCTACCCACGAAAAGAAAGCACCACTTACCGCATATTCAAACTTTTTAAATTTTTCTGGATCTTTAATATCAGTGATTAGCTCGCCAAGTCTATCGATATATTTTCTAAGAATCTCATCTTTTGGAAATAAATCTTTCAATAAGAAGATTGCTCCAGCGTACTCCGCCCAAAAAGCGCTTCCCTCAATAATTCATTTCGGAACACGTTTCTTATTGATATTCCAAGAGTACTGAACGACATGAGTTAACTCATGTAAGAATAACTTTTCATATACTTCTTTATAGTTATACCCTTGAGAGTCTTTATTATATTCATCTTCCATAGTTACCATAGCTATACGCGGAGCATCATAACTTTTATCAACAGTCGGAACCTCAAAAACATTCCCCTATAATATTTACTTTCATCACTGTTAGGATAACGTGATTGCGCAAAAACTGATTCACTAATTGCATTTCTGCCTTGATACACAACAACTCGCTCCGGGATCCCCAACCCCTCAAGCTCAGATTTCAACTCAAGGAACTTTTTCTCATACCCATCAATAAGTCCTTTTATAAAATCTTCTTCTTCAATGGGACACATGATCATCACATGATCACTCGCAACCGTAGCAATCTCACCAAGATCCCAAGGAGCAACCCATTCCCCCCTCCGCGAACTAAAACCAACTAACTTAACCGCACCGCTTGAATCCTTACTAAAACTATAACTAGCAGGAGACAGCAACGGAGCCTTGTCAACCCCTATAACTCGATGTCGAATAAACCCATCGATATCAAATTTCTCTCCATCTTTAACAGAAACCAAGGGCTGATTATCTACAGCAAGAACTAGATTTGTTTCCACATGGGGCAGAGAATGAATCGCTATAAATGTCCGCTTTACAACAACAAGATTTTCCGGAGCCACAAAACTACTAAACTCATCCCAGTTTCCTCGCTTCCATATTTCAGAAAACTCGGCTACCGAATCACGCAATCTCTCAAGCATAACTTGCGAAGGCGCTTCCAAAATAGGAGAGATTCTCGAGCTACAGCCAACAAGCACGCCCGCAGAAACCCCCACGCCAAGAACAAGTACCGTACGCCTATCAATCGCTGCAAGTGCTCTCCTTCTATTAGAAATCAGATTAGGGCAATAGGTTTTCCCACAAGCAAAAACACCAACTTATTTCATAACAATTAGACAACAGATCCTCATTGTTTAACACGCTGTATATCGGGTTGACAGCAAACCCAAACGGCTCCAGCTTTCCTGTCACAGACTTATCAATATCCTGTGTATTCCTGAGAAAACTTGATTTAGTTCTCAGCATTTTTTAAGGTTTTAAGCGTGGTGAGATCCTCAGAAGCACCCGCTTCTATCTCATTACGTGCTTAATCGGGATTTTCCCGAGCCGGGGACCCAGTCTCATTGGGGTGAATCGCTTCCATAAGCGTAGGGACACACCTTTCCTCCCGAACCCGTCAGCTAACTCGGTCAGCACCACTCGAAAGGAACACCCATGCGTTTATCACGCACTCTAGGACGCGTTGCCGCTACTGGCGTAGCAAGTATTGCTATCGCTGGCGCTGCCGCCACAGCGGCCTTTGCAGCACCTAACCAAGGAACTCAAGCACCACCTAACACCACTTCTTACCAGCAAGCTCCCCCTCAGTGGAATTACAATAACCGCCCCCAATGGTGGAATAACGCCCCTGCCGCGAATCAATACAATGCCCCCCAGCAGTATTCAACAACTAAGAGCTGGAGTGCTCCAGCAACAACATGGACTCGGTCCAACAATTCATGGGGCAATAGCGCTACCCAAAGCACTAGCAGAGACACCTATTCCCAATCTGGTGGAAATTGGTACGCCTGGGGAAATTGCACTTGGTACGCTTACGAACGTCGTGTTGAACTGGGGTTAGGTGTAGCAAGCAATTGGGGCAACGCTAATACTTGGGGAACCAACGCTGCCGCTGCTGGATATATCGTCACCCATACCCCAACCGTAGGGTCAATTATGGTTTCTACAGCCGGATATTACGGACACGTCGCCATAGTTGAAAGCGTCGCTGCAGACGGTAGCTTCACCATCTCTGAAATGAACTACGCCGGATACAACGTCATCAGCACTCGCACTCTTTCAGCACACGACGCCAACTATTTAAGTTTCATTGCCTAACAAAATAAGGTGGCTGTGGTACATAGATCCTCTATCTACCACAGCCACCTATTATCTTTTTGATAACACCGGTAGGCTCATCACTGTGATACTACGACGCCGCATCCTTGCTTTAGCCGGAAGTTTCCTGCTTGCTGGCATTACTGGATGCACATCAGCGTCAAATCCAGCACCAGCAAATAGCTCAACTATCACCGATTGGACAGCCCCCGGAGCCACACTTCCTGCCCTAACCGCCCTATGCGACGCCGCCGGTAGTAAAACTCTAGTTAAAGCAGAAGTTTCGGCAACTCGTATCGCGGTAGCAGTGCTTATTCCTAAAACATCTCAAAAAAACTCAACTAACGAACATGTTGAAACTTGGGAATGGCGTGACGGAGTCGCGCAAAAAGTTGATGGTGATACTCAAAATGTTGGACAGACTCGTTTTTCGCTCAACGATTTCAATCTTTCCAACGTCCGAGAACTATTTACGCTAGCTGGAGTTGTAGCCGGGTCTGCTAAACAACAAGAACTGCAAATCGTCACATATTCTCCTGGACGAGTCCTCATGACAGTTACTACTCAACCAGAATCGGTACCTGTTTTTTTCCGACCTGACGGAACACTTATCCGACCCCTCGACCTATCTTGGCCAAATGACTTCTCGGAAGGATTTGGGGACGCAACCAAAGGTATGGCTCGAGTTACTGCCGTCGGAATACAACCATCACTAGGAATTTGGTCAGAACTAACTATCCACGATGTAACGTTACGTCAGATTCGCGCCGCAAAAGCACCCGCTCGCGAAGAAACTCGACAAGAATCCTCATCGCTACAAGGTTGGGAATTTGATCCAGCAATAATCAATCTTTCCGTGCTAACTGAAAAGTTGAAAGAGCTCGGCAAAGGCAAACCCATAACTATGGTTGTTGATCGTCGAGATCATCTCGACGCGCCACTAATTCGATTAACTATTGAAGGCCGTACAACAATTATGGATCTGGCTGGCAACGACGTCACCAACCAGATCCACTCTCGTTAAATTAGTTTGGGTAGCTTCCAAAAAGACCCAGCGCAACAGCATCTTCCCGCAGCTGCTCACGAGCATTCGGGTGTGCTGCCTTCTCGATGAGCTGATGTGCCTGCTCCTGCTGAGTACGACAGAACATATCGGCTATTCCCTGCTCAGTAACAACTGCTGACGGCTGCAGCGACGTCGTAACTTCAGTAAGTTTTCCGACTACTGTCGATACATTTGCTTTTGGATGCCACGATTTCAGTGCCAAATATGCCGCACCACCTGGAGCATGCATCGCGCCAACAATAAAGTCAGTCTGCCCGCCAGTACCTGAGTAGATCTTGTTATTGATCCGGCTGGCATTGGCTTGCAAGAATAGGTCAATCTGCAAAGCAGTATTAACTGAAACCATTTGATTCTGTTGTGAGATCAGACCTGGATCATTGGTTTTAATCGTCCGCATCACTCGGATCCGGTCGTTATTATCAACCCAGTCGTATAGTTCCTGAGTACCAAATAGGAACGAACAAATTATTGGACGCTCCTTATCAAGAGCACCCGCCTTATCCAAAACCAGCGCCCCGTCGCTCATTAGCTCGGTCCACACTCCCAAACCACGACGATGCGTCAAAGATGACAAAACCGCATCCGGAACAGCACCAATACCTGTTTGGAGAGTAGAACCATCATTAACCCGCTCAGCAATCATCTGACCGATAGCTAATGATTCATCATCGATAGTGCCTGGATTATGGGTTAGCAGCGGCGTCGATACCTCATAACCGAAGTCAATATCATCAAGTTGAACAACCGCATCGCCCAAGGCGTAAGGCATCTTGTCGTTCATCTGAGCGATAACCAGGGCGCCACGAGCCTTAGCAGCTTCAATAGCATCTGGAAGTACGTTGACCTCGATTCCCAGCGACACAGTGCCATTCTGGGGCTTTGAGGTATGGATAACGACTAGATCTGGCGGAAGCTGAGTTTTGAAATAGCGAGGCACCATCGATAGTCGACTCGGAATGTAGTCGAGCTTCGAATGCTGTGCTTTTCGCATCGACGGTCCCACAAATGGTGACTCATGAGTAACACCCTCACGGTCAGGAATTGGCCCATTCGCATTAAGCATGAATAAGCGATATTCGGGGATAGCTTTATCAATAATAGTAAGTAGCTCTACGGGAACAGCGAAGTTACCAGTAACAACGACCCGCGGGTTAGCGGGCAATTGAGAAACCTGCGACGTCAGCGTCGCCTCATCAACAATGCGCATGACGCCCATTCTGGCTGAAAACTCTCACAAGTACCGCATCGGGGTACCTTTATACGTATTTATGCCCGATTCTCGCTAAGAGAACCGGGCATAAATAGCAGTTTCTAGCCTAACGAGATATTGGGATCAAAAGTATTGCACTGGTTAGGGTCACCGCTCTTGAAACCGATAGCGAGCCACTTCTGTCGCATATTGGCTGAGCCATGAGTCCATGACTCTCGGTTAACTCGTCCAGTTGCTTGCTTCTGAATTCGGTCATCGCCAACGGCTCGAGCTGCATCAGCGGCCCGGTTCACATCATCTTGAGTGATAGAGGCGATCGGAGACTGTGGATCTTTAGTTGCATTGCGCAACCAAGCGCCAGCAAAGCAGTCTGCTTGCAATTCCAGTCGAACTGCTCCTGAAGTAGGTCCAGTGGACTGATCCTGCTGTGCAGCTGCCATCGTTCCGATCTGGTTGGAAATGTGATGACCATATTCGTGAGCAATGACATAGGCTTCTGCGGCGTCTCCACCCATAGCGCCAAAACGTCCTGTCAGCTCATCGAAGAAACCATAATCTAAGTAAACTTTTTCATCACCTGGGCAGTAGAACGGCCCCACCTCAGAACTTGCCTGTCCGCAAGCAGTTGAGATTGCTCCAGTAAACGGAATCGTTGCAATAACTCGATAATCACGGAGCTGAGTTTTCCAGTAAGACTGAACTGAGTTCGTGTAAGCAACAAAACGGCACTCTCGATTTTCTGCAATCGAAGCGCCCGTCTTGCATTGCTCTGCACCAGCAACTGGCTGGTTATTGCTTGTTGTGCCTTTATTAAGACCATTCAACAATGCCGGATCGATGCCCAAAAAGAGCGCAATTAGCGCAATAATAAGACCGCCGATACCGCCGCCAATAGCGACACCGCTACGACTGCCGCCGCCAGCCGGCTGGACCTGTGACGAGTCGAGCTGAACGTTATCTCTGTACTCCATGCGGTTCTTTTCCTCCTGGACCGTGGTTCTACCCTTTAAGAGTAGCTGGCAATAGCTACTCTGTGTACACAACCGCACTAATTTTTATATTTTCGCGACCTCAAGAATCACATTTATGTCACTCCCCTACCCCTTTTTACATCAACACTGCACCCATCAGGCATGATTAACTAGTGCAGATCGTCGCAGTAGTAAGCCCCGGCAGCCCTGCCGTGAAGACTTTTGCTGTAGCTCACGGTGTTGATCCAACCGTTGCCCTCTGGGAAAAAGGTTGGCATCTTATTCGTTGGCTCAACACTTGTTTAACTTCTGACGATGATGTCTCAATTACAGCGCAAGTACGTCCAGTTCGCCCTGGTTTAACAGCACCTACTGCTTCTATTCGTGGGCGGGATCCAGAATTAGGTCCGATCACAGTTACCCCTGTGGTTAAGCAACGCCTAGCCTGTTATGCCATTGCTGTGTCCCCACTAGGTCTCTTAGCTACCCGATTCTCTAGAAGTGTAGGAATCAACATTACTTGGGGTTTACCTGGCGGTGGACGCGAGTCTGGGGAGCTTCCCGCCGAAACAGTAATGCGCGAACTCTACGAAGAATCTGGACAAACTGGGCAGCTCAGCAGACTACTCGATATTCGCTCTGATCATTGGATTGGACGTTCCCCAACCGGAATTATTGAAGATTTCCATGCATTGCGGTTAATTTATGCTGTCACCGTCAGCTCTCCTACAACTCCCGTCGTCAATGACATCGGCGGGACTACCGCAGAAGCTCGTTGGATTGAATTAGACCAGTGGAGATCGTTACCTTGGACCGTAGGATCAAGAACTATTCTCGACGAGCACTTAAGCAACGTTCTAAAAGAAAACTCTGCTTAGACTAGAAACTTCCTTAGACATAAAATCCCTGCTGACAGATAAAAGTCAGCAGGGATTTTAAAGTCTTTAGCGATAATCAGTCACGCAAGTAGCTTAGGATCCGCAAGATATTGGTGTAGAGCCAGACCATCGTGACAGTGAGAGCAAAAGCTGCTCGCCACGACTCCTCCGCCGGAGCACCCATTCGGATACCTTTCTCGATATCGTCAAAATCAGTGACTAACGAGAAAACTGCAAGAGCAGAGCCGAGCGCAGTCATTCCCACACCAAGAATGGATACCTCACCAAAAGAATCGTAAAGGCCAGCATTTAGACCAAATAGCTGCAGTACCACTGAGGCCAGCATCGCTATCGCAAAGCCACCAGTAGCGATTCCTAGAATCCGTCGAGCTTTATTTCCTACTTTGATATTGAAAGTACGGTAAGCGGCGAAGGTCAACGCAGCAGCAGCAAACGTTCCTAGCACCGCCTGCACGATAATTCCGGGGTAATAAGACTCGAAGATAGCGCTAAAGCCACCAACAAAGACACCTTCAATAGCAGCATAAGCAATAGCTCCCACTGCCCCAACCTGATGACGTCGCTGCACAATTATTGCGGTCACGAAAGCCGTCAACGAACCAATTAGGGCTACCAGACCTACCAACGCCGGTGGCGTCAAAACGTAGGTAACTCCTGCTGTCATCACCAGGATACCTAGCGTCATAAGTGACTTCACCATGACATCGTCAAAAGTCATACGCGGAGCAGAAACATATTGCTGTTGTCCATAAGCAGGAATCTGACTTAGCGGGATCTGTTGCTGTTGCCCATACGGATCCTGAACAACGACAACTGGCTGCTGGGACTGGCGGAATCCTTGACTAAGGATCGGGTTACTCATACTCATTAGTGTAGAGGTAATCAGTCTCAAAGCAAGAGAGTTTGCCATACATGGGTACTAAGGCTCTACAATTCTTGTTGTAGTACATGGCCCTCGTAGCCCAATCGGCAGAGGCAAGCGGCTTAAACCCGCTCCAGTACGGGTTCAAGTCCCGTCGGGGGCACTCTTAGAGAGCTAGTAGCTCTCTAGCTACACCGTCAAGAATGTCAGATTCGCTCACAATCAGTTCTGGCACAGCGACCCGATTCATAATGCGCGATAAGATCAGCGCTCCGCCACAAATCACTTCAGCTCTCTTAGGCTGAATAGATTTATACTTTTCCATCACCTGAGAAACTGACATCGCTAACAGCTCAGCTGCCAGTGCAGACACTGCTGCTGTGCTTAACCGATACTGATGTACTTGTTCTCGATCATACTCAACTAGACCGAGTGCAGCTCCCGCAAGCGTAGTTACCGTTCCGGCAACTCCAATAACTGTCGTTGGCGAAGAAAAATCTACGCCACTGTTATCGAGAAGCCCATCAACAAAATCTTGTGCTTGGCAAATAGCTGCCGCTGATGGCGGATCCTCTTGAAAGAATCTTTCTCGAATTCGCACCGACCCCATATCGAGGCTGACAGCATGGGTAATACCCGCAGCCGTCGCGCCGTTAACAAGTTCAGTTGAACCGCCACCAATATCAAGAACCAAGATATTTCCGTTAGCCTCAGGAACTCCAGCTAGTGCACCTTGGAAGGAAAGTTCCGCTTCCTGACTACCAGCAATTATTTGAGCTGGCACCCCTAGCCGAGAGTAGACCCCGTCGAAGAACTCTGCCGAGTTAGCAGCATCACGGGCGGCAGATGTCGCGATAAAACGTATTTTTTGGCAGTCATGGGCAGCAATAATTTGTGCATATTCAGCTACTGCGGTCAAAGTACGCGCGAGAGCTTCTGGATGAAAACGACGTGTCGCGTCAACACCTTGCCCTAACCGAGTCAGCCGAAGTTGCCGATCATGTTCGACAAAAGCTCCTTGCGCATCACATGATGCCACTAATAAGCGGATCGAATTAGTGCCACAATCAATAGCTGCAACCTTCACTGCTGCTCGTCCTCACCTTTACAAGGACGGCACCAGAACTCGCCAATAGCAGCAACTGCTTCATCACCCCAAGGATTAACTCCCGGACCTGCTGCTAGTGCATGCCCAGCTAACGCATGTAAACACTTAACCCGCGTGGGCATACCGCCCGCAGTTACCTTTGCAATCTCTGGGACATCTCCTACCCCAGCTTTCCTACCAACCTCAGCTCGATCAGCAAGATATGCCTCATGAGCACGCTGATATTCTGCTTGCAACTGTGGATCTGCAGCCATACGTTCTTGCATATCCACCATGACTTGTCCAGCTTCTAGCGTTGAAATAGCTGAAGCTGCTCGTGGGCAGGTGAGGTAGAACGTCGTAGGGAAAGGAGTTCCATCTGGCAATCTCGGCGAGGTTGCCACAACCCCCGGTTTACCACAAGGACAACGCCATGCCACCCCTACGGTGCCTCTAGGAACACGACCTAGCTGGGCAGTAACAGCAGTTTGATCGGCTTCAGTGAAATCTTCAAGAATCATGACGGTTTACTCGTAGGAGATAAGGAGGGATCAGGTCCCTCAATACGGGAAGGTGTAGGACGGGGAACAGCTTGTTCAGATTTGCTAGGTATTTGATCTGCCGCCACTACCGAATCCCACATTTGCTGCCACCATGGCAAAGTTGATGCTGTTTGCAGTCCTCGGTTAGCAGTAATAGCGCTAGAGCCATCGACAGGGCGTCCGTCTGCACCTATTACCACCCAACCAGTTTCGCCAGGAACAACCCAACCTAATCTTTCTCTAGCTTGAGCTTTGACATAGTCTGGGTCTTCCCAACGCGCAATCCGGTCTTGCTGGTTGGCAATTCGTTCCTGCGAAAGGAGTAGTTCTTTACGTTGCTGAGCTATTTGCTGACGTTGTTGGTAATACCTCCACACGCTAGGAGCGAAGGAAAGCACTAGAACCGCTAATGCCACAACAAGTATGACGATACGTCTAGTAGCCGACAAAGTGCGGTCAAGTGAAGCTGAGATATTGCCTTCTGCAGCTGCCGCAGTATCAACTTTTCCAATACTGCGACCCGTTTTCGCCTGCACCCGGGAACGGGTACTGGCCCGAGAACGCGTGGTATTGCGTCCCGGGCCAGATCCCAGACGTGTGTCTCGACGCGTTTGCCGCGCCATTAGTGTGTGGTCTCCATTAGGAAACCTAGTTTAGCGATTCAGCCCTTGAAACGTGGGAAGGCGGCGCGACCGGCGTAGCGTGCTGCGTCGTCGAGCTCTTCCTCGATACGAAGAAGCTGGTTGTACTTAGCAACGCGCTCAGAACGAGCCGGTGCACCGGTCTTGATCTGACCACAGTTAGTAGCAACGGCTAGATCAGCAATCGTGACATCTTCGGTTTCACCCGAACGATGCGACATCATGCAGCGGTATCCGCTACGGTGAGCCATCTCGACCGCGTCGAGAGTCTCAGTGAGGGAACCAATCTGGTTGACCTTAACCAAGAGCGCGTTAGCGGTGTTGGTTTCGATACCACGAGCCAAACGAGTTGGGTTGGTAACGAAAAGATCATCGCCAACCAGCTGAACCTTTGCGCCCAGCTCGTCGGTGATAGCCTTCCAGCCATCCCAATCTTCTTCATTTAGTGGATCTTCGATGGATACTAGCGGGTAAGCGTCAACCCACTCGGCGTAGATCTTGATCATGTCAGCAGAGGAAAGCTTCTTGCCTTCGAAGTTGTAAGCACCATCTTCGAAGAACTCTGAAGCTGCAACATCGAGAGCTAGCGCAATATCTTTGCCTGGCTCTAGCCCGGCATCCTTGATGGCCTCCATGATGAGGTCAAGAGCTGCTCGGTTGCTCTCTAAGTTAGGAGCGAAACCACCTTCGTCGCCAAGACCTGTAGCAAGACCCTTGGTCTTGAGAACCTTCTTGAGCTGATGGTAAACCGCTGCACCCATCTGAATAGCTTCAGCAAATGTTGCTGCGCCGATAGGAGCGATCATGAACTCCTGGATGTCAACGTTGGAATCAGCATGTGATCCACCGTTGAGGATGTTCATCATCGGGACGGGAAGAACGTGAGCATTCGGTCCACCGATGTACTTGTAGAGCGCTAGATCAGAGGAATCAGCAGCAGCATGAGCTACTGCTAGCGAAACGCCGAGGATCGCATTAGCGCCCAGCTTGCCCTTGTTGTCAGTGCCGTCGAGCTCGATCATGGCCTGATCGATGTAGCGCTGCTCGGTAGCGTCCATACCCAGAATCTCGTTCTGAATATCTTCAATGACGTTATCGACGGCCTTTAAGACGCCTTTGCCATCAAAACGGGCCTTATCGCCGTCACGAAGCTCTACAGCTTCAAAAGCGCCGGTAGAGGCGCCAGAGGGAACCGCAGCGCGGCCGGCCGAACCGTCTTCTAGGATAACCTCGACCTCGATAGTCGGGTTGCCGCGAGAATCCAAGATCTCGCGCGCGTAAACAGACTCAATGCTTGCCATGAGTGCCCCTTCCAGGGTGTGTGTCGCTGGCTCTTCTTGCTAGACCTAGCTTATCGGGCTTACGCCCTAGGGCAACACTTCATAGCGATTCGGTGGACACAATCTTTTTTTCTAGCTCAGATAGTGCTTCTCTTAATGTCTGTTCGGGGTCGATGCCGCTCAACTGCGCTCTAGAAACCAGCTCTAATAAGCCTTGTCCACACTCTTGTGCTGTTATCGGTTCCTCAGCTAATTGCACCTCAACTATGTGAGAACGTGCACGCGATACCACCTTATGTGCACGAGCGAGCGCCGAAAGTCGTAGTGGAATACCAGTCAGCGACGAGTTCCGCTCTTTCTCACGACGTTTCTGACTTTCCCAAGCATGCTCAAGGTTTTCTGGCATCTGCTCATCGCTAAACACATACTGGTGACGTCTAATCAGTTTGGCGGTAATGCCTTCGGCTATATCGTCAAAGGTGAACCGATTCTCCTGCGCTGCAATTTCAGCATGAAAAACTATTTGCAGCAGCAAATCCCCCAGTTCTTCACATAGATCAGCATCCGTGCCTTGTTCAATAGCATCAACTACTTCACAGGTTTCCTCGACAAGAAAATGCACCAAGGAACGATGCGTCTGTTCCTCATTCCACGGGCATTCTTTCCGAAGCTGGTGCATTACTGCAAGAAGTTGAGCAACCTGTGTAGGCTCCTCTGCCACAATCAGAACTTTTGCATCCACGAAGCAGCGAGTGAATTATTCATGATGGAGACCGTAGAACGCTCGCTATCCCATCGACCATACCTAGGGTTGAGCGTCACTGGAATGCTAACTAGCGCCGTCTTGTTATCGCCCATTTTCTCAGTCAGGAGCGCAAAATCAACCATACTTTCAGCTAACTTATTTAGCTCCGCATCATTGCGGATCTCTGCTGGAAAGGTAGCGAGTTTTTCACTACGAGCACTCTGATCTACCACTAGATCTGGCTGAGCTTGCTTAATCCCAGTAGCTAGTTCACCGCGCGCTAGCAACGTAATAACTACCGGACGGGCCTGTGAGATTGGTGTTTTATCAATCTGTGCCACTTTTTCAGACAATTTATCGACGTCGGAGACAGTAAACTCATGACCGCCAACAGTGATCGCGTCACGAGGACTTTGTGCACAGCCACTCAAAGTTGCCGCAAGTAAAGCAGGGGCGAGAACAACAGTAAATACCTTGCGCACGAAATTACTCCTCCATGATGATTCGATGTCATTCATTTAACCACCTTCAACCTAAAAGACGTACTGTGCCAGTCCGATATCGGTCTGGCACAGTACGAAATAACTTCTAAATACTAGGTTCATCCCAGAATTTCTTTTACTACAATACGTGCTTCTGCCGCAGTTAAAGAAGTCAATGCAGCTTGTGCTGCCTGTTGACATTGCACCATCGTCACATTGCCAAGCTGCACCCCTACGGCAGCGATTGCCGAAGAAGCCATCGAGAGATAACCAACTCCTAGCCCCAACAAAACGCAAGCAAGTTGTGGGCTAGCTGCTGCTTCACCACAAACCCCCACCATCTTGTCCATCTTCTGACCAGCCTCTGCCGCCATAGCGATCAGTCGCAAAACTGCTGGCTGCCATGGATCAGTGAGATTAGCTAGTTCCGGAGACATTCGATCAGCTGCCATCGTGTACTGAGCAAGATCATTGGTACCGATAGAGAAGAAATCCACCTCAGCAAGGAACTGCTCTGCCATTAGCGCCACTGAAGGAACTTCAACCATGATTCCCGGGTGCATTCCTCGTTCCCGGCATAGCTCAACAAAAGCCTTAGTTTCGTCGATAGTGGCCACCATAGGAGCCATAACCCATGGTTCGCTAACGTCTTGATCATCGGCAGCTTGCGCTACTGCGTCTAGCTGCCGTTCTAGCAGTCCTGGATTAATCTGACTCAACCGAATAGCACGCACACCCAATGCCGGGTTTTCTTCTTTAATAGTATTAGCGAAAGGAATTGGCTTATCTGAGCCAGCATCCAGCGTACGCAATACAACTTTTTTCCCGGGGAAAGCAGCATAAACTTCACCATAAATACGCGCTTGCTCTTCGACACTTGGCTCAGTTTGAGAAGAAAGGAAGCACAATTCAGTACGGAAAAGTCCTACGCCCTGCGCCATAGATGTTTCAGCTGCGGTACGTGCAGCTGACCCATCCTGTACATTGGCTAGTAAGTCAACGGGAACACCGTCAGCAGTTTGCGCAGGACCCCGCCAAGTTCTGATAGCTTCTCGTCGATGCGAATCTTCAACTACCAGTTGTTCTGCTTCATGAGCGTCGCCACCAATTTGTAACCGACCTAATTCACCATCAAGAAGGATCGGAGAATGTTCTGGAATGCTTGCTAGATCTGCAGCAGCTACCACGCAAGGAATACCTAGCTGACGCGCAATGATTGACGTATGGCTAGTAGGGCCACCAAAGCGAGTAACAATACCGCGTATCAGCTTGGGATCCAGCCCAGCAGTATCAGCAGGAGCAAGGTCATCCGATAGCAAAATTACTGGCTCATCAGGAGTTGGCACACCCGGCTCTGGCAAGCCCAACAGTTCTGCCATAACCCGGTCACGCACGTCACGAAGGTCTGTAACGCGTTCGGCCATCAGCCCGCCAGCAGCGGTAAATGCTTCCACAAATTGTTGTGTCGCATCCACTACTGCTTGTTCAGCAGCAGCACCATTTTTGATCAGCTTAAGAGCTGCTCGAATCCAACCTCGGTCTGTTGCAAGTTTCGAAGTAGCAGCAAGCACGTTGGAAGCTACGCCCGAAGCATGAGAAGCACGTTCTGCTAGTCGTTCTCCTACCAGAGCTGAAGCTGCTTTGAAACGCTCTGCTTCAGCTTCTCGCGCTTCTTCGACAACAACTCGTGTAGTAGTAGGCAACACTGGGCGTTCCCGAGTCCACGCTGCTGGCGCATAGGCGATACCTGGTACGACGCCCGTACCTGTCACCTCAAAGACATCCATACTCATCCCTGCTCATACCCTTCGATTCGATGTGCTTCGATCTACTGATCGTAGGAGGTTTTAATACTTTATTGCGCACCCTATTACCAGATCGTTGTAATCCAATATTTGTCGGGGCTTCCATAATCGTCTTTTTTGCAAACTTTTAGCAAAGAACACCTTAGAATCAATCTTTGTTGTTTTGTTCGACATAGCATATCGCCATCAGGCATATACAAGAAGGAGTACCTTCCATGGTAGATACCACCGCACGCGACATCGTCGCGGGACTAGGTGGCCCTCAAAATATCGATAGTTTTACTCATTGCGCCACTCGGTTACGGTTTAATCTGCGCGATGCCAGCATTGTCGATAAGGCCACTCTAGAATCCATTCCTGGCGTCATGGGCGCAGTAGCACAATCTGGTGATCGCTACCAAGTTGTTATCGGTGGCGCAGTAGCTACGATTTACAGCGAAATCAGCAATCTTCCTGAGATGAAAGGGATCGGCGCTGTTGGATCTGACGATGATGTAAAAGCCGCTGCTCGCGCTCAGGGTCCTCGCGGTAAATACGCTTGGCTGGATAACTTCTTTGAATATCTTTCGGACTCATTCCGTCCCCTGCTAGGAGTTTTGCTGGGCGCTTCGCTCATCATTGCTTTTGCCGCAGTACTTGATGCCCTAAAGATTGTGGATTTCCGCGCCGAAACTAAGCCTGCTAGCTGGGTTTTCGTCGATGCTATGTGGCGTTCGGTGTTCTACTTCTTACCCATCATGGTTGCATATAATGCAGCAAAGAAACTGAAGATTGATCCGTGGACAGGAGCTGCGGTCATGGCTGCAGTCATGACTCCAAACTTCATGAGCTTGTCTAAAGCCGCCGGAACTGTATGTAGCAAGAACGCTACTTTGAACACAGAGTCCTGCATCGCTCAAATCTTTGGGCTCCCAATGCAGCTCAACGATTACGGCGGCCAGGTCTTCGTACCACTGATTATGGTGGCAATCTTAGCTCCGCTCTACAAGCTATTAACCAAGATTTTCCCCAAAAATATCCAGATGGTTTTTGTGCCCTTCCTTTCGATGGTCATCATGATTCCGCTCACAGCATTCCTGATCGGGCCCCTAGGAATTTGGCTCGGTTCTGGTATTGGAGCTGGTTTGGCATGGATGAATACTCACGCGCCAATCGTCTTCGCTATTGCGATTCCGCTGCTCTATCCCTTCTTAGTGCCGCTGGGTCTACATTGGCCGTTGAACGCGCTCATGCTCATGAACATCAAAACGTTGGGATATGACTTCATTCAAGGACCAATGGGTTCTTGGAACTTTGCCTGCTTTGGTGCTACTGCTGGTGTACTTTTCCTCTCAATGCGAGATAAAGACGTAACTATGCGCCAGACTGCTTCGGGAGCTTTGGTAGCTGGCCTGCTAGGCGGTATTTCTGAGCCATCCCTCTACGGTATTCACTTACGCTACAAGCGCATCTACCCACTCATGTTGGCTGGCTGTCTCGTTGGCGGTCTAATCACCGGTATCGGTGGCGGTCTGAAGACGAGTGCTTTCGTATTCACTTCGCTACTAACTATCCCGGTTTTCTCCCCGATTCCGCTCTACGCCATCGCTATTCTTGCTGCCTTCTTGACTGCAATGATTCTGGTCATCGTTTTTGATTACCGCACCGCTGAGCAGAAAGCTGAAGTTAAAGCAGCTGCCCTAGCTAACTCAGCTACATCAGCTGTAGCGGCAAAAACTGACGCGGTAGCACCAGCTGCTGCTTCCGTAGCTACCGCTACTGAAGCAGCTCCCAAAACAAAAGCAGTTAAAGCTGCCATGATGTCTGGAGCTATCACTCAGATAACTGCTCCAGTTTCTGGCAATGTCGTTGCACTATCGGACATTCCCGATCCAGTATTTGCTGCCGGCACTGTCGGTAAAGGTATTGGCATCGATCCCACTGGCGATCTGATCTTCGCCCCAGCGGCGGGCACCGTCGTAGTAGCTCAAGAAAGTGGTCACGCTTTTGGTTTGGCTCTCGACAATGGCATCGAGCTACTGATTCACGTCGGTATCGATACTGTTCAGCTGGCAGGTAAAGGCTTCGAAGTTTTGGCACATGCCGGAGATCGTGTCGAAGCTGGCACTCCGCTAGTTCGTTTTGATCGCACCGTAATCGAAGCCGCTGGCTACTCATTGATTACGCCAGTGCTTGTCACCAATCCGAAGAAATTCGGAGACGTGATTCAGGCTGCTGCTGGCAAGGTCGAAACTGGCACTGCGGTCTTTGTTGTGAACGCTAAGCCAGAAAAGTAAAACCCTTTTAACATCATTGTGGCCGCTCACCTTTTACAGATGGGCGGCCACAATTTTCTCGTAAAATTGCTTCTACGAGATCATGATTCTATTCGGAATCGAGATCTTTCTCGATCAAAGCGGCGATCTCAGCAACCGCGTCTTCGTCATCAGACTCGACAATGATTTTATCTCCGTGCTTAGCGCCCAAAGTCATAATAAGCATGCTAGAAGCGGCATCAATACCGTCTTTCTCACTGCCCTCAATCGTGAGAAGAATCTCTTCGTCATACTCGCCTGCCGCATCAGCAATAACCGATGCTGGGCGGGCATGTAGACCCGTCTTAGCTCCCACAACAACTATTTTGCGTGCCATTGTTTAACTCCGTTCATTACCCAGACCGCGATGTCCCGCGATGCTGTCACTCTTTCAGTGTGCCAGTTTTTGTCGCTCCAAGGATAGAAATCTCAAAGCTGGCAGATTATTTCCTAGCTCACCCCTCTGTCACTACAACCGGGAATAACGCTTCGATCACCTGATGCGCCCAATCCAGCATCTCCTGATCTCGTAACGTTGTCCCCCCAATACGGGCAGTCGTAGGTGCCGGGATCAATATGAGTTCTGGTTTGATAACAACTCCCGGATAGAGCCGCTGTGCTCGTAACTGCCGAGATTCTGGCAGCTCTGCTGGAGCAAAGCGAATGAACTTTCCTTGCGTCACGATGTCAGTCACCCCATGTTCGCGGGCAAAAACTCGGAGACGAGCAACGTCTAAGAGCGATTCTGCCTGCGGCGGGAGCGTACCGTAGCGGTCAGCAAGCTCGGCTCTTACCGCTTCAATATCGGCTTCGCTGCGTACCTGCGCTAGCCGTTTATACATCTCCAGCCGCAATCGCTCACTTTCGACGTAGGTGGCAGGTAGTAGCGCATCTACTGGAAGCTCAACTTTCATTTCTGCTTCAACTGCTACTTCTGGTCCGTCTCGGAACTGGGTAACAGCTTCGCCGACTAAACGAATGTAAAGATCAAAACCAACATCAGCAATATGTCCTGATTGCTCACCACCTAAGAGGTTTCCAGCCCCTCGGATTTCTAGATCTTTCATAGCAATAGCCATGCCTGCCCCTAAATCGGTATGGGCTGACATAGTAGCTAATCGGTCGTGAGCAGTTTGCGTCAAAGACTTTTCTGGCGGGTATAGGAAATAGGCATAAGCCCGTTCTCTACTACGCCCGACGCGGCCTCGTAGCTGGTGTAATTGCGATAGCCCTAGCAGGTCTGCGCGTTCAATCAAGAGTGTATTTGCAGTAGAAATATCTAGACCCGCTTCGACGATCGTCGTCGCAACCAGTACATCTGCGCGGCGCTCCCAAAAATCCACCATGACTTGTTCCAGTTGGCGTTCATTCATTTGTCCATGAGCTGTCACAACTCGTGCTTCTGGAACTAGCTCTCGGATTCTTGCCGCAGCTTTTTCAATAGATTGTACCCGGTTATGGACGTAGAAAACTTGTCCCTCGCGCGCTAGTTCTCTACGAATTGCAGCGGTTACTTGTCCGTCATCGTAGGGTCCAGCAAAAGTTAATACTGGGTGACGTTCTTCGGGCGGCGTCGCTATGACTGACATCTCGCGGATCCCAGTAATTGCCATTTCGAGAGTACGCGGGATTGGAGTAGCTGACATCGCTAACACATCGACATTTAGTCGTAGCTGTTTCAGCGCTTCTTTATGTTCGACGCCGAAACGTTGTTCTTCGTCGATGATCACTAAACCTAAATCTTTAAACCCAATCTCTTTAGAAAGTAATCGGTGAGTGCCAATGGCAACATCTACTGCTCCACTGCGAATACCATCTTTAACTTTGGTTATCTCGGCATCACTTTGGAATCGCGACATTTTAGCTACTGTCACCGGAAAACCCGAATAACGTTCAGCGAAAGTATTCCAATGCTGCTGCACCAACAAAGTAGTAGGAACCAGAACAGCTACTTGTTTACCATCTTGCACTGCTTTGAACGCTGCTCGTACCGCGATCTCGGTTTTTCCATAACCGACATCGCCACAAATCAATCGATCCATCGGAACGATCTGTTCCATGTCTTGTTTAACTTCATCGATACAGGCGAGCTGATCGGGAGTTTCTACATATGAGAAAGCGTCTTCTAGTTCGCGCTGCCAAACTGTATCTGGGCTAAATGCGTGCCCTTTTGAGGCCTGACGTGCTGCATATAGTTTGATGAGTTCAGCCGCAATTTCTTTGACAGCTTTTTTAGCGCGAGTTTTACGTTTATTCCAGTCCGAGCCACCCAATTTATCTAAGGTTGGGGCTTCACCACCAACATAACGAGTCACTAGATCTAGTTGATCCATCGGCACATAAAGCATATCGCCAGGCTGTCCCCGCTTGGAGCTAGCGTATTGCACAACTAGATAATCTCGGGTGGCATTCGCAACAGTTCGCTGCACCATTTCGATGTATCGTCCCACCCCATGGGATTCGTGTACAACGGGATCACCTGGGGTAAGTTCCAGCGGATCAATCTGCTTTTTACGACGAGTGGGCATTCGTCGATCTGCCTTATCTGCAGCTTGGGCACCAGCTAGATCACCTGCTGTTAGCAGCGCTAATTTGATATCGGGAACCAATACTCCGTGACGAAGTTGTGCAGTAACAATAGTTACTACGCCTGCGGCTGGTTCTGCCAGTAGGGATTCTTCAATCGTTACTGAAACATCGTGCTCTCGCAGTACTTCTGCTAATCGTTTCCCCAGCCCATGGCCTTCGACGCTGAGCACTACTCGCCAGTTATCAGCTAGGAATTGTCGGATTTGCGCTACCGCGGCTGCTACGTCACCGCGCCAAGTCGGAGCAGGTTCAGCGACGATGGTGTACGAATCTACGCCAGCGCCAAGATCTTCGTCGGGCTGTTCTTCAACAGTCCCCGAGTTAAAAGGCGATAACGTCCACCAACCCATTCCTCGTTCTAAAGCATGAGCTCTTACGTCAGCTAAGCTGCGATAAGCAGCAGAGCCTAGGTCAATTGGAGCTTTACCTCCAGCAGCTGCTGCCGCCCAAGATGCTCGCAGGAACTCTTTGCTTGTTGCCACTAAATCTATTGCGCGCGAACGTACTAATTCTGGATCAGCAACCATTACTAATGTGTCACTAGGCATCACATCAACTAGTAATTCCATGCCGTCGACGAGCGCCGGAGCTAGCGCTTCCATGCCGTCTACAGCATGACCGGCAGCAATCCGCTCTAGCATTTCAGAAAGCTCTGGGTGGTCGGTAATTAACGACTCAGCCCGCTGTCGCACTACAGAGGTTAGGAGTAGTTCTCGACAAGGAGTGGCTACTACTTCAGTCAGTAATTCGGAGGTAGAACGTTGATCGGCAACTGTAAAGCTAGCTATTTCTTCAATGACATCACCGAAGAAATCGATACGTACTGGATGTTCTAAAGTCGGCGGGAAAACATCGACGATGCCGCCACGTACTGCAAACTCCCCGCGTCGCTCTACTAAATCCACTCGGGTATATGCCGCATCAACAAGATCGCGGGCTAACTCAGCAATGTCATATTCTTGTCCCTGCACTAGCTGCACTGGACGTAGCTGCGCCAACCCTTTAACTTGTGGCTGCAACACTGACCTAACTGGCGCTACGACGATACGTGGTGCCGCGATAGTGTCAGTACCTGCCAGTCGTCGTAGTACTGCTAACCGTTTTCCTACGGTGTCAGAACGTGGCGAAAGTCTTTCATGTGGCAAGGTTTCCCATGCTGGATAGTATGCGACAGCATCTTCGCCCATCAACGAAGAAAGTTCATCGGTAAGAGCTTCTGCTTCGCGATATGTTGACATCACAAGCAGAATCGGACGCGTTGATTCTTGCGATAGCGCCGCAACTAATAGTGGACGTAATGCTGCTGGGGAAGTCAGATCCAATGCCACTTGAGAACGACGCCTAGCATCGCTCAATGCTGCTGCTACACGAGAATCATTCGCAAGGATATTAACTAGGCTGGGATGGCTCACATATCTAAACTTACCGTGTGAAATAGCAGCGAGTGACCTGACAAGCCCCGTATTATCACTTATGTGACTTTGCCACAGATCCCCCAGCCCGGATTACCTCAGGTAGGTATCACTTCGTCGGAATCATCATTCCCTCACCAGAATCAGGTAGCGCAACCAATTCCTGGCTGGCGACCGCCTGCGGCTGACCGCAATAAAAAACTTATCTCTAGTATGGTTTTGCTTGTTGTGGCAGGAGTGCTATCAGGTTTACTCACCGTACATGCGCTTGGCAATGGCATCGTAGGTTTTCTGTTAGGGATTCTGCCTTGCACAGTTTTTCTAGCTATTGCTTCATTTTGTTATATCTGGCTTGACCGCTGGGAACCAGAACCATGGCTAAATCTAGTTTTAGCATTCCTCTGGGGTGGTGGTATCGCGACTGGCTTTGCGATACTTGTCCAGATATTTGAGGGAGCTGTAGGTTTACTTCCTGACGAATTTGCTATGGCTGTTATTCAGGCTCCTATCGCCGAAGAGCTCGGCAAAGGCTCGCTACTATTTCTGATGGTATTAACAATCCGACGACATGAAATGAACTCTCTAGTTGATTACATGGTCTATGCCGGGTTCGTCGGGCTAGGTTTTGCCTATGTTGAAGATCTACTCTATTTTTCTCGTGCTGAAAGTTTCCTTGGTACAGCTTTCATGATTGTAATAAGACTGTTTATGGGGATTTTTGCTCATCCGCTCTTTACATCAACGACGGCTTTTGGTCTATATCTAGCTCGCAAAAAAACCGGTACAACTCGGTACTTGTACGCCTTAAGCGGTTTACTTCTGGCCATGGCTTGCCACGGAACTTGGAATGGCTCTGCATCATTTGGGTTTGGAGTTTTCATATCAGTTTATTTCTTAATAATGGTTCCTCTTTTTGTACTAGCGGTCATAGTAGCAATCAATAGTCGCAAAGCTGAAGGAGTTGCTTTACAAAGTCAGCTCCCAACATTAGTAAGACAAAATCTGCTTAGCCCAGCTGAGGCGGCATGGTTTAGCAATCTCGATAATCGTCGGCTACGCATTAAGCAGGCTCAGATGCTGCCATCAGGAAAAGCTGGTGCGCACGCGCTCGCACGTTGGATAGATGCTTTGACTGAACTAGCTTTCCTACGTCAGCGCCTTGATCGCGGTGAAGTCACAGCACAGCGACTCTCCGAACACCAAGAGCTAATGAACTACGTCATTGGTCAGCGAATGGCAGCAGATCATGTTATTAGCGGTCTGGTTGGGGCACCTCTTACCCCTACTATTATGCCGCAATCAGTTGGCTACCCGTACCCTGTCGCATCGCAGCCCCAGTATCCTGTAGCGCAGCCTCAGTATCCTGCCACATCGCAGCAAGCTAATTTTTACCCATACGCTCCTAGTACGCCACCACAGCAGGCTAATTACCCTTATTACCGCAACGAAAGCTAAGGGCCTAGGTATTGTGACGGTTCTGTGCGAAGGGCAGTCCGCCAGCGATCAAGTCTGCTACGGCATCTGCCGCATTAGCTACATTCAGCGCTAGTTCTTCTCGTAAGCTGTTAGCAAAGTTTTGTAGCACGAAATCAGCTACCGCCATCTGACCGGGTGGACGGCCAATTCCTACTCGGATACGGAAAAAGTCACCAGTTGCGATACTGGCACGAATAGATTTCAACCCGTTGTGACCATTGTCGCCGCCACCGCGCTTAAGCCGTAGCATCGAAAAATCAATATCCAGTTCGTCGTGAATCACGATGAGGTGTTCTGGATCAGCTCCCACATATTTCATGACGCTAGATACTGGGCCGCCAGACTCATTCATATAGGAGCGAGATTTCATCAATGCGACGCGGTCGGCGTCAGCACCGATACCTCCCCAGCCAGTAGCAGCTAGTCGGGTAGTAGCTACCTCAGCACGTATTCCTTTCGGAACCGAAAAACTACTTTGCGCCCGACGCGCAATCTCATCAACCACCATATAACCAACATTGTGCCGGTTATATGAGTAGGTCGGGCCCGGATTACCGAGCCCGACCACTAGCCATGTTGCAGGCATTATTGATACCTCAGATACTTTCGCCTTACTTGGCGATCATGAGGTCAACATGCTCTATGAAACCCTTGATCGGGTCGCGCTGAATCTGCTTGGGGGTAGCAACGATGGTCTTGCCGCCCTCAATCTCGATGGTCAGTACGACGCCAGCCTTGCGTAGCGCAAGCAGGGTGTCGTGATGCGGAAGCGCAATGTGCATGGGCTCCATGCCGGCACCGTAAACAACAGCAGGAACCTGTCCATCACGACGTAGACGACGGGCAGCGCCCTTACCGAAATCTTCACGAGCCACGGCTGAAAGCTTTACTTCGCTCATAGTTATCATCTCCTTCTACCTAGAAACTGTGGATACCAGCCAGGGAGGATTTATCCCGTCGATAACGGACTTTTCAGTCCCTCGCCGGGCTAGCTCACCTAGTCTAACGTGCCTATCGAATAGTGTCTAACCCAGATACAACAGTGGTCTAGACTCGTTAGAGCCTAGACCACTGTATGAAGTTATGGATTGTTAGCTAACACCATCAAAAAGTTCAGTTACTGACCCGTCGACAAATACTGCCTGAATTGCCTTAGCGATCAGTGGAGCAATAGAAAGAACCGTTAGCTTATCTAGCTTGGATTGCGCTTCAGAAGTAGGCAACGTATTAGTGACGATGACTTCTTCAAAAGCAGAATCGTGCAACCGCTGAATAGCTGGCCCGGAAAGAACTGGGTGAGTAGCTGCAGCAATAACAGATTTAGCACCCATATCTTTAAGAGCCTGTGCTGCTAAACAAATAGTGCCACCGGTATCAATCATGTCATCGACCAGCAAACAAATCTTGCCTTTAACATCACCAACAACTTCACTAACTTCCACAGTGTTGGCCTTATTCGGGTCTCGACGCTTGTGAATGATCGCCAAGCTACAGCCCAGACGATCTGTCCACATATCGGCAAGACGTACTCGGCCAGCATCTGGTGATACCACTACCAGATCTTCACACGGATAACGCTCAGCTACGTAGTCAGCCAGCACCGGAAGCGACCACAAGTGATCAACCGGGCCGTCGAAGAAACCTTGGATCTGAGCTGCGTGTAAATCAATGGACATGATGCGATGAGCGCCAGCAGCTTTGTATAGATCTGCTACTAGACGGGCTGAAATCGGTTCTCGTCCAATATGTTTCTTGTCTTGACGCGCGTAGGGGTAGAACGGAGATACCGCGGTGATTCGCTTAGCTGAGGCGCGCTTCAGAGCATCAATCATAATGAGCTGCTCCATAAGCCACTCATTGACTGGTGCAGCATGAGCTTGAATCACAAAAGCATCCGAGCCACGAACTGATTCCTCGAACCGCACATAAATCTCTGAATTGGCATAGGCCAAAGCGCGGGTAGGAACGATATCAACTCCCAAAACTTCAGCTACTTCCTGAGCTAACTCAGGATAGGCGCGACCCGAAAAGAGCATCAGGTGCTTATCATTGGGACGAGTGACGCCGCTCACTTCTTCTCCTCATTATTCATGTCAGATTGCTTATCGCGGTCCGCTTGGACAGCTGGATGAATATCTCCCGAAGCAGCTTTAGCTACTTCGTCCCACTTGGTGTCAGGTTTACGGTCAGCTACCCAACCTTCAACATTACGCTGCCGACCTCTTGCTATGGCAAGACCACCGGGGGCAACATCATCGGTTATGGCGCTGCCTGCTGCTACGAAAGAGCCGTCAGCAATATCAACTGGACCTACAAGTACTGAGTTTGAGCCAATAAAACTATTCTTCCCAACATGGGTCTTCCACTTATTGGCACCGTCGTAATTAGCAAAAATTGTTCCAGCACCAATGTTGGCGCCTTCATCAATGATGGCATCCCCGGCATAGCATAAATGCGGCACCTTAGCCCCTGGAGCAATAACGGTGTTCTTCGTCTCTACGAAAGTACCGATCTTCCCAGATTCGCCAAGCTGAGTTCCTTGACGTAGATACGCAAATGGCCCCACATTGGCGCGAGCCCCAATAATTGCCCCTTGCCCAACTGACCGTATGATACGAGCACCTTCTCCCACCTGGCAGTCGGTAAGTGTAGTGTCTGGGCCGACAACTGCACCTGCAGCAATCTGCGTAGCGCCTTCTAGCATCGTCCCCGGTAGCAAAGTTACGTCTGCTGCTAACTGCACCGATGCGTGGATCCACGTAGTTGCTGGGTCAAGAATCGTAACGCCTTCTCGCATCCAACGTTGTGTGATACGACGGTTCATCTCTTTGTTCATCGCAGCCAGCTGAACGCGATCATTTACGCCTTCGGTCTGCCATAGATCTTCTGTCAGATAGCCCGCAACCCGACCGCCATCTTGCCGAGCAATTGAGATCATATCGGTGAGATAGTACTCGCCTTGAGCATTATCGGAACGAAGTTTGCCAATACCGTTACGCAAAACAGCAGCGTCAAAAACGTAGATACCTGAGTTAATTTCACAAATTTCTGCGGTCGCTTCATCGGCGTCTTTCTGCTCGACAATGCGTGCCACGCAACCATCGATGTCGCGCACGATACGACCGTAGCCATAAGGATTTTCTAGCTCAGCGGTCAAAACTGTAACCGCAGCTTTCTCGACGCGATGAGCTGCTACTAGATCATGTAGCGTTTCTGCTGTCAGCATTGGAACATCGCCATAAGTGACGACAACCTCACCGTCGCCATCAACTAAATCGGCTAGTCCACATGCCACTGCATGTCCAGTACCTTTTTGTTCTTCTTGGACAGCCGTAGCAACATGCGGTGCTACCTGATCCAAATGCGCCAAAACTTGTTCTCGCTGGTGCCCGACAACCACCACAACATTATCTGGGTTAAGAGCATCAGCTGCTTCAACCGCCCACGTCAGCATCGGGCGACCCGATACTTCGTGAAGTAATTTGGACTTAGTCGACTTCATGCGCGTGCCACCACCGGCTGCGAGCACGATGACGGCGGAAACTCCACCTGCAGTCATCGGCGTTCCTTTCTGCGAGGTCCGCTCCCCGGGTAGGAATTGAACCTACGTCGCTCAATCCTGATTCAAAGTCAGGCGGGCCCTACCAACAGACCAACCGGGGAATAGCTGTCACCAGCTACGACCTAGCTTACTGGTAATCCATCTCGCGCGCATCTTTAGGTCTCGCGAACAACAACTAGACATGGCAGAATCACTTCATGAGCTTGAACGAGAGCGCCCACCGAGGACGAGTGCGGATGTCAGCTGCCCAACGTCGCGAACAGCTGATCGATGTAGCACGCAAACTTTTTGCATTAAAAGGTTTCGAGGGAACTTCCGTTGAAGAAATTGCGGCGACAGCAGACGTTAGCAAACCGATTGTTTACGAACATTTTGGCGGAAAAGAAGGTCTTTATGCTGTTGTAGTGGATCGCGAAGTCATGCTTCTTTCCGAAGCTATCCGAGGCTCATTAACACCTTCAAATACTCCAGCCCGCCAGCTGATAGAACAAGGAACTCTTGCGTTACTGGACTATATTGAGCAGCGACCCGATGGTTTTAGAATCATTGCCCGAGATGCTGGTTCTGGAAACCCTACTGGATCTTTTGCCAGCATTATTTCTGATGTTGCTTCACAAGCTGAAGATCTTTTAATAGAGCAATTTGAAAATACTAATTTAGATCCAGGCACTGCCCCTATCTACGCCCAAGCATTGGTCGGAACAATAGCGGTCACTGGACAATGGTGGCTAGATACTCCCACCATGTCTAAAAAGGATGTTGCCGCTCACCTCGTAAATTTTATTTGGTATGGCATGCGCGGGCTTCAATCAGATCCTAAATTATGGAATCCAGACACACCTTCTTGCGCACGTAGAGCAGCATCCAGCTAACAGTTATTGTCGCGTGGCCATTATCCGAGCAAGTAGCTCTGCTAGTTTTGCTGACTCTTGGTCATTCAGCGGTTTGCCCATTGCTCGCTCAACTTGCACTAAATCAGTGATTGCCGCGTCAACAGATTCTTTTCCTGCTGCGGTAAGTTCCACTAAAGTCCCTCGCCCATCGATAGGGTTTGGGTGACGCTCCACTAACGATCTACTTTCTAGCCGATCAATACGGTTAGTCATAGTCCCCGAGGTCACATGAGTTTGCTCAACTAATTGTCCCGGAGTCAACCTAAATGGTGCACCTGCTCGACGTAGCGCCGCCAGTACATCAAACTCCCACGTTTCTAGCTGATGAGCGCTAAAAGCTTTCCGTCGTTCATTTTCTAGCAACGCAGCAAGCCGATGTAACCGCGACCATACTGCTAGCGGTGTCCAATCAAGATCTGGTCGTACTGTTTGCCAAGCACGCTGAATTTCATCGACTTCATCATGACTATTCATCGAGAAACTCCTAAGACATCAACCGAGCGCCCGAAACCGGACCAGTTACGCATCGAACGATACGGCACATTCCAGTAGTACGCACCACAGTTGCTAAATTGATGGCTGCCGCCTCATCGTTAGCTAAGAAAACGCAGGTAGGACCAGAACCTGATACTAAGGCTCCCAGCGCCCCCGCAGCTGTTCCTACTGCCAGCAGTTCTGCCAACTCTGGGCGTAGATCAAGTGCCGGTTGTTGCAAATCGTTACGGAGTGAGCTTCCTACCCGAGCAGAATCTCCTGACGCCAATGCTCGCAATAGTTCGTCTTCTAGTTCCAGCTGCGGAATAATTTTTCCTTCTGTAACCAACTCGTCGAATCTACGATAAACCGCTGGTGTCGATAGCCCTTCCTCAGCAACTGCCACCACCCAGTGATAGGTTCCCCGCGACAGAATCGGAACAAGCTGATCTCCTCTACCAGTACCTAACGCAGTTCCCCCTAGTAAGCAGAACGGAACATCAGCACCCAGTTCAGCGCCCAAGGTCATCAAATCATCGGGGCTGGTATCAAGATCCCATAACACTGAACATGCCAACAGAGCACCCGCAGCATCAGCAGACCCCCCTGCCATACCGCCAGCAATCGGAATATCTTTGACGATAGAAAGGCGTACCCCTAGTTCTTCTTTATAGTCTCCACCGAATCGTTCTCTTAATAAGCTGGCAGCTTTAACTGCAAGGTTTGTAGCGTCGACTGGGAGATTTTCGGCTCCGGCACCTCTCATTACCACGCTTATTTCACCAGGAGATCCCCATTCTGCAACGATATCTTCGTAAAGCCCCACCGCTTGAAAAACACTTGTTAGTTGGTGGTAACCGTCGTCACCTACGGCAGCTACTGCCAGGCCAAGATTGATTTTGGCGGGGACTTTGACTCGTACTGTGTCTGCATCAACCATTGCCGAACTCATGCCGCTAAACCTATCTAAATCTAGGGACGTCGTGGGGAAAAAGATACTTGTTCAGCAATTTTGGCAAAATCAGCAACATCAAGAACTTCACCGCGAGCCGTAGGATCAACTCCTGCTGCTAACAACATTTCTTCAGCAGCCGCGCTCGATCCGCATTGGCTAGATAATGCCGCCCGTAGCATTTTGCGACGTTGAGCAAAAGCAGCATCGATGACAGCAAATACTTCTTGGCGAGAAGCTGTAGTTTCTGGAGCTGGCCGACGAATCATACGCACCAACCCAGAATCAACATTAGGCTCAGGCCAGAAAACTTTAGGACCTACCGAACCAGCGCGGGTAGCTTGCGCCCACCAAGCCAATTTAGCGCTAGGAACTCCGTAAGTACGAGATCCCGGCCCAGCCACTAGACGATCTGCTACTTCTGCCTGCACCATCACTAGCCCGTGTTGCAGACTTGGGAAAGTTTCCATCAAATGTAAGATCACTGGAACTGAGACGTTATAGGGCAGATTAGCTACTAATGCCGTCGGGGCAGGCCCCGGCAATTCAGTTACTTCCAGCGCATCAGAATGTACAACACGCAGCCGCTCTTGTGCACCAGGTAGCCGTTCTGCCACGGTAATCGGTAGTTGAGTAGCAAGAGTTTCTTCAATTTCGACGACTGTCACCTCATGCCCAGCCTCCAGCAAACCTAACGTGAGCGACCCTAGTCCTGGACCAATTTCTAGTACTACATCATCAGATTTAAGTTCTGCTGTTGTCACTAGTCGGCGAACAGTATTAGCGTCAATAACAAAGTTTTGCCCACGCTGTTTGGTGGGGCGTAGACCTATCTGAGCAGCAAGTTTCCTTACTGACGACGGATCAAGCAGTCCCTTCACATCGATCACTTTTCCTTTCGCTGGCACCATGGGCCACCAAAGGCAGCTTCAGCATTGTTCCACAGGTCGTCACATAAAGTTGCCAAATCCCGCTGTAACCGCTCTGCCATGAATCGAACTGTGTGTGGCAGTAAGTAGCTAGCGTTTGGTTTTCCTCTTGCTGGAATTGGCGTCAAGTAGGGGGCATCTGTTTCTACCAATATTTTATGACGCGGGGTGATGTCTAGAGCTTCCCGTAATGCCTCATTAGCTTTATACGTTACAGTTCCAGGAAATGATAACCAGGCTCCGTTAGCTAGTACGCGTTGCGCATAAGCGGCGTCTGCTGAGAAGCAGTGAAAAACCACTCGAGCGGGCCAGCCTTCTTCGTCAAGAAGATCTGCAATGTCTTGGTGAGCATCTCGATCATGAATAACCAACGTACGATCGTAGGTTTTAGCTAATGCAATATGGGCTCGAAAACTATCTTTTTGGAGTTCTTGGGCGGCTTTATCGGTGGTGCGGAAGTAGTCCAACCCAGTCTCCCCTACCGCTCTAACTTTTTCGCCACCTTCAGCAAGAAGTTTTTCAATAGTTGCTAGACCTGCAGCTGTTCGTTCACGGTATCGTGCAACCTCATTGGGGTGCAATGCAACAGAAGCAACAACATTTTCGAAACGGTTCGCACAAGCTACTGCCCAAGTAGAATCTTCAGCATCGCAACCCACTTGTACTACTGCGGTAGCACCAATCTGTGCGGCCAGATCAAGAGCTACGGCTGGGGTTAGCCCCGACATTTCTTGGGTAGCATCAAGGTGGGTATGAGAATCAATAATAGGTCGCGGTAACTTTTCTGGCAGTAACGGCAACCCTAATTCTTGAAGGCTAATCATGCTGGTTTTCCTTGCCGGCTTCGTGCAGAAAGGGCTGCTTGATAAAGCTCTTTTCTTACCAGTCCATGAGCCGCCGCTATATCGGCAACCGCTGTTTTGAAGGTAATCCCGGCTGCTACTTGTTCGGCGACTAGCGTTACTCCCCCATCTAGGCTCAGTTGCGCTCCAGCAAAACCTTCCACCACAACCGAGATTTCGCCCCGAACTCCTGCAGCAGCCCATTTGGCTAACTCGCTGAGGGTACCTCGCCGAACTTCCTCATAGGTTTTAGTTAATTCTCGACACACTGCTGCTCGACGCCGCGCCCCCAGCACATCTGCTGCATCTGCAAGAAGTTCTGCTAACCGGTGCGGAGCTTCAAACCACACCATCGTACGTTTTTCCGTCGCTAATTCGGCAAGAACAGTTCGTCGTTCACCTTTTTTACGCGGCAAAAATCCTTCAAAGCAGAATCGATCGCACGGCAATCCTGATAGTGCAAGAGCAGTAAGCACTGCGCTAGGACCAGGAACTGCTGTTACTCGGATTCCGGCAGCTATAGCTGCGGCGGTGATTCGGTATCCCGGATCAGAAACGCTAGGCATTCCAGCATCAGTGGCGACGACGACGCGGGCACCGTTATTGAGGGCGGTCAATAATTCATCGACTCTAGCTGCCTCGTTACCATCAAAATAGGAGACGATTCGGGCAGCTGTTGTGATGTCGAGACGACGTAATAAATCTTTGAGACGGCGAGTATCTTCAGCTGCAATCACATCAGCTGTTATCAGTGCTGTGATTAGTGCTGTTGAGGCATCTTTAACGTCTCCGATAGGAGTTCCAGCAAGGATGAGAAGTCCATCAGTCATAGGTTTTAGATCCATCCTGCAAACCACATGCGTAAGGACCATTGTCCTCTAGTCATGAGAGCATCGGTAAGAACTGGGTAGATAAACGCGAAGTTCAAAATAATGAGTGCTATCAGCAGCCCCACTATAATTGCGCCTTTTTGACGACGTTGGGGATCATATTCTGAATCGCTAGGAGCAGGCCCCAATATCTTTCCCAGTACCATCGCTAATCCAATAGTGGTGAAGGGGATAATCGTGATGGCGTAGAAGAAGAATAGCGGTCGTTCTGTGAAATTAAACCACGGTAGATAAGTGGCTAACGCTGCACATACTGGCAAGCTGAAACGCCAGTCGCGATGCGCAATCCAGAAAAAGATAGCGGCGATTAGTGCAGCTGCAGCAGCCCACCACAGCAATGGGGTTCCCATACCGTTGATGACTCGCATACAAGTATCGCCACCGCTAGGACAGCCATCTGTTCCTGGCTGAATATCGTTCACTGCATCGATACCAATGGTGCGAGCCATCACAAGCCACCCCGCCGGGTGCGCTTCATAGACGTGGGTGGCACTTTTAATGAAATCACCATTATGGAAATCAGAGATTTCTTTGTGATAGTGAACCAGCGATCCAAGCGGAGAACCGAGTAATTTAACCCAAATATTGTCAGGGTTTTGCAGTCCCCACTGACGATCCCAGCCATCAGCGCTCAACAGCCAGCCAGACCACGTAGCCACGTAAGTAATAAAAGCAATAACTACTTGCCAAATGAATGCTGGTACTCCATCGCGGATAATACCGCTCCATGCTGCTTTTCCAGCTCCGGCAAGGCGTCGAGCGCTCAAATCCCACCAGAGAGTCAGCACACACATTACCGCCAACAACATGGCTGAGTTCCATTTAGTTCCGATTGCTAGTCCGAAGACTATTCCGGCTGCTAACCGCCATGGCCGCCATAGCAGTGTCGGGCCAAAGGAACCGCCTAGATCCGCTAATTTTTGGCTCTCTAAATGAGCGGCAAGGCGATCGCGAAACCAATCTCGATCATTTAGCATGAGTAGCACACTCAGCACCAAGAAGAATGCTTGAAAAATATCTAGTAACGCGATCCGAGACATGGTGAAGTGGAGACCGTCGAAAGTTAGCAGTAACCCCGCAATAGCTCCAATTAGTGTGGAGCGGGTGAGACGTCGCGCTAATAGTACGACTAGCCCAATCATGAGGGAGCCTAGTACGCAGGCAGATATCCGCCAGCCAAAGCTATTGAATCCAAATAGTGCTTCTCCAGCAGCTATCAGCCACTTTCCGACGGGTGGGTGCACGATGAAAGATGCTTTTTCGGGAAGCTCGACGATACCTTGCAGGATTTTATCGTTGGCATCACTACCCCATTCACGTTCGTAACCACCGTGCAATAATGCCCAAGCATCTTTTGCATAGTAGGTCTCATCGAACATCAAAGTATTTGTTCTACCCAGATGAAGCAGTCGCATAACAAATGCCAACGCTGTTAGCGCTGCCGCAATAATCCAAGCTTTTACAGCATCTAACGGCATGGGATTGCGAAGCCGCTCAGCTAGGGGCCGAGTTGAAAGATGGGTGGGCAGAACAGTCACTCCCTTATCCTAGAGCCCCAATAGTAGTTATTGGAGTCTTTTGCTATCTCTTTACCGTATTAAGTTCATGAGACGCAGATGTGGCTCCCATTCCCTTGTGAGAATGAGAGCCACACCTGATAATTTCGGATTGCTAAGTCACAAACTAGTAACTAGTTTGCAGTCTTTTCCCAGCCGATGTCCTGAATCGGGACGCTGCCAAATACTGAAGCACCTTGGTTAGCAAGACCCTTCTTAGAAGCATAGATAACTGGACCATTAGCAATTGGCATGATACCAAAAGTCTTTAGCATCTCGCCCTCAAGCTCATTGGCCCTAGCAATCTGCTCATCTCTGCTAGTAAGCTTTTCCATTTCCTTGATCTTGGCATCAAGTTCTTTGGTTCCAGTTCCGGACTTGTTAAGAGTTGAGCCAGATGTTTCTGTCGTGCAGTAAATTTGGCAGAAGAACGCTACACCGTATGGACTGCCGGACTGGAAGCCAGAAAGCATAAGATCCCACTTCTTCTCGTTAATAACCTTGTTGAAGTCTGAGGAAGGTGGATTTTCCAAGTTTAACTTGATTCCGATTTTCTTTAGCATTTCTTGCACAGCAACTGAACGTGCCTTCACTACTGGGCTATCTCCAAAGTATGGCAACGTAAGTTCTAGAGTTTTGCCGTCTTTAGTACGGTAATCACCAGACTTAATCCAGCCAGCTCCTTCAAGTAGCTTGTTGGACTGTTCTGGATCAAATTTAGCGATCTCAGAGAAAGAGTCTTTGTAACCCTTTTGCCAAGGATACAGTACGAAAGAACCCGAGGGATCCTCAGTGTAATCCAAGCCCTGGAAGATAATATCAGCGTAAACCTTGCGGTCGATCGACCGAACAATAGCTTCACGAACCTTAACATCACCTAAGAATGATGAGCTTGAATTGAGCGTCAATAGTCTGCTACTGGGTTCATTTCCTCGCCGAACTTCAATGCCCTGCATATCTTTTATTTTAGCAAGCTTGTCCTTAGTGCCAGCATCGGCAACGTCAATCTCACCATTGAGGAATGCTTGAATTTCAGCATTTGAAGAACGAACTAAGAAGGTACGCTTCGAAAGTTTGGGAGCATCGCCCCACCACTTTTCGTTAGGAACGAAAGTAGCAATACCCTCTTTGGCATCCATTTTTTCAATCTTGAATGGACCTGCGCCCCACTCTGGATGCGGATTATTCTCAAACCCGGTAGCGAAGACATCTTTGTCAAGAGCCTTAGGGTGTAAAACTCCACCAAATACTGACTGATACCAAGGGAATATCTGCTTGAAGGTAACAATGATCTCTTTATTGTCAGCGCCGGCCTTGATCGATTCAATCTTGTTGTAACCATCGGTTGAGTTACAAGAGTAATCTGCAGGAGTTACCTCACCGCAAGCTTTCCAAGCAGCTTCAAAAGCAGTGATATCAATGGGGGTGCCATCATTAAAAACAGCTTTGGGATGCATCTTGTAGGTAATAACGGTTTTACCGTCTTTTATTTCTTCTTTTGGTTCTTCTACAAAGTAGTTTTTATCTACTTTGTATTCACCTTCTGGTGTGAAGTAGGAAAAACTAGGGTTGTACCAACCTGCGATAGTTCCAGTGTATGCATCACTCGAAGCTGACCAAGAGTTGAAGTTAATCGGAATCTGGGTGATAGAAGTAGTTAGATTACCGCCATCTTGAAGCTTTTCGCGTGGCTGCGGATTCCAGGAAACCAGAGCCGCCTTATTAGAGACCTTTTCTTTACCGCTGGCGTCATTGCCAGCCTTGTTTCCGCCGCCACACGCTGAAAGTGTGAGCGTGAGTGCCGCTACAGTAGCGAGCGCTCCTTTTGTATAAGCCTTCATGTCCATCCTTCGCTTAAAAGACTCGCGGCTCTTGCCGCATGGCTTGCCCTTTAAGATAAGACTATGGAACAAATCACCTAGTAGGAAGAGTTTTTTAATAATCGTAACCAAAACTAAACATTCTTCTTTGCTGCTAGCGACATAGGGGGCGGATCTCTTTCCCGAGAACCGCCCCCTTAGCTACTTACTGGTTTTAGTTAGCTTTTACTACTGCCAGTGACACGCTCTAGCGTGATCTCCGACCCCAACTAGTCGCAGCTGTGGACTTTCGGTATTGCATCGTTCCTGCCCAGCTTCGTCCAAGGTCAAGAATTTGGGGCAACGAGTCCGGAACGGACATGCCTCATTTCTATCGGTAGGTGAAGGCAGGTCCCCCTTTAGTACAATACGCTTACGGTTGCGCTCCACATCTGGATCTGGAACTGGAATAGCCGACAGCAGAGCTTGGGTGTAGGGATGCATCGGATTATCGAAAACATCATTGACTGATCCAACTTCAACAAAGCGCCCCAAATACATGACAGCTACCCGGTCAGAAATATGTCGGATTACAGACAAGTCATGGGCGATGAAGAGATATGACAACCCTAGCTTTGCCTTTAACTCATCAAGCAGGTTGATAACACCGGCTTGAATCGAAACATCCAAAGCAGACACTGGCTCGTCCAAAGCAATCAGTTTAGGACTAGTAGCTAAGGCTCGCGCAATACCAATACGCTGCCGCTGTCCACCGGAGAAGTGTCCGGGGAATCGGTCTACGTGCATTGGATCAAGACCAACTAACGCCATCAATTCTTCGACGCGGTCATCAATCTTGTCCTTGGGATAGTTAAAGGAATGTAGCGGTTCGGCAATAATGTCATACACCGTCAAGCGCGGATCCAAAGCACCCATAGGATCTTGGAAAACCATTTGAATCTGCTCACGCATCTTCTTACTAGCTTTGCCACGGTGCTCATTAACCTTCATACCGCCAAGTTCAATGCTATGAGTCTTACTAGGAGCTAACCCCATTACCTCAAGCAATGTAGTGGTTTTACCACAGCCAGACTCACCTACCACTGCTAACGTCTCGCCGGCACGAATATCAAAGGATAGTCCCTGAACTGCATAAACCCAGCCAATACGGCGCTTCATAATAGCGCCTTTCATTAGCGGGAAGGTCTTAGTAAGATTTTCTACCTTCAACACTACTTCACGCTCTTCACGGGGAATAGCTGCAAGTTTACCTACATGTTTTTCTGGCACTTCAAACATATCTTTGCCATCGATTTGACGGTTCAAGATCTCTGTAGCACGCTCGCAAGCAGCTTCGTGATGCGGAGGTTTGCCATCGACACTTGCTTGCTGAATAGATCCCAATACCTTAACCGGAAGTAGTTCCGGCTCATTGGTATGACAAGAATCTAGCGACACTGGACATCTAGGAGCAAAGGGACAACCTGCTGGCAAATTAATTAGCATCGGCGGATTACCCTTGATCGGAATCAAGGGAATTTTTTCCGACCGATCCACGCGAGGAATAGCACCTAGTAAACCGATAGTATACGGCATTCTTGGCTGCTCAAAGATCTCTTCAACTGGGGCATGTTCTACCGGTTTTCCGGCATACATAACGATAACGTCATCAGCAGATCCAGCAATTACACCCATATCGTGAGTGATCATCACTACAGCTGCGTGAGTTTCTCGCTGCGCAGTCTTCAGGACATCCATAATCTGCGCTTGGATAGTTACGTCCAAAGCAGTTGTTGGCTCGTCGGCGATGATGATATTTGGATCATTAGCAATCGCAATAGCAATAACTACGCGCTGACGCATGCCACCGGAAAACTCGTGCGGGAATGCTTTAATTCGCTGTTTCGGGTTAGGGATACCCACCAAATCAAGTAGTTCTTCTGCTCGTTTCCAAGCTTGAGCTGTTGAAATATCTTGGTGCACTCTAAGAGCTTCTACAATCTGCGCACCCACAGTGAAGACTGGGGTCAACGAAGAAAGCGGATCCTGGAAGATCATTGCGATTTCTTTACCGCGGATCTTCGATAGTTCGCCATCAGATAGCCCTAAGATCTCCCGACCGCCCATTTTGGCAGAACCAGTGATCTTAGCACTTTCAGGAAGTAGCCCCATGATCGCCATCGAGGAAACTGATTTGCCTGAACCAGATTCGCCAACAATACCTAGCGTTTTGCCAGGGTAAAGATCATAGGAGATTCCTCGCACCGCATCTACTCGACCAGCTTCTGAAGGGAAAGAGACGTGTAAGTCCCGAACCGAAAGAATCGGTTCTCCCTTGCGATAGCTAATATCTGCCAAATCTTCAACGGCAGCACGCTTAGGCTCCACAGTGTTACTCATGCCTTACCTCCAGAAGCAGAGTTGGGATCGAGAGCATCACGCAAGCCGTCAGCAATAAGCGCCATACTCACCGTCAACAAAGTTAGCGTTGCCGCTGGGAAAACAAACATCCATGGCATTGAGGAAATCGTGCTAGCGCCACTACCTAGCAATGCACCAAGAGTAACCTCTGGCAGTTTGACACCAAAACCCAAGAAGGACAGACCAGTCTCAGCGTTAATAGCACCAACAATACCCATCGTGAACTGAATTACTAACAATGAACCAATATTAGGAATCATGTGCTTAAAGACGATCTTTACGCTAGGAACGCCCATATACCGAGCCGAAGTCACATAATCTCGCTCACGTAATGACATTGATAGTGACCAGATAACACGAGCCGAATACATCCAACCAAAAGCTACCAAAGCAATAATTAGCCAGCTGATAGACCCGGAATGGGAATTAGCAATCAACGCTAGGATCAAGAAGCTTGGCACCACCAGCAAGAAGTGAATCACCCACAAGATAGCTTTTTCGACCTTACCGCCCGCAAAAGCTGCGAATGCTCCTATGAAAGCAGCAATCAAAGTGGTAAGAGCTGAAACTACTACCGCGATGATCAGCGATCGCTGCAGACCATGAGCAACCTGCGCAAAAAGATCACCGCCGGTTTCGGTACTACCAAACCAGTGTTCAGCACTTGGCGGTTGAGACAGGTTTGAAAAGTCAGTGCTATCAAAAGACCAATCATTAACTGACTTGACTACTATCTCTCCTAGCACTCCTAGTATCAATAACAGTGCAAAAATGATCAACCCAATAACTGCACCTTTATTACGAAAGAAACGGCGGCTATAAACTTTACCGCGCCCTAACCGCTTAGAAGCTTCTTTCTTTTCTGAAGCTTTTTCTGTCGGCTTAACCACAGAATTAGTAGACATATCAGCTCACCCGCACTCGAGGATCAACAAACACTAGAACAAGGTCCGAAGCAATGGCACCGATAGCTGTCATGAGAGCACCAAACGCAGAAACTGCAACTACACCATGAATATCACTCTTGTTAAGAGCTTCTACGAAATACTGACCCATACCGCGCCAGGCGTAAATATTTTCAGAAAGTACTGCGCCAGTAAACAACCCTGGAACCGAGAATGCCACTGAAGTAGCAATCGGAATAATGGAAGTGCGTAGTGCATGTTTGCGAATCGCTTGTGATTTAGTAAGACCCTTTGCTCTAGCAGTACGCACATAATCAGCAGCGATGTTATCCAACAAGAGCGCGCGCTGTGTGAAGTGATAGCCAGCATAACCAACAATCAGCATCGAAAGTGTTGGCAGAATCAAGTGCTGAGCCTTATCAAGCAGTATTGGGAAGAAACCCTCCACACCATCGGTAGCTGCACCTGTGACATAGATCAAAGTGGTGCTCGAATTAAAAGTTTCTTTGTACCAGTTGTTTAAACCAATAGCAGCAAGCTGCACACCGAGCGCAGCAACGACTGTGTGGATATTCATCGCTAAAATAGAAGTACCTTGCCAGAACCGATCGGCAAACTTATATTGCCGCGATGCGGTGTAAACACCAAGTGAAACGCCAACTAGCACCGTAAGGACGGTAGCCCCCAGCAACAACTGAGCTGATACAAAAATACGTGAAGCAATTTGATCAGTTACTTTATCCGCTACTCCAGACGGAGTGGAACCCCAATCCCACTTAGTCATGATTCCCTTAAACCACACCCACCAACGCTCCATTACTGGAACCTTGTCGTTTAAGTTTAAGCTTGACAAGATCTTGTCAATTTTATCCTCAGGTAGCGGCGGTCGCCGTTCCGCGTAATTACTGCGAGGATTCAGATAATAAGCGGCCAAAAAGTACGTCAGATTCGTGGCTAAAAAAATCATGAACAGCCAGTTAGCGGTTCGACGCAGCAGATACTTAATCATGCGCCCACCTCACGCAGGCAGGGGCTAGCGCTTAGCGCGCTTAGCGTGCGATAAGTCTCCATGTGGACATCCTCTAGGAGTCGAGTGACAAGAGCTTCACAACCAAGTCACAACTTTTGTTGTAACTCAAACTATTGGGCACACCTTACGCCAAACCCCGTCAAGGTTCATATTGGCACCCCCCCATTTGCGTCATATCCCAATTTAGATGTACGATGAACGTCCGGGAAGGAATACTTATGTCCATCTGGAAATTACACGGTAATGGAAATCTCACCCCGGGAGCAGTAGTAAAACCAGACGAACGCTTGAGCTGGCCTCGAACCATCGGTCTTGGCGCACAGCATGTAGTGGCAATGTTTGGAGCCACCTTCGTCTTCCCACTGCTCATGGGACTCAACCCTCAACTTGCGGTAATGATGTCTGGCATCGCTACCATCCTCTTCCTCTTGGCCACTAGGGGACGCATCCCCTCCTATCTCGGATCGTCGGCATCATTCGTCGGCGTCGCCACCGCCATCTACGCAGCAGGAGGAAATCCCTCCCATGTATCTGGCGCAATGCTGTGGGTAGGGCTTACCCTCGCCGCAGTCGGCATTATCATCCATCTAGCTGGATCCCATATGGTCCACGCAACGCTGCCCCCAGTAGTAACTGGTGCAGTAGTAATGCTTATTGGCTTCAATCTAGCGCCCGTCGTCGCCAAGGTTTATTGGCCAAAAGACCAGTGGGTAGCACTGGCTACCATGCTGGTCGTCGTTATACTTAGCGTCGGTGTCAAAGGATTTATAGGTCGCATCGCGATCTTCCTTGCGCTGATCTTTGGATACGTCTTCTCCGCCATCCTCGATGCCGTAGCTGGCCCGATAACAACTATCGGCAGTGACGGAGTGGCAGTCACCGCAAATCGCGTTGACTGGTCACAAGTAGCCTCAGCCCCTTGGGTCGGGTTCCCACCTGTCACAGACTTACAAAACTGGGCACTCGGAGCAAAAACCAATGTTGTCGGGTTCCATGCCCCAGCATTTTCATGGCAGTTCGCGTTAATTGCGCTCCCGGTAGTTATTGCCCTAATTGCAGAAAATACCGGGCACGTTAAGGCTGTTGCCGAAATGACTGGCGCTAACCTCGACAAAGACATGGGCAAAGCCATCGCAGCCGATGGCTTCACCTCTATGATCGCTACCGCGGTAGGAGCTGGCCCAACCACCACTTACGCCGAAAATATCGGTGTAATGGCAGCAACAAGGGTTTACTCCACTGCTGCCTATGTAACCGCATCACTCTTTGCGATCCTCTTCGGATTCTCGCCAAAGTTTGGTGCAATCATCTCGGCTACTCCCGGTGGAGTCCTAGGCGGCATTACCGTAGTCCTCTACGGAATGATCGGGCTTCTTGGCGCGAAGATCTGGAAAGAAAATCAGGTTGATTTTGGCAATCCAGTCAATCTAGTTCCAGTAGCTGCTGGCATCATCATCGGCATCGGAGATGTTCCGCTGAAACTCGGATCATTCACCTTGTCAGGTATTGCCTTCGGCACCATCGTCACAGTTGTGGTCTATCACCTAGCCCGCAAGCTAGCCCCGAAAGAACTGCTTGATTCAGCAGGCGGAACCACAATAATTCTCGACACTCCTGGTATGTACCACGTCGACGAGGACGAAATTTCGTAATCACCCACTCATCCCACAGTGCTCTCGACGGATGGTCGAGGGCACTGTGCTTTTTATCCTCACAAATTCTTAATATCTCCAGATTGTTAGACGTTGTTAGACGAACACCGCACATCTTCTACGATGGTGCTATGACTTTCGTTACCGGTGTGGGATCGTGGCCTACTACTTCCCTACCGCAAGCTCTCGACGAAATTGGCCAAATCCTTGGCTATGTCCCGTTTTTACCAGAACTCCCCCAACGCAATACAGATTCTCGCCTTATCGAACGCACCCTAGGTTTGTTACGTGGCGGTGCAGCTGGTGAACTCATTGCCGCAGATCTCTATGAGTGGTCACAGCAATGCGGAATCCTTCCAGAAGGTTTACCTGCAACTATCAGCCTTGCTGGACCGTGGACTTTAGCTACCGCATCAGGACTATCAAGTGCTGCTGTGGCTAATCTCGCCGATGAACTCATGGAAGGAGCGCATGCGTTTTCGGCAGCAGCAGCGGCGCTCTCTGGGCAACCGATTGTGCTACAGCTTGATGAACCGCTACTACCTACTAGCGCTGAGACAGACTTAGCTATTGTCGCTAAAATTGTCTCCTATCTGAGCGAAGCAACCGCTCCCCAAGCATCTGGCGTGCGCCTCCATAGTTGCGCAACCCCCGCACCGCTAGCTGCACTACGACGCATCGGAGTTCCTGCCCATATTGACGTCGCAGAAATCCAACAACCGCTGCCGCAAGGTTGGATTGCGGGCATCGTACCTACAGCCGGAGATTATGACGTTGCAACGCTTGCAGCACATATGAAAACTGTTGTAGCACCAAATGATCTTGCTTCGTGCACTATCGCCCCCGCTTGCGGGCTAGGACTTTCTCAAGATGCTGGCGATCGGTTACGAGCTGCTGTCGAAATTGCTGAGATTCTTAGCCATTTTGACGGCGAAACATCATAACTTTGGCAGTGCTGCGCTGACGTATTTCACCGTGCTGATTGATGGTGTCATATTCGATAACTACGACACCGCGATCTGGTTTACTTTGCGAAGGAAGAACCTGAGCGATTACACCAGATACATGGAGAATATCGCCAGGACGAGTAGGTGTCGGCCATGCTATCTCGACGCCCAACCCAACTGATCCTGCATCAAATTGTGGCCCCGAAGTCACGTAGAGCCGCATAGTTACTGCAGCGGTATGCCACCCTGAAGCAGCTAGGCCGTGAAAAACTGAATCTTGTGCTGCTGCTTCATCACAGTGAAAAGGCTGCGGATCATACTGCGTAGCAAAAGCTACGATCTCCTCACGGGTCATTTCATAGGAATCTGTGACGAACTTATCGCCAACTTGTAGATCATCGAAGGCAAGACTCATGCCCTGTAGTTTAATACTTTATCTAAGGGTGTTGGGAGAGTAAGAAATTTCTTACTCTCCCAACACCCCGAACTAAATAAAATTAGAGTTTTATGCAATAACGGTAGTCATAGTCATCAGTTGGCGCTTCAGGGCAAAGCCATCTGATCCCCATCTGATCATTTTGCGCAGCATTAGCAGGAATAACTAACCCGCCAGCCAATGCCAAACCCGCGATTACCGAAATAAATACTTTCTTCATGACGAGACTCCTTTGCCTCTAAAAGTAGTAATTACTTGCGCACATCTACATCATGCAACAAGATCACCTGGCCATCAAGCACTTTTAGAAAATTATTTAATTAACCCACATATAACATATTTATTAAATTCTGGATGAATCAACTAAGTTGCCGATAACTCAATCCTCTTTTATGATCGCTTAGCAGAAATCTGCAAAACTTTCACCTAATAGCAAGTTATAGAAATTGTGGCAACACTAAAATTATACTTGCCTTGCAAAAGTAGAGATATCAAGCAATCAAGTTGACCTACAATCTTGGTATTGGAAATGCATTAGACAATACTTCCCAATACTCCATACTAAAATAAAACCAAAACTTAGATACAATAACGATAATCTCCCGTTATTTCCGCATCAATAGGACAATGCCATCTACGCCCCATCTGATCATTTTGTGCAGCGTTAGCAGGAATAACTAACCCTCCAGCCAATGCCAACCCCGCGATTGCCGAAATAAATACTTTCTTCATGATGAGACTCCTTTGCCTCTATGAGTAGTAATTACGTGCGCACATCTACATCTTGCAACGAGATACAATAACTGTCAAGCACTTTTAAGAAAAAATTTATTTGTTACATAGACAACATACTTACATTAATGGTGGATGATTCACCTACTAACAGTCTCCACTAAACCTGTGCGAGCTAAGATTTTGCTATTTTCTAGTACTGTTTAGCTTTTAGAAGCCACCCGCAACAGCACTGGGAAAAGCAACAGCGATAGCACAGCTAATCCTACGAAAATATACCCAGATGCCGCCGCATGACCTGAAACAACAAGGACTGACGCTATCGCCGAACAAACAGCCGTAAAGAGCGTAGCGGATACTGATTCTGCTAATACCGTAGCTGTAGCAATTTCGTCATTTATTCCATCGCTAACAGCAGGTTCTTCAAAAACTGCGTTCAACGTATCAAGGTATATAAATCCCATACCAGTACCAGCACAACCGGCCCCAGCTACCGTCAAACTCAGCCCAATACGAGTTGAAAAAATACCTAAGATCCCCGCAGCGACAACCGAAAAACCTATTACTAATAACGAAGCACCGATTAGCGCCCTCCTATGAAAAACAGCCGTAGAAGACGCTGGTTTAATTCCCATCCACATTCCCAAGAGCGCCCATGCTAAACCAGATGCCATTAACATCACAGCAATAATCTCAGAGCTAGCAGAAAGTGCCTCGGAAGCAGCAATAGCCATAATGGAATCTGCACCAAGATAGATTCCGCAAATCATAAATAACAGCAAGATCGCAGAGTGACGCCCTCTCTTGGCAGCAAAAACTCCTGAAGGCAGCAATTTAAAGACAGCAAAGGACACCGTAACTACTCCAGCACATAGGAATGTGAACCAAAGACCAGATAATCCCGAAGAAGCAGAAACAACAACAATTCCAACAAAAAGCAAAACTGACAGCGCTAACGTCGAACGCAAAGATCTAGTTTCTGATTCTGGCTGGTTACTTGATTCGCCCAGATTCCGTGATACTACCCAGCGAGCAGCCAACAAAACTGGAAGATAAAGCACCAAAGCAACTCGCCAACTCCATAAGCGACTAACTAGAGCTCCATAGGTAGGCCCAACCAAAGAAGAAATAACCCACATTGCCGAAAACCCAGCCAACACTAATTGCCGCCAGCGTTTATCTAAATTAGTGATCACAGCCGACATAGAAACTGAGGCGAGGATACCTCCAGCTAAGCCCGAAATGATTCGACCACCAGCAAATATCCAGACATTGTTAGCTACCGCACTCAGCGAAGCACCAGCTATCACAACTAAGGTTCCAGCAAGCAAAACCTTAGACGTACTCCAGCGGCGCACTGCGTAAACACCTAGCGGCATCGTAATAAATGCTGCCGCAGCCGCCGCAGTCGAAAGAAGACCAAAAAACTTTTTGGCATCTAAATCTGCAGCAATCTGCGGAACAACAAGAGCTAAAAGATAAGTTTGCATTCCAGCAATTAGCTCAATAGCCAATAGAGCGATCGCTAGACGTGCCTCACGGCTTTTCATGATGTTCATGCTATAGCAGCCTTGCTGCAGCCGCTAAGGACACCCTTACTTCAATAAGTAAAGATTCAGTACCCAAACACATTACGGCGCCAACGATGCCAACGCCACCACATAGACCCCGTCTTGGCGTCGGTAACTGTAGCCACCACCTGTTATCACAATACGGCGAATATCCGAATAGTTTTTAGGGTCAATTTTTGCAGCAAATCGATCTAGTGAAGCTGCAGCTTGATCAATCACCGTAGGATGCTGCCCAAGCTTAGCCTCGATAAGTAGAAGCACCCCATCGGGGTACTCGACTATGGCATCAACTTCCGCGCCAGTGGTATCGCGCGCATGAGCCACAGTCCGCCCCGAATAAACTTTCAAATCATGCACAACCTGAGACTCAAACAACTGCCCTACATAGGAAAGATCCCGCATCAACGAATCCGGACTAGCTTCAAGAGCAGCTACTGCAAGCGCCGGATCCGCCAAATGACGCTTCGGCTCCTTCCGTAGCGTAGCCTTCGATCTAAGATAGCTGGACCATGCAGGTTGATCCTCCTCTGGCAAGCGCACTTAAATAATCGCGTACTGTACCACGAGACAGATCTGCATCATCTGCTAGCTTCGATATATTCATCTCTGTCGCGATCCCTCTAGCTAGTGTACATACGGATCCAAGCAAACCTACCAGCACCAGTATGCCGAGCAAGGTCAGCAATTGAAGCGGAAGAACCAGTCAGAATGAATAGCCCCTTACCTTGGACTTCATCTACTCGCCGCCTAACAAGATTCCATAGTTGAGGCTGCAGATGCCACTCATCAAATAAGCGTGGATTTTTCCCATCAAGCAACAAACTAGGAGCTGTAACCATAATTTGCTCAACATTGGGATCGGTATCAACCTCCACAATACTAGCTGCCACCTGCAAAGCAGTAGCAGTTTCGCCAAATGCCTTGAGACTCTCGATAACTACTCTCCCTTACGCCGCAAAGCAGCTTCAAGGTCATGATCCGCTTGCCGCTTCAGGTACATGATGCCTCATAGGTCATTTTTATAAATAGAGCTTCCGTCAATTTGAGAGTCTATCAGTCGTCAATTTGAGAGTCGCCTAGTTGGTTTTACATCCTCTTAAAACCCTCGACGTGCCAACAAGAAGCCTCCCCCACTCCACAAAAGATGACACACGATAATGTTGTTTCAGAATCGAATATAGATTCGTTTCACAATTAAGTTGTCAGGATTTTTTGTTGAGTGACACAGGTTCAGCTGCTGTTATAACAGAGCGAGTAGAAAAGCGCTACGGAGATCGCGTAGTGCTATCAAATGTGAGCTTTCAAGTACCTGAAGGGCAAGTCTTTGGACTACTAGGCCCTAATGGATCCGGTAAAACCACAACTATGCGCATAATTTCAGGAAACCTTCAAAGAGACCAGGGATCGGTTCTAGTTCTTGGATCTGATCCCGGTATTCTCGGCAGGCATATCCGCTCATATATAGGAATAGTTCCTCAAGAAGACGGACTCGATCCTGAACTGACCGTAGCGCAAAACTTGACTGTATTTGGTAGATATTTTGGACTACACGGGCGTCAGCTGAAACTACGAGTACAAGAGCTTTTAGAAGAATGCGGTTTATCAATGCGAGCTCCTGATCGGATCGATACTCTCTCTGGCGGAATGCGTCGTCGCCTAGTTTTAGCGCGCGCGATGCTGTCGCACCCCAAGATTCTTCTGATGGATGAACCCACAACAGCATTAGACCCAGGAGCCAGACATGAGGTATGGGAATCTATTCGCACACTAACTAGAGAAACTGGTGTAAGCGTATTGCTGACCACTCACTTTATGGATGAAGCCGAATACCTATGCGATTCTGTCTCATTCATCAACTACGGAAGCACCGGCCCAACTAGTTCACCACAAGAATTCATCAAAGCGTGCTGCCCCCGCGACATCGTCGAAGTGAAAGCAAACAGCCAGACTCTAGCCAGAATTATTGCTGATCTACCAGATAGAATCCCAGAATATAGCCAATTTAGTGACAGATTATGTTTTCGTACAGACTCAGGGAAAGATCTTGTCGCAACTCTCGAAAAACTTGAATCGGTTCAAGATGCAGCCGTAAATCGTCGACCTGCAAATCTAGAAGACGCATATCTAGTAATGACTGCTAGGTGATTTTCAGCATGAACGGTGTAGCAGCATACGTGCTGGGACGACTTCAATCACTCATGTCGTATTGGAAAAGCCTGCTGCTAAATAGCTTCGTCGCCCCACTATGTTACATAGCTGTATTGCGTTGGGGTATTGCTGGATCGGGAATCTCTGGCCACCTAGTATAAAACCCCCAAGAATACGTAGCATTTAGCACTGCTGGACTCATAGTTGGGATAACAGCGGTAACTGCCGCCGGCTACGGAATGTGGCCTATCTCCTCTGGTTTTGAAGGTAACAGACGATTCTTTGTAGCCACATTTAGTCCACTCAATGCGATACAAGTCGCAGTAGGTGAAGCATGTTCAATTCTTATCAGGCTTGCTTTCCAAATATTCGGATTCATTATCGTTGCGGTAATAATGCGGGCATTAAACTGCGAAGCTGGACTATTTAGGCTTTTTATGAGCGCATCAGCAACCTGCTTATTTATGTACCTACTCTTCGCATCGCTAACGGTTTGGCTCCGCAAATTCAAGTTTTTCTTCTTCGTAGCAGACCGAATAATCCTAGTTCCGCTAATGATGCTGAGCGGGACTTGGTGCGATTTGAGTGTTCTACCGGATTGGATTCGTAAATGTGCTCAGCTATCTCCGATCTGGCACGGAGCGCAACTCAGTCGAGCAACTAATATCACAGAACATCTAGCTTTTTTACTATGCGGATCGATCGCTTTTTTCGTTATCTTTATTTTCGGCATGAAGCGACGCTTGGAGAATTGACATGACTACATGGATCGGGTCATTCAAAGTATTTCGTCGAGGTTTAACCGCTATGAGCCGCTGGAGCGTCCTACTGTTACTTCCCGCAGGAGTAGTAGTTGGTCTATGTTACTTACTTATTTTTGGGCCAGCATTTCGGGCACAAGGGTACGCAAGTATCTTAACTCTTTCCTGCGGATTAGAAGCTTTAAGTATTCTAAACGGATCTTTTACAGATTCAATGGATCCACTATATTCGCGGTTAAGAATATCTCGAAGTTATCTAATTACTCTTGAAACCACACCACTTCAAGAAGGATCTTTAATAATCGGCGACAGCTTAGTATCCACATTTAGATCTACGATCTACGCGCTAGGTGTTGGCGTAGCAATATTAGCCATGTATCCCATATCGCTACCCACTGTTATTTTATGGACGGCGCTTACCATGCCCTGCGGATTCATACTAAGCATGTTCTGCTTTTGTCTTTGCGCTTGTGTTAATTCACTATCGCAACTGAACATAGTACGTTTTCTCCTTCTTCCAATGTTTCTTTTTTCAGGTGCAATTATTCCCCTTGATGGATTCCCAAAACTTGTAATCCTTGTAGCGCAATGGCTCCCAGTTTGGAAGATCAGCGAACTCTTTAGATACGCTAGCCTAGGCGATTTCAGGAATATAGCTATCCCAACCATTTACTTACTGGCTCTAGGTTCCGTCTCTTATCTAATCTCGCTACGCAAGCTACGCTCCGATCTAGGCAGAACTGTTTAACCTGTTTTTAATCAGTGCTTGCAAAGTAGAGTTCTAATCGTTTCTTGTCAGTCCAAATGTTATCCATAGCCATAGCATTCACGTTGGCAGCGACAGTCGCCACATCGGGGACAGTACGGTTGGTTGCAGTCTAGGCAGGGGTAGCCGCGTCGCTCAAACTGCGTGCAGCAGCATGTCCCTCTGTTAGACGGGGCGCGCTCGATGGGCGGATGAAAGCTCTCAATGCCCCACAAGTCCTGATCGGACAACACGACGTAAGTCCTCTTGTGATCACTCAGTGCATTGCAGTAGAAGTCTGCCTGTGCTCCCCACAGCGTGCGCCAGGTCGGCGAGATGACGTGGCTACCGACGCAAGAGTAAGCAGTGGATGCCCGGGATCGCGCCAAGGAACACCGCTGTCCAGCCTTGACCAGGGTCCGGTTTGATACTGGCGTAACGGACTAGGCCGCTGTATTTTGTCAATGATGGCGATTGCCCCCAAACTTGGCAGGTGCTTCGCAAGCGCAATTTCGCACGCAAATTCGACACCGGACTACACACGCGAGCCGGGCTGCCCGCACCGAGAAACAGATGCTCGAAACCGAATACGCTCGCCTTCAAGAGCAGATGACCGACCTGCTCAACCCAGTCGAACCAGCCTCTGACTTTGAACCGAGCACCTATTTCCCGACCGATTTCTACTCGGAGATGACTCGCTACCTGCGAGAGATACTTGCTGAAACCCAGTATTCGGATGCCCAGCGGGCGGTGTTCGATTCCAGTGAGTTCGACATCAAGATCGGCTACAAAGCTAAACGGAGCCACGGCAAGGGCTACCGGGCATTCTTCAACACCATCATGGTTCTCGCGCTCCGCCGATACATTTATGAGCACGCTGTCCACAAGCCTTCGATCGTCGTCCTTGACACTCCAACCCTTGGTCTCGAGCACCAAAAGAGTGGAGCAGATTTGGTCACGAGCCACGACAAGAACGGACGCCCCAAGACCGGCCTGCTACGCAACCTCTACGACCACATGGTCGACACCGGAGAATACGGACAACTCATCATCCTCAACAACACCGATGTCACACCCACCACCCGCTACGACCGCGAAGACTCGACCGAACTAGTATTCGGAGAACATGAAGAAGCCAACCGGCCAGGGTTACTACTCGACTTACGTGAAGCCCAACCAACCGAATCACAAGAAGGATTCGAACAAGATAAGCTGTGGTAGGAATGACCTCACCCGCGGAGCCCAGATCCCTGGCTTCCGCCAAAAGACAAAACCCAGCGCAGAACTGGCGGTCCGGTACGTACGATCGTGTAGCGCTGCTACGGATTGCAGCATTCGGTGGATTTGGCAGACATCCTGCCAGTCACTGGGGCCGAGAAAGCGGGATTTGCAGGTTCAGTCACCGTAAGGACGCCGCGAACAGTCCGCCCAATTTATGCAATCACCTGCCGACCACTAGAAACAATATTTAACTATCCAGCAAAAAAGTGTTGAGAAGCTACGTCCGGGTGGACAGACAAATCAAACTCTTCTCATGAAGCAGTTTCAGGGTCTACTGAGGGTTCTGGATGATTACAAAATGATAGCACTTGCTACCATATCAAGTCTTAGACAGAGCAAGAAGCACCAAAAACACTCCTGCAGCGAGGAAGAATATAGGAACGAGCGTTGTAACCGTAAAAAACTTCAAAAGCAAACTTAGTGCACCGAGGGTGATCATGGAAGCCGCACGAGCGACGGCGGAACTGACCGACGTTAGGGTACTTAGGGAATCTTCACTGGCCAATGAACGGAAATGAGCATCGGCATAAAAAACGATAATCCAGAATCCGAAAACGAAGACTAAGTAAGCAGCCAGTGCAAGCCGCGAGCTTGAAAACATACCTGTCAGGGAAACAACACCGACAAAACCCAACGTTACTTTTGCCCAGCGACTATTTCGCAAATACGCAATCGCGGAAGTTCCAAGAAATGAAACCAATACAGAGATCGACTGCAGCACAACATATACGATGCCGAAATATTTTGGTTCAACGCCTTTTTGAAGGAAATAGGCCTGCCAAAACTGGAAATGAACCTGAAAGAATACTTGCGTGATCGCAATTGCAAAGATGACCTTGCGAATTGTCGGGTTTCTTAGGCAGAGCAACGCGTCACACAGGGTCCTTTTGACCAGGTCGACCATACGTTCTGCACTCTGCGAACCAGAAAGCCCCTCATCCTCAAAATCTGTGGCGTTTAAGTGGAAAATGGCCAGGACGAACAGCGCAACAAAAATCGTGGTTCCACACACTCCCAGGTAGAGTCCGTCCCCAACGAATGCGTAAAGCGTGGATCCGACCAGACCGCCTATGATCATGCCGATCGTTTCGAATCGGGCATCAACCCTGACTAGGTAGTGAATAACAGCCCCAGCTCCAAGCTTGCTCCTTCGACAAAACTTTCTCACCGCGAGTATTACCTCGTTGCCGATAGTACCTGACTCTAAGGCATTAGCAACACCATAAATAAACCAGGCGAGGCACAAGACTGGCACAGATGAAGTCACAAAAACCAGGACACCGAAGATCGAAAGGAAGATCTTCGACACGATATATACGTTCTTCCGTCCGAGCGAGTCTGCAATAACTCCCGATGGAACTTCAGCAATGAATACCGACAGCGAATAAAAGATCTGGATTAGGGCGATCTCGGAAAGAGTCACTCCTTTAGCAAGGAGAATCGGCGTTAATACGGCGTGAGGTAAAGAAACAGAAAGCGCCGACAGAAGGGACGCAGCGTAATAGACCCGAGTTCCTGAAACAATCCGCCGAGGAAAACTAGACGGCCACCTAGCTTCCACAATACTCACATCCAGCATCATGATTCAATGCAAGTTCCAGCCTTTCCCAAGTGGCGTTGGCTAACCCCAGACGTTTGTCGAACGACTGCACTAGCCCGAATTGTCCTGCTTACCATCTAGATTAGTTCTTCATGCCGAGTCGCATCGTGTCATATCTGGTTAGTGTTTCAACATCGTACGATGGGCCCATCAACGTGTCAATCCATTGACGTACCTGTCCTATATCGCCTGCCAATAACGGCCGGGGAGGTGCTTACTGGACGTACGAACCCGGTATGACTGTCGCGCCTCTAATGCCTGCAGTGCGGCAACCATACGGCTGTTAGCACGTCAGTATAGATCCACGCGTGAGAGCGCCACGTGGACTCCTGGTCGCGGGGTTCGGCACAACGTGACGATGCTTGCAGAGCTGCTGTCATGTGCGGAGCTACAGTCCCCCGCCATCCACTCCTGATGCAGGAAAATCTATCATTCAAAGGGATCTTAACTACTAAACCGCAGTAGGATTCTAAACAATTCGATCATGGTCTGCCTCGCAAGATGCCAGGTAGAGTCCGTGGCCGGATTTTTCGCGGTCGGCGCGGTCGCTTACGGCGTTGCCCACGATTCTCGCCATTTCGCACATATGGTTTAGGTGATCGGTTACCCCAGTTGCTGAGCTGAGTTGCAGGCGTGCTGCAACAACTCTGCCAGCCGTATCCTGGCCGGTAAAACTGCTGGTATGGCGGCCAATCCGGACCTGGTTGTCGGGTTTGACTCAGATGGCAGTAGTGAGTCTAAAAATAAGATGGAGATCGAGCACTCGAACTCGGCTGACGTCTTTTCCACACGCCCGGTCTCGCCAACTCAACTGACATCTTCTTCGCGCGCTCAATCTCGGGCGTAAAAGCGACCTATCCAACATTAGGTCAACGTACTACCGCGTGGTCAGGGATTAAGGCTACGCTACCTATACGAAGTGGAACGCCAGCGCAAGATTTAAGCACGGCTATGGGACTGGTAGGCCTGAAGATCAGCGACTTCGCAGCCTCGCAAAAGGACATCGGTTGGTGCACAACGAAATACGCTGGTGCAAGCGGATCGACGACAAAGAGCATACTCCCTGTGAGCTACTACAAGGAGCCGGCATGCTTTGAAGGTTATAGGAATGAAAGCTGCAAGAGCTCTATTTGTGAATCAATCCTGCCCACCTGTCCAGAGACATGAAATACTGCATCGCGAGCTCGCGGGGACAGCAAAGCGGCCCACGGAGAAGCTGGCCAGAAAGGTGTTAGAGGACCGCTCCGAACGATTCAAAGACCCGCATCCAGGTCAACGGTACATATCCAACCCTTCACACTGAATTCGACGTGAGCCGCCAAGGCTCCTTTCATCTTCTATCTAAGATTTCACGTAGCAGCTCACATTGGATAAGGGCTTAAGTGGCGGTGCTTTTGACGTAACACTCATGCCGGCTCACAATTGGCACCCGTTAAGCCTTCTATTCTGGTCCAACCGGCGTGGGCCTCCTGTGGAGACTTTCCCAACCGAAACCCATCCTTTTAGCGCCCGCCAAACAGTTTAGCGGCAGTTGTACTGTTTAGCGGCTGCTACCAAAGCGCTCGATCGACCTTGCTCATCTTCGAGAACGCCTCTGAAAATACACCATAAACCAGCTCGACCTCACTACCCCCATACAGGTCGGTGGGTCAAAACCGCAGTGTCAATTAAAAACGCCCATCCCGATCCGCTACCCGGCCAGGTCAGGCTTTGTATCAAAATGAGCGTCTAAATGGTGGAGCTAACGGGATTCGAACCCGTGGCCTTCTCATTGCGAACGAGACGCGCTACCAACTGCGCCATAGCCCCATATCTTTACGTGGGTTTACGCTACACGAACCCCCACCTATTTTCAACCACTTCCTACTGTCCAGAAGCCTTGCGTAGCGTAATTTCGCCAGTATCTTCATTAGGCTGCAACTGTGCTGAGGGCGCGGCTTCTACTGGGATTTGCGCATCCGCAGTTGGCGGGAATGGGTGTGCGGCAGCAACTACCGGAGCCGATAAATCAATGGTGCGCACGGTACGCGAAGCCAATGGTTTCTGCACATAAGTAGGCATAGTCACTGGGACGGGATCCCACAATGAGCCAGAGAACTCAATTGGGGCAGTAAGTTCCACTTCACGTTCAGCTTCTGCACGGATAGCTGCAAAACATATGGTGTCATTCATGTCGTCGCCGTAGCGAATATCGTGAATGCGCTGTTTCTTTTGCTTCTTAACCACGCGGACACTCATACGCACGATGCCGATGAAAGCACCCAATAATCCCAGCGGAATACCTAGCACCCACCAAGGAGTAAATCCAGCTAGTGAAGTAGCCGCAGCTAAAATAATCCCCGCGATAATTCCTAGCAAAGCCCAGCGACGAAACGCTGCGGTGCGCTGTTCATGGCGTCGAATATCTCTAAATTGCGAACGACGCGTGTACGGCGTCGAAACGAAAAGAGATTCATCAATATCTAAGCTCTCATTGGCAACATGGATTGTTCGCATAGTTGACCCAAATGAAAGATCTTGTGTAGCAGCGTCGTCAACAGTACGAACTCCCAATAAAGAAGGAATTAGGTAAAGCAGTAGGGCGGCTACGATCACCGCAATAATCACTCCTGCTAACTCCATGCGTCGAATTTAACGGGCTTAGCTGCCACATACGAGATGACGCGCCGCATAGCTTGCGATTATCGAAAAAATCATCAAATAATTGAGAGCTAGGGTATCAAATCCGAGGTCTTGGGCAACGACCCATCAGCCCAGAACCAACTTCATCACGATGTAATGCAAATACCCGATGATCACGCCATTCCCCATTTATATGAAGATATTCCGGACGGCCGCCTTCTTCTCGAAAACCTAACTTTTCGATGACTCGCAAACTTTTAGCATTCTCCGGACGAATCACAATCTCAATCCGATGCAATCCCATCACAAAGAAGCCATAATCACAGACTGCTGCTACTGCAAAAGGAACAATCCCCAACCCGGCATATTCCTCATCAATCCAATATCCAACCTGCGCATATTGCCCCGACCCAGCAACAATCCCACTCATCGAAATTTGACCGATAAGACGCTCCGACTCCCCTTCTGATTCCCACGTCAACGCAAAAGGAAGCGCCTTATTATCGCGAGCATCTCGTCGCAATTTTCGTACAAGACCTGTAAAAGTCAATGGCTGTTGCGGGTTGCTGGGCGGAGAAGTAGGCTCCCATTCTCGGAGCCAATCCCAGTTACGTTGCCGCACCTCAAACCATGCTCGCTGATCGCGTCGCCGCAGTGGACGTAATCGCAGCGGCCCGTAGCGCAAATCTACGGGCCAACGATGTCTAGCTGGCAGAGTCGGTAATTCGGTCACGTGCGATCAAGCATCAGCACATGAACATTTTCACCTGCAGCAACACTTGTTGTGCCTTCTTGCAGAAAAATTAAGCAGTTAGCTTGCGCTAGATCAGCAAGACGATGATGCGGTTGTTCGCTCAAAGCCGTTACTGAAAAAACTTCTTCGCGAGACTGAACTTTGCCTCGTAGCCAAGTAGCTTCTCCAGCAGCAGAAGTAAGCGTCGAGCTAGTTTGAGCGACAATAAGCTCATCAGCCCACGGCTCAATTCCCATCATCTTGTGGATAGCTGGTCGCACAAAAGCATGGAATGCTACAAAAGCTGCCACTGCATCACTCGATAAAGCCAACAACGGAATCTCATCTGGACCAACTAAGGCAAAGCCTTGCCGTCCCCCTGGCGACATTGCAATATCTGCAAAATCAACATGTCCCATAGCAGGTAATACCCGCATGAGAATATCGTCACCAGTCCCGGAGATTCCTCCAGTTGTGATCACCAAATCTGCCCGAATCAACTGATCCGAAATAGCTTCTTTAAGCTTTTCTTCATCACAGCTGTACTCGCCAACCCGATAAACCTCTGCCCCTAAATCTCTAACCGCAGCGGCTAATAGGTACGACGTAGCATCGTAAGAATCCCAGTCATGAGTTAGTGACTCCCCCGGCTCAACTAGCCCAGTTCCAGTAGCCAGCACCACAACCCGAGGACGCGGACGCGCCATTACCCGATCAATACCGGCTGATGCCAACAATCCCACGATACGAGCATCAAGACGATCCCCCTTGCGCAGCAATGTTTCCGATGCAGTGATATCTGAACCAGCTACTCGTACCCCTTGCCCCGCAACCACTGACTTCGTTACGACAACTTCATCAATCGTTTCCGATACCTGAGATAAACCAATTACCGCATCAGTGCCCGAGGGCAACGGCGCCCCCGCAACCAAGCGCACACACTCGCCAGATTCCACCTGCCCAGTAGCCTGCTGTCCAAAACTAATTTCCCCAGCAATAGCTAACGTCACCGGGCGATCTGCGCTGGCGTAGCTGAGGTCAGAAGCAGCCACCGCGTAACCTTCGCTATGGGCTACATCAACTTTGGGAATATTTTGGAAACTCTGTAGATCTTCATAAAGTCGCAGCCCTACTGCATCCAACATTTTCATGCCAAAAGCTGGCAGGGAATCAATATGATCCAGCACAAAAGCTCGATGATCAGCGATCTGACGACGACCAGCTGCGTCACACTCAGGCACCTTAGTAAATGGTGTTTCGATGGTGGTAGGTACCTCAGTCGTTTCGTCGAGCTGGGTCTTCTTGCGTCCAAACAGAGCCATGCCCTCTACGATAAATGCGTGAAGACTTCCGATCAGGTAGGCGCGACGATATCCGATAAAGCTGATTTACGATCTCGTATCACAGTTCAGCGTTCATCTCGAACCTCAAAACAACGCGCTATCAGTGATCGTGCCCGGATTCACCAGATGCTCGATTTAGTACGTTCCCACGATGTTGTGGCCCTCTATTTACCTAAACCGCCTGAACCAGATGCCAGCGCATTACTGGAACTAGCACCAGATACGCGCTTCCTCTTACCGGTTTTAGGAAAGAAAGCAGACGGTAGTGCTCGTCGCGAACCTGACTGGGCTTATTGGGAAAGCTCAGCAAAAACTCGTATCGGGATTTGGGATATCCCCGAACCCACGACTCCCGCCCAAGGAGCAGTTGAGCTAGCAAAAGCAAGTCTTATTGTGTGCTCTGCACTTGCTGTTGATCGAGATGGCTACCGTTGTGGCGCCGGTGGTGGCTGGTACGACCGGGCCTTAAGCTACGCCACCCCAGACGCTATCGTGCTTGCCTTAGTTAACGATGATGAAGTTCTCGCAAGAGTCCCCCGCGAACCCCATGATCGTCGAATAACTGGCTGGATTGATGAGCTCGGCATTCATTGGGTACCAGCTTTTGCTACTCCTCCAGTAGAATGAATTGTTGTTTTAATCATCGAACTCATCAGGAACCATGCCTACATATCAGTACCGCTGCCAAGGTTGCGACGAACTCATCGAGGTCGTACAGAAATTTACTGACTCTTCGCTAACCCAATGCCCTAACTGCAACGGAACCTTACGCAAAGTTTTTAACGCGGTAGGTATTGTTTTTAAAGGATCAGGTTTCTACGCTACGGACTCTCGCACTAAGGGAGCCAGCCAAGCAGATAAACCCGCTGAAAGTAGTTCCTCCGATAAACCCACCACCTCAGCTTCATCTCCTAAATCTGAGGCAAGCACGACGTCGGCTGCTCCAGCGGCTAGCTCAACCAGCTCTTCCGCTGCAGGGACTTCTCCAAAAGCTAAGTAACTGACACCCCCACTTCCATAGTGGAGATGTGACGAAACTTTTTTCTTTCCCAGCCAGATTCCTACGACGCCACCGACGTGCTATCGCTGCGCTTCTTGCTGGGCTCTCCGTTTATTACCTAAGCCTTAGTCTGCATCCACCAGCAACCCCAACTAGATCAGTCATTGTGGCTGCACACGATCTTGCTGGTGGCACAACAGTTCAAGCTAGCGATCTAATCACGATTGAACTACCTTCTAACAGCGCCCCTCCGTCTGCTACCAACGAAATAGCTTCCTTGACTGGAAAAGTATTGGCAGCACCTGTCGCGGCGGGGATCCCCATAACTCAGACCTCGATCTTGTCGCCAGCTTTCATCGCAATGAACCCTGGGCATGTTTTAACTCCGCTACGACTAAGCGATCCCGAATCAGGAACGCTACTTACCGCAGGATCTTTTATTAGCGTTGTTTCTGCTAGCGAAGGACACGCAGAAACAATCGTCGATTCGGCACGCGTTGCCGCTATTCCACATTTGTCTGAATCTGCTGGCGGAGCATTCAGCAATTCTGATAGCGACAGTAGAGGACTTTTGATAATTCTTGACGTCACCCCTGACCAAGCAGCCGCTCTTGCAGAAGCCGAGACTCGAGGAAAAATCACTATCGCGCTCCGTCAATCCCCTAACAAGTAATAGCTTGTATCAATGATGCCGCCGCAGTAACACCAATAAGATCTGCATTTTTTATAATTTAGTCTGCAAACTTTAAGGCGTTTCCTATCAGATTCTCAGTTATTTCCCTTAGAATTATGTACGCCGTTGAGGGCCATCTCCTCGGCTATTTCTTTGAAAGGACACAGATCACTATGAAGGGTTTCAAGGACTTCCTCCTACGGGGAAACCTCATCGAACTGGCAACTGCCTTCATCATGGGCGGCGCTTTCGCAACGGTAGTAACCGCTTTCACCAAGATCATCATGGATGTAATTGGTAAAATTGGTGGACAGCCGAACTTCGACAATGTTGCCATTGCTGACGTTAACATCGGCAAGTTCATCACTGCTCTTGTTTCTTTCATCATCATGGCCGCCGTAGTTTACTTCGGTGTCGTTAAGCCTTCTGAAGCGCTTAAAGATCGCATGAAGAAAGAAGATGCCGAAGCTGTTGAGTCAACAGACGATATCCTCTCCGATATTCGCGAACTACTCGCCAAGAAGTAACTTTCAGCTTTCATAAAATAGTGGCTGCACCTCTTAAATGGGGGCAGCCACTATTTTTTACTTTACTTAAATTAGCCGCTGCTTCCATGATGCGGCGGAACTTGACTAACCAATCGTTGTTCATCAGCAGTTAACGGCCGATCCACTCGCGCGTACTGCGCTCTGTCAGTAATCCCTAGCTGCGCTATAGCTTGGGAAACCAAAGCTAACCACGTTGCTGCTGAAATATCGCCTCGCGCCGAGGCAGGAACCGGGATCGGCCACGGTTGCTGGCTAACACGGCACTGTTTCCGCAGCTCTGCTATTCGCGCTGTGTCCCAACCCACCTGCGCCAGCTGGGCTAGCGCCAGCACAATATCTGGTTTTTCTTGTTCCCCCAGATCGATATCTTCTCCAGTAAGAGCTTTCGCTAGCGCGCTATGAAATGGAGCTGTCATGCTGGCACATCCTTTGCTATTACCCCAGAAGCTACTTGTTGTTTCTCCCCAGCCAGTAACTCGACATCGCCTACAACACAGCAGCCCGGCGCAAAGTACCAATCTCCCTGGACTCGCAGAGCTGTCGCGTTCTTTAGCGAAGGAACAGCCTTAACTCGCGCATCAAAATCTGCTATCGACGAAAAATATGGTGACAGCGATATTTCTGGCAACTCTTTACGATTAGTTAGTAATGTTCCTTCATCAGTGAGATCAAAAAGATCGCTGCGCAATAACAGTAATTCGTTGGTTGTTTTTACTGGTAAAAAACGATCTCGACCTACTACAACAGCAGTAGCTCCTTGAAAAACTTCCAAGGCAGCTCCCATAGCTGTTTCTAGCTGAATGACTTCGGTGCTCGTAGGATCTGTCGGATCAACTGTTTTACGATTACAGATAATAGGCAACGGGATAATCCCATCGTTTTTTTCTAACTCGCTTTGCAAGGCTCGTAAATCAATCCACACATTATTAGTGTTGAAGTAGCGATGCCGCTGCCAGTCATAGAAGAAATCTTTTTCTTCTTCTGCCACCATCGCGGCATCGCGAAGGATCAGCTGGTTATCGCTACGACGTATCGCTATATGTCCACCCTTGCGATCATTAATGGTTCGATCACAAAGCTCTAACGCAAATGGCGCCTTCGACTGCGCAAACCACGCAGCTAATACGCCTTCGGGGGTTGCACCAACATTGTCTCCATTGGAAACAAATAGGTATTTAATTCCTCGTTCAAGTAAAAGCTTGCTAACTCCGGTCGAATACAAAACCGTAAAAAGATCACCATGCCCAGGCGGACACCACTCTAGAGAAGGATCGGCTGGCCAGCGCACCGGAGTTAGATCATCAGCACGTAGTTTTGGTTCTATATTTTGCACCAGCGTCAGCGGAATCCCCGGAACCGCTAAGTCCGAATACGGAGCTAACGCAGCTAAGGTTTCAGCTTCAGTGCGAAAAGAATTCATGAATATAACTGGCAGTTCCACACCCCAGGAACGTCGCAACGAGCGAATTTGCTGCACGATTAGATCAAGGAATGTATAGCCTTCGCGTACCTCTAAAAGAGTTTTGGTCCTATCAAGCCCCATCGAAGTGCCAAGGCCGCCATTGAGCTTTAAGACTGCTGTGCAACAAAGTGCTTGCCGGATTACTTCGTTGGAAATATCAATATCAGAAAAGCGCGTCACATCAACTAGCGGGTCAATACTATTTTCATAAATAAGACCAGTATCGCCGGACTCTAATTTTCGATAAAGCCTACTGAAGGCCGCTATAGCGGTACCACTAGCGCTAACTGATCGCATAGTAGTTATAGCTTTTTTTAAGCCTTCATCGCTCATGAGTAAACATTAGCGGAAAATGAAGTAACGACTTTGATGGCGTCCCGAGGGGGAATCGAACCCACGGCCTACCGCTTAGGAGGCGGTCGCTCTATCCTACTGAGCTATCGGGACCAGAGGTTAATAGCCTACACATAGTTAGGCTATCTTCGCCTCATCGGAAAGTAGCGTTACGCTCCTTCCACTGCCTCATCCTGCGAATCTTCTACTACTGACTCAGTTGATTCGTGCTTATCCTTTGCTTCTGCAACCTGTTTGGCTAGCTCTTCAATATCAAGAGCAGCTACTTCCTCAACTAGCTTTGTTAGCATCTTTTGAGGCATTGCTCCTGGTTGAGCATAGACAAGATAGCCGCCTCTAAAAGCCAGTACCGTCGGGATAGTAGTAATGCTGAATGCTGCTGCTAGATCTTGGTTTTTTTCTGTATCCAACTTCGCAAAAACAACATCGTCGAAGCTCTCAGCTGTGCGTTCAAAGATTGGACCAAATTGCCGACATGGCATACACCAGCTTGCCCAGCAGTCAATGATTACCGTGTCATTTCCCTGCACTAGCTCAGAGAAATTTTCTGCGGTGATATCAAGCATGAATTCGTGCGCCTTTCGTTTTAATACGTCAAGGACAAGAACTTCTAAGTGGCTGAGAATATTCCCAGCCACTCAAAATCTCATGCTTTAACAAATACTGACTCCACTGCACCGTCAGGGATCGCCACTCGATACCCGTCTGATACTAAGACGATTCCACCAGGAACTTCAGTAGCAGTAACTGTCCGCCCATCCAAGATACCTGACTCCACAAATAGAGTTAACAATTCCACATCAGTCTGTACTCGTTCACCAATCCGCACTACAGACAACTCTTTTTTACCAGCAGCTATCGCTGCAGTAAGACGCTGCACTCCATCAAGGAATGCTGGCACTTTTGCTGACTCGCCTAGTTCTGTTAGAGCAGGGATAGGAGTTCCGTAAGGGGTATGCGTCGGGTGATCCAGTAGATCCACTAATCGACGCTCCACAACTTCAGTCATCACATGTTCCCAGCGACAAGCCTCATCATGAACCAGTTCTAGCGGAATACCGATAATGCTAGCCAGCGTGCATTCTGCAAGGCGATGCCGACGCATGACGCGGAGTGCTTGGGCTTCACCTTCAGCAGAAAGTTCAATAGCTCGATCTTCGCCTACTCGTAGCAGACCGTCTCGCTCCATACGTCCAACGGTTTGGGAAACAGTCGGACTCGACTGTTCTAGTCGTTCAGCGATGCGAGCACGCAGCGGAGCGATGCCTTCCTCGCTCAGCTCAACGATGGTTCGCAAATACATTTCTGTTGTGTCAATTAAGTCACCACTCATGCCAAAGCCCCTTTCTCTACCACTAGCCTACGCATTAGACAAGGTTAGGCAATCCAAACTCTGCCATGAATCGCCGGAAAATGTATCGATTTTCTGCGAAATACCGTATTGATTACTTCACTAGCCTACCGTTTACTCTCTCAATGAGACCCCCGCGTGGCTAAAACAACCTTCATTAGATACCGTGGATGTTGCCCACGGTTCCGCGCGCGAGGCGCTCGGGACGCCGTCCAACTCAGGAGATGGTTTTCACATGACCCGTATTTACAACTTCTCTGCCGGACCGTCCGTCCTGCCTGTACCTGTTCTTGAGGCTTGTGCACGCGACATGCTCGATTACAAAGGATCAGGCATGTCCGTCATGGAGATGAGCCACCGCAGCAAGGTATACCTCGATATTTTCACCGAGGCTGAGGCTCTACTCCGTCAGGTTCTAGAAGTTCCCGATAACTACAAGGTGCTTTTCCTTCAAGGCGGAGCCACCCTACAGTTCGCTATGGTTCCGATGAACCTCATGAAGGAAAAGGCCGACTACGTAGTCACCGGTTCTTTCGCTAAGAGCGCTTATAACGAAGGCAAGAAGTACGGTCAGGCAAACCTCGCCGCTACCTCAGAGCCAGAAAAGTTCTCGTTCATCCCACGCCAGGGCGACCTCAAACTCGATCCAGAGGCTTCCTTCGTTCACATCTGCGAGAACAATACCATCGAAGGAACCAAGTGGGATTACATCCCTGAGACCGGCAATGTGCCACTAATCTCTGATATGTCTTCCTGCATTCTTTCCGAGAAGATTGACTGGTCGAAGTACGCCATGATCTACATGGGCGCACAGAAGAACATGGCACCAGCAGGTCTAACCGTCGTCATCATGCGTGACGATATGGACATCCAGCATCCTGCTTTCCAGCCGATCATGATGGATTACCAGAAGATGATCGACAAGGAGTCCATGTACAACACTCCTTCCTGCTGGCCAATCTACGTCCTGGGCGAAAACCTCAAGTGGGTTCAGGAACAAGGCGGCGTCGAAGCTATGCATGAGTTGGCAGTCAAGCGCTCCAGCCTCATCTACGACTTCCTCGAAACCTCCACCCTGTTCAAGGCAACTGCCGACAAGCAGTCTCGTTCCATGATGAATGTCACATTCACTACTGGTGATGACGAGCTAGATGCACTCTTCGCTAAGGAAAGTGCCGCAGCAGGTATGTCCAACTTGAAGGGACACCGTTCCGTAGGTGGCATGCGCGCATCCATCTACAACGCAATGCCCGTTGAAGGCGTCGAGACACTGGTTGCCTTCATGAAGGCATTCGAAGCCAAGCACGGCAAGTAAGGAATTATTCACCATGTCTAATGGAATTAAGGTTCTGGCATCGGATGGTATTGAAGCCACTGCCGCCGCCAAACTCATTGAGCTTGGTTTTGAAGTAGAGCAGCAGTTCTACGAGCCAGAAGCTCTTGCTGAAAAAATCAAGGACGTTAACGTTCTAGTTGTCCGCTCAGCTACCAAGGTTCGTCAGCCCATCATTGATGCTGCTGTTGAAACTGGTCAGCTAAAGCTCGTAATTCGAGCTGGCGTTGGCGTCGATAACATCGACGTTGCTTACGCTGAAGATAAGGGAATTGCGGTACGCAATACTCCTCGCGCCTCATCTGCATCGGTAGCTGAACTAGTTATCGGTCACATGTTTGCTATTGCTCGCTTCATTCCTGCCGCTAACGTCACCATGCGTAAAGGCGAATGGAATAAGAAGAAGTACGAGGGTGTCGAACTAGCTGGCAAGACCCTTGGCGTTGTCGGAATGGGACGTATCGGACAAGAGACCGCTAAGCGCGCCGCAGCTCTTGGCATGGATGTTGTCTACTACGATCTCTACGAAGTTCCGGTACCTCACAAGAAGGTTGAACTCGACGAGCTTTACCGCACGTCAGATTTCATCACCCTTCATGTGCCCAAGCCAGCAGATCGTCCGCACCTCATTGGTCCCGAAGAAATTGCCACCATGAAAGATGGCGTCTTCCTAGTCAATGCTGCCCGCGGTGGCGTCATCGACGAGAATGCTCTTGTCGATGCCATTGAATCTGGCAAAATTGCTGCTGCTGCTCTTGATGTTTTCGCTGAAGAGCCAACCAAGAACGAACGCGTACTTTCTTGCGACGCAATTTCGCTCACCCCTCACATTGGCGCTTCCACCAAGGAAGCTCAGTCCCGTATCGGTGAGGAGATCGTATCGATCATCACCGAACATTTCGAGAAGTAGGACATTAATTCATGGTTGATATCAAGCCGTTCCGGTCCGTTCGTCCTGCCGCTTCATTAGCTGATCAGGTTGCAGCGCTCCCCTACGACACAATGAACTCTGCCGAAGCTCGGGAACTCGTCAAAGACAATCCTTACTCCTTCCTGCATGTCGATAAGTCGGAGGTGGATCTACCTGAAGGTACCGATCTCTACTCTGATGCGGTGTACGCAAAGGCCACTGAGAACCTTCAAAAAATGATTGCTGACGGCACTCTGGTCTGGGATCAGAAGCCGTGCTACTACATCTACAAGCTAGTCATGGGTTCTCATGAACAGTCAGGTCTAGTTGCCTGCTCTGCTATCGATGATTACCAGGAAAATGCGATCAAGAAGCATGAGCTAACTCGCGCCGCCAAGGAAGAAGACCGTATCCGTCACGTCGATGAGACTGACTTCCATACCGGTCCGATTTACCTTGCTTACCGCGATGTTGCTGAGCTGAACGATATCGTTGCACAGTGGCAAGATTCTCACGATCCTGCTGCTGACGTCGTAGCTGACGATCAAATCCGTCACACCGTGTGGGTGATTGATGATGTTGAGCTACTAGATCGTATTACTGGTCTTTTTGCTCAGATTCCTGCCACCTATATCGCTGATGGGCACCACCGTTGTGCATCTGCTGCCAAGGTTGGACTACGTCGCCGCGAAGCTGCTGGCGTAACTAAGGGTCTGGAATCTGATTACTTCTTGTCAGTGCTATTCCCAGCTGGACAGCTAGCGATCATGGACTATAACCGCGTGGTTACTGATCTCAACGGTCTCACCACCGATGAGTACCTAGCTGCGGTAGCGAAGGCAGGTTTCACTGTTACTGCTGCTCCAGCTGGCGAGCCTTACCGCCCGCAAAGCAAGCACGAGTTCGGAATGCTCCTCGACGACGTATGGTACGTCTTGACTGCTACCGCAGCCATCGTCGACGAGAATGATCCAATCAAGCAGCTCGACGTTTCAATTCTCCAGGAAAATCTCCTACACCCAATCTTGGGTATTGCAGATCCACGCACCGATAACCGCATTGATTTCATCGGCGGTATTCGTGGTCTTGGCGAACTAGAAAAGCGCTGCCATGAGGATATGAAGGTTGCTTTCTCGATGTTCCCAACATCGATGGATGACCTCTTCGCCATTGCTGACGCCGGAGCTATCATGCCTCCTAAGTCAACTTGGTTCGAGCCAAAGATGCGTTCTGGACTATTCCTCCATTCGCTAACACAGGCCTAACCTCCTAGCTAGGCGGGTGTGGGACTCTTGGTTTTCCAGAGTCCCACACCCGCCTTTGTGTATCTGTTGGCAATCATTGCCTAAGCTGACTACATGACAGATCGAATAGTTCAGATCCCTGACGAGCGAGTAACTACCTGGATCCGTAATTTTTCTGATCGTCATGGCATCCCTAGCTATGAGCCTGCCGACACCTCCCTAACTCTGCTTGCACCAGATGGCGCACAGGCTCGTCTACTTGTACCGTGGCTACCTTGGCAGCCCCATCGCGACCCGCTAGCGGCGTTTCTAGAGCATTTGAAGACTTCTAGGCGCTTCGGTGTCATTATCGCCCGCAAACAGGCTCACGCGGTCGGCATCATTGAAGGTAAAACCATCATTGCTTCAACTAATGACCGTCATTACGTACAGGGTCGTACTAAAGCTGGCGGATGGTCACAACAGCGTTACGCACGTCGTCGCGAGAATCAAGCTAAAGCCGCTTTCCAAGACGCTGCCGACGATGTAGTCAATCTACTATTACCTGCTATCGATGCCCTAGATTGGCTCGTTACCGGCGGTGAACAGCAAGCAATTCAAGCAGTTTTAGCTGATCCACGATTGCAACGTCAGCTAGCTGACTTACGTCAGAAATCTCCACAACGTGTCTGGCCGATGCCTGATCCACGTCGAGCAACATTGCTTGATTTCGCTACCATCTTTCAATCGATACCCATCGAGCTTAATAACTTGTGCTAACCGTAATTCAGCTACCGTAGATGTCATGACCGATATCCGGTTCCACTATGTAACCGAACAACAGCTAGCTGAGCTTTCTCGTCCTGGCTCAAGTCAGGCTGATGAGTTTCGTGCCCTTGCCGAGCGCCGCTGGCTATCACGCGCCGCCCGCCCACAACGAGGAATGCTCGACCGGTTAGGGCCACTCACTAAGAATCCACTCTTACCGCAAACAGATTCCGGCATTCCGGCACCACACGACGTAGCAGAGCTTCTTGCGGGCAATGATTTGGAACCAGCTCGTCGATTAGCTGGCTGGCGGCTGACAGATACTTGGTTAGCTTCATTAGCGAGTTCATCTGCTCGAATAACGCCATCACAACAAGAATGGAATGGCTTACATAGCGAGTTACTAGCCGCTAAAACTCCCATAGCAGCAACCCCAAAAGTTCTCTTAACAAAAGAGCCGCTACCGCTTTCGTTGAGCATGCTGCCCGCTATGAGCGCTGGATATACAAACTATTGCGATGCTTATCAGTGTGCACAGATAGTTGCTACTGCGATACCACAACTAACTACACCTCATCTTAAGCTAGCAAAAGAGCTGCTTAGCGCACTTCCTGCTAATAAGAATGGGGGCGAGAAGACAGCTTTCGCACACCATCTCGCCCCCATATTAGTGACGTTGATTTTTTCTTAAACTACTTGATCAGCGACATTAAGAGACCTTGAATGAAGTAAACCAAGAAAGCGGCCGCGACAACCCACATCAACGGATGAACTTGCTTCATCTTGCCGCGTACTGTCTTCAGCACCACATGGAAAATGAAGCCAGCACCGATACCAGCAGTAATTGAGAATGAGAACGGCATCAAGACAATCGTCAAGAATGCTGGCAGTCCTTCTTCAATATCATGCCAATCAATTTCAGTGACCTGACTCATCATCAAGAATCCTACGAATACCAACACTGGTGTAGAGGCTTCTGAAGGAACCATGAGCACTAACGGTGATAGGAACATCGACACTACGAAGGCCACGCCAGCAACCACTGACGAGAGTCCAGTTCGAGCACCAGCTCCCACGCCAGAAGCTGATTCGATGTAGGAGGTGTTAGACGATACTGAGCCAATACCACCAGCCATAGCTGCGATCGAGTCAACGAGCAGGATTTCCTTGAGCCGGGGCGGATTGCCATGTTTGTCTAACAGACCTGCTTCAGCACCTACCGCAACAACTGTTCCCATGGTGTCGAAGAAGTCGCTCAGCAGCAATGCGAAGACGATCAGCAATAAGCTGAGTGCCCGAGACCAAGAGAAACTTCCGCCAGGGAAGAAGGCTCCAAACAAATCTACTTGTCCGATAAGTCCCAAATTAGGAGCATGGAATCCGTCGGAAAGAGCTGGCACATTCAGCATCCAGCCGCCTGGATTATCTTTACCTAATACTCCTTGATGAGAAATCGCTTCAATGATCGCAGCCAACGCCGTCGAACCTAGAATTGCGATTAACAAACCACCTGGCACCTTCTTAGCATGGAGAACTGCACACAGCAGCAATCCGAAAATGAAGATGAAAAGTGGCCATCCTTGGATAGAGCCGTTGATACCTAGCTCTACCGGTGGAGCGCCCGCTGGTTTACGAACTAGACCACCGTCGATAAGCCCTACAAAGGCAACAAAAAGACCGATGCCTACGCTAATTGCAGCACGCATAGAGCGTGGAACCGCTTTGAAAATTGCAGTGCGGACACCGGTAAGAACTAAAGCAGTGATGATGATGCCTTCTAGAAGCACCAGACCCATCGCTTGTTGCCAGGTCATTGTTGGCACAATGACATAAGCAAGTAAGGCGTTTAATCCCAGACCAGTCGCCAAAGCGATTGGGAAACGCGCGTAGACACCCATGAGAATTGTCATGAGCCCGGCAATTAAAGCAGTAGCGGTAGCTACCATCGCCATTGATGTGTTTACGTTGGCTCCGATAACGTGACCGGCTCCGTCTAATTTCGGCAATCCTGAAATCAGCATGCCGTTGACATCGGTTTGAGTGCCGATGATTATGGGGTTGAGGGCGAGAATGTACGCCATCGTGAAAAATGTGACCAGACCACCAACGATTTCTCGTCGGATAGTGGAGCCACGCTCGGTAATGGAGAAGAAACCGTCAAGACCTCCGGCGGAGGTAGCTGCACTTTCAGCAGGAATGCGAACCGCCTTAGGGGATTTAAGCACCATGAGGTAATCCTATTCTATAAAACTACCTCTAGAATCAGCAGTATGAGCCGTCACCAGCGCCAACGACGAGGACCTGTCCTCATGCAAGCTACCGTACCTCCGCTAGATGAGAATGGTCTGACCGCTTTCAGCATCGGAACCGCTGTTTTTACGGTTCTAACGGCAGTAGCATTCATCTACCAAAATTACTTGGCAACACAAGGAAAACTCTGGATATTGTGGGTTTGCGTAGCTGGTTTAGCAATAGGAGTCATGTCACTTACTTATTGCTTTTGGCGAACTCATCCGCACGACAAAAAGAAGAACTCTTAACTGAAAAGTGAATTATCGAGTGAAATAGTATCCCAAGCAGGTGCGCCTAACTCGATACTTTGTTCTTCCGAAACCACATCAGAATGCGCACCACAACCATGATCCACTGACGTTACTCGACCATCAGAAGGCGAAAATGCGTTACCACAAGCCCCAAACAACGCCCCCAAGCGACCTTGTAGGCGAATAAAGTAGCCACAATCTACGCAGATTCCTGGAGCCAACTTCGTCATCTGGTTATCTGGACCACCCTCACCAGCAAACCAACGCTCTGCTGCTTGAACACGACCAGTATCTGAAAGAACTCTTTCGCGACCCAACCCTAACTCAGCAACAACTGAGCGAATGATCGAAGCCTGCGCCGGTTCGGTATCTGGGGCAATATCGCCACCAGTAAAACCAGGTTCTAAGCGCGGATCATCGTCAGCGGTAGGCATTACGACGCCCGGCGCTATGTCCCCTGCTTGAATACGATCAGCATAAGGAATCCATGCTGGAGCGATTAGCGCTTGCGAACTAGGTAAAAGTACAACTTCGTCAACGGTAACTGTCTTGGCTCGAGCGGCCCTAGTTACCGTAACCGCCCAACGCCAACCGACATATCCTGAATGAGGACAAGTAAACCAATGCGTTGCTACTCGACTCGCTTCAGCAGTCACCTCAAGATATTCGCCAACTCCAAATATCGAAGCAGCTTCTTCCGCAGCAGCGCGCGCAATATCTACAGCGTCACGCAGCGCTGGATCTATCTTGCTCATCTTTGTCGTAGCCATGGTTAACTCATTCTCCCATAGGAGAGCGACTCACAACTCCAGTTCGTCAGCAACAGCGCGCAGCACTGCTGCAACTTTTATAGCGACCTTAGGGTCTGGGTGACGATGATGGCGGTATCCATTGCCAATACCATCAAGCATTTTGATGATGTCTTCAACAATGACAGCCATAGTTTCAGCTGATTTACGCTGAGCCTTCGATAGCGAAGGTGGCGTATCAATGAGAGTAAGACTCAGCGCCTGCTCTCCTTTGCGTCCTTCGATAACGCCGAACTCAACTTTTTGTCCTGCTTTGAGAGCAGTTACTCCGGCTGGGAGAGCATTGGCGCGCACATAGACGTCTCCGCCACCATCCTTGGTGAGGAAGCCAAAACCCTTCTCCGCATCATAAAAGCGGACTTTGCCAGTGGGCATGATGAGTCCTTTCGTTCAAGAAAACAGCATCAACTATAACTGCTTATTAACTGATCTTACTTGTATCTGGGTCTCACACTCTAGACTGAATGGTATGTCTACGTGGGAAGATGGCCCTGAATACGCGCCACAAGAGCTACCAAATGCTTTTATTGCGCCGGAAAAAGCTGTCGCTCTTAGCGAATCATCAGCCCCTACCGCGACTCTCCCGGAAACCATTTTCCCGCCGCCGCAAACCTGGAATGCGCCTGCAGCAGCTCCACTAGAAACACTAACGCTTCCTAGCAAGGATCAACGTAACCCTACTACCCCTTACGAAGTGACAGCAGTACTTTCACCATCACAACGATCTCCATGGTCGCCCATATCTTCTCCCACTAGCGACAGCGTCACAGCCAAGACAAACTTAGATCCACGACAACCATTAGGATCTGGACTGCCTATCCAAGAAACCAATGCCACACCAGCTTGGGGGACTTCCGCCACAGCAGTGACTCGTCCTGCTGAAACTAATGTCGTCAGTAATATCCCGATCCAGCCAGGATGGTTCCCCCCGCAACAAGCAAAGCCAGCATTAAATTTTTCTTCATCCTCCAAACTTTTTCTTAACCAAATTGGGATTATTGTTCTAGCCAGCTTTGCTATTGCTGCGCTTAGCGGATTACTCGGGACACTAAAATTCATAGCACCTGTCGCCTACGGCATCGGAGCTATCACTGGAATAGCTACGATCACAGCAAATAGAAAAACTACTCGCAATGTTTTGATGACTAATCTGGTACTTCTTGTAGTAGTCGGAGCAATCTTGCTCGCCACCGATCCTGCTGGACCGTGGGAAGGGTGGCTCACCTTGGGCGGACTAGCATCGCTGGCAGCATTGGTAACTATTCCATTACTACTAGCGCTTGTCTATACCGACAAGAACAACATACCTACGCTATCGCAGCCTCATGCATAAGAGTTTTTCTTACTGAGCCTCAATACATGGCACCATAGTTGTTATGTCACCACACATTCGTACTCGCGTAGCTATAGCTATCGCTTTTTTTATAGCGATTCTTGGCATTATCGTGGTCCCGCGAATGATGTCTGGAAACTCAAATCGTCACAGTGAAAGTAATGCTGTCGAAGCAGCTGCAACTTCACAAACCGTATCACCGCATCTAAATATCACAACCACTACAGCTTCTCCTTCTAGCACTAAGAAAGACAATGCTCCACCAGCACCACCTCGAGAACTTGCACTACTAGGAAATACTCTCGACACTTTTACGCTGACTTGGAAACCGTCACCTGACAGCGTTGGAACTATCACCCACTACCTTGTCGCGGTTAATGGCACAGTTGTTGCCAACGTAAATGTTCCTATCGCAGAGTTAGTTTGGCCCGGTGGCCCTGATCAAGTATTAGTCCAAGTAGCTGCCGTTGACGCGAATGGGAACCAAAGCCCTTGGTCTGCAGTATGGATTATTCCGCCAGCAGGAGTTCCATTAATTCCTAGAACCACCCCAGCTTCAGATCCCACAACCACTAAATCTGAGCCTGCCGTACCGCTACCTACCAGCGATATTGTCACACCTGAACCAACAACACAGCCGTCATCGCGCTCTACAGAACCTGATAGTTCCGATATTGCACCAATAGATTCTCCTAGCGAAAGTTTGGCGCCAAGCAGTGCACCATCTTTACCAGAATCTCCAGTGTCCCCAGAACCTAGTTCTTCTTGTTCGAATGACCCTGGTGTGCCAGCGCCTTACCCTTCGGTAACTCCTACGATTACGGCGGCACCCCCACCACCAAGCAGTTCGCCTTCCCCCGATTTGAGTCAGCCCAGTCCTATCCAGCCTTCGACACCAAGCCCAACACCTTCGCCTTAAGAAAGAGGCACAGATTCAAAAACGTCGTGCCCTAGATCTTTGGCATTCTCACTAGGAATTGCAGCTAACTTAGCGATAACAGCTACGTCATCCCAAGCCCATATTTGAGACAATTCCGCTTCGGTAAACCAGCGCCAATCCCCTGATGTTGCTTTCTCGCGCTCAGTTTGAAAACGTGTTTCCGCAGCAAAACAATTCTTTGCTTGCCATACAAAATAAGTTTCCTGCTGATCTACAATCTGATCGCTGTAGCTCAAGGTCGCTAATCGCGTAGCAACTGGTTTTCCTAACATATCGCTAGTTACATCAATACCTAGTTCTTCGGATACTTCCCGAATCGCAGCTTCAATAGCGTTTTCACCTGGATCAATACCGCCACCGGCAGTAGTCCACCAAGATCTACCAGCAATGGCTGGGTCCCAACGCTCCCCTAACAAATACTTATCTTCTGCAACTACAATTACTCGTGCTGCTTGACGTGTTTTACGAGGACGCAGAGTTACTGCATTGCTACTCATAATTTCTCTCTTTCTTCACAACAAAGCCTGCTTCATTAAGCTAAAACGGGATGTCACGCTAAAGCACGACGCGGACGATCGACAGCGATTCCATCAATAACAGAGATGACTCGATCGCACCTATTAGCAATATCTGCATCATGAGTAGCCATGATTATTGTGGTTTGTCGTTGCTGATGTAGCTCCGCAATAACATCTAAAATTTCACGCGCTGTTGCCGAATCAAGATTTCCGGTCGGTTCATCAGCCAACAGTAATTTCGGTTGCGAAACCAATGCTCTAGCAATAGCGACGCGCTGCTGCTGTCCGCCGGAAAGTTGACTCGGAAAGGATTTCTCTCGCCCTTCCAGCCCTACTGAGACAAGCAGTTCTCTAGCGTAGTTCCTCTTATCTGAACTCAGCGAGCGACCAACTAGCGGTGCACATACATTATCTAACAATGAAAGTGACGGCACCAAATGAAACTGCTGAAAAATAAAACCAATAGCTGATCGATAGTCTGCAGCCGCTGACCGTGAAAACTTTGTAATATCGGTCCCATCGATCTCAATTGCGCCACTATCGGGCACGTCTATCGCTCCAATTAGATGCAGCAACGTAGATTTTCCAGAACCAGAAGCTCCTACTAGCGCAGTCATAGATCCAGCTTCAATGTTGAATGATGCTCCATCAGCAGCCTTTAGTACTGATCCATCACCCATCTTGTAAGACTTACATACTTCACGAAGTACAACTGCAGCGCCCATTGTAGTTTCCTTTTACTGTTCTGTATTGAGGAAAGTGTTGCTCTGATCTATAGAATGTTGGCGTTTTTGTTCATGTCGAATTTCGGTATCAATCAACTGTCGCCAGCTTTTAACTAGAGTTGCATCAACACGATCTTTCCAGTCGCCTCGCGGTCGAGCACTTTGCCCAATATGAAACTTACGTACCCCAGCTTTAACTAGCCACGGTACATGTTCTGCAGCTAATCCCCCACTTACCATTACCAATGACGCGATCTGACTATTTGCACTAGTACGCGCGATAAGTTCATCTAATCCGTAGGAAACTCCTCGTGAAGATCCTGCGGACATCACCGTCTCTAACCGCGGTAACTGTGTTACTGCCGACCAAGCTTTACCAAGATCTAGCGTGTAGTCGATAGCTCGATGAAAAGTCCAAGGCCAGTGCCCACCAGCAACTAGTTCCGCGCAGGTTCGGTCATCAATCTCGTCATATCCATTAAGGAAACCTAGCGTCATCCCCTCAGCGCCAGCAGATAAATAAGCAGATATCAAACCCTGTAACCGCACAAACTCGCCACCGTCAGTAGAAAACCCTTCTCGCAGACGAACCATGACCCGTACTGGCAACGATGTGGCAGCACAAATCTGCTCTACCTGATCTGGGGTCGGCGATAATCCCACCTCATCATCTTGATTCCGCAACACCAACAACCGATGAGCACCACCATCTGCGGCAGCTTTTGCATCAACAGCAGTAAGAGCTACTACTTCTAGCAACGAAGTCATGCACCTATCGTGCCCTGTCTGGAAACTGATCTATAGCCGCCACGCGGAAATTATCTCTGCAGGCATCTAGACTGCAGCTATGACCAGTGCGTATCTTGATGGTTTCTTCCTCGACGCCCTATGGGATTTTGACGATACCGAAGCCACTCGCGAACGTCTCCTAGACGTTCAGCAACATGCCGAATCTCCAATAAGTGACGAACTCGCCACCCAAGTCGCGCGAACTTATGGGCTAGAGCGACGGTTCGCTGAAGGTCATATAGTTTTGGACCAAATCATCAGTGACGATCCAGTCTTAAAGCAACGTCTTGCTTTAGAGCGAGGTCGGCTTTTCAAAACCGATGGGCTTATCGAAGAAGCTATCGAATGTTTCACCGAAGCCGCGGTACTAGCTGCTGACTCCTACCTGAGCGTCGATGCTTTTCATATGCTGGCTATCGCAGATCCAGAAAATAGTAAATCCCATACTGACGCAGGGTTAGCACTCGTGCGAACAAGCCAAGATCCACGAGTTATGAGATGGGAAGGGCCATTATTAAATAATCATGCGTGGAATCTGGCTGATTCCGGAGATGAAACCGGGTCATTACCGGTCTTTACTGATGCCGATATTTGGTTCTCTATTCATGGTGACCCGCACCAGATTCTGATGGCACGCTGGGCGCTAGCTCATATGTTGCGCCGTACTGGGCATATTGAAAAAGCTCGCACTATGTTAAGTGAACTTCATGACCAGTTCCCGCAGCACCCCATGATTATCGAAGAAATGCGACGGCTCGTTGAAGAATAAAATTAGCCAGGAATCAGTAAGCGGCGGCCCTTCTACAAGTAGAAGAACCGCCGCTTATAATTTTGGCTTACCTAGTTAGGTAGCAGCGTCATGGATTTAGAAATCCATACCGCCCATGCCACCCATACCGCCGTCGCCGCCAGCCATTGGCACAGACTTTTCTGGCTTGTCGGCAATAACAGCTTCAGTGGTTAGGAATAGCGCAGCAATAGATGCCGCATTCTGTAGCGCAGAACGGGTTACCTTAGCTGGGTCGATAATGCCGCTATCGAGCATATTTACGTACTCGCCAGTAGCTGCGTTAAGACCTTCACCAACCGGGAGTGATCCAACCTTCTCCGCTACGACGCCACCTTCTAGACCAGCGTTGATCGCGATCTGCTTTAGCGGAGCCTGAGCAGCTGCCAGTACGATCTGAGCGCCGATCTTCTCGTCGCCAACTAGCTCGTCGAGTTTGACAGCCTTTGACGCCTGTAGCAGGGCTACTCCGCCGCCGGGGACGATACCCTCTTCTACAGCTGCCTTCGCATTGCGTACGGCATCTTCAATGCGATGCTTGCGCTCTTTTAGCTCTACCTCAGTAGCAGCGCCAACCTTGACCACAGCTACGCCACCAGCCAGTTTGGCTAGACGTTCCTGTAGCTTCTCACGGTCGTAGTCAGAGTCGGAGTTTTCCATTTCCTTACGGATTTGGTTTACTCGGCCTTCGATCTGAGCTTTGTCGCCAGCGCCATCAACGATGGTGCACTCGTCCTTGGTCACGACGACCTGACGAGCCTTGCCTAGCAGTTCAAGAGTTACTGCGTCGAGCTTTAGTCCAACCTCTTCGGAGATAACCTGTCCGCCAGTGAGAATAGCGATATCACCCAGCATCGCCTTGCGACGATCACCAAAGCCTGGAGCCTTAACAGCAACCGACTTGAAGGTGCCACGGATCTTGTTGACGATCAGACCAGCTAGGGCTTCGCCTTCAACATCTTCGGCAAGCACCAACAGCGGCTTGCCGGACTGAATAACACGCTCTAGAACTGGTAGCAGATCTTTCAGCGAACCGATCTTAGAGTTAGCGATGAGGATGTATGGATCGTCGAGGACGGCTTCCATACGCTCAGTGTCGGTAACGAAGTAAGGCGAGATGTAGCCCTTGTCGAAGCGCATACCTTCGGTGAGCTCTAGGTCAAGACCGAACGTATTCGACTCTTCGACAGTGATAACGCCTTCTTTGCCTACCTTATCCATCGCCTCAGCAATGATGTCACCGACAGTCTCGTCAGCGGCAGAGATCGAGGCAGTTGCCGCAATCTGCTCACGGGTTTCAACTGGCTTAGCCATAGCTAGCAGCTCAGCAGCAATGGCCTTTACAGCCTTCTCAATACCCTTCTTTAGCGACATGGGGTTAGCGCCAGCGGTCACATTGCGTAGTCCTTCACGGACCATTGCTTGGGCAATGACAGTGGCGGTGGTGGTACCGTCTCCAGCAACATCATCAGTCTTCTTAGCGACCTCTTTGACTAGCTCAGCGCCAATCTTTTCGTAGGGATCTTCAAGTTCAATTTCTTTAGCAATTGAGACACCGTCGTTGGTGATGGTGGGAGCGCCCCACTTCTTCTCCAGTACGACGTTGCGGCCCTTGGGTCCGAGCGTCACCTTAACGGCGTCGGCGAGGGTATTCATACCCTTCTCTAGACCGCGACGCGCTTCGGCGTCGAATGCAATCAGCTTTGCCATGTGTACAAAATCCTCCGGTTCGGGCAAAAACCCGTTGGTGGTTTTCAAGGGTACGCTTCGCACGGTGCCCGCGACGGACGACATCGTCTGATGCCTCACCACGCTTGACGCGTAGCACTCTCAAGGCGAGAGTGCTAATCATATTTTTAGCACTCGCCACCAACGAGTGCAAACACTTCCCGTTATTTGTCCCCATAAGCTTCAATAGATATATGACTTCTCAGCAGCGTCTGCGCCGCGTTCTGAACTGGAGCAACGGATCAACACTGCTAGGGCTAGGCATCGCTCGCTTAGGACATACCAAGCTACGCTGTAGCGACGATGGGCTCTGGATCGCAGAAGGCTACCACTTCAGTTTTCCTTATGCCAGCGCTTTCACCGTAGGCGATGTCATCATTACCGCGCTAACTTTGGAGGAACTGGAGTCGACCCTACCGCATGCTCTCGCACACGAAGAACAACATTCTCGCCAATGGGCCTACTGCTGGGGAATCGGATTCTTGCCAGCTTATCTTTTATCAATGGCATGGTCATGGATAACTACTGGGGATAGAGCTGCTGGCTGCTTTTTTGAAAAAGAAGCAGGGCTAGCTACCGGCGGCTACTGCGAATATCCTCGCCGCAAACTACGCCGCTGATCCCTCATCCGACGCAGTCGATTCACAACTAACGGTTCGGAAACTAAGGCTGCCGGATTATCTAAGAGCCGATTCAAGATTTGGTAATACCGAGTGGCTGATATCCCAAAAGTTTCTCGAATATTTTCCTCTTTTATAGCAGCGCTCTTCCAAGAACCTTTTTCGAAATCTAAAATTGCATGTTCTGCCTTGGTAAGCCCTCGAACCGTAGGCTGCTGCGACGAAGATGCGATCATGTAATTCAGTCTACTTATCGGTTCTGACATTCTTAATAGTTCGCATTACGACTTTCCATTTCTTGACTGATCCGTGATTTTGCCACCAACTCCCGGTAGCCTGTCAGGGCAGGTAACTAACCAACACAGGAGACATGATGCAGCGCATCACTGGAAAGACGCAGTACTACGCATGGGGAGACCAGCATGCCATCGCATCGATCCGCGGCACTGCCCCGTCTGGAAACCCAGAGGCCGAATATTGGTTAGGCGCCCATCCGGCGGCACCTTCTATGGTTACTGACACATCTCTTCCTGCGATCATCTCGGCTAATCCTGCTCTATTAGGAGATGCAAGCCGCCAAGCTTTTGGAGATCGGCTTCCTTTCCTACTTAAGATTTTAGCTGCGGCTCAACCACTGTCGCTACAAGCCCATCCCACGCGAGAGCAAGCAGTAGCTGGTTTTGCCCGCGAGAATGCGGCAGGCGTCGAATTATCTGCTCCCGAGCGTACTTATAAAGACGATTGGCCCAAACCTGAAGCTATCGTCGCATTGAGCGAGTTTCATGCACTCTGCGGTTTTCGCCATCCAGCACGCACCTTAGAGCTCTTTGATGCTCTTGAAATCCCAGTCTCTCTCACATCTATTTTGGGGCCGCTTTCGGAGCGGCGCGGCAGCGCAGCAATGGCAGAAGTATTTCTGGATTTACTTTCGCTAGATAAAGATCGCAAATCGTTAGTCGAACACATTGTGGCAGCAGCAGTAAGTAAAATCGATGCTCCCGGAGAATTAGGTCTTTTTGCTCGCACAGCTGTCGAGTTAGATGAGTTCTATCCGAGTGACCCTTCTATCGTGGCGGCAATGCTACTTAACCGAGTAGTACTACGTCCCGGCGAAGCACTTTTCCTAGAAGCTGGCATCATGCACGCCTACATTAAAGGTGTTGGCGTTGAAGTTATGTCCAGTTCTGACAATGTCCTTCGCGGTGGACTCACTCCCAAACATATTGATGTTGACGAGCTAGTCAGCGTCGTATCGTTTGAACCAACCTCCGCCCAACCAATTGATACTGACGCTATCTCTCCTGGAGTTTTTCGCTACCGCACTAAAGCACCCGAGTTTGCTCTCTGGCGTTTCGATCTTCCCGATGCTGAGGCTGCTATCCCAGAACAAGGCGCCCGCATATTGTTGCTGACCTCTGGTGAAGCAACAATCAGTAATAGCTTAGAAGCTCTTACTCTCCGCAGCGGGGAAGCCGTCTTCTTGAGCGACTCCGATCACGACCTGAAAATTCATGGTAGAGGCCAAGCTTTCATGGCTGGCCCCGGCGTTATTTAACGAGAGCGATTTCATCGGCTATACTCTTATTCCGTTAGATGAGCTTCTCATCTTTCGCCCCTGTAGCTCAGTTGGTAGAGCAGCTGTCTTGTAAACAGCAGGTCGTGGGTTCGATTCCTGTCGGGGGCTCTTAGGCTGGTAGCAGAATTTTTGCTACCAGCCTATTTTGAAATGTGCATTTCCTAGCCAACCGCGGGAACGAGCCTCATCTTCTTGCCGTCACGTATGACTCGATATAACGTATTTTCCTTGATCGGAACATCACCGAAGTAGCCCCCCCCCCCAGCACTTGCTGCAATTCCGTGGAAACAGAAGATACAAATACGTAATTACATTCACCCCTATTAACAGTTTCCGAAAACCATGTATGGGGATCGCTATTGCGATAATCAGCAGGAGCTTTCGGATTCGTGGGAAAAATTTCCGAATCCCCAAATATTTGGCTAATTCTAGTTCCACTTCCTAAAGCATTGAAGTGCATTCGATGAACAAACCCTACTGAACTTTCATAAGAATCTGGGTAAAGAATAAAAATCTTTTCAGGGCTTTCCATATTTTTCAAATTTGCACTATTGGCTTGACTGGAAAGTTCTTGCGAAGCAACGCTAGCTCTAGCTAGCCATTCATCATTATTAAGAGCGCCTTCCCTCGATGGGAAAAGTAATAATACGAATATAACAGATACTGCGAATGAAATCATCGATACGACGCTAGATACAGTTTTACGTATATCCCATTCCACTCCTCCAGAGAAGAATATTAGCAAAATTGTACTCCCCATACAGACCAAGGCTAACGACGTATATCTAGGAGTAGAAAGAAACACCCCTCCAAAAGCAACCGAGGTTAAAACAAATATTCCCACTACCTGCAATATTGAAATAACTATAGCGGCAGACACGGCCGCTACCCTAGCCTTTTTACGTTTCACCTCAGTCAGACCAAAAAGGCTAATGCTTAAAATTAAAAGTATTGACCCAAAAAATAGAAATGATTGCAGTCCCACAAAGGGAGTTTCTTGAACTGGAATAAATCTTTCAAATAACCAAGAAGGGGTATCACGCACACTCCCAGATATAAGATATTCCATAAAAGGATTTGCCGTTGTTTTATATGCTTGGAAATTTCTATAATTGCCGGCGAATCCTGGCTCAACCCCATATACTCTCAATAGCATCTTCCAAGAACTATATACCATAACGATAGGCAACAGCACTAGAGAAACCCGTAATAGCGCTTTCGATGCAGGTAAATCTATACCCTTTTTCCACTGCTGGAAAATTTTAAATATTGCTATCCCAGCAATGGGGGCAACAAGTAACGCCGATCCGCTTTTAATCAAGAAACAGCTAGCCCCAATAATCCCCAGGGAAAATGCTCCTATGTTATTAGACCATACCCTTTTGCTAAGCAAGTAGCATCCATACCCTAAAAGCAAACCTAGCGCAGTTTCAACATAAAGAGCATAGAAATAATCTCCTAGATCATTAGCTGAATTAGCGAAATACATCGGCAATATCACTATTGCACAGCTCTTAGCTAGAAGAGTGAACGGCCTTTTTAGACTTACTCCTTTAATGAGAGGGGCTAACATGGCAGAGCAAAATGCACAGTACCCAAAATATAAAAGATTCTCAGAAAACTTACCAAATGCTTGTATAAAATAAAGAAAAAGTGGCAATCCTGGCGTATATGGTTGCATCGCCCCCACTAGCAAAGCATCTGAACCCAGCTGCAGAGAATTATTACTAGAGTGTAATATTTTTGGATAAGCGCCCCAGAGCCGCAGCTCATCCCATAGCGCAACATGTGAATGCCTCGTTGCCACTAATATAAAAGCTATACTTACGCCATAAGCTAAGGCTTGCGGAAAAGTTTTCCACACTAGCAGCCTAGCATCTTTCTTTTTTACATACAGCCATACCGCAAGAATCGGGGCAGCCAATAATGCATAGCAGAATAAATGCAGCACCCCAAGTAAGTACCCTATATATAGATACGGAATCAGCGCCAAAACAACTATCGGCAATGAATGATGCAAATTCCATTTAACTAATATAGCTATTATAATACACAGTCCATATATGATAAAAAGCGATGGAAGTATAATAAAAAGCGATGAGATAACCGTTGCCATACCACTCCTTCTCCCCTCCAACGCTATCACATCCGCTAGCAGCCTCTGCCTATAAGTTCTTATCTGATATCCAATAACCCTCCCTCCCCTTGCGCTATTCCACTACTTCAGCTAACTTGAAAAGCATGCGTAAAGTACTTGATTTTCTAGGGATGTCGACTCCCCCATTAGAAGAAAATTTCGCCAAGAATCCCCGCGGAAAAATGCCCGCCTGTAAAAGATGTGGCGCATTAGTTACTTATGAGAGTCAGCAACTACACAACCAGTGGCATACCGACATCGCTAACTAACCCAATAATTACGTAATGCAACATCCCTCATAGCCAGTTCGTCACTAATTTCGCTAGCGCGCGACCACTTTCTATTATTCTTTTCGCTAACCCTTGACTTAAAATACTTGAAGTTCACTACGTTGAGTACATGAGTTCAAAACCTACCTATAGCATCAAGGATGTTGCTGCTCTAACTGGCTTGCCCGCAAGTACTTTGCGTTACTACGAATCCGTAGGGCTAATCCCAGCTATATCTAGGGGCGAAACTAGCGGACATCGAAGCTACTCCGAATCTGATTTAAACTTATTACTTTGGATCGCTTGTCTGTCAGCAACCGGAATGTCGATTGACCATATGCGGCAGTACTTAGCCAACTCCGAGCAAGGAGCAGCCGCGGCAGCTAAACAAATCCATATTCTTCAGTTACAAGCTGACCATCTTGTCGCAGAACAACAACGACTGTTACTCAGGCAACGCTATGTCGATGTAAAGATCGCATTCTGGGAAGCAACCCAGCGTGGCGATAGCACCCGCATCAAAGAACTACGCGACGAAGCCGCCCTTGTCGCGGCGCAACTAAACCCCACACCTAAGAAAGCTGGTTAGCCGCATGGAAACCTATCTGCTCAACGACAGTATTACCATTCCTAAAATCGGGCTTGGGGTCTTCCAATCAAATGCCGAACAGACCCTCAGCGCCGTAAGCTCAGCTCTCGACTGTGGCTACCGTCATATCGATACTGCTGCCGCCTACGGAAATGAGCGCGAAGTTGGTCGCGCTATTGCTGATTCAGGTGTCTCTCGTGACGAAATTTTCATTGAATCCAAGGTCTGGATCAGCGACTATGGCTACGACCAGACTTTACATGCCTTCGAAAAAGCAGCTACAAAACTTGGGGTTGAGACTATTGATCTGTTTATTCTCCACCAAGCCCTCCCTTCTGATTTCAATAAGACTTTGGCCTCATATCGAGCTTTAGAGAAGCTGCAAGCAGCCGGAAAGGTACGAGCCATTGGGGTGAGCAATTTTATGGTTCCGCACCTAACCCAGCTACTGGCTGCCACCGACGTCGTACCTGCGGTTAATCAGATTGAGGTACACCCCTATTTTCAGCAACGCGAGCTCCAAACCTTCCATGCTGAACATGGCATCCTCACCCAGGCATGGTCGCCCATCGGTGGTATCACCTTCTATCGAGAAGGTCAGCATCAAAGCCCACTGACCGACCCAAGTATTTTGGCTATCGCAGATTCTTGCGACAAAACTCCTGCCCAGGTCATGTTGCGCTGGCATCTACAGCAAGGTCGACAGATCATTCCCAAATCAGTCACTCCCGCCCGAATTAGCGAGAACTTCAATGTCTTCGACTTTGAACTCACCTCTGAGCAGCTAGCAAATATTGATGCCCTCGACACTAGTCATCGCGGTGGACCTGAACCAGAAGCAATCACACTAGAAACCTACGGAATGCTTATTCCTGAGGCATAGCCACAACTTAGATTCCATAGAGTTTTGCCCCGAAGAAGTCAACGTATCTGGTTTCCCGAGCCGAGCGATAGCACGTTGACCCTTTTTGTGTTTTTGTTTATAGCTACTGCTAGCAGGTTTGCCTTCTGAAGGAGCTGCGGCGCTAGGTGTTGCAGCCATAGTTGAATCATCCATAATGCGGAAACTGACCTAACTTTAGTTGTGTTTTATAGCGGGATGAACGTAAACGAATACGCAGCCGAGAGCGATCATCCCGGCGATTACGAAGAATGGGGCTGCGTGATGTAGACCGTAGAGAGTTGTGGAAAGTACTGGCGCAAGTACGTAAGTTAAACCGTTATTAGCATTGATGAGTCCGGCTAGTCCGCCTTGCTCGTCATGATCCATAGCCAAAGTAGGTCCGGCACTATATCCGGGAATAGCCAAGCCACTTCCAACGCCAATGAGTAGGCACCCAACTGCCAGAATTACCACCGATCCAGCAGGAATCAGAACTGCTGCGCCTAAGGCCATGAGCGGGAACCCTGCTCGTAGCAACTTACGAGCGTTCCAGCCAAGACGTCGTACTAGCACTCCTTGGGCCAGTGCCATTGCCACTGCCATCACTGCCATAAGTAGCGCAGTTGTTCCGGCTGTTGCTGAATCACTCAGCTTTAAGCGGTCTTGAACTGCGAAACCCAAGACAGATTGAATGGAAGAAAACGAAAGGAAAAGAATGAAACCAGCTATTAAGAAAGGCAGCACTCGTGAATCTTTGAACGAAACGCGACGAGGTTGTTCAATTAGAGTTCCGCTGTCTTGTGGGTGAAATCGAAAAGCAAGTAGGACAATGCCCATGATCATCATCAGTGGCATCAACATCACAGGTAGCAGCAGCCCACCAATAGCAGCTAATGCTCCCCCAAAAATTGATCCTAAGATGGCGGACATCCCTTGCACGGCACCGATAGCGCCAACTGCTTTGACTCGCTCAGCTTCGGTATTGCTGTGGGTGATTAAATGCGATTGCGCCGTCGGAGAAATAGCGGCAATAGCGCCACCGTAGATAAGCCCTCGAGTACCTAGCGTTCCTAGGAATAAAACTGGACCAGTAAGAAGAGCTTTCGTGCCAAGCCACGCAACAGCAGCAAACCCGATTAAGGCGCATAACGCAATAAACATAGAAAGTAGCAAGACTTTCTTTACCCCAATTTTTTGAGAGCGCCTACCCCAGAATTGACTCAACAGTACAAGCGCTACCGCAGCAAGGGAGATGGTTGCTCCGATTTGCCATTCGCGTAGCCCCATCGCCCTTGATAGTGGTGCAATTACTGGTGTAAGCATCATCTGCCCAAGAAATGCGAGCATAACGATCATAAGCACCAAACGCGTCTGTGGCTTATCGGTTTGAGTTGTGCTTTGCGTAGACATAAATACTTTCTTGAACTAAATAATGTAAGGCTACCCTTCACACTAGACCCTTGTTCTAGTTGGGTCAATGAGTAGAATCAAGACATGGTAGGTGTTACTTCTCGTCGCGTCGGACTCGATCCTGACAAAATCGCTAATCATGCGTTAGCGGTAACCCGCCTGCGTGGGCTTAATAGTTGGTCGGTGCGCGAACTTGCTGCTGAAATTGGCGTGGCACCATCGGTTATTTACCACTACTACCCCACCAAAAATGATATTTATGATGCCGTTAGCGCTAAGGTTTGTCAGCTACTAAAGATGCCAGCCGATGAGCTGCTATGGCATGACTGGTTTCTGGCATTATTACTTGATTTTCGGACTCTGCTACTGGCACATAATGGCGTAGCTCGGTGGCTAGTTGACCGCTCTCAGTCCGGGAAACCCCTTGAAACACTTATTCCAATCATGGAAATGGCGATACAAAAGTTATCGGATGCCGGTTTTGGAGAATACACTCCAACGGCATACGCGATGATCTCCAATGTTTCTTTTGGAGCGATTACCGGCAGAGATAAGCAGTCCCCCAAAGACCACCATCGCCATGATATTGAACAGATGGTAAAAGATTTGTCCCCAATCGCTGATCGTTATCCAGCAGTGGCTTCGATGCGGGAAAACTTTTTAATGACTCTCTACGGCGAAGGTGGAGAACAAGCAAGCGAACGGTACTTCCGGATCCTCTTATCCTCTCTATTCGACGGCATGTCTCACGTTTTACTTCCAGCCGCTGGTTCTTCCCAACAACAGCCGTAGATCCCATAGTTACAACCCCAGCCCCCTAATCTCACATAACCGCGTAAGCTGTATTCATGCGCGAAAAGTCCTTATGGGAACAAACAGTTGATGCTAACCCCGCCCACTCACAGTGGTATATCGATAGATTCCGTCAGATGGCAGCTCAGGGCAATGATCTAGATGGCGAGGCACGTTTTATAGACGCAATGCTTCCTCGCGCCGCAAAGATTCTTGATGCCGGCTGCGGTCCGGGTCGAGTAGCTGGAAGATTGTCCGAACTTGGACACCAGGTTGTCGGAATCGACGTCGATCCGGCACTTATCCAGGCTGCCGAAGCCGACCATCCTGGACCGGAGTATGTCGTAGGAGATATTTCTGCCATGGACTTAGGTCGCACCTTTGATGCCATCATTTGTGCTGGGAATGTCATGACATTCACTGCCCCCAGCACTCGCGCCCAAGTACTACAAGGATTTGCAGCCCACCTCAATGAAGGCGGTCGAGCAGTAGTAGGTTTTGGCGCTGGCCGCGGCTACGACTTCAATGAGTTCTTAACCCATGCCAGCGATGCTGGGCTGACCTTAGACCTCAAACTTTCGACGTGGGATCTACGCCCATTCGCCGAAGGTGGAAACTTCCTCGTAGCAGTACTTTCTAAGTAATCTAATCTCAGCCAAGAGACGTTTCAGCCCCGATATTTCGAGGTTGAAACGTCTCTTATCTTTTTCCCGAAATCGTATCTTTTTGCTTACGATATGCCACGACGAAAGTCACAACCATCAGCACTAACGTCACCTTCATAGCGTAGTTTCCGTAAACTTTCAGCAGATCTACTGCAGGCTGACCTACCCACCATCCCAGTAGGAAATATCCTATATTAAAGAGTGCCGAGCACAAAAGATTAAGCAGAAAAAACTTTTTCCATGGGATCCGAGCCATTCCCATCACGACATAGACAACTACCGTAAAAGGAATCGGCAAATACGTGATGAGCAGCGAAATAAAAGGCGCCTTAACTGCTAGTTTTTCTAGCTTGTCACTTATCTTTTTAGCTTTGCCTTTTTTTCCGGCTACCGACGACAGGAAAGCATCCCCCCATAGCTTTCCGGCCCACCAATACAACAGATCCCACTTAACCGCAGAAATAATTCCCACCGCTAACGTGGCGAATCCTGCCCCACGAGATAAGTTTCCAGTTTCGGTCAATGCGCCAACCATCGTCGTAGCGCTTCTCGATCCATTAAGAATCACTGACACCACTGGAACTGTTAACAACCACGCTCGCAACGGCATCATCACCAATGACCAAAGCGAATAGAACATCAATAAGCCCCAACACCACAGTTCCTCTCTGGAAGGCTTATGGTGCCACGGAAGACCTTCTGTTTCCCACCACTGCTCAGCAGCGCCGGAAGCGGTGGTCTCAGTCTTAGTTTTATCTTCTTCACTCATTACTAGACAGCCTAAGGGATAACCTAAAGAAACCCCGCTCTAGCATCATCAAGAGCGGGGTTTCTATACAGATAACTAAACTTTAACCAACCAGATCCCGAGCTTTTTCAAAAGCAGCAATCGCCCGATCCACATCATCACGGCTCAGTCCTGCCGACATTTGAGTACGAATACGCGCCTTGCCCTTAGGAACAACCGGGTAAGAGAAAGCACGCACATAAACTCCCTGCGCCAACATCGCATCAGCCATTGCAGCAGCCTTCACTGCATCACCGATCATAACTGGGCAAATAGCATGGTCAGATTCTGGAATTTCAAAGCCTCGCTTAGCCATTTCGGTACGGAAATAGGCAGTATTTTCGTTGAGGCGCTCCAACAAATCACCCGACGAGCTCAGCATCTCCAAAACCTGCAAAGTTGCAGCAGCAATCGATGGAGCTAACGAGTTAGAGAACAGATACGGACGACTCCGCTGCCGCAGCATCTCAATAATCTCTTTACGCCCAGAAGTGTAACCACCAGAAGCACCACCCAAGGCTTTACCAAGAGTGCCGGTGACAATATCTACACGATCCTGTACTCCGAATCGCTCTGGGGTTCCAGCACCTGTCGCGCCAACAAAACCTACCGCATGCGAGTCATCAACCATGACCATGGCACCGTATTTATCGGCTAGATCGCAAATCTGATCCAGCGGCGCTACATAACCGTCCATAGAGAAGACACCATCAGTTGCGATGAGCTTGTAGCGACAGCCTTCAGCAGCCTGCAACTGAGCTTCTAGATCTGCCATATCGCGGTTCTTGTAGCGGAACCGCTTGGCCTTAGATAGCCGAACTCCATCAATGATGGAAGCATGGTTAAGCTCATCAGAAATGATCGCATCCTGCTCGCCGCAAACCACCTCAAAAAGGCCACCATTAGCGTCGAAGCAAGAGCTGTAAAGAATTGTGTCTTCGGTGTTCAGGAACTTAGAAATTGCTTGTTCTAATTCCTTGTGCAAAGTAGCAGTACCGCAGATGAAACGTACCGAAGCCATTCCAAAGCCCCAGCGATCCATACCATCTTTTGCTGCCTGGATCAGTTCTTTGTTGTTAGCTAAACCGAGGTAGTTATTGGCGCAAAGATTGATGACCTGACGCCCATCTTCTACGCCAATCTGCGCAGCCTGCTCAGTGGTGAGCGCCGCCTCTTCTTTGTAGAGACCTTCTTCACGCAGCTGCTTTAGCTGAGTAATGAAATCTTCCTTTAATGCTCCATACATAATTTTTACTCCCAGCTCATAACGACTTTGCCGCCCTTGCCAGAATTGGCATCAGCAAATGCGGCTTCGAAATCGGTGTAGTGGTATCGCCCAGTAATAACACCAGAAATATCAAGACCATTTTCTAGTAGCACACTCATCGCGTACCACGTTTCAAAAATCTGGCGCCCGGTAACGCCTTGCATCGTCAACATATTGAAAATAACTTTGGCAAAATCGACAGTGGTCGGCTTAGCCGGAGTACCCAGCATGGCAATACGTCCACCATGAGTCATATTGTCGATCATTTGGTTCAAAGCCGGGGCTGCGCCCGTGATCTCCAAACCAATGTCAAATCCTTCCTTCATGCCCCACTCGGCATAGTGATCTTCCAGCTTGTCGGTGGCTGGATTGAAGGTGTTCTTCAACCCAATTTTGCGAGCCAGCGCAAGACGATCTTCAGATAGATCAGAGATTACGACGCGACGAGCGCCCGCATGTTGCACGACCAAGGCCGCCATCAGCCCAATCGGACCAGCTCCAGCAACGAGCACATCTTCGTTGAGGCACGGGAACTGTAGCGCCGTATGAACAGCGTTGCCGAAAGGATCAAAAATCGCGGCGACGTCAGTATCAATACCAGGCTTATGCGCCCACACGTTTGACTGCGGCATTGCAAAATATTCTGCATAAATACCATCAATCATGTAGCCAATGCCCTTGAAATTACGGCATAGATGACGCTTGCCAGCTAGGCAAGCTCGGCAACGGCCACATACGTAATGTCCTTCGCCAGAAACTAGCTGACCAATCTCAAAGCCGGTTACTTCTGAGCCCATACCAGCGACTCGACCACAGAACTCATGCCCAATAATGGTGTTCATTGGAACTGTGCGTTGCGCCCACTCATCCCAGTTATAGATGTGGAGGTCAGTGCCGCAGATAGCTGTCTTCTCAATTTTGATGAGAACGTCGTTAGGACCCACTGTTGGCTCAGGAACGTCCTTGAGAACAAGCCCGGGACCTGCATGGTCCTTTACTAATGCCTTCACTGTGTTTCCTCCTTGTTGCAGCGGGTTTCGACTCCCCGTCAACTTCATAAAGCGTCTACTTAGATCATCCTAGGAGGAAGCTGCCAAGCACAACTATCCGGGGCATAAACTTAAGAAAATAGCTAGCTAAAATCGCCCTAATACCTCCCCGTTCGCTTCTTTAGCCAGTTATGAGCAACAATCAAGATGTGGCAGTCAGCGTTCTCGACATGTTTAAAATCGGTATCGGCCCCTCGTCGTCTCATACCGTAGGGCCGATGGTGGCTGGGCTTGCGTTCAGTCGCAGCCTTGTCGATAGCGGCACTATCGACACAGTTACCCGTATCAAGATAGAACTATTTGGATCGCTGGGAGCAACTGGTTGGGGTCACGGAACCATGATTGCGGTAGTGGCTGGGCTTGCCGGTGAGCATCCTCGTACCGTCAATACTGATACGATTCGAGACTTTTATCGAACTTGCCGCGACGAAGCGTCCCTACCGCTGATGCGCACCGAACCAGAGCACAGCCACTCAGTGCCTTTCCACGTAGAAAATGATCTTATTCTCACTGGCGAAACGCAGCTTCCGTTCCACCCCAATGCAATGACTTGTACCGCATGGGCTGGAGATACTGTCGTAGCTGAACAGACTTACTACTCCATCGGCGGCGGCTTCATTCTTCCCGACGACGGTAGCGGCAACCCACCACTACCTACGAGCGATGTCAAAGTCCCTTACCCATTCCGTAGCGCCACCCATCTAATCCAACATTGCCACGACCATCAGCTCACTATCGCTGAGATTGCTCGCGCAAATGAGACTGCTTGGCGCAGCGACGAGGACACACTTCGAGAAATGAATGAAGTGTGGGCAGTAATGGACTCCTGTATTGCTACTGGCACCGCGACCACTGGCACACTACCTGGCGGGTTAAATGTTCGACGTCGTGCCCATCGCTTACATCAGCGTTTAATGGCATCAGGAGGACGCTTCCGCGATGAACTAGATCCTCTTGCCGCAATGGATTGGGTATCGCTGTGGGCGCTAGCAGTTAACGAACAAAATGCCGGCGGTGGCCGCGTCGTAACCGCTCCCACTAATGGTGCTGCTGGCATTGTTCCGGCAGTCCTCAAATATGTGATGACCTTTGTACCCGGCGTTGACGAAACAACCCCTATAGATTTCTTGCTCACTTCCGCAGCTATTGGTTCTATTTTTAAGTCAATGGCCTCAATTTCTGGCGCCGAGGTAGGGTGCCAAGGCGAAGTCGGCACTGCTTCAGCTATGGCAGCAGCTGGCATGGCACAAATACTTGGCGGCACCCCTCAACAAGTAATCAATGCCGCCGAAATTGGCTTAGAACATCATTTGGGTCTGACTTGTGACCCGGTGGGTGGTCTAGTACAAATCCCTTGTATCGAACGTAATGCTGTTGGGGCGATCAAAGCAATTACTGCCGCCCGGTTAGCTTTAGCTGGCGACGGCTATCAACACGTCACTCTCGATGCCTGTATTCGTACCATGATGGAAACTGGCTTTGATATGCAATCAAAATATAAAGAGACTGCCGCCGGTGGTCTTGCCGTCAATATCGTCGAATGTTAAATCTACCTATAGCCATCTCATATGGACTCGCCTAATCGTAGGTTCTCCCATAAACATGGCAGACTAACTACATAGCTCTATTAACCGAGCTGCTCTCCACTTGGATCGTCGGGCACGTACCTGCCCGTGGAAAGGAAGTATTTTCGTATGTCTACAGTTAGTTTTCGTGATGCCACCCGCATCTACCCGGGCACTGATCACCCTGCTGTCAATAAACTCAACCTTGATATTAACGATGGTGAATTCGTTGTCTTGGTAGGCCCTTCTGGTTGCGGAAAATCGACGTCGCTACGAATGTTGGCAGGTCTAGAAGATGTCAATGCTGGATCAATTTGGATCGGCGATCAAGATATTACTGATGTGCCACCAAAAGACCGCGACATCGCTATGGTCTTTCAAAATTATGCTCTCTACCCGCATATGACCGTCGCCGAAAATATGGGTTTTGCTCTCAAGATGCAAAATATCTCTAAAGAAGAACGCGCTCGTAGAGTAAACGACGCTGCCCGACTTTTAGGGTTAGAAGAGTTCCTCTCGCGACGCCCAAAAGCTCTTTCTGGCGGCCAGCGTCAGAGAGTAGCGATGGGTCGAGCCATTGTGCGTCAGCCAGAAGTCTTCCTTATGGATGAGCCACTTTCTAATCTTGACGCCAAACTGCGCGTCTCTACCAGAACTCAGATCGCCGCACTACAGCGCCGCCTCGGAGTCACTACTGTCTACGTCACCCACGATCAGGTGGAAGCTATGACGATGGGTGATCGCGTCGCAGTAATGAAAGATGGTCTACTTCAGCAATTTGATAAGCCGCTAGCTCTCTACGACACCCCTAAAAACCTTTTCGTGGCAGGTTTTATTGGCTCTCCAGCTATGAACCTTATTTCTGGGACAGCGGTAGCAGACGGAATTATGGTGGGCGATTACCTTATTCCAGTCCCCCGCGAAACCTTAAGCCGTGCTGGCGACGAAAAGAACCTCACCGTAGGTATTCGTTGCGAAGATCTTTCCCTAACGACAGATCCTGCCGGCATGAATCTTCATATTGGTGTTATCGAAGAGCTAGGAGCCGACTCCTATCTCTACGGCACATTGAATAACACCACATATGACCCGGATGCTGCACAGATCATAGCTCGTATCCCCGCTCGACAGTCGATGGGATTAGGGGAGACTGTTTACTTACATGCAGCCCCAGAGCGAGTACATGTCTTCTCGCAGCGAACCGGAAATCGAATATCTCTAGACTGATCCAGATCTGAAAAATTTTGGGGCACTTACTGATCAGTAGGTGCCCCAATTTTATTACTAGCTTTGATCAAAAACCTCTAGCAAAGCAATTTCTGGAATCAGATCTATGCGAAGTCGCGACTCTACCGCGGTGGCGTCGCCGGCACTGAACCGCTATATAGCTCACAACAACATCGTCGTAAACCGTTGTAGCCGTTAGGGTCAGCACACCACTGGCGAGCTTCTGCAAGTGTGATCGGTAGTCCTTGCAGTTCTAGCTCAGGGTCAGAGGCAAGGATATCGATAACTCGCTTCGCATCATTTTGATGCCAATCTCGCAAATATGCCATATCTCTATTTACTCATCTTTTGTTTGAGGATAGTAACTATATTTACTTCTCAGCTATCTCGATAGGTTCGTCAGATACTGCTGTTATCTGGGAGACTGACACCATGCCTCGCTTTCTTTCAACAAAGCCTGATGCGCGACTGCTTTCCTTACCATGGTCAACAGCATTAGCAGATTGGCCTACCGAACACCTGGTGGCACTTCCGCGAGGCATTTCTCGACATGTAGTGCGTTTTATTCGCGTAGACGATAACGTCTACGCGGCTAAAGAAGTCATCGAACATCTCGCCGTTCACGAATACCGGATGCTGCATGAACTCACCAGATCGCACACCCCAGCGGTAGAACCACTCGGTGTCGTCACCCACCGCATCGACACTGCCGGCAATGAACTAGATCCAGTCTTAGTTACTCGTCACCTGCAATTCTCACTCCCCTATCGTTCACTTTTTTCCTCTGGAGTTCGACACGATACGGTGACGCGACTACTCGATGCACTGGTTGTTTTAATCGCCAGGCTGCATCTTCAAGGATTTTTATGGGGAGATATTTCATTATCGAATGTCCTTTTCCGACGTGATGCTGGCAGCTTTGCCGCATATCTCGTAGACGCCGAAACTGGCGAATTTCATGACACTCTAACCGAAGGACAGCGGCACCATGATCTGACTATCGCTCGCACAAATCTTTTTGGAGAGTTCTGCGATCTCGAAATTGGTGGGATGCTCGACGAAGCACTAGACCCACTCAATCTCGTCGATAATATCGAGACCCGCTACCACGAATTATGGAATGAACTCACCGGAGCTGAAGAGTTCAGCGATAACGAGATTCATCGCATTGAACGTCGAGTTCGCCGTCTAAACGCTTTAGGTTTCGATGTAGCCGAGCTTGATATCAGCACTCTCGACGATGGTTCCACTATCCGAATCCAACCTAAAGTTGTCGATGCGGGACATCACACCCGTCGCCTTATGAGATTGACCGGCATGGATACCGAAGAGAATCAGGCTCGCCGACTCCTAAACGATCTAGACGCTTTTCAATTCAGTACCGGACAAGCTGACGTCGATGAAGCTCTCGTGGCGCATCAATGGTTGCGCGAACATTTCGAACCAGTTCTTAATGCAGTCCCACGACATTTGCGAGCTAAAAGAGAACCAGCCCAACTTTTCCATGAAGTTCTCGACTATCGCTGGTATCAAAGCGAACGCGAAAACCGAGAAGTTCCCCTCATCGAAGCTACCAACGGCTATGTTGCTGATGTTTTAAGTAAACTACCCGATGAAGCTATCTCCACAGAATCCTTAACCTTATTGGGAGATGCGGGATCTAAACTTGTAAATCCTTATGACCCGTCACAAGGCTATGTCGATAACGACTATGAGATTCCTTTTGATCCGTGGGAAGCTCACGCAGATGATGCTGATGTAAATCAGCTGTCATTTCTTGATATTGACGCACTAAGACGACGTAGCAGTAGCTAATTATCCTGTTCTTGCTGGTTAATTTCAGTAGGTGAAGTGACCTGCAACCAAGTTCCTGTTGGCATACTAATCGAAGCAATACTCACTGCTTGCTGCGGCGCTACGATCGGCTCTTGCGGCGTGACCGAACCCGGTGTCACAAAAGTAACCGGTTCTCCCATCGCAGCAAGAATAGCTGCATCTACAGCACTTTTCACAGTTGGATTATGTTTACGTATCTCAGCCATAGCTCTTATATTACGGCTTCGCTTGCTCTATAAGATGCTCTCTCATTGTCATATCTACATAAAATCTCAACAACCCGTAGACTTAGCCATAGACAAACTTCAGGAGGAAAGATGGCGGGCAATAGCACACGTCGCGGCGCAACCCGCAAAGGTAAAGGAAATGCTGCTGGATCTGGCGGTCGCATTCGTCGCTCGCTAGAGGGAAAAGGCCCCACACCTCGGGCCGAAGATCGTCCGTATCATAAGGCTTACAAAGATAAGCAAGCCGCAGCAAAACGTGCCGCATCTCCAACACGCCAAGCCGATCGCCCTCGTACTGGCCGCCCTGGAGCAGGCCCCGAATGGGTCGTAGGACGAAACCCAGTGCTAGAGGCTCTGCAAGCTGAGCTTCCCATTAGAACTGCGTATGTAGCTGAAGGCGCCGAACGCGACGACCGACTGCGCGACATCCTCAAGATAGCCGCCAACCGTAGTATGGCGATGCTACAGATAACCCGCAACGAGATGGACCGTCTCACTGGTGGGGCTATCCACCAAGGTGTTGCATTGCAACTTCCTGCCTACGAATACGCTCACCCTGACGACCTTCTTGCCGATGCTCTTACTTCCGATAAAGAACCCATCATTGTGGCTCTGGACTCCATCCAAGATCCTCGTAATTTAGGGGCAATCGTGCGTTCAGCTGCGGCTTTTGGGGCTGCTGGAGTTGTTATTCCTGAACGTCGTAGCGCAGGTATGACTGCCGCTGCTTGGAAGACCTCTGCTGGTACTGCTGCAAAAATCCCGGTAGCTCGCGCCACTAATCTGAATCGCACCCTAAAAAGCTATGCCGACGCTGGTTTCACCATCGTTGGGCTTGCAGGTGAAGCTGAACTCGATATCGCTGAAGTGCCCGGTCTAGCTGGCCCCTTAGTTCTTGTTGTAGGCAGTGAAGATAGCGGTCTTGCCCGACTAGTTCGCGAAAATTGTGACTCACTAGCTCGGATTCCGATCGCTGTCGAAAGCCTTAATGCTGGCGTTGCTGCCGGTATCGCGCTCTACGAAGTAAGCCGTACTCGATAAGACTTAAAACCTCTAAACCTACCCCGCTGCCGCCCGCGTAGACCTAGCCAGCTACGCTCTAGGCGAAAGCTTGCACCACTATGAGGAGCTCCCGTGTCAGATTCAATTACTGAGGCCGCATCGAAGGCCTCTCGTTATGCACTTGAGGCTATCAGCGCTGTTGAGCCCCGGATCGCTGAGGCGATCAAACAGGAGCTCATAGACCAGCGTGGATCCCTTAAACTAATTGCTTCCGAGAACTACGCATCACTGCCAGTTCTGTTAGCAATGGGAAACTGGTTCAGCGACAAGTACGCTGAAGGAACTGTTGGACACCGTTTCTATGCTTCCTGCCAGAACGTAGATACCGTCGAAGCGCTAGCTGCAGAGCATGCTCGTGAGCTATTTGGCGCAGAGTACGCGTATGTTCAGCCTCACTCTGGTATCGACGCTAACTTGGTTGCTTACTGGTCAATCCTTGCTAACCGCGTCGAAACTCCTGAGCTAGCCGCCAAGGGGCTTAAGAGCGTCAATGATCTTTCCGAAGAAGACTGGGAGATCCTGCGTAGGAAGTTTGGGGACCAGCGGTTACTCGGCATGAGCCTTGACGCCGGCGGACACCTGACCCATGGCTTCCGTCCAAATATTTCTGGAAAGATGTTCCATCAGCGTTCCTACGGCACGCATCCAGAAACCCAACTCATTGATTACGATGCGGTTCGCGCTCAGGCAATGGAGTTCAAGCCGCTGATCTTGGTCGCTGGGTTCTCCGCCTACCCACGTCGCATCAACTTCGCTAAGATGCGCGATATTGCTGATGAGTGCGGTGCCGTACTCATGGTTGATATGTCGCACTTTGCTGGCCTTGTTGCTGGCGGAGTCTTCCAAGGGGAAGAACACCCGGTGGAATGGGCTGACATTGTCACCACTACCACTCACAAGTCTCTACGTGGTCCTCGTGGTGGTCTAGTCATGTCGAAGAAGGAATTCGCTAACGATATCGACCGTGGTTGCCCGCTCGTGCTGGGTGGTCCGCTCTCTCACATGATGGCGGCCAAGGCAGTAGCTCTTGCAGAAGCTCGTACCGAGCCATTCAAGGCTTACGCACATAAGGTTGCCGATAATGCTAAGAGCTTTGCCGACAGTCTCCTCAAGCGTGATGTACGCCTAGTCACTGGCGGAACCGATAACCACCTCGTGATTATCGATACTCGTGATTTTGGTCTTACCGGACGTCAAGCAGAGTCTGCTCTGCTAGATTCTGGCATCGTCACGAACCGTAACTCGGTTCCGAACGATCCCAATGGCGCTTGGTATACCACTGGTGTTCGTCTGGGCACTCCTGCTTTGACTACTCGCGGCTTTGGCGCTGACGAGTTTGATCGGGTTGCTGAACTCATCGTCGATGTGTTGAAGAACACCACCCCCCGTCAGACCAAGTCCGGTGCTCCGGGCAAGGCTCAGTACGACATTGCTGACGGTGTTGCTGCAGCTACTAAGGCAGCCTGTGTCGAGCTTCTTGCCACTCATGAGCTGTACCCAGGTCTTGAGCTCTGATTCTCACTGTAACTAAAGTGTGCCTCTGCTAAGGAAACTTAGTGGGGGCACACTTTTATATATCTGTCGTTCTGTAAGGCTCCGTGCAAAATCTGTATATGTGTAAGTTTTGCTCGCTATTTTCTAACTATAGGTGTGCAAAATCTGTTCTCTCGCACTTTTTGCACATAGTTCGACGTCAGCCCTGCGGCACAATCAAGAGTGCTGTTGCCATAGCGGCAACGCCTTCTCCTCGCCCAGTAAGCCCTAGCCCGTCAGTCGTCGTAGCTCCGACGCTCACATAAGCCCCTACTGCTGCGCTCATCGCTGCTTCAGCCTCAGCACGACGTCGAGCTATTTTCGGACGATTACCAATAATCTGCACCGAGATATTACCGATCTCAAAACCAGCTTCTCGTATCCGACGAGCAGTCTCTACTAGAAACGCTGCCCCACTAGCACCCGCCCATTGCGGCTCACTGGTGCCATAGTTGCTTCCCAAATCACCCAAACCAGCTGCCGCCAGCAACGCGTCACAAGCAGCATGCGCTGCGACGTCGCCATCAGAATGCCCAGACAAGCCCATAGTTTCTTCTGGGAAACTCACACAAGCAATATGCATCGGCACCCCTTCGACAAGCTGATGTACATCAACACCTAAACCCGTACGAAACATGGGCTAGCCTTTCTCCTGGAGCAACAATGATTCTGCAATCACAAAATCTATCGGCTCAGTTACCTTCATAGCTAACCTTGAGCCTGCAACTAATGTCACCTGATGTCCTACTGCTTCACATACGGCAGCATCGTCAGTGTATTCCTTTAACTCCCCTACTACTGCAGCTGACTGCAACCCAGCATGAGCCTTTTTCAAAATTTCAGGATGGAACCCTTGCGGGGTTTGCACCGCCCGTAATGTAGCTCGATCTACCACTTGGGAACTGTCACCGGTTAAGACGCGAATAGAGTCTGAGATAGGCAAGACTGGTACTACAGCTACTGAACCCTCCTTAACCTCCGCGACGATCTGAGCCGTAACCTGAGCAGGAACCAGCGGGCGAGCTGCATCATGAACCAGCACGACGCTACATGAATCTGGCAAAACAGCTAATCCTCGCTGGACCGATTCTTGTCGGCTAGCACCACCTTGCTCGTAGCGAATGGGAACCGTAATTCCTGCTAACGCTTCGGTAAAAGCAGCCAGATGGTTCATTCCTATTACAGCGATGATTTCATCAACCCCGCCAGCTACCAAGGCTTCGACGCTACGACGAACTAAGGAAACTCCTGCTAACTGTCGCAGCGCTTTCGGGCCCACACCGCCGACAGTAGACCCCCCTAATCGAACGCCAGAGCCGGCCGCAACCACAATGGCGACGACCGGCTCAGACATAAACTTATGTTTAGTTAATAGCTAATTAGGAAGCGAGAACTTCATCAAGGATGATCTCGGCGCGATCCTCTTCAACTTTCTCGGCAAGAGCAAGTTCTGAGATAAGGATCTGACGAGCTTTCGCTAGCATGCGCTTCTCGCCTGCTGAAAGGCCCCGTGCCCGCTCGCGGCGCCATAAGTCACGAACAACTTCGGCAACCTTATTAACATTGCCAGAATGGAGCTTCTCCATATTGGCTTTGAAACGACGTGACCAGTTTGTTGGTTCTTCAACGATAGTGGCCCGCAGGACGCTGAAAACATGCTCCAGCCCAGCTGAGTCAACAACATCGCGAACCCCAATGAGGTCAAGGTTTTTAGCAGGAGCCCTCACTACTAAATCGTTCTGTCCCACAATGCGCAAGACAAGATACTGGACATCCTCGCCCTTGATCTTGCGAGTCTCAATATCTTCGATGACAGCCGCCCCGTGATTCGGGTAGACCACCGTTTCACCGATTGTGTAGCTCATGAGCTTTGTACCCCTTTCCGCGTACTCAATTCTAGCACGCAATCAGGATCATTAGAGAGGCGTTTTCCCTAGTCACTAAGACCTAGCATCTATTGACAGAAAACAGATCTTATGCTTCTAGTCATCTCATGCAGAATGCGGTCGGTTTTTCACCACGACCGCATTCTGCTTCACTCATGAAATTAATGAGATTACTTTTTACCCTGGTTCTTAACTGCTTCGATCGAAGCCTTAGCAGCCTCTGGATCAAGGTAGCGACCACCAGGAACAACCGGCTTCAGATCCTCATCAAGTTCGTAGAACAACGGAATACCGGTAGGGATATTCAAGCTAGCAATATCATCGTCCGAGATGCCGTCAAGATGCTTAACTAGCGCCCGCAATGAGTTGCCGTGAGCAGTCACTAGTACCGTCTTGCCAGCCTTCAGATCTGGAACGATAACTTCTTCCCAGTAAGGCAGTAGTCGCGCGACAACATCTTTAAGACATTCCGTACGTGGACGATCTGATTCGGCAATATCTGAATAACGAGCGTCAGCGAATTGACTGAACTCATCGTCAATATCGATCAGTGGCGGTGGGACATCGTAAGAACGACGCCACAACATAAACTGCTCTTCACCGAATTGTTCCAGCGTCTGAGCCTTGTTCTTGCCCTGTAGTGCACCGTAATGACGCTCGTTGAGGCGCCAATCACGCTTTACTGGAATCCAGTGACGATCGCAGCCGTCTAGCGCAAGGTAGGCAGTGTGGATAGCGCGACGTAGCAGCGACGTATGTAGTACATCAGGCAGCAGGCCTTCGGACTTGAGCAGCTCGGCGCCACGTTTGGCTTCCGCGATGCCCTTCTCATTAATATCGACGTCAACCCAACCAGTAAAAAGGTTAAGTGCGTTCCACTCGGACTCGCCATGGCGAAGAAGGATCAGCTTTGCAGTCATGTCACCTATCTTACCGCTCCCCGACGCCCTGCACCGTGTTGTTCCAAGACCAGAATGATCTGCCCCTAAGAACTACCCCGTAGCAATCGACTAACTACTCCATGGTTGAATCAATACCATGACAAAACCTGTAGCTGTTGTTACTGGAGCTTCTAGCGGCATTGGAGCTGCTACTGCCCGCCTACTAGCGTCCCAAGGCTGGACCGTCATATGTGCGGCTCGCCGCCAAGAACGCATTACCGCACTGGCTGCTGAAATCGGCGGTAAAGCAGTGGTCTGTGATGTTTCTAAAACTGACGATGTTGCCGCACTAACGCAGGCAGCTGGCGACCGGATTGATCTTCTAGTAAATAATGCCGGTGGTGCGCTAGGACAAGAGGCACATGACATTGCTGATCTAGAAAAGTGGGATCGCATGTGGCAAGCAAATGTCATGGGAGCAGCCCGCGTAACCCAAGCACTGCTACCTGCTGTTGAAGCCGCTGAAGGAACTATCGTCTTCATCACTTCAACTGCAGCCGAAGCCGCCTACGAGGGCGCTGGCGGATACTGCGGCGTCAAAGCAGCCGAACGCATGATGGCAAATTCGCTACGCCTAGAACTAAACGGTCGCCCGATCCGAGTTGTCGAGATTGTCCCGGGTATGGTCATGACTGATGAGTTCTCGCTGACTCGTTTCGACGGAGATCAGGCAAAAGCAGACGCTGTCTATGCTGGTGTTCCTGATCCACTAGTAGCAGAAGATATCGCTGAATGTATTCGTTGGGCAGCTGACCAACCTGCTCATGTCGTCATCGAACGTCTTGTCGTTCGCCCCCGATCCCAAGCTGCTAATCATAAAGTTGTGCGGCACTAGCTAGGCAGAAATAATCTCCCAATAACTACGCTGAACTATAAAACGCACGGAGCGCGGCACCCGTAGGGGTGCCGCGCTCCTGACGCGTTGAAGCGAGTTAACTCACTCGACCTCAATGAGAGCCTGGCCGCCCTGGACTGGGTCGCCCTTAGCTACGAAGATCTCCTTCACCTTGCCATCGGCAGGTGCAGTGATCTCAGTTTCCATCTTCATTGCTTCCAAGACGACTACGACGTCGCCAGCCTTTACTTCTTGGCCAACTTCGACATTGATCTTGAAAACCGAGCCAGCAAGAGGAGCAGCAATAGCGTTAGCTGAACCGCCCTTAGCAGCTGACGGGGATGCTGCTGTAGCAGCGCCACCACCAATAACGATCGGTGCCAAGGTCGTAGACTTCGTATCGTCTACCTCGACATCAACCTCGTATGCCGTCCCGTTGACGGTCACCTTGAGCTTCATAGTGATTTCCTTCTTCGTTCAGGCAATGTTGCGGTTCTGTACGGCGCGACGGCCGCTAGCTGCCCAAGCCGGGCTACCTGAGGCGTAACGAATGGCTTTGACTTTGCCCTTTACGCCCATGTAGGCGCAAGTAGCACCGACGATGGCGAGGATTGTTTCCTCATCAACTGCCGGAATCTTGCCACGTAGGTCTTCGACCTCTTTTTCGAGCTTTGCAAGACGTGTAAGCAGGTCTTCCAGATTGACATTGGTCTCCATGGTATCCCTTTCTTACTGCGGCCCGAGGCCGTGCTTCTTGGCCGGACGGTTCTCCCGCTTGTTAATCAAAATGCCTAGGGCATCAGACAACTTCGCACGAGTTTCTGCCGGATCAATGATGTCATCGACCAAGCCACGAGCAGCCGACATATACGGCGTAGCAAACGTCTCGCGGTATTCCTCGATCAGTTCTTCACGACGCTTCGTCGAATCCTCAGCTTCAGCAATCTCACGACGGAAGACTACGTTTACGGCACCTTCAGCACCCATAACCGCAATCTCAGCCGTTGGCCATGCGAATACCTTGTCCGCTCCCAAGTCCTTTGAACACATCGCCAAGTACGCGCCGCCGTAGGCCTTGCGTAGCACGACTGTGATCTTGGGGACGCTGGCAGCTGAGTAAGCGTAAAGCATCTTGGCGCCATGGCGAATAATGCCACCATGCTCCTGCGCGACACCGGGCAAGAAGCCAGGTACGTCGACGAACGTGACCAACGGAATATTGAACGCGTTACAGAAACGGATGAACTTACTCGACTTATCCGAAGCGTTGATATCGAGACATCCCGACATCACGTTCGGCTGGTTAGCGATAACACCGATGGTCAAACCGTTGATACGGCTAAAACCAACGACGATATTCTTTGCCCAGCCAGCCTGAACTTCAAGGAAGTCTTGATGATCAACAATGCCTCGAATGACATCGCGGACATCAAAGCCCTTCTTAGCCTCATCAGGAATGATCGTCCGCAACGCCTCATTCGGCTCGTTGCTGTAATCAGGATCAACGATAGGCGGCATCTCAGTGTTATTGCTTGGCAAGAAAGACAACAGCTTCTTGGCAATCAACAGCGCCTGCTCGTCATCATCAGCGACGAAGCTGGTCACACCAGAGATGTTCATGTGTGCATCAGCACCACCGAGATCGTCTTGAGTAACGTCCTCGCCAGTCACCGTCTTAATAACGCCAGGGCCCGTAATAAACATATGGGCTTTACGCGTCTGAATGATGAAGTCAGTCAAGGCCGGTGAATACACCGCGCCACCAGCACAAGGGCCAGCAATGACTGAAATCTGCGGCACAACACCCGACAAGAGAACGTTCGCGTAGAACACCTTGCCGTAGCCAGAAAGCGAGTCGATACCTTCTTGAACACGAGCACCAGCGGAGTCGTTGATAAAGACGAACGGTGTGCCCGTCTTCAACGATGCCATCAGCGTCTCTTCCACCTTGATGAGAGCTGCCTCACCGGCAGATCCACCCATAACGGTGAAGTCCTGAGATGCCACATTGACGGGGCGTCCCAACACTGCGCAAGAACCTGTCACGACACCGTCGGCAGGCATATCAGCCTTGTCCATACCGAAGAACGTCGTACGGTTACGACGGAACATACCAGTTTCCTGGAACGTTCCGGCATCAGCTAGAACGTCAATACGTTCACGCGCACCGAGCTTGCCTTGGGCATGCTGCTTTTCGAGCTTGGCTTCACCGCCTCCGGCGCTGACATGGGAGCGACGCTCAGCAAGTTGCTTGAGACGATCCTCCATGGTGATTTTTTTAGCCATGAGATCAGCCCTTACGCCGGCTCAACAGCGACGGTCTTAGCCGCGCCATTGTTGACCGATACGGAGTACTTGACCGGGCCGGTGAGCGCGGTGGCATTGCCTTCCTTCTCAGCCTTGAGCTGAGCAGCTGTCTTACCGACATTCTGCGGGCCCTCATGACGAGTAGTGAAGAACTTCTCAGCGACAGCTGGGAACATGGCATAGGTGAGGACGTCCTCATCGCTGCCATCAAAGCCTTCGATCTTGGCTGCGTTTTCACACAAAGTGTCCCATTCGGGATCAAGTAGATCGGCTGGACGACCCGTGATGGGCTCCTTCTTAGCCTGCTTGGCAGCAATATCGATGACCTCTTGTGCGCGTTCGCCAATGCACTCGCCGTAGTAGCCGAGCATCAGATCAGCAAATTCGCCAGTCATAACCTTGTAACGTCCCATGAGAACGTTGAACACAGCCTGAGTGCCAACGATCTGTGATGACGGTGTAACAAGTGGCGGATGTCCGGCGTCAGCCTTAACCCGCGGAACTTCTTCCATAACCTCGCGGATACGATCTCCAGCACCCTGAGCTTTAAGCTGCGATTCCATGTTGGAAAGCATGCCGCCGGGGATCTGTGAGGAGAAAATATCGGTATCGACAAGGGTATCCGACTCGAAGTTGGAGTACTTCGGACGAACGGTTGCGAAATGGTCGCGAATCTTGCGGAGACGCTCCATATCCAGACCAGTTTCGTAACCGGTGCCTTCCAACATCTCAACCAGTGATTCGGTCGGGTTATGTCCTGGGCCTAGCGACATCGAAGAAATGGCAGTATCGACAACGTCAGCGCCAGCTTCGATGGCTTTCATCAAGGAGACGAGCGTCACACCTGTAGTCGAGTGGCAGTGGACATTGATCTGGGTGTCCTCACCGTAGGTTTCCTTGATCGCACGAATAATGTCGTAGGCAGGCTGCGGCTTAAGTAGCGCAGCCATATCCTTGAAAGCGATCGAATCTGCACCCATATCGAGGAGCTGTCCTGCTAGTTTTACGTAGCCTTCAGCAGTATGGAGTGGGGAGATCGTGTAAGAAATCGTACCTTGAGCATGTTTGCCCGTCTTCTTCACCGCAGCCATGGCATGTTCCATGTTGCGCGGATCATTAAGGGCATCAAAGACACGGAATACATCCATGCCATTCTCGGCCGACTTCTCAACGAACTTGTCGACAACCATGTCCTCGTAATGGCGGTAGCCAAGGAGGTTCTGACCACGAAGCAACATCTGCAGCTTCGAATTCGGCATTAGTTCACGGAATGTACGGAGGCGCTTCCACGGATCCTCATTGAGGAAGCGGATGCAAGAGTCGTAAGTCGCACCGCCCCAGCATTCGACGGACCAGTAACCTGCGGCATCAATATCCGCGCATGCGTCGACCATGTCTTCCATGGCCATACGCGTAGCAATAAGGCTCTGGTGGGCGTCGCGCAAGGCGAGCTCGGTCACACCAATCTTTCGCGTCATAGTCCAAGTCAACCATGTATCGCTGACATTGTGTATGCGGGGTTCAAAGCGTGAACCTGACCACAACTCGAACATCGTTCAGGAAAATAGTATTTCATTACCTTGCACCACAAGGTACATGGCTATACCATGATCCTATGGCGGGAAACCAGATTGATCTCACCCAGCTACGACGTGGCACGTTGGAGTACTGCGTTCTCGCTCTCTTAGAAGACGAACCTCGCTACGGATATGACTTAGTCACCCAGCTATGCGACGCCGGAATGGTCACCAGCGAAGGAACGGTTTATCCCTTACTAAGCCGCTTACGACGCGACCACCTCGTCGATACCACTTGGCAAGAATCTGCCAGCGGGCCACCTCGACGCTACTACTCCCTAACAGTTGAAGGCAGTGCAGCCTTAGCAGCATTCCGCACATCATGGTGCAATTTCAAAACCTCAGTTGATTCGATCACAAATAGGAAGTCCTACGATGACAACCATTGATAACATCTTCAGCGATTACCTACAGAGCCTCAAGGAAACCGCTACCGTCTTGCCTGAGCCTCAACGCACAGATCTTCTTACCGATATTGCTGAGCACCTCGACGCCGCCCGAGCAAACATCACTACGCCTGGCCAAGCTCAAACCACGCTAGAACGTCTAGGAGATGTACAGCAGCTCGTAGCTACCGCTATGCCAACTCCCAAAAAATCACATGCATCTCTGGAACCAACTCTTTTCCTCTATCTTCCAGCATTACTCTTCATTGCCACTGCTCCAACACTTTTAGCCTATTTCCCGCTAGGGATTGCAGTCATCGCTACTGGAATTACGCTCTTAGCTTTCTCACGTCTTTATAACCGCAACGAAAAACTTTTCTACAGCATCATCACCGTAATTGTTCCTATTGCTATCTCGCTTACAGCCCTCGTCATCACCAAACGCATCAACTCCACAGAGCAACCAGCCAGTCCCACATCAGGTGGAGCGCTAGGTCCGCTATTACCAAATAGCGAAATGGAAAATATCTTCATAGTCGTTGTTATGCTTTTAGCTCTTTCAGTAACATCATTTATCGCTGGAATCAGACTGCTGATAATCGCTAAGCGCCGTATTCAGTAGCTGTTATTCCCGCTACCACGCTCATAGCTTTCAGCTACGGATCGCAGGCTGCCACGAAAATCGCGACTATAGCGTAAGATTATCTATACCGGCGCGGGTCTTCACCGCGCCTTTTCTGTGAGGAGTCCCCCTTGGCCGTCCGTTCCGACCTCCGTAATGTCGCGATCGTGGCACACGTTGACCACGGTAAAACCACCTTGGTTGATGCCATGCTGTGGCAGTCTGGCGCATTCCGCGAAGGCGCCGATGTCAACAACCGCGTCATGGACTCTATGGATCTTGAGCGCGAAAAAGGCATCACCATTCTTGCCAAGAACACCGCAGTCAAGCACACCATGACCGATGGCCAAGAACTTATCCTCAACATCATCGACACTCCTGGGCACGCTGACTTCGGTGGCGAAGTTGAACGCGGTCTCGAAATGGTTGACGGCGTACTCCTGCTCGTAGATGCTTCCGAAGGTCCACTTCCTCAGACACGCTTCGTGCTCCGTAAAGCACTCAGCAAGAAGCTGCCCATCATCTTGGTCATCAACAAAGTTGACCGTCCTGACGCCCGTATCAGCGAAGTCGTAGAAGAGGTATATGACCTCTTCATGGACTTGCTAGAAGATGGCGAAGAAGACGTTCTAGACTTCCCCATCGTTTACTGTGCAGCTAAAGCTGGTCGCGCATCCGCTACCCAGCCTGCCGACGGTGGCCTCCCCGACGCTGAAGATCTACAGCCACTCTTCGACTGCATTGCCGAACATATCCCGGCTCCTCAGTACGACGAAACTGCACCACTTCAAGCACATGTCACCAATCTTGATGCTTCCCCATACCTTGGACGTCTAGCACTGATCCGAGTTATGAACGGCGAACTCAAACGCGGCCAAACTGTCGCATGGTGCAAGAGCGACGGCACGATCACCAACGTACGTCTCTCCGAACTACTAAAAACTGAGGCTCTAGAACGCGTGCCTGCCGATTCAGCTGGCCCTGGCGATATCGTTGCTATCGCGGGTATCCCCCAGATTATGATCGGCGAGACTCTTGCTGATCCGGCTGACCCTCGTCCCTTGCCGCTGATTCATGTTGACGAACCATCAATCTCCATGACGATCGGTATCAACACTTCACCACTGGCTGGACGTTCCGGCGGTAAAAATCTGACTGCTCGTCTGGTTAAAGCACGCCTAGACCAAGAGCTAATCGGTAACGTTTCTATTCGCGTAATGGAAACCGAGCGACCTGACATGTGGGAAGTACAAGGTCGTGGCGAACTACAGCTAGCGGTTTTGGTAGAAATGATGCGTCGTGAACTCTTTGAGCTCACAGTAGGAAAGCCTCAGGTAGTTACCCGCGAGATCGACGGAAAACTCCACGAACCATTCGAACGTCTCACTGTCGATTGTCCAGAAGATTACCTCGGACCAGTCACACAGATGCTCGGATTACGTAAGGGCCGGCTCGAGCAAATGGTTAACCATGGCACGGGCTGGATCCGCGTCGAATATGTTGTGCCTGCTCGTGGTTTGATTGGCTTCCGTACTGAGTTCCTCACCGAAACTCGTGGCACTGGCATCATGAACCACGTTTTTGAAGGCTACGAGCCGTGGGTAGGCGAACTACGCACCCGTAACACCGGATCATTGGTAGCTGATCGTAGCGGTGCTGCCACTAGCTACGCATCCTTCAACTTGCAAGAGCGCGGCACACTCTTTATCCCGCCAGGCGTTGAAGTTTACGAAGGTATGGTCGTCGGCGAGAACGCTCGCCCCGACGATATGGACGTCAATATCGCTAAAGAGAAGCACCTAACCAACGTACGTTCCTCTACTGGCGAAGAACTCGAACGCCTGATCCCACCACGACTCATGTCGCTGGAACAGGCTTTGGAGTACTGCCGCGAAGATGAATGTCTCGAGGTTACGCCCAACGCTATTCGTATCCGTAAGACCGTACTTGAGCAGAATCTACGTCAGCGCACTCGTAGTCGCGCAAAGAACCAAAAGTAATACTTCAGTGGTGGCTCAAGGTTCTCCTTGGGTCACAACTTTTTTGCGGGCAAAATCTGCATAGCAGTAGGTTTTACACGCGCTACGTTATACCGCCCGTGCAAAACCTGCATGAGAGCATAACTTGTACGACATACGGTGCTTAGCCATGTGCAAAACCTGCAGATAAGCAGATCTTGCACATACTTGTGCATAACTTGCTGTCCAGCTATGCACAAGAACAGTTACCTAGCGCAAAGTAAGTCGATGCGCTTTATTACTCATGCCGACGCTCGAGCAGCTGGCATCTCACGACGTACCCTCCAAGGCTCAGCATTCCAGCGAGTACTTACCGGAATCTATGCTCCCGCTACGGTCAGTATCACTCTGCATAATCGAGTAGCAGCAGCTAGATTAGTACTACCCGATGACGCCTGTGTCACCGGAAACACACTACTTAATCTGGCTAACATCTCTTACGGATCATCTTTACCGTTAACATTTGCGACGCGTGGACGTAGCTGCCGTAAAGAAATCCGAATCATCCCACGTCGAAGAGAACATGGTGACGCCGCGTTGGCACCTCTTGCAGTAGCTCTAGTAGATAGCGCATTGCCGATGGCCGAAACTATTGCTATTGCAGATATCTTGCTCCGCAAAAGACTGGTCACTATTTCTGAATTAGCACACCAACCAACATTGGTTCAGCTAATTCCTTTGCTAGATGCCCGTGCCGAATCAAAACCAGAATCAAAGCTTAGAGTGATGCTAGTCACAGCAGGACTACCAGTCCCTAATCCTCAATATGTAGTGACAGTAGCTGGAAATTTTCTTGCTCGGCTAGATCTGGCATGGGAAGAGTTTCGCGTCGCTGTTGAGTATGAAGGGATTCACCATGCCACCGATCCCGAGCAGTGGGCTAAAGATATTGAACGCTACCGGCATCTGGAGAGTTTAGGGTGGACGGTGCTACGTATTACGTCGCAGCATATGCGTAACCCAGCATCAGTGGTAACTATGGTTTATAGCGCGCGTTATGTTCTCATGGCTGGCGCGGAAAACCGCCACGTCTCGATAGCCGCTGGCTCCTTAACGTCTCTTAGGTTAGGGAACAGATTATGCACACGATCGGTTAAGGAACCCGACGAGTCCACTCAGCTGTCCCAAATTTAACGTCAACTAGCTCCTGAGCCGCAGCAAGTTCTGCATCTGTGTAGTCACGTTCTACGCAACGGTAACGAGAAGCAAATGTCTCCATAAACATCTCCATAACCTGAGCCCGCGTCGCCCGAGTCTGAGAACGCATCGGATCTACTCGCTTATTAGCTGACTTAGTGCCCTTCTCTGAAAGAGAGTTTCGACCGATTCTGAGGATCTGAAGCATCTTTCCAGAATCGATGTCGTAACTACTGGTCACATGATGTAGCACAGCCCCTTTAGCTAACCGACGCTGTGCTGCTCCCCCAATCTTGCCGCGGTCGCTAGCAATATCGTTCAAGGGCACATATTTTGCTCGAATCCCCAATCGACGCAATGCTTCCAGCACCCACTCGTCGAGGAAGGCGTAGGACTGTTCAAAGGTCAACGCCTCCACCAATGAGGTTGGAGCAACTAAAGAATATGTAACCGCATTGGCAGGTTCCATAAACATTGCGCCGCCGCCGCTGATCCGACGTATGATCTCGAAACCATTTCGCTGGCGACCCTCGTCATCAATTTCATTGCAATAGCTTTGGAAAGAACCAATTACGACACATGGTGTATCCCATTCCCACAGTCGAAAATTAGGGTTAGCCCGGCCTTTAGCTACTTCTTGAGCAATAACCTCATCTAAAGCTACGTGCAAAGCCGGCGATAAAGATCTAGGGCGGATCAGATCAAAAGTAATATCTTCCCAGCGAGTAGCGCCAGCCAATCCTCGTCGGATCGCTACTGCAATATCTCGGATTTCTGATGTGGCTTCTGCTCCCTGAGACATCGCCTCAACATATGCTTCGACACCAGCATTATCTGACATGCCAAGGACTCGATCTACCACTGCCGCTGTCTCCGGAGCCACTTGGCTAATTGGGGTCACAGCTACGACAAGCCCATCAGCTGTCGTTACATCTACCACTACTAGCGGACCCGAAGGGACTTTATACTCACCACGCATGTCATCACTTTAGTGGTTATCTGTCTCTAATATCAGCACCCAAAAAGTAACAGCACTAAAACCAACCATTTCCCTAAGCGGTCCGCACTGCTTAGGTCCTGTTAATAGCCCTAGCTTTGCCGATAGTTGACGAAATTGTTTTAACTGGAAAGGCTACTGAAAGTGGCTGCCACTAAAATCTATTTACAGCGACAGCCACTCAAGCATTAGCTAAGCCGGACCGGTATATGTAATAACAGTGGAGTGAAAACCTAATACTAGCGTAATCATTAAATCAAAAATAAGCACTAGCGAGCAGATCGTCATACTAAATATGCTCGCCAGACTCTTTTTATTTAGATAACGAATTGTTACAAGACATAGAACTGCTACAGCTATAGAAGCTGGTTGAAATAATACGCTGCCTACTGTGACAGCAGCCAATACCAGTGCAACTAAGTTCTTAGCCATAATTCCTCCAAAGTATTGAAACTGTCATTTGCTAGGACAGTACAACCAATTCGGGAGGGACACCTACAAGTATTTATAACGTTCCTATAACAATATATAAAATTTTACAGCTTAGGACGTATATGAAGTCCCACACCAGGATCAACCAGCACCTCTTGGGCAGCTGGAATACCATCGACTGATAGCACTGCAGTAACCGGAACTTGCCGTTTTACAAGAGCTAACGCCAACGGCCCATCCTCGTAGTGTCGAGTTGAAGTTCCAACCCGCCCCACTATTTTCCCTTCTAGGACAAGTTCAGCACCAACTACGGGGAGCCGATCCTCTGAACCATCCAGATTGAGTCGCACTAGTCGTCGCGGAGGCCTACCCAAGGTATAAACTCGCGCTACCGTTTCTTGCCCGGGATAGCAGCCTTTTTCTAGCGCCGCCCCCCACATATCAATCTCATTAGGGATAGTTCGCTCATCAGTGTCATAGAACGGACGCGGCTTCCCAGCAGCAATACGGATCGCTTCCCACGCCCATATTCCTGCTGTTGCTTGCGGGATCTGATCGCCCATAACTAATCCAGCGTGCGTACCGGTTACTGCTACGTCATGACGCGGACGTACGCTTACGCGCGCTGCAAAAATCATTCGCTCCAGATGAGCAATCAGTGCAGCACCCCGTCCAGTTTCGGTAGCAACTAATAGTTTGTCACCATCGTCGTAGCCGCTGAAAGCATGCTGGATACGTCCAGTGTGATCTAGAATCAGCGCATCGACGCTAGCTGGCGTCACCATCGGATCAAAACGTTGTGCAGTGATAGCGTGCAACCAAGAATGACGGTCGACGCCGCTGATCTCAACTACATCCCGGTGTGATAGATCGCAGCAAGCTTCTCCAGCTAGGAGCGCTTGCTGCTCACGGTAGGGGTCACCATAATGGGAAACTGCGCCAGCATCAGCCCCTTCAAGCAATACGACGCGGCTCACTTCGCTGATGTCTCCGAGGACGCCTGAGCTACCGCATTTTGAGCTGCCTCAGATAGCGCACCCTGCCGCTCTAGTCGTGCCCACATGTATGACTGCAACGGCTGATCTTCTGTGGCCCGATCAAATGTCCACAAGAAAGCACCCTCAACATTGCCAAATAGTCGTTGCCCACCCGTGTAAGAATGCGAAGCAGAAGCAGTACGCATAACACCGTCGGTTACCAGTTCAACTTTGGCGCCTTCCATTTTGCCAAACCATACTTCGGCATATCCCTCTGGATGAGTTAGCACTAATTCAACATCACCATTAGGCAGCGGACGCCAAAAACCAGTTTCCATAGAGCGGGTATCAGTTGGCTCACCATTCTCGTCGAGGGTGAAAAGCTGCGACACGTAGTAAAGATATTCTCCGCCGTTATGAGAAATATCGACCTGCTGCCCGTACTCAAACTCACCTTCGCCTGGCCACTGTCCGCGACCGTGTCCCTCCCAGCGACCGATCATCCATGCCAACCCCATCAGGTTAGGGTGCAGCCCCTGCGGAATCTCAAACATGTGCTCTCCTTCTGTGTGTACTTACTAAGCATAAGCGCCTAACCCTTCCCGCGCCTCCTATCTATCGCTACGGTAGATACAGGATGATCGAAGGAGTCCCCATGGAAGTCGCTCAAACCATCGAATTACCCAACCGCGTGCTAGCTTGGCGCGAATATGGCGACCCGCAAGGAGCCGTCCTACTATATCTTCACGGTTTTCCATCCAGTTCTATCGAAGCTAGATTTTTCGATGCTGCCGCCCGCGAACGCCAGCTCCGCATAATTGCCCCGGACCGTCCTGGCTATGGAGATTCGTCATTATCGCCACGATTGAAAGTCACTGATTTTCCACGCGATGTTGAACAACTATGGCAGCGACTTAACGTCGATAGGTTTGGAATTTTAGCTAAAGGAACTGGCGCCCCTTACGCTTTAGCCTGTGGCGAGGCGATGGCTAAACATATCTGGGGTATCGCCATTGCAGGTGGTGTGGCGCCAGCTAGCTCCCATGCAATGGCTACCGTTTCGGCATTAGCTAAATTAGCGACACTACCTTTTCTAGGACGCACACTGAGGAACCCCGAAAAAGCTGAAAAAGCCTGGATCTCTTTTCACGAAAACTCTGACCCTAATGAGTTAGCAGCCAGTCGAAATCCGCAATGGAGATCAGCCCGGCTGGAAGCCATGGCTCATGCTTTCGTGGAAGGATCTGGCGGAGCAGCTAAAGACTGGGCTGTTGCAATGAGCGCCTCTTGGGGGTTTGCCCTAGGCAATGTCACTGTAGATCCTGTGATTTTATGGCACGGAGATTCTGATCGTAAAACTCCTATCGCCCAGATTCGTCGCCTTGCCGACCGGCTCCCCCACCCAGACATACGGGTGCTACCCGACGAAGGGCATAACTCAGTGCTCGTCAACCACCGTGACGAAATCCTTGATGCTATGGCAACGCTAGCTCGCACCTAGCCAATAACTATGACGGTGCTGCCAGCCGCTATCACTTAGCGCTGGCAGCACCGTCATAAGATTGTGCGATTTACGATGGGCGAATCTGTAAGAAATCTTTTGCTTCTGCTATCGACATCGGCGGACGCTGAGCCAACGTAGCCACCTGAGCTGCCCGCTCAACTAACTGGGTATTGCTGGTAACTTTCTGCCCCCGAGCAAAGAACGTATTATCCTCCATGCCGATACGTAGATGTCCACCCATAGCTACCGTAGCGAACATGATGGGAAGATGTGCTCGACCAATTCCCGAAGCAGCCCAACTAGTTACCTGAACCGGTAACCGCTTCACAGCATCTGCCAGCAGTAGCGGATCTCCAGGCATACCGCCAGGAACATTCGTGATGAAATCAATATGGACCCGACCGCCATAAGGGAGGCCATAATCAGAAAATAGTCGCTCTAATGCGTATAGCTGACCAAAGTCGAAGATCTCAAACTCAGGCACCACTTTTTCTTCTTGAGTGCGTTGGAACAATTCGGTAATGAATGACCACGGGTTCATGAATACATCGTCACCAAAGTTCACAGTTCCCATAGAAAGCGAACATGAATCTGGTTGCGCATCCAAAACTTTGATCCGATTCTCGAAAGGATCAGTAACCGCACCGCCTGTCGATAGCTGCACGATCAAGTTCGAGTTCTCCCGAACTGCCGCTACCGCCTCTTTCAGTCGCGAAACCTCTAAGGTAGGACGATGCTGCGTATCTCGTACATGAACATGGATCATGGCAGCACCGGCTGCTTCACAAGTACGAGAAGTTTCAGCTAATTCTTCTAGCGTAGTCGGCAATGCCGGAAAGTCTTCTTTAGCAATTTCAGCGCCAGTAGCGCACACGGTCAGCATCGTTGCAGTCATGCGCATCATTGAAACAGACCACACTATCTGCTCTGCACCCGGGGTACTACGAAAGTGAAGTGCCGCATTTCCAATAGCCCATAATGCTCATATTTTTTGGAGAAAATCCACTTTCTTTAGCTAATGCTCTCCCTCGACGCACCCAACCGCTCTCACCAGCAATCCAGCCATACCAAGCGTCACCAGAACCTTCGTCCCAAAACGGTTCGGCATCCTCATCTTGGGTTTCTTTACAAGGATTAGCCGCAATTCCAGTTAACGCACATTCGCCATGTTCTTTGATATGCCACACCACTTGCACTCCGACAGGAGCCAACAGTTTCCGCTTATCAGCTGGGCAAGGAACTTCAATATGTGCTTCTCCGACGACGTCTGCTGGCAACTCAGCAAGAATATTTACCACCGCAGGTAACGCAGTTTCGTCAGCTATCAGCAGTACTTGTTGGGCCTGTTCCCGATGCCAGCCCACACCTATTTCTCGATAACCGGCAACTGTACGATCTGCTGCCACCAGTCCAATCGGACTACCTAATGGCGCCGAGCGAGCAAAGTCACTTGCTAATCCCGGATGATCAAATACGTCAATATCTACAGTTCCATAACCAGATCCGGGGCTTTGAACCGCCGCCAACGTATAGGTACGCAGCGGTGGTCGTGCTTCCCCTAGCTGCTGCCAAGTTTCAAACCAATCATCGGATTGAACCAACTTGTTAAGCATTTGATCATCAGCAAGGACTAGCTTGACTCGCTGATCACTCAAAACATCTGAAACTGTACCTAGATCATCACCTGCTAACGTGATCCTAATGAATGACGGGCTTATCTGTTGACGTGACAGTAAGCGGCAACAATACAACCGATAAGGGTTAGTCATGAGTTCCCGCGCATCCGCCATAACAACCAACAGAACCAAGGTAGTCCGATTAAGGAACAAACTAAACCTACTGGCAACTGCATCGGAGCTAATGTAGTACGCCCAACCGTATCTGCAACCAATACCAGCAGCGCTCCCACCAATGTTGCTAATGGCAACTGTCGAGAGTGCAGCGACCCGACCATCATTCGTGCCGCATGTGGCGCAACTAATCCCACAAAACTTACAACACCTAATGCGGCTGTCGCCCCAGCTGTCAGCATGACCGCGATGGCTAAGGCAGCCATTCGAACTTTAGGGACGCTAACTCCCCAAATCCTAGGCGATACTTCGTCGAGAGCAACCAGGTCTAAATCTCGATGCAGCGGCAATAGACAGCATGCCGCAATAATTAACACCGCCAACAAAATTGCTGCATTGGACCAGTGAGCCCCATAAGTAGAACCACCCAACCAGGTGATCGCTCGAGATTGATTCCACGGATCAATCGAAACTACTAATAATGTGACGAGCGCGCCCGTCACAGCTTGCACACCTAATCCGACCAGCACTAATCGGGTAGGTTGCCAGCCGCTACGAGCCGATAGTCCAAAAACAACACCAGCGGAGATAATGGCACCAACTAATGCTCCCAGCGAGATCAGCCCGCTACCAAGAGCACCCAGATTAAGTAGCAGCAATGCTCCAACTCCAGCACCACCAGCAACACCTAGCAGGCCAGTATCAGCTAGTGGGTTACGAGTAACAGCTTGGGTTAATGCACCAGCTAACGCCAAAGCAGCCCCCGCAAGGAGAGCTGTTGCCGCTCGAGCCGCCCGAGCATCAAAAATCCAAGCGATTCGGGAAGAAGAAACTCCTTGTATCCAATTAACAAGGTCTCCAATCAGCAATAAGCCATCGCCAAGAAGAAGTGCACCAGCGTAAGAAAGCAGCAGCAAAACCGCAACGATGAGTATCAAGAGCTTAGGATGGTGAGCCGCCCAACCTCGTTTAGAAGCTACTGCTTGTGGGGTATCTTCAGCATTACCGGTACGCATTCCTCGGCTAAGTAGAACTAGGAAAACACCACCTAGCAGTGTTGTCATTACTCCGGTAGGGATTTCGACGGCGTCGCGAGCACCTAGGATCGCACGCAAGATCACATCTGATCCTATGATCAGAAGCGCTCCAAATAAAGCAGCTAGCGGCAGCAGCCAGCAGTGTCGTCGTAATGCTGGAACACGGCTCGCTACGATGCGAGCTAGCGCTGGGGCGCATAAACCTACGAAGCCGATCGGACCACATAGCGTTACTGCCGCAGCAGCAAGAAATACTGAAATAAGTACGATGATAAGCCGGGAACGAGCTACATCTAGACCAAGGCTACGGGCGGCATCGTCGCCAAACTGTAGCAGGTCAAGCCAGCGACTACAGGCGATAAGAGCAACTGCAGCAATCAAGGTGGGAATGGCAAGTTGTGTTACTGCTTTGAATCCTGGCTGAGATAGTGAACCAGCTCCCCAGGCGAAAAGTCCTTGAGTTTCTTGGCTCTTGATAAGCACCAGCGCCGAGGCAATAGATGATCCTGCAAGTGCCAGTACTGAGCCACCCAGAATTAGTCGTACGGTAGAAGCTCCTCGACCAGCTAAAGCTAGTACTCCCAAGGCTGCCGCTACACCACCTATGAAAGCGATTCCTGCCCCACCTACAGCTCCAGCATGAATACCGAAAGCTGCTACAACAGTGAGTGCGATATTGGCTCCAGCATTCACTGCTAAGGTGTCTGGGGAAGCTAATGGGTTTCGCGATATTCCTTGCATTGCTGCACCAGCTAATCCCAGTGCTATTCCAACAAGGATTCCGGCAGCAAGTCGCGGGGCTCGGGAGGCAATCAACACTTCCCAAGTCAGATGGTTGGAAGTTCCTTGATTAAGATGAGCAACCGAAAGTAAGGCTAATGAAATTAGCATTACCCCAAGTACAGTTAGCGGCCCGACGACATTCTTGCCATCGAGCCGCTGCTGTGTTGTTGTGGTTGTGCTCACGCGAAGGAAGCAGTGAGGGCTTCCACCCACTGGGTAAGAGCGGCTGGTCCACCGTATAACCAGATACCATCAGGCATACGCTTGACGTGTCCACCAGTAACCATGGGAAGAGCTTTCCAGGCTGGATTTTCAGCCAAAGTAGTAGTAACTGGGTCTGCTGTTGCAGTAGCTGTGAAGTAGAGCATGTGCGTATCAGCTGGAAGTGTGGTCATCCCTTCGACGTCAAGGGAACCGATACCCCAAGCGTCATCACCTTTTTCTTTCCAAGCATTTGCTAAGCCGATTTCTTTAGCGACAGCGCCCGGAAGCGAGCGATCTGAATGCATCCGGAAATCGATAGCATTTCCCGTAGCGTTGACGTAGGTCAGCGCGACTGGGCCAGTCTGCTTATTTGCCAACGTAGTGCGGGCAGTTTCTAGCGTCTTATCGAAGGCTTCCAGAGTGTCGAAAGCCTGCTTTTCTTTGCCTATAAGAGAAGCAGTTGCGCTGAAGTTTTCTCGCATCTGATCGAGCGGACGATTCGCATCTGCACCCTTGAATAGCACTACCGGAGCAATCTTTTCCATCTGCTCTAAAGCTGCTGCTGGAACCGAGTTTTCCACACCAATAATAAGATCTGGGGAAGCTTTTGCTACTGATTCCAAGCTTGGCTCGGTACGCATACCGACATCAACTGGATCTCCGCTAATTTTGACCGAGGTGTCCCATGTCGCAAATCCCTTAGGATCAGCAACACCTACTGGCTGTAAACCCAGCGCAATGACATCTTCAGTATTTCCCCATTCCAGGGTAACAACGCGCGTAGCTGGAAGATCCAGGGTCACGGTTTTCCCGCGGGAGTCTTTCACGCTGATTGGCTTGGCAGCTGCAGTGAAGTCTGCAGTTTTTGCCGGCTCACTCGATCCACAAGCAGCAAACATTACTGAGGCAGCGCTGGCTACAGCAGCCACCATCATGGTGCGGCGATTCATAGTTTCCTTTCCAGGGGTTTATGCGTTGGTTAAAATCCGACGCCGGGCAATTGCGCTTAAAGCGCTCACTCTCAATTGTCCGTTGTTGTCATGGTGAACATCAATGGCAACTTGATATGCCTGAGTGAGGTTTTTTGTGGTCAGTACTTGCTCTGGAGTTCCAGCAGCCATAACTTGACCTTTTTCCAAAAGAACAATCTCATCTGCAACTGCTGCGGCTTGTTCTAGATCGTGGAGAACAACTCCAACCGCAACGTCTTCTTTATCGGCAAGTTCTCTGATGAGCGCAAGTAATTCTACTTGGTATCGCACATCTAAATGGTTAGTTGGCTCGTCAAGCAGCAGAATGCCGGTACGTTGTGCCAAACAGGCAGCTAACCAGACCCGCTGCACTTGTCCGCCAGAAAGTTCATCTAATGATGCTGTTGCAAGATCATTTAATCCGGTTAGTGACAAAGCTCTAGCGATAGCTTCAGGCCCTTCATCATCTCGTCCTAGCACTCGACTACGGTGAGGATGCCGTCCAAAAGCAACCGCCTCAGCTACCGTAACTCCAGCTGGGGTGGGACGTTTCTGAGCAAACATAGCTAGCTTAGTAGCTAGTTCGCGACCGCTCATCCCTGAAGTGTCTATTCCGGCTAACAGAACTTCTCCTGCGGCAAGTGGATGTAATTTAGCCAACCCTCGCAAACAGGTTGATTTTCCTGATCCGTTTGGTCCAACCAAGGCGGTGACACAGCCCGGACGGAAAGCCAGTGATACGCCTTTTACGACGGGGGCAGCCCCGTAGGAAAGCGCTAAATTGGATCCAGCAAGGGCACTTGGAACATCAGACACAAGCTAAAGCTTAGGCATGCCTAACCTTATTTGGCAATATTTTTGTGAGGTATTTCATATAACTGCCATCGGCTACGCTCATACCGTGCGAATTGTTTTACAACGTGCTCAAACAGCCCGTGTCAGCGTTAATGGCGAAGTGGTAGGAGAATTACCTCGCCCCGGACTACTCGCCCTGGTAGGAGTAACTCCCAGCGACACTGCCGCTCAAGCAGCTAAACTCGCCCGTCGTATCTGGGATCTTCGGATCCTTCCCGACGAGGCCAGCGCCAGCGACATCAATGCCCCGATATTAGTTGTTAGCCAATTCACGCTCTACGCCGACGCTAAGAAAGGACGACGCCCGTCTTGGCATCGTGCATCACCTCGCGAATATGCCGAACCCCTTGTCGATGAATTAGTTTCCCAACTTCGTTTACTAGGGGCAGAAGTTCAGACCGGAAGTTTTGGAGCCGATATGAACGTCGAACTAGTAAACAACGGCCCGGTTACTTTAATTTTGGATGCCGATCCCCCAACAATTTAGACTCGGCTACTAAAAAAAGAAGGCTCGCCCTGCTTAACGCAGAACGAGCCTTCTTAGCTTTTATGAGCTAGCTATTAGCCAAGTTTGGCGAGCATAGCTTTTTCGATAACGCCAGCCTGAGCAACGCGCTCCTTCGGCTGAGCATCGACATCAAAGCCTAGTTCCTTCTTAGCTGCGAAGAAGGCTCGCAAGATCTCGTCGAGATTCTTACCGGTAGCCTTGGTCAGACGCTGGAAGGCGGTGATGCCCATGGTGTCAACAAACTCATTAACGAGCTCAGTTGCCACGATCTCACGACGGAGACGATGGTTTAACATGGCATCAGCAAACTTCTGACGCAGTAGCGTCGGGAAGTAGTTGACTAGACGTTCGGTGAAAGCCTCATCATCAAGGATCGAGCACTCAAGGATGGCATCCTCGAAGTAGATCTTCGTCCATGAAAGCAGGTTGCAGAACTCGGGGTTGGTAAGACCTTCACCCTTAGCAATGCGGTCAGCCATCTGAGCAGAAGATGGCATGAACTGGACCGGACGATCCATGTAGCCACGCTCTTCTAGGAAGACCATCCATGCTTCATGTTCGGCAGCAAGTTCAGCAGCCTTAACATTCTCATTCTGGAGAGCCTTATTCTGCATGACGTTATGAGCCAGAACTAGCTGTGCTACCTCATCGGTCATCTGCGGCAGAATCTGGTTGCGCTGTTCCATGGTGCAACGTCCAGCTTCAATTTCCTGAGCGAACAGGATCTTGATGTTGACCTCATGGTCAGAGGTATCTACACCAGCAGAGTTATCGATGAAGTCCGTGTTGATCTTGATGCCATGTTTGGCAGCCTCAACGCGACCTAGCTGGGTGCAACCAAGGTTGCCGCCCTCACCGAAAATCTTGCAACGAAGTTCTTTGCCATTGACGCGAGTAGCGTCGTTAGCCTTATCCGAAGCCTGAGCATGGGTTTCTTCAGTGGCCTTGAGGTAAGTACCGATACCACCGTTGTAAACCAGCTCAACTGGAGCGAGCAGAATGGCGTGAATAAGCTCAGTTGGTGACATCGACTCGATTGCCGGGTCAATCCCCAAAGCCTGCTTTGCTTCAGCCGACAACGGAATCGACTTCATGGAACGCTCGAAAACGCCACCACCCTTGCTGATCAGATCCTTGTTGTACTGATCCCAGCCAAGACGATCGTCGAACATCCGCTTGCGCTCTGCGAAGGACTTAGCAGTATCTGGGGTTGGATCGATGAAGATATGCATGTGGTTGAACACAGCAATCCAGCGACCATGCTCAGATAGCAGCGCACCGTTACCGAAAACGTCGCCAGCCATATCGCCAACACCAACAACGGTGAAGTCTTCGCTCTGGCAATCCTTGCCCAGCTCTGCGAAGTGACGCTTTACCGACTCCCATGCGCCACGAGCAGTAATGCCCATGCCCTTATGGTCGTAGCCGATGGAGCCACCCGAAGCGAAGGCGTCGCCTAGCCAATGTCCACGATCTAGCGAAATGCCGTTAGCAATGTCGGAGAAAGTTGCAGTTCCCTTATCGGCAGCCACAACTAGGTATGGGTCGTCGCCATCCCAGTTGATGACGTTGGGCTGATGCGTAACCTCACCCTTGACGATGTTGTCGGTCATCGACAGCAACGTGTTGATGAAGATCTTGTAGGAGGCAATGCCTTCGGCCTGCCAGCCAGCGCGGTCGATAGCCGGGTTCGGGAGCTGCTTGGGGAAGAAACCACCCTTAGCACCAACCGGGACAATAACCGTGTTCTTCACCATCTGAGCCTTGACCAAGCCAAGAATTTCGGTACGGAAGTCATCGCGGCGATCCGACCAACGTAGACCGCCACGAGCAACCATGCCGTAGCGCAGGTGGACGCCCTCGACGCGTGGCGAGTAAACCACGATCTCGAACATGGGGCGCGGTTCAGGTAGGTAGCCGATCTCACGCGGGAGGATCTTGATACCTAGCGCCTCATTGCCATCCTGGAAGTAGTTGGTGCGGATAGCAGCCTTGAGGAAGGTCACGTAGTGGCTAATGATCTGATCATCATCGAGTGACTGTACCGTCTCAAGTTCTTTAGCAATTGCTTCAAAAGCAGCATCTACAGTGCCCTTGCGATCAGCAATAGCTGGGCCGGCCGGGTCGAACTTCTGCTCGAAAACAGTGACGAGCATCCGAGCGATCTTCTGGTTAGCTACCAGAGCTTTAGCGATGGTCTCCTGCGAGTAGACCACGCCAGCCTGCTGCAACCAACGTGAGATAGCGCGCAGCAAACCGATCTGCTTGACATCTAGACCAGCGCCAACTAAAGCGTTAAGTCCATCGGACTCTAAAGCGCCAGTGTAAGAAGCCTGGAAGACCTGCTCGAAGCGAGTACGGTCAGCTTCGGTCCATGATTCGGCACCAGCAACCTTAAGACCAAGGTCGTAAACTAGCGGTTTGTGCTCGCCTAGCGTGATTTCGTAGGCGCGCTCGTCAGCAACCTCAACACCCATATTGGTTAGGTGTGGCATAACCTTAGTTAGCGTTACTGGATCCTTGGCCGAGAACATCTTGAAGCGCAAGTTAGCTGGCTCAGCTTCGTCGGCAGCATAAAGATCAAACGCAAGCGGGTTATCGTAGTCAATTGTGGTAACACCAGCAAGATCTACAGTGCCCTGCCCTACGGGGAGGCGCTTAGCGATCTCGAAATGGCTCTTCACTAGACCTAGGAGTTCATCGACGCTACGGCGCTGAATATCAGCAGGAGCAACATTCTTGAAATAGGTGTGAAGAAGTTCTTCAACGCGCTTGGTATCAGTGGCATCAGCAGTCAGCGCAACGCAGGCCTTCGCGACCTCAGCGAGCTTCGACGACACATCTTCCGGGTGGATAGTGGTCACGATTCTTTCCGATCCTGGTTTCCTTGGCATGGCCGCCTTTGCGACCACTGCACTCCTTCGTGCTTACAAGATAACCGTATGACCCCGACCTTCCCGACATCAAACCGGGGTCGGTTTTTATGATCTATCACCACATATCAACATTTTTGCCCTACGATCATAGATAATCGAAAGGGCATGCATGACAGAACTACTGTTATTGAGCAATGGGGTAATCCCCCAAGAAAAACTGCTGCCCAGCCTAACTTTGGTTCCCTATGAGATCACTTCATGCGAGTTGAACTTAACTGCTCTTAATCACACCGCAGACCTGATATTACTTGATGCCACCTGCGATCCAATCGCAGCAAAATCTCTTTGCCCGTTACTTTCTGCAGACATCGTCGTTGTTCTTGTCGACGATGTCTGTTCGCGATTAGTAGACCATACGTGGGGCGCTAGCGACGTAATACACGTAACCGCAACTGCTGCCGAACTTGATCTCCGCCTCCGGTTACTGTTAGCTCCCACTGCAACTAGCCAATTACAGGTTTGCGATGTTCTTATCGACGAGAATGCCTATAAAGCCTCTGTCGCTGGGCGTCCTCTAGATCTAACTTATACCGAATTTGAACTACTCCGATTCCTGGTATCCCACCCAGAACGTGTTCATAGTAGAGATCACTTATTAACTGAAGTGTGGGGATATGACTACTTTGGTGGTAGTCGCACTGTCGATGTCCATATTCGACGTCTTCGAGCCAAATTAGGGCCTGAACATGATGCCCTCATCGAAACCGTACGTAATGTTGGATACCGCTTCGCACCTCGCTAAACTCCCCTTACCATCACCATATTCTTCGCTAAGAGGTCACACTCGTGAACTTAATTACGTCTTTAACTGAGCAGCAAGCCCAAGCCGTCACGCTTCTTGCCGCTACAGCAGCCAAGGTTGATGGTGTGATGGCTTTTAACGAAGACGCACTATTAGCGCTACGCTCTCCAGCAGAAGCTGCTTATGCACTGCTATTTGCGCCAGCTAATCCAAAACAACTAATAGGTGTTGGGATATGTGATCGACATGGCAACGGTCAGCTTCTTATTGATCCAGCTCAACGTTGTAACGGCTATGGACGTCAGATTATGGCCCACTTCTCTAATGTTTCTAGCTGGTGGTCTTTTGGCGATCTACCTGCTGCTAGAGCTTTTGCTAAAAGTGAGAACTTAGCTATAACCCGAGAATTACTATGTATGTCACGTAATCTGACTAATGAGCTAACTGCAAAACCATTGCCTCATCCGAAGATAACTATCCGCGCTTTCGATCCAAGTGACACCAAAGAATTCTTAGCTGTTAATGCCGCCGCATTCTCTCATCATCGCGAACAAGGCACCCTCGACCATGATGCTTTTATGGCTCGCACGAAAGAGCTTTGGTTCAATCCTTGCGATTTACTTATCGCTGATTGCGACGGAGAAATTGTTGGATTCCATTGGCTTAAACGCCATGATGGAACTACTGGAGAAGTCTATGTTTTAGCGGTAAAACCTGGCTGGGAAGGTCACCAGATTGGCCGCTATCTTCTCGATAACGGCATCATACATCTAGCCGAACATGGCATATCAAAAGTCATACTTTTCGTCGATGGGCAGGAAGAACGACCCGTCAGACTCTATTCTTCGGCTAAATTTGAGATAGTACGACGCGATATTGCTTGGACACGGCAACAGGAGAAGCACGATGAGTAAAGAAAAACTACCTGCCGATCGTTACCTCGACCGTGAACTAAGTTGGCTAGCTTTTAACGAGCGCGTCTTAAACTTGGCAGAAGATAATGTCCGAATCCCGCTCTTAGAACGAGCAAAGTTTCTGGCAATTTTTTCTTCTAACCTTGATGAGTTTTTCATGGTTCGAGTGGCTGGTCTTATGCGTCGCATTGATGCAGGAGTTGCTGTTCCTAGCTCTTCAGGACTACGTCCTCGCGAACGTCTCGATCAGATTCTTACTAAATCCCACGAACTTGTCGAACGTCAGCACCAGCTTTTTAGCGAAACTATTCGCCCTGAATTAGCCACCCACGGTATTCACCTTCTCCGCTGGGATGAGTTACAGCCCGATGAAAAAGAGCGGATGCGAACGCTCTTCGCTGATCGGATTTTCCCTATCTTGACGCCGCTAGCGGTTGATCCATCACATCCTTTCCCATACATTTCTGGACTTTCAGTTAACCTCGCAGTGCTGCTACGGCACCCTGCCACCGGGGCACGACAATTTGCTCGCGTTAAAGTTCCAGATTTAGCACGCTTTGTGAGTTTAGGAAATGGTCGCTATCTTCCGCTGGAAGACATTATCGGCCGCCACTTAGAGCTACTTTTCTCCGGCATGCAAGTCATATCTTTCTTTACTTTCCGCGTCACCCGAAATGAAGATGTAGAAGTTGAAGAAGACGATGCCGAAAACCTACTACAAGCCTTGGAAATGGAGTTGCTGCGTCGCAAGGTAGGTCGGCCGCCAGTACGTCTTGAAGTCAGTGACGATATTGATAACACCTTGCTAGAGATGCTTATAGCTGAACTAGATATTTCTGAAAAAGCTGTCTTCAAACTGCCAGCCCCACTGGATTTACGAGGTCTTTTCACTATTGCTGATGCTGACAAGGAAGAGCTAAAGTATCCCAACTTCCTTCCTATTACTCATGATCAGCTCGCTGAAGTCGAAACATCGCGTCCGGCTGCTATGTTCACTGCACTACGCAAACGCGACGTTTTACTGCAGCATCCCTACGACTCTTTTTCTACCAGCGTTCAACGCTTTATTGAACAAGCTGCAGCTGATCCTGCCGTCTTAGCTATTAAACAGACTCTCTATCGCACTTCAGGGGATTCACCGATCATCGATGCCTTAATCGCTGCGGCCCGAGCTGGAAAGCAAGTATTGGCCGTTGTTGAGATCAAGGCACGTTTTGATGAGCAAGCCAATATCGCTTGGGCGCGTAAATTAGAGCGCAATGGCGTCCATGTTGTCTACGGAATGTTAGGGCTAAAAACTCACTGCAAACTGTGCCTTGTTGTTCGCGATGAACCTACCGGATTACGTAGGTATGCCCACGTTGGGACTGGCAACTACAATCCAAAAACTGCTCGCCAGTACGAAGATATCGGTCTACTTACTAGTAATCCAGTCATCACAGATGATGTTGCTCGGCTCTTTAATCACCTTTCAGGAATGACTGAAGAAACCCGTTATCGTCGGCTCCTCGTAGCCCCTCACTCTATTCGCGATGGACTCATCGAACGTATCGAAGCTGAAATCGCCAATAAAAAAGCCGGTAAGACTGCTGGAGTTCGGATCAAAGTCAACTCTATCGTCGATGAGAAACTTATTGATGCACTGTATCGAGCGTCCCAAGCAGGAGTCCCAGTAGATCTATGGGTACGCGGTATTTGCACAATTCGCCCCGGAATTCCTGGACTTTCAGAGAATATTCGGATCCGATCTATTCTGGGTCGCTTCCTAGAACATAGTCGCGTCTTTTGGTTCGCTAACGCTGGACAACCCATCGTAGGAATTGGGTCGGCTGATCTTATGTACCGGAATCTAGATCATCGAGTCGAAGCTCTCGCCTTATTAACAAATCCAGAACATGTATCCCATATCAATGATTTATTTGATCTATGTTTTGCTAAAGGCACTGCCCATTGGTCTCTTGATGGCGCTTCTGGCGTTTGGAGTCAGAATGTTCTTACCGCAGCAGGAAAACCCAAACTTGACCTGCAAGAACATCTCATCAAGTGTGCTCGCCAGCGTCGCCGCCGATGAAACAGATCCATGCTGCTGGCGCCGTGGTTTATCGCGAGCAAAATAATCGTTACGAAGTAGCTGTAATCCATCGGCCGCGCTATAACGACTGGACTTTACCTAAAGGTAAGCGCTTACCCGGTGAGTCGCTACCAGTATGCGCTGTGCGCGAAGTTGCCGAAGAAACTGGTCTAGTTGTGAAACTAGATACTCCCCTTGATCACGTCAAATATCTGTTAGGTGCCAAAGAAAAGACTATCCACTATTGGCGAGCACAAGTTATTGCTATTGGCGACTTTGTTATTACTGACGAAGTAGATCAGCTACGGTGGATCGACGTTGCTACTGGATTAGATCTTTTGACCTACCCTTGCGATATGGCTTTAGTACAACAAGCTATATCACTTCCGTTCCAGCAACTTCATTGATTGCAGAAAACCGTGATCTACTCATTTTTATCTAGGAAAGAAAACGCAGCCATGCCAAAAAAACATCAGATTCAGGCAACTGCCGCTCTGTTCGTCAGCGCTTTTTTCCTTTCCTCATGTCAGACACCTGCACCAATAGCTACCTCAACTTCCCAACCCAGCACGCAACAGACTGCCACTCCAAAAAGTACAGTTCTTAGCTGCCCAACAGGAACTATCTTTGGCGAAGGATCATCTGCACAAAAAATTGCGCTAGATTCTCTAATCTCATCTTATGCTGGTATTTGTGACCACCATTCGGATATAACCTACGCATCATATAGTTCCGGATCTGGAGTTAAATCTTTCAGCACCTCGCTGGTCCACTTTGCTGGACTCGATTCCCCTCTAAATACCAAAACAGATGGTGATGGGTTAATTGAAGCTGAAGCTGCCCGGCAACGCTGTGCCCAGAATCCAGCATGGGCTATCCCAATTTTCCTGAGCCCAATTGCTTTCGTATATCATCTCGACGGCGTATCAAATTTAACGCTTACTCCAGCAGTTATCTCTAAGATTTTTTCTGGTCAAATAACTAACTGGGATGATCCTGAAGTCAAATCTCTCAATCCGTCGTCTCAACTACCGAACCAAAAGATTGTGCCAATTTACCGATCGGATGACTCAGGAACATCTGAAAATGTTGCTGCTTTCCTTCACAGCACTAGTCCCGAATTATGGTCGCACTCACCTGAACGACGCTGGGCCGGGAATGTCGGTGTTGGTAAGCATCAATCAACTGGCGTAATCGATGCTGTCACAACTACTTCAGCTGCTATCGGTTATGTTGAATGGTCTTATGCCAAGAAGAGTTCGATTTCAGTTGCTGCTCTTGATGTCGGAAAAGGATCTGTTCAACTGACCTCAGCAAGCGCTGAATTAGCTACTAAGAGTGTCACTCTAACCGAGAATAGCTACCAGCTAACCTTAGATTTCCCTTATACCAATGTTGAAGCAGGTAGTTATCCCGTCCTTATGGGCAACTATATTTTGGCGTGTTCCCAAGGCGGTATAACAGTTGACGAAACACAGCTATTAAAAGACTTTCTATCCCATATTGCAGCACCAGATAGTCAGGAAAACCTTACTGATCTGGGATATGTCCAGCTCTCAAAGTCATGGCAAGCCAAAGTAAAAACAACTATTGACGCAATCCGTTGATCCTACTAAAGCTGTAGAATAGGTTTCATGAAGAAAGCCGGTTGGTATCCAGATCCTGGTTCGCAATCAGGATTGTTCCGTTGGTGGAACGGTAGATCTTGGACTCCCTTGGTCACTACTGATTCTTCAGCGCCAGCCCCTACTAACGGACTGGGAAAAGAACTAGCTCAACAACAAAGGGCTAGCTACGCATTCACCGCTCAACAACCTAGCTCTTCTACTCCCAGCACTCCAACTTCTGCTTGGGCTGGTGGAACTTTTGGTCGTCCAAATGGAGCTCCGCCCGTAACATATCAATTAGGCTCTTCCCAGCCTAAACAGCGTGGTTCTTGGGGATTAGCTCTTGGCGCGTTGGCGATGCTCGTAGTTATTTCGCTCATCGTCTTTCAGGCTTTCAAACCTGGCGGACCGCTAAATAATTCTAATAATTCCTCTGGCAGCGGCAGCGATCCGACTCAGAACGTCTGTCCGAAACCTAAAGATCCAACAAAGTATCCGCACCCATCAGATGGTCGGGTTCATGGCGGAATGCTTTCTTACCCAAGATTAGGGTCGCCTTGGGGAACTCCACATACCGAAACTCGACTAGCTTTTGGGCTAGATGTCACCACCCAAAACGTCCAGGTAGAACCTAATTATTCTAAAAATAGCAGCTGGGTGGCTTCGGTATTAGTTGGCGAATTAAACGCTGGCGACGGTTTCTATGCCGCTGAAGAAGGCGCCCAGATCGTAGCTCGCTGCGTGCTAGGCAGCTTCTACGGAGATAACAAAGTAGATCGAACCGATGTTACCTCCAAAGCCACCACTGTTGACGGGCATGAAGCATGGCTGCTGAAGATGCATCTGACTTTCGATATCCCCAATCTTAAAACCAAGGGGGAAACTGCAATTATTTTGATTGTAAACACCGGGGAAACCGCAGCAGGAATTTACTATGCTTCAATCCCAGATACTACTCCTGAGCTACTAACAACTGCCGAGAGCCTTATCTCAAAAATTAAAGTAGCTTAGCTTTTATTTCTGCTCTGCTGATTCCAGCGCATTAAGAATTGCGTTTTCTACCACCTCAACAAGTGCTGGATGCGTCCAGTACTGCCCGCGTACGCAATCTCTAGCTGTAACACCTTGCGTCATTGCCATTACCAGCGGCTGAATCAGACTGGATGCTTGTGGTCCTGCTAAATGGGCACCCAGAATCTCTTCTGTTTGGGAATCAATAATGACCTTTACCAGGCTTTCCCCATGCGGAAGCTCCATCGCCCACCCATACGCCACATCAGCGTAGTCTTGCCTGCCTACTACATAAGAGAGCTCCCGCTGTTGGCATTCTTCCTCGGTTAAGCCAACTACAGCTACTTGTGGCTCGGTAAATACTGCACCAGGAATTGCGCGATGATCTGTACTACGTAACTCGTGCGGGTTTAATAGATTATGTTTTACGGTTCGAGCTTCGGCATTCGCCACATGTTTGAGCATCCATGGTGAACATATATCGCCAAGCGCCCATACCCCCGGTGATGTAGTGCGCTGGAACTCATCGACTATTACAAAACCCTGCTCATCAATATCGATTCCTCCAGCGGGGGCATTGAGCGTATCAGCATTGGGTAACCGTCCCATTGCTAAGAGCACTAACTCTGCTTCATATTCATAATCAGTGCCACACTCATCAACGGTATCTACGATCACGCCCTTAGGAGTCAGCGAGAATCCCGTCACATTTTGACGTAACCGAACGCTTACCCGTTTGGCTAACGAGGTAGTAACTAATTGGCTTATTTCTCGATCATGGCGGCTAAGAAGAGACCCCGAACGATTAACGACTGTTACCTTAGTACCAAATGAAGCAAAGATATTGGCAAATTCGCAGGCAATATATCCACCGCCCACAATAATAAGAGATTTAGGAAGTCGCGATAGTCGCATAATGGAATCTGAAGTATGTAGCCGGGACGCTACTTCATCAATACCGGGAACTGATAGTCCTCTAGCACGAGAACCATTAGCTAAAACGATCTGATCTGCGGTGATCGTTTTATTTCCCACTTCCAGCATCTTTGGTCCGATAAAGCGCGCTGCTTGATCAAAAACTTTGACGTTTTCTGAATTTTCTCGCCATTGACGACCGTTTTCTGAAATGTGATCTATCCGATCAAAAATACGATCTCTCAGTTTTGTCCACTGTACTTTGCCAATCTCAACCCCAACTCCAAGCTCTGGTAAATGCGCTGCTGCACGCATTAACTCAGCTGGATAAACAAACATTTTTGTAGGAATACATCCCACATTCAGACAAGTACCGCCGAAAATTCCTCGGTCAATAATGGCACATCGCAGATCTGAAAATTGCTCGTCGATGAGCGTATTACCAGAACCAGATCCAATCACGACAAGATCAAAATGATCACTTTTGGCTGCGAGTGCGTCTTTTGTCATGAGATGAGCTTATCTGCGTCAAGCAAGATGTGTATTACATACGCGGCACGTAATCTTATCTTTATGAATCTTCGTCAACCTGCTCTCATAACTGGCGCTACTAGCGGCATCGGCGCCGCCTTTGCTCATGAGTTTGCCCGCCGAGACCATGATCTAATTCTGGTTGCCCGCCGAGAAGCAGAATTACATGCTTTGGCTTCTGTTTTAAAACAAGACTACGGGGTTACCTCATTAGTACTTCCTTGCGATATGAGCGCCCCAGCCGCTCGGAAACAACTCATCACTGATATTGAGTTACAAACTTCTAGCATTACAGTTTTAGTCAACAATGCTGGCTACGGAGATATCGGTAGTTTTATCGATGCTGATCCAGCTAAAACCACTGGCATGATCGAGCTAAATTGCCAAGCCCTGACCGAACTAACCCATGCGTTCCTGCCTAAAATGGTTGCTTCCGGCCAAGGAACTGTCATCAACGTCGCCTCTACTGCCGCGTTTCAAGCAATCCCCCAAATGTCCACCTACGCAGCCACAAAAGCATATGTTCTTAGCTTCACCCAAGCTCTTGCTTACGAGACGCGTAATTCGTCAGTACGAGTCACCGCAATCTGCCCTGGGCCTACTGATACCGCATTTTTTGAGGTTGCCGGCGCTCCCACTGCTATGTCCCATCGACGAAGCCCCAAACAGGTAGTTGCTACCGCCTTGCGTGCTATCGAAAAAGGTAAACCGGTTGCTGTCGATGGTCTAGCGAACCGTCTTGGCGCATTCCTCGGACATCACATTCCGCTACGCGGAGCGGCACCTTTCATCGAGCGCGCTATAGCTCCCCGTAGCTAACTGGCTCTATATGGGAACTCCCCATGCTGCAATCAAGGCTTGCATACCGGTAACAACCACATGCCACATACTGCTGATCATGAGTACTCCAATAACCATCATGAGACCCCCTCCACCGCGTTGGATAGCACGTTGATGGCGACGTACCCATTTAACGGTACGTCCCATTCGATGAAAAGCTACCGCAGCCACAATAAATGGAACTCCTAAGCCTGCTGCGTAGCAGAAAGCTAGGAAAGAACCGCGTCCTGCTGATCCTTCATTTAGAGCCAAGGTCAACACCACCGACAATGTTGGACCGATACAAGGCGTCCAGCCAATGCCGAAAGCTGCTCCCAGCGGAAAAGCTGCTGCTACTCCAACCGAAGCGATCCGTGCCGGTCGGATATTACGCTGCCCCAAACTAATAAGGTCTGCAAAAATCAGACCCAATATGAGACATAGTATTCCTGCAACAATCTCGACGATACGAGAATGCGCTACCAGCCAAGCGCCGATACCACCGAAAAAAGCACCCGTGAGCACAAAAACTACTGCAAATCCCAACACAAAAAGTGAAGTTCCTAGCAACATCCGCCCCCGCTGTTGTTTCGTATCTCCAGCGAGAATATCGGCAGCGCTCAGACCAGAAGCGTATGAAAGATAAGCTGGCAATAACGGCAAAACACATGGCGAGAAAAATGAAACTATCCCCGCAAATACTGCAATGGGCGCCGCTAACAGCAAAGAACCTGATATGGCCTCAGCGAACCACGACTCCAGCAGAATCATGACCCAGCTTTGAACTTCGTACCTGAAATCGGAGACCGATCATCTAAAAGATCAATACACGGAGCTTCGTAGCTGACAAAAGAGATTCGCCCATCTGCAACTTTGAGCGTCGTAACGCTAGCTAAAGCACATTCTCGGTTACGCGGATCATGTAGGAACGATCTTCCTTGAGCTGTCAGGCGTGCTACCCAGATCGGAAGTTGGTGACTCACTATCAGTGCTTGCCCACCATCACCGGCAGCATAGGCTGCATCGACGATAGCTTGATTCATGCGCTCAGCAACCTCAGTAAATGGCTCTCCCCAAGATGGGGTCATTGGATTGCGAAGCCACCATAGCGCTCGCGGGTTCAGTAGCGTCTGACGATTAAGACCAAAAGTAGTTCCCTCAAAACGATTCGTTGCTTCTAGCAAATTATCGTCGAGAGTGATCGATAGCTCTTGGTGCGCAGCAGCAATCGGAGCCATCGTTTCTTGGGCCCGCTCCAACGGCGAACAACGCAGATGCGTCAGCTCTGCATCGCTGAAATGTTCCCCCAGCCGTGCCGCCATCTGTTGTCCCAGCTCTGACAGATGCCAGTTGGGCTGACGCCCGTAAAGCACATGGTCAGGATTTTCTACCTGCCCATGTCGACAAAGATGAACTAGCGTCGCCACAAGATGCCCTTCTGTTGACCAACAACTCTTCCCCTAAGGGTAAGCCATAGTTGCAGCTACGAAGAACGACGACGCGATCCTGGGCGTCGCTGCGACGGCTTATAGAACGGGTCCCCCTTCTCTGCAATAGCTGCTCTCCGCTGGGCGGCAAAAGCTGCCAAAGCATCGGTCAATACATCCAAGTTAGGCGATGGCGCAATTACATCTACTCGTAGACCATGTTCTTCACAGGTTTTTGCTGTAGCTGGACCGATAGCCGCCACAACAGTTGTCTGATGTGGTTTGCCAGCAATACCTACGAGATTACGCACTGTCGAACTTGAAGTGAATACCACCGCATCAAATTTTCCAGTTTTAATAGCTTCCCGAGTATCTGCTGGCGGCGGTGCAGCTCGAACCGTCCGGTATGCGACGACGTCTTCCACTTCCCAACCTAGCTCAGTTAATGCTGCCGCAAGGTTTTCGGTAGCAATATCTGCTCGCGGTAAGAACACTCGGTTGATCGGATCAAGGTCTGGATCAAAACACGGGAACTCGTCAGCAAGCCCTTGGGCGTTCTGTTCTCCATCAGGGATCAAGTCTGCTTCGATACCCCATGCTTGTAGCGCCGCAGCCGTAGCACGCGAAACTGCTGCAACCCGTAGTCCCGAGAAAGCACGAGCGTCCAACCCGTATTGTTCAAATTTTTCTTTGATCGCTCGCACAGTGCTTTCAGATGTGAAAGCAACCCACTCATAGCGACCTTCAACTAATCCACGAATAGCTTTATCGATTTGTTGTGGGGTACGCGGCGGTTCAACGCAGATAGTAGGAACTTCTTCTGAGTTAGCACCATATCCGTGTAGACGTTCTCGCATTGCGGTCGTATTGTCTTTGGTTTTAGGGAGTAGGACTCGCCAACCAAAAAGGGGTTTAGCTTCAAACCAATTAAGTTCATCACTGATCTTGGCGACATTGCCTAGCATGATGTGGATGTGGTCTCGATCAGCTACTCGCGAGGCAGCCATCGTGTCGCAGATCCGCCCCAGCGTAGTAGTCCGCGAAGCCTGCTCAGTGGAACCACCTCTGAAGGTAAGTACGACGGGGTCGTTAACGCCACGTCCAGCACCCTTTGCAGCTTCTACGAAGTGCGAAGCGTAGCGGGCTCTAGTAGAAACCACCACGGTCCCAATATCACTCCATCGACGAGCACCTTCGGCACTAAAACGGCCATCCATCGCGTTGACAAAGTGGATTCCTTCAGAATCTTCCAGCGGAATCCCAGCATATTCAGGGACCGCTGTTAGCGATGAAATACCGGGAACTACCTCAAAATCTACCCCGAGCTTTACACAAGCAGCTGCTTCATCAGCGACATTGCCATCTAGAAAAGGATCACCCGTGACTAGCCGAACTACGCGTACACCTTCTTCAACAAAAGCAACAATTTTTTCCGCACGTGCTTCTGGACCAGCTAGCCCATCAATAGATTCAATTTTTACAGTGTCTTTGAGATTGACAGCAGGGTGTTCAAAGAGTTCTCGACGACCTTCATGGTTCAGCAAAATTACATCCGCGGTAGACATCTTCGATACCGCAGCTAGAGTCAGTAAGTCTGGGTCACCCGGGCCTGTTCCGACGAAAATGACGCGCGCCCGATTCACTGAAGCAGCGACATCTTCGATCTTTGACTCGTTCATCATGTTCTTCCTTTTACAGCCGTGGCGACACTGCCGTGGTTGTTGTCGGTTGGTCGAGATCCTAAAATCTCTTGTTGACATCTCCTGCATTCTTGCGCGCAAACTTGGTTTAGCCAAATCGCTCATTTATGAGTTATCTTTATCAGCCTTTTACTCCCTCACAAGGCACGATGCGACTCATGAAAAGCAAGGATCTGCAGTTCCTGAACCAAATCAACTGTTCGTAATAACACCCCTTGCGGGACTTGAAGTAGCGTCGGAGCAAAGTTGAGAATACTAACCACCCCTGATGCCACCAATGCATCACAGGTTCCCTGTGCAGTATCGGGCGGTGTAGCAATAACACCAATACTGGCGCCAGTTGTAGCTACCACCTCAGAAAGTGTTGTTTGGCACTGAACTGTGATTCCGGCTCGTTTAGTACCGATAATCCGCGGGTCTACGTCTAGAAGTGCTGCCAGCTCGAAGGGAGGCTGTGAGAACTGACGTGCCAACGCAGTACCAAGATTTCCAGCCCCAATAAGGACTAGGGGCCAAGACTGTGCCGCCCCAACGTGAGAACCCAACGAGGCACGCAAGGTCGTCACGTCATAGCCGACGCCACGAGTTCCGAAAGTGCCGAACCATGATAGATCTCGTCTCAACAAGGCCGATTGTACTCCGGCTGCCTGAGCTAATTCAGCACTAGAAACCGTTATTTTACCTTGGTCTGCTAACCGAGAAAGAACGCGAAGATAGTTAGGGATACGCGCAATAGTTGCGGCAGGAACAGTTTCATTGCTCATGTCAGCTACTCATCTGCGGTGATGAGATACTTCGCAAAAAATATTTCATAGGAACGCAAACGACTGACCCAATCCCCTGTGGGGATGGGCCAGCGTCAGCGGGCATACTCAGCGACCGGCGCGGCGGCGCTGGATACGCGTCTTCTTTAACAGCTTACGGTGCTTCTTTTTCGCCATGCGCTTGCGACGCTTCTTGATGACAGAACCCACGAGTAGTCCTCTTCCTGGATCGGATATTAATCTTTCCGGCCCCCAGCGCGCGTCGCGCGGCACGGGAACAGTGTAGACAATCATAGGATCTTACCCAGTTATTACCCAAGACGCGAATCACGCCCGCCGAGCAGCCTCTTCCGCCTCGTAAGAAAGTTGCTTGGCGCGCTGATGAGCCGCTTGCAAAGCTACTATAAAAGATCCTCGTAGATCGCCATTTTCTAAGGCAGCAATAGCTTCTGCGGTAGTACCCCCCGGAGAAGTTACCTGACGCCGCAGCTCACGGGGACCTATCCGGGAATGCTGCAGCAGCGTAGCCGAACCTAGCAAGGTTTGAATAACAAGTCGCTCTGAAAGCTCTGCCGACAAACCCATCTCCTTTGCCGCATCGATAAAAGCCTCCGCTAACAAGAAAAGGTATGCCGGACCCGATCCAGACACAGTGGATACCGCATCTTGCTCCGATTCGGGAATCACGACAACATCCCCGGTAGCTGTAAAAAGCTGTTGCACTATCGCTATTTGTTCAGTTGTAACGATTGACCCTGGCGAAACTGCCGCCATTCCCAAACCAACGCTAGCTGGCGTATTTGGCATGACCCGAACAACTGGAATACCAGGAACACAAGACTCCAGCAGTCCAGTAGTGAGCCCTGCAGCTACCGACACAAGGATCTGCTCCGGCAACAGAAGATCAGCGATCTCACGCAACAGTGTCACCGCATCGTGCGGCTTTACCGCCACTACAACGACATCTGCTCCTAAGACAGCTTCACGTGGCGGCTTTACTGCAATCCCTAACTGTTCTTGCAATTGAGTAGCGCGTTCTGTTCTACGTACTGAACCTACGATATTTACTGGATCAACACCATGAGTAAGCATCCCTTCGATAAGGGTTAGCCCCATAGACCCCACACCCAGCATAGCTATCTTCATATAATCATTTTCCTTCATTGCAGCAAAGACCATGTCGCGACTAACGGATAGCCAATATATACGACAGCGTCAATAAGAAAATGGGCAATAACCAATGGCATAACCCTAAGGGTTCGCAGCCAATAACATCCAAATAAAATACCCATAGCAATATTTCCTACTAAACCTGTAGGGCCCTGATACAAATGATACAACCCTCGCAGTAATGCTGAAGATATAATAATCCATCCTCGCGACCAGTTCTTTTCTCGCAATCGCGTAAAAAGAAAACCGATCATGATTACTTCTTCTAACATGCCATTCATCCAAGCAAATCCAAGGTACAGCGGAATCGCCCACCATGACTGAGTCAGATTAGCTGCCTCTACTTTCGTTGAGATATGAAGCATTCTGCCAGCGATATAGAGTATTAGACCAGCTCCTCCCACAATAGCTGCGATACCTATAGCATGAGCTATATCTCGCCATATGCGAGACCTATCGAAACCAATAGCACGTCCACCATTACCATGACTAAATCGCAATAAATATAACGCAATAAATGCTGGAACTAGCGGGAAAATAATACCTGCAATTTGATACGAAAGATCCAATAACCAACGATCTGGAGTTACCGAATTGTTGAGAGATGTTACTTGATCCCCCAAAGGTTTTGAACGAGTAATCTTATTAATAAAAGAAAGTATTGAATAAACTGCAGATTGCCCTAATGACACCCCCAGCACCAAAATAATTTCCAGCCATGGCTGCTGACATTTCCTAGGAGCAACCACCTCGTGTTGAGTAGTAGAAAAACTAGCTATGTTCTCCTCCAATGACAGCATACCACTCCCCTTTCGCTACTTTCTTAATATCTATAACCTATCGACTCAGCAGCGTTATCGGACGAAAACCCGCTATTGCCTATTAGTGTTTCTACTCACATCTCTGACCCCCGACAGATCGAAATTTCGCCAAGGCTCCACAATTAATCTTATGCATGTTGACCACCTCACGTTCGCAGCCGGACCAGACGGCCTTGAAGCTGCTGTCGAGCGCTTAGAAGAAGCACTCGGTGGCCATTTCCGTGATGGCGGATTCCATCCACGCTTTGGCACCCGTAACCACATCCTCCCTTTGACTGACGGCCGCTACCTGGAAGTCGTCGAAGTCCTTGACCATCCCGCAGCCGATAAAGCTGTCTACGGACAAGCAGTTCGCGCCCGCACCGAAGCTGGCGGCGGTTGGCTATGCTGGGTGATCACCGTCGATAATCTAGCTTCCATTGAGAAGCGCCTAGGTCGTCCAGCAGTTCCTGGTGTACGCCATTTCCCAGATGGACGACTCTTGGAATGGCATCAGATCGGCATGAAAGGGCTTATGGCTGATCCCCAGCTGCCGTACTTCCTATCATGGGACTCTGATGAATCAGTTCGCCCGCAAGCTCTCCTCGGAGACATTCGCTTGTCCCGGATAGAACTATCGGGCAATAAACAACGAGTTTCCGACTGGATCGGCACCCCAATTAGTGACTCATTTGATGGTGTTGAGATGTCTTTCAATTCTGAAAATGGGCAGCCTGGTCTTGATGCGGTTACCTTCACTACCGCAAAAGGAATTGTTCGCATCTAATAAATCTTTGACAAAAGAAGATGGTGGTACCGCGTCTCAAGCGACACAGTACCACCATCTTTTAACAATTAACTATGACTTCAGCGATCTTGGTAAGCAGCATCTGCCATTCGAACTAATCCTTCGCGCACCATCCGCGCTCGGTTTTCACCAACTCCATCTACAGCAAGCAGATCAGAAGTAGAGGCACCAAAAAGTGCTTGCAAATTACCGAAGTGTTCAATCAATCGAGTCGCTACCGTAGTAGGAAGTCGATGTAGCGCAGCCAAAAGACGATGCCCGCGTGGGCTTACTCGATCCTCAGCAGAAGCCTGTGTAGCAGCTCCCATAGTTCTAACTACGCTAAGCGGGTCAGCAAGATCTGCTGTGGAAATAGTTAATAGTGCCGCTAGATCAAACTCTGCCTGCGTGCCGGCATAATCTTTGGCAAGTAATTCAGCCAAGTCATCTAGTCCTATGGCCGCTTCGTCTAGCTGCAATCGAGCCAACCGACCATCAGTACCCAATTCAATAATATAGCCTTCTACTTCGGCTTGCATTCGGCGTACCATTTCAAAGCGCTGCACTACGACGGCAACATCACGTACTACTACTTGATCTTGTACTTCCAAAGCATCTAAGCGCTCCACAGCTTCTTGTAACCGCGACTTATACCGGTCAAGGGTAGCGAGCGCCTGATCAGCACGAGCCAGTAACGGCTCGGAGCGAAGCACTGGAATTCGAGATCCATCAACATACAGAGCAATCGTCGCCATCGACTGCGATACCGTAACTACTGGAACTCCTGCTTGCCGCGCTACTCGATCTGCAGTGCGGTGACGAGTGCCCGTCTCAGCAGTAGGAACCCCCGCATCTGGCATTAGATGAACTCCCGCCAGAAGAATCCGATCAAGCTCTGGACTTAATACAAGAGCACCATCCATCTTAGCGAGTTCCCGCAACGCCGTAGGAGTAAATTCGACATCAATCCCAAAACCACCAGTTGAGATTTGCTGTACTACTTTATTACTGCCAAGTACGACTAGCGCACCAGTACGACCACTGACAATACGCTCTAAACCTTCTCGTAATGGAGTTCCGGGCGCAACTAGTTGCTGATAGTGACGCACACGAGCCGGATCGACCGCCATCGAAACTCCTTATCGAGGAATGGAACTAACCTAAGTCTAGGGGAGTTCGCTCTTTTCTTTCACTGTTTTGCCAGCTCCACGTCGTATCCCCAATGCCATTAGAGCTTCAGCTACCGTTGCCGCCTGCACAACTCTCATTCCAAATGGCGATGTAAGCCCAGCGGTAACTGGCACTACCGCAGTATCAAAACCTAGCCGTGCCGCCTCCGCTAATCTACGATCCAAGCCTTGAACTCGGCGCAATTCTCCAGCTAATCCCACCTCTCCCAATGCAACAACGCGCTGTGGAAAGGCTTGATCTGTTGCCGCGCTAGCAACTGCTACTGCGATAGCTAAGTCAGCAGCAGGATCGCCTAAACGGGCTCCTCCAACCGTTGAGGTGTAAACGTCGTACTGATAGAGCGGTATCCGAACTTTACGTTCCAATACCGCAAGGATCATCGCAACTCGACTGCCCTCCATACCGTGAGTAGTACGCCGCGGGTTCTGCATAGGAGACGGAGCAACGAGGGCTTGCACCTCAGAAAGCAGCGGTCTACGGCCTTCCAGCGACACCGTGACACAAGTGCCCGGAACCGCACCATCAGCGGCAGTCATAAAAAGGCCTGATGGATCAAGAACTTCTGCAATACCAGTTTCAGTCATCTCGAAACATCCCACTTCATCTGCAGGACCGAAACGATTTTTCGTCGCCCGTACCATCCGGAACCCAGAGTGTTTATCACCATCGAAGGACAGCACCACATCGACAAGGTGTTCCAGCAATCGTGGACCAGCAATAGCGCCGTCTTTGGTTACATGTCCGATGATGACAACAGCCATGCCCCGTCTTTTAGCTACCCGTACTAACGCCCCAGTAACTTCACGAACTTGGGTGACTCCGCCCGGGGAACCGTCAGCTTCTGCTACCGCTACGGTTTGAACCGAGTCCAGCACCATCAAGGAGGGACTGACCTCTTCAATATGCCCGAGAATTGTTCCTAAATCATTTTCTGCTGCTAGATAAAGACCATCAGTTACTGCATTAGTTCGATTGGCGCGCAACCTAACTTGAGCAGCAGATTCTTCACCTGTGACGTAGAGCGTAGTACGTCCAGAGCGAGCCCACTTTGATGCCACTTCCAAAAGAAGTGTTGATTTACCTACCCCGGGTTCGCCAGCAAGAAGCACCACAGCCCCTGGGACAATTCCTTCGCCCAAGACTCGATCTAGTTCTCCAATACCAGTAAGGGTACGTTCTGCAGCGTCAACACTGATATCTGCAATCGGCATAGCTTTGCTAACTGGGACCGTGCTAGCAACCTGTTTGAGTTTAGGAGCAGCTTGCTCAGCGACAGATCCCCAAGTCTGGCATTCTCCACAGCGTCCTACCCATTTAGCCGCGCTCCAACCACATTCGGTGCATTGATAAGCCGCTTTGATCGCTTTAGCCACGGTGCAACCCTACCCACCTGCACTGACAAAAATCATCCAACGACGTCAACAACTAACTTTTTGCTTTTTTGCTCTCCGATAGCAGCTTGCGCAGCATAGGTTCCTGGCTGTAAATAGTCACCAGTTAATTGACACTCTGCGGCACTTCTACGAGTCCCCCAAGTTATCTGCCACTCTCGATATTTTCCAGACTCTAGTTCGGTTACCGCATCACCACGCCAACCAGAGCAGTGCGCTGTAGTCCAAATCTGATCTGCACCTGATGTCACTTTTAGCTCAAACGTCTCATTTATTGTCAGCGCGCAGCTCTGCTGTCCAGCATTAAGAACAGCTACGGTTATCACTTCATCTGCCCCAGATTTGACCGAATTACTTCCCGCTAAAGATATTTTCATATCCTTGGCTTCACAAGCTTTTATCGACGGTGATGCTGTTACTGCAGGCTGTTCTGGTTTCTGAGGTTCAGCTACTGCAGATCCTGGAGTAGCTGACGGCGATGCCGCTACCACCGCTACTGGAGAAGGTATTTTTTCTTGTACGGGATTAGTTTCCCGCCAAGTTAACAATCCACGTCCAACTGATCCCAGCGTAGCTAGTCCTACTAAAAGTAGAATCGCCACGCAAGCACGCCTACGCCAATAGACCATAGTGCCATGCGGTCCTTGCGGCTCTAACCACCCATGCATAACCATACGCTAGCGGCATTACTTACCAGTATTGAGAATATTACTAGGCGCGTCTTTTTTAGATATTGATCATCCGAAGCAAAAACTTTCCTAACTGCTCTGGATTTGCTAGACCTTCCGTTTTAGATGATAATGAAAACGATTCTCAAATCATTGAAAGGCTCGTTCATGTTCTCCCGATCGTTCCGTATTCCTAGCGCTCTCTTGGCCGTCACCCTAGCAACTTCTTTCACCGCATGTGGTAATAAGTCTGAGCAATCAACTACCGACAAGAAAGTAACAATTGTTGCTACTACGGTAGTTCTGGGAGATATTGTCCGACAGCTAACAGATTGCGCTGGCGGGAATATCGTAACTCTCATGCCTGAAGGCGCTGACGCTCATGACTGGTCGATGTCTTCACAGCAGGCTACCGAACTATTGAAAGCCTCTCTCGTTGTCACAAACGGTTTAGAGCTCGAAGGTGGCATTGAAGATATTCTGGCCAATGCCAAAAAAGATGGTGCGAAAGTCTTTACTGTCGCTGACAAGTTAGATCCCATCGACTTTGGCAGTACAGAACATGAACACGACCATGAACACGAATCGACTCCTGGCGCCACCCCAAACAGCGAACACGACCATGGCGATAAAGACCCTCACTTCTGGCTTGATGCCCAGCGAGGCGCTAAAGCTGCGACCTTGATCGCCAACGAAATCGCTACCGCAACTGGCGTCGATACTTACAAAGCTTGCGGCAACACCGTCAATGATCGTCTAATGGCTGTCGATAAGAAGGTTGCCGATACCCTAGCCGAGTTACCCGAGGAAAAACGTATTTTAGTGACTGATCATGATGCGTTCGGATACTTCGCTAAGCGCTACGGATTTGAGGTTGCTGGCGTTGTTATCCCTGGTGGATCCACTGACGCCGAACCCTCTAGTGCTGATATTGCAGAACTCGTCGAGACAATTAAGCACGAAAAAGTCTCCGCTATTTTCTCAAATACCGCCACCAATCCTAAGCTCACTGAGACAGTAGCTAAGGAAGTAGGCAGCCAAGTTAAGGTCGTTGCACTCTTTGAGTCTTCCACCAGTCAAAAAGATGGTGTTAAAACCTATGCCGACATGCTAACTAGGAATGCTGAGCTGATTGTTACCGCTTTGCGGTAAACCCTGAGAGACTTATCGCTGTGGAATTCTTCACTGATCCCTTTTTACTGGGACTCCAGCAACGCGCATTAACCGCCGGCCTCATCGCTGCTGTCATGGCATCGATGGTAGGAGTGTGGTTAGTGCTACGCGGCATGAGTTTCTTCGGCGATGCTTTCGTTCACGGTGTACTACCTGGCATCGCAGCGGCAGTAGTGTTGCACTTCAACCCATTGTTGGGAGCAGCAATTGCTATCGCTGTGATGGTCGCAGGTATCGAATTGATTCACCGTACAACTACTTTGAAAGAAGATACCGCTATCGGGCTTCTCTTCGTTGGTATGTTGGCGCTGGGGGTCATGATTATCTCCAAATCTAAGAGTTATACCGGATCGCTTACTTCGATTCTCTTCGGAGATGCACTGGGAGCAACCCATGACGACATCGTCCAAGAAGCCATTCTTGCTGCCGTAGTTATCATCGGTTGTTTGATCCTTTATCGCCCCCTTATGGCACTCGCTTTCGATGCTGGCAAAGCCGCCACCTTACGAATGCGCCCTGGACTAACCCACGCCATTTTGTTGATTTTGGTGGCCATCGCCATCATCGGAAGTTTCCGCACTATCGGCACCATGCTAGTTTTCGGACTCATGGTTGGACCGCCTGCAACTGCTTCTTTAATCTCCCGCACAGTTCCGATGATGATGTTCTGCTCAACGGTTATCGCTGTCTTCTCGGTATGGTTCGGGCTTATTATGAGTTATCACCTAGGAACAGCAGCTGGAGCGACAATGTCGCTACTGCCCATCATTCTCTTCTTCTTGACGCTCTGCAGCAGAGAACTGATCCGTCGGCTACGTCGCGGCTCTCGCCGTAAGGAGCTAGCCGCATGAGCATCCCCCTTATCGAAGCTACCGATCTGAGCCTAAGCCACGGCGACCACGTAGCAGTAGCAACTTCATCAGTGACTATCGCCGAGGGCGGTATCACTGCGGTAATCGGACCTAACGGTTCGGGGAAGTCAACATTCCTACATGCTTTGGCCGGGCTTTTAAAACCAACTAGCGGCACGTTGTTGATAAAGGGCACTTCCCCGGCCAATTTCCACGACCTGTCTTATGTTCTACAGCACATCAACGTGCCACAAGGGATCCCTCTAACGGTAAGAGAAGCTGTCGGAATGGGGCGCTACCCCCGCTTAGGATGGTTTAGGTTACGCAATGCTCAAGATCGACGTCGTGTCGAAGAAGCTATGGCAGAAGTCGATATCACCGACTTAGCAACTCGCCATCTAGGAGAACTTTCTGGTGGGCAGCGGCAACGTGTCCATGTCGCACAAGGACTAGCCCAAGATCATTCGGTTTTGCTTCTCGACGAACCACTAACCGGACTTGATGTTACTTCAGCGCAAACAATTGATCGGATTATTCATGCCGAAACTGCGCGTGGTTGTTCTGTCATCATGACCACGCATGACTTAGCTGAAGCCCATAGCGCTGACCACGTAATTCTGATGTCTGGGAAAATCTTTGCTAGCGGAACCCCCAAGGAAGTTCTTACTTCCGATAACCTGCGGCAGGCTTACCGATTGGGCGCGTTACACAAAGCGCCTTCCCCATTCTTTGATGATCCAGAAGACCATCATCATTCTTAACTAAGTCCGTATCAGATAGCTAAATGGGGTGGTGGGGCTACTCTTTAGAGCAGCTCCACCACCATTGTTTTTGCTTAGTTAGATATTTGACTAATCCTCATCATAAGCAGCCCGGTTTGGCGCTACCGCCGGAGAACTATTTTCTGCCGAATCAGCAGCTAGCGGCTCATCGAAGATCGCCCGCGCCGCCGTTATCCGATCCCGTCCTACAAAGGAGAACGGCAATTCAGAACCTTCTGGCGCAACATCAACAACAACATCTTGACCAGCAGAAAACTCTCCAAAAAGAATCTTCTCTGCCAAAATATCTTCGATATCTCGTTGAATCGCACGACGCAATGGACGAGCGCCCAAAACTGGATCAAATCCTCGCTTAGCGATCAAAGTCTTTGCCGCTGCCGTCAACTCGATGCCCATGTCTCGATCAGCCATTCGCTTGCCCACCTGAGCCACCATCAAATCGACGATACGCTCAATATCAGCCTGTGTTAGCTGATGGAATACCACGATCTCATCAACACGGTTTAAGAACTCAGGACGGAAATGATTCTTAAGTTCCTCCGAGACCTTCGCCTTCATCTTTTCGTAGCTACTGACTTCGTCATCTACCCGCGAGAATCCCAAGTTCACAGACTTAGAAATATCACGCGAACCTAGGTTTGTAGTCATTACGATCACAGTGTTCTTAAAGTCAACAACGCGACCTTGAGCATCGGTCAAACGACCTTCATCAAGAATCTGCAAAAGTGAGTTGAAGATGTCTGGGTGAGCTTTTTCGATCTCATCAAATAGCACGACAGAGAACGGCTTACGGCGCACCTTTTCAGTGAGCTGTCCGCCTTCCTCGTATCCGACATATCCAGGAGGGGAACCAAACATCCGAGAAGCAGTATGTTTCTCAGAGTATTCCGACATATCCAAGGTGATCAGTGCATTCTCATCACCAAAGAGAAACTCAGCTAGTGCCTTTGTCAGTTCAGTTTTACCAACACCGGAAGGGCCAGCAAAAATGAAGGATCCCGAAGGTCGCTTAGGATCTTTAAGCCCTGCTCGGGTACGGCGAATAGAACGCGAGAGCGCCTTAACCGCATCATCTTGTCCAATGTAACGCTTGTGGAGTTCCTGCTCCATGCGCAACAACAGACCAGACTCGGCCTCAGTCAGCTTAAAGACCGGGATTCCGGTAGAGCTGGAAAGCACTTCAGCGATTTCTTCCTCGCCTACTTCAGCGGCGATGTCATGAGAATCAGCCTTCCAAGCTTCTTCTTGGCGTTCTCGCTCTGCCAAGAGATTCTTTTCATCGTCACGTAGCGACGCAGCTTTCTCAAAGTCTTGCTGATCGATTGCTGATTCTTTTTCCAACCGAACTTGTGCAATCTTTTCATCAACATCACGCAAATCTGGCGGTGCCGTCATCCGAGAGATTCGCATCCGCGCACCAGCCTCGTCGATCAAATCAATTGCCTTATCTGGCAAGAAACGATCCTGCACGTAACGATCAGCCAAGGTAGCCGCGGCAGTTAGCGCATCATCGGTGATGGTAATCCGGTGGTGGGCTTCGTAGCGATCCCGCAGGCCCTTCAGAATCTCGATGGTCAGCGGAATCGACGGTTCATCTACCTGAATCGGCTGAAAACGACGCTCCAGGGCAGCATCTTTTTCAATATGCTTACGATACTCATCTAGCGTTGTAGCACCGATGGTCTGCAGCTCACCACGAGCCAGCATCGGTTTCAGAATACTGGCAGCGTCAATAGCTCCCTCCGCTGCACCTGCTCCAACTAGCGTATGGATCTCATCAATAAAGAGCATAATGTCGCCACGGCTCTTAATTTCTTTGAGTACTTTCTTCAAGCGCTCTTCAAAGTCGCCACGGTATCTAGAACCAGCAACAAGTGAACCTAAATCAAGGGTGTAGATCTGCTTATCGCGTAGCGTCTCGGGAACATCACCGCGAATAATCGCTTGGGCTAGTCCTTCGACAACTGCAGTCTTTCCTACGCCCGGTTCACCAATCAGCACTGGATTGTTTTTGGTGCGCCGCGACAACACCGTCATAACCCGATGGATCTCTTTTCCGCGACCAATAACTGGATCTAGCTGATTATCGCGAGCAGCTTGCGTTAGGTTACGCCCAAACTGGTCAAGAACTGCTGACCCTGATTGTGATGGTCCAGCTTCGGGAGCTCCCGCAGTAGCAGCTTCTTTAGCTCCGCCTTGGTACCCAGAGAGTAGCTGAACAACCTGATTGCGAACCGTATCTAGATCTGCACCTAATTTGACAAGAACCTGAGCCGCAACGCCTTCCCCCTCCCGGATCAGGCCAAGCAAAATATGCTCTGTCCCAATATAGGAATGGTTAAGCTGTAAGGCCTCACGTAGCGACAGCTCTAATACTTTTTTGGCGCGTGGCGTCAAGGGAATATGTCCCGTTGGTGCTTGCTGCCCGCGCCCAATGATTTCTTCGACCTGCGCGCGCACAGCCTCGAGAGAAATATCTAAGGCCTCTAACGCCTTAGCTGCAACGCCTTCTCCTTCCCGGATCAGACCAAGCAAAATATGCTCTGTTCCGATCTGGTTGTGGTTAAGCATTCGCGCTTCGTCTTGAGCTAAGACGACGACACGACGGGCTCGATCGGTGAACCGCTCAAACATGCACAGAACTCCTTGATTGACTACCTCTTAGCATAGTCAACGAAGACGCTTTTCCGTACGTTTTTATGTTCGCCCTTGGCGGATACGGCAAAGGCGCTGATTCTGAACTACAGAACCAGCGCCTTTGGTATCACTAAAATTCTTAGTGAGCGGCGTCGTAAGCCTGGATGAGAGAAAGCGGGATACGTCCACGCTCCTTGACGTCATGACCATTATCGCGGGCCCAAGTACGGATTTCCTCGTTGTTATCACGAGCAGCGAAACGAACAGCCTTGCCACTGTTCTTACGTCCACCAACGCGACGAGCCTTGCTCACCCATTCACCGAATGAGACTCGCAAAATCTCCGCATTTTCTTTCGTTAGATCCATTTCATATTGAACTCCATCAAGAGCAAATGAAACTGTCTCGTCTGCGGGCGAACCGTCCACATCGTCAATGAGCATGACGTTAACGCGCTGAGCCATGTAGCTTTCCTTTCATAATGAATGAAACAATACGAATCTAACTCATTTTTATATGTTATTCAAGCCATAATAGTCATTATTATTTTCCATTTAAACTTCACCATTGGGCAAAACTTCTAACAAACAGGCAGTATAACTATATGCAAACCAATACGCTATGGATAGGTTCGGCAGCTCCTTTTAATAGCCAGCAGCTAATTCTAGGATCAGAACATCCTGCTCAAGCAGGTGCTATTTCCCTTACCGTAAACACTGAAGAAACAGTTATACGCGACTGCACGGTTCGCATAGGATACACACATCGTGGCGTCGAAAAGTTATTTGAAGTTCGCGATTATAGACAATGCCTGGGACTAGCAGATCGCCACGACTGGCAGTCTCCCATTATCGGAGAACTTTCTATAACTTTAGCCATAGAAACCTCCTTAGGGATTTCAGCTCCAGACAGAGCCGTCTGGTTACGCACACTTGCTGTAGAACATGCCCGCATTCACACTCTGTTAGGGATGCTAACTTGGACAGCTAAACATAATGAAGAAATATATAATTCTCTTTCCTTGTTACGCGAAAGAATGCGACAATCCCTTTCCCTTTGGACTGGATCTCGCCTCCACCCAATGCTATGTCGTATTGGCGGAGTTCAGTATGACGTCAATGATTCTTGGTTAGCAGCTGAAGCAAAACTAGCCAACGATATTATGTCCACTATAGAAACAATAGCTCCATTATTAGAGCTTCCTTATTTAACAGGATCTGGAGTTATAACTCGCTCCACTATTGATAGCTATGGTCTTTCTGGTCCTATTGCCAGAGCTAGCGGATTAGAGCGAGATTCTCGTAACTATCCAAACAATCTCATGTACCAAGAACTCCCCCAGTTACCAAAGGGAGAAACTTTTGGCGATGTACCAGCACGTTTTCGCCAATTAGCTGCAGAGACAATCCACTCCGCTAATTTAGTTATCGAATGCACCAGTAGGCTAGCCAATAATCCTGGCGCAATAAGCGTTAGACTTCCCAAAGTTTTACGCGTACCCGAAGGCGACTACTACGTTCCGCTCGAAGCTCCATTTGGTGAAGCTGGCATCCGTATAGTTAGTCGAGGCGAAAAAACTCCCTGGCGAGTATTCTTACGAACCCCTTCACAGCAAAACGTCTTGGCATTGGAGCAAATACTCCTCAACCAAGACGTTTCAAATATCGAAGCTATAGTAGCCTCAGTAGGCTGGGTAAGCGGCGACGTAGACAAATAAGAATTATGCAGTTCGCTCAATGCGACGAGGCAATCCGAAGATCTCAGCATGCCCGCCAGAAGTCAGTTCTTTCTCATACAGATCGACCATCGCTGATAGCTCTAAGATACGTAACTGAGCTTGCTGCAACTCTTCAGTTCGCGCACTATGATCAGTTTTAGCCTGATTAAGCTCGCTACGCGTGGCAGCTAGCATCGCTTCTACTTCCGCAATGCGTTCTTCAAGACTATTTATTTGTTTTATTGAAGCAGACAGCTCCGCGTTGGTAGCCCCATGTTCAGACTTCTCGGATCCTAATTGATCTCGCAAGCTACCGATAGTCGAATGTAAAGCAAAGGTACGAACGCCAATAGCATGAAGAGCTTGACGCTCTCGTTCATGCTGACCTCGTAATTGATCTAATGCCCTACGTGACTGTTCACGTATCTCAGCAGCATGATTCTCTGACTGCATAGCCAGAGCTTTTACCATGAGCATGACTCCGGCAACGCCTCCGATAGCGGCAAGAGCTGCCCCAATACGAGCTGGCCACGTCCCTGCTACCGCAAGCGCCAACCCAACAAGTCCTGTCATAACGACAACTGCAATGGCCGCCTTGATAATAGCGGGACGATTGACTCCACGTGCTGCATTCTTCACGAGCCAATCCTATCTCTTAAAAACAACCTTTGGTTACGAATTATATGTCGTGTCCTCATCATTTTCTGCACAAGTTATACGTAGAGAATTTTCTAGCACTTTCCCTACCCCCATTAGAAGCCCTGCCGCCACCGTAGCCACAGCCGCCCAAATCAATCGTTTTAATCCCAACGGAGTATTTGCCGCTCCTACCGAATCCAATACCCACACCAGATGAAAGCCACCAAGAAAGGCTCCCCCAACCAATGCAGCTCGCGCAAAACCTAGCCACCGCACTGCTAATTTTTCCGGGACATTCTCATGGTTTTTCACAATACGGTTCCGTGCCGCCTTTGCCATACTTCCCACAAGAAGATCAAGGAAAACTATGACTAGTGCAACTCCAAAAGGAGCTGGCGTGCCACCACCAGCTTCATCGAAAATAACTTTAACAAGGGCGCCGACGAAACAACCCACCGAACAAACCAACGCTAAGCCTTGACCCGAGATTGGCCGTATTTCCGTACTTTTACTCATGGGCTTTTCACTATCAGATCTGATCGCAAACAGACGCTACTAACATCGAGCTCTTTAACGATCTGAGTCAAGGATCCTTGTCCAAAAATCTCAGCATTTGGGTCAATATCAAGCCACGGCACAACAACAAAAGCTCGTTGATGAGCATAGGGGTGCGGAATCACTAAATCTGGATCATTTACCCGCTCTTCCTCTACTGCCACAACATCAATGTCTAGGGTTCTGGACCCCCATTTCACATCGCGAGTGCGCTGATAGAACTGCTCGATTTCATGTCCCAGATTCATTATTTCTCGCGCGGAGCGAGTCGTCTCTAAGACGATTACACAGTTGAGATAGTCATCTTGCTCTACTGGTCCCCATGGTGCAGTTTCATAAATAGGAGAGACTGCTATTACCTTTTCTCCAGACTCACATAACTTTCCAACAGCACCTTGTAGATAGCCAAGCCGGTCTCCTAAATTAGAACCGAGAGATAACACTACCCGCCGAGATTTCATGTCAGCTCATCTCGCTGCCACTTTAATTCGACGCTAATTTTCCCGCAATTATCTGGGATCGGCGCCTGAGGTTTATGAACTGTGACCGTCACCACTTGTATCTGAGGATAGTTAACAACAATACGTCGCGCTATTTTCAGAGCAAGAGCTTCGATCAAATCAACGCTTCCTGTCTCAATATCAGCAACAACGCCTTCTGCCAGTACCGCATAGTTGACAGTTTGCTCCAAATTATCTGAAACCGCCGCTGTTTTAAGATCAATATCCAGTTCTAGGTCAACAACGAATTGCTGCCCTTGCTGTTTCTCTTCTGCATAAACACCGTGGTAACCATATGCGTTTACCCCACTCAACCGCATTTTTTGCATCGCTCAGATTCCTTTCATCGCTTGCACAACGGCAATAGCGTCTCGATGCTGCCGCACTGAATGGGTACGAACTGCCCAGACTCCCCGATCAGCCAACAAGGTTGTTAATGCCGCGGTTGCATCATCGCGTTCTTTGGCTGGGCGCATCCCTTGATCGTCGGCAAGTAGCTCACCTAAGAAACGTTTACGAGAAACCCCCAAGAGTAGCGGATAACCCCATCTTTCCAACTGATCTAGATGCCGTAACAATTCCCAGTTATGTTCTGACTTTTTAGCAAACCCTATTCCGGGGTCAAAAATTAATTTATCGCGAGTAATCCCCGCCGCATGGCAGGCTTCGACTCGTTCACCAAGTTCCCCTAGAACTTCAGCAACCACATCATCGTAGGCTGCTTTATCATCCATGGTTGCCCCATGATCTCGCCAATGCATACAGATATAAAGAAGTTTGCTTTGCGCAACGACCTCCATCATAGATTCGTCGGCTAAACCACCAGAAACATCATTGATAATTACGGCGCCAGCAGCAGCGCTCGCCTGTGCAACCTCAGCTCGCATCGTGTCTACTGAGACCGCAATACCAGCAATAGCTAATGCTTTAACTACTGGAATGACTCTATTCAGTTCTTCATCAAGAGTTGGCCGAACCGCACCTGGGCGCGTCGATTCACCACCTACGTCGATGATGTCAGCACCTTGCTCCGCTAACGCAAAACCATGTGCAATAGCGGCACGCGGGTCGTCATGATCGCCTCCATCTGAGAAGGAATCGGGGGTAACGTTAACAATTCCCATCACAAGCGTGCGATTAGCATGCATCAGATCCATAAGACCTAGCCTAGCTAGAGGTAAGCTGCCATAGTGCCTGACACTCTTCTTCTCTACGCTGCCAGCGAAGCAGACATCATTGATGCCTTCGGAATTAGTCTGCGCCAGCCACAAGCTGGACAAGCAATTTTGGAGCATATGATCGCGGTAAATAGCGACCGCAACGTTGCCACGAATATCGGTATAGACGTCGTCGGGAACTGCATTATGCATTATCCTCAGCTGGCTTTACCCGATCATGAACTGGCATTACCACGAGCTATTGAGGCGCTAGTTGCTGTTGCTAGCTACCATCATGTGGCTCCACATAGCTGTCAATCAGTTCGCGACCTAGATACTATTTTTACTGAAGCAGAGATACCTACTCAGCAGCGACCGCTCGAACTATCTAGAGCTCCTAAGCTTCAGCTAACCGAAAACTATGATGCTGATATCCGAGTAATAGCCCACGAAGATGCGCTACTTTTATGTCGCTCCTGGTTAGCCGCTGAGGCCTCTGATCATTCTGAGCTAACAGATTTCGCTACAAACTTTCTTTCCTGCGATGCCACAACTGCCGCATTGTCGCGAAACCCCGTCGATTTATGGCTTTTTTCTCCCGGAACTGCGCCAACGTCGCCACGACTAGATCCAGCCATTTGGCCGCCACTAACCGGACCAGACTTTGGCGATATCGGACCTGAGTTGCAGCGTTATATAGCAAATATCACCCCATAAGATATATAGTTACTTAACGTAACTATATATCTGTGAGAGTCTATGCCTTCTTCCATCAGTGAATTTGCCCTCGAATTACGACTTGCCTGTATGCGTCTGACTCGTCGCGTGCGTTACACCGCATCGACGCTACCGCCACATCAGTTTTCGGTCCTAGCTTTCTTGGACTGCGTTTCAGTTAGCACCGCTGCAGAACTAGCTGCCCGCGAACGTATATCTGCGCCTTCGATGAGCCGTATCGTCAACGAACTAGCTGACCGCGGGCTCATCACACGCGAGCCTGACGCTACCGACAAACGTCGCATTCAACTATCGCTAACAGACCAAGGGCGTGATCTTCTCACTATCGGCCGCCAAGAGCGCAACGAATGGATGATCCGTCGCCTTGAGACACTTTCCGCTGAAGATAGCGCCACTCTCGCCGAGGCAACCATCATTCTCAACCGCCTCCTTGAGGAGGACTAGCCTCATGGCAAGCAAAACTTTTTCATCACTAAGCATCCCCAACTACCGCACATATTTCTTTGGACTTCTCATCGCTAATATCGGCGGCTGGATGGCTTCTACCGCAAAAGCATGGCTAGTTCTGGTCGATCTGACTCACGACGACGCCACCGCTTTAGGCTGGCTTACCGGGCTACTCTTTGCACCAGCGCTCATAACTATGCCTATTGCAGCCGCCATCACCGATCGCTTCCCTAAGCGACGCATCATGCTGGCAACATTAACCTGGCAAGCTATCAACTCTGCCATCTTGGCTGCTTTGGTAATAAGCGGAAATATCCGACTATGGCATGTTTTCTTACTTGCTTTCCTCGACGGTACTGCTTCGGCTCTATCGGCTCCAGCACAACAAGCTTTCGTATCAGAGATCGTTCCCCACAATGCTCTTGCCAACGCAATTTCCCTTAACTCGGCACAATTCAATGGCGCGAGGCTTCTTGGCCCCGGAATAGCTGGCATTCTTATCGCAGCATTCGGAACCGGAACAGTACTTGCTATTAACTGCATTTGCTTTATCTGGTTCATAGCAAGCCTATTGAGAATTCGCGGCGACCAAATGACCCCCGCAGCGCTACAGCACGGAAAAGGTCAGCTGCGCGATGGACTGCGCTACGTTAAAAGCCGCACCGACATCATGCTTCTGATATTTATTGCATTCATGATGGGAAACTTTGGTTTCAATTTTGCGATCTCAAATGCGGTAATGGCGCGTACCACTTTCGGTAAAGCCGCTGGCGAGTACGGGTTACTAGGTTCAATTATGGGAATTGGTGCCCTCGCTGCGGCGCTCTGGTCAGCTAGACGCACTTATCCTCGACTACGTCATTCCTTAATTGCTTTAGCTGGCTTTGCCTTCTTCTCAGCTATTTCTGCATTATCACCCACTTATACCGTTTTTGCACTTACTCTCATCCCTATCGGACTATGTGCGATCACCGTAATTGTGACCTCTAATGCCCTTATCCAGTTGAGCGTCGCTCCAGAGTATCGCGGACGAGTTATGGCGCTATGGAGCGCTCTTTTAGTAGGCGGAACGCCTTTTGTAGCACCAATTGTCGGTGCTTGTGGCACATATCTGGGACCTCGTTCAACCGTATGGTTCGAAGGAACAGCAGTCCTAATCACTCTCATAGTGACTTCGATCTGGATCATTCGCTCGGAAAATATACATTTTTCTATTACCCGGCAAAATGTCATACCACGACTAAACATCAGCCAACTTTCACACTACGACGATGCTCCACCCTCGAAATAAGTAGTCACACACAGCAAAACCATAGGTTTTATCTCATCTAAGTAACGACGTAAGATAGAATCTTCAATTAGCATGCACCTAACCAGGGAACAAATATGACTAAAAATTCTTCATCGGCTTCACAACTCCGCCGCTATATTGCTCTTACTAACCGCGAACTCGTATTTACCGGGAAAAAATTAGGTATCCACCCCACCGATGCCGCTGCGCTCGCCTACCTAATCGATCAGCGCAAACAGGGACGGATTCTGTCAGCAGGAGATCTAGGGGAACTTCTAGCGCTTTCTGGACCAGCAACCACAGCTGCCATTGATCGGCTAGAAAGTCGCGGGTTCGTCACTCGTCGTTCTTCAACTAGTGATGGTCGTCGAGTCGAGATCCATCTTGTTCATGAACAAGGCGAAGGAGAAGCAGAACGACTCTTCCATGAGTTCGACAGCATCACAAATAACGTCCTGAAGAAATACTCAGCTGCCGAAATAAAGTTTTTCCAAACACTGCTAACAGAGATTTGCGACAGCGTAAAGCAAGCTGACACTCAGCGTGACGCCTAGCTCTAACTCAATAACTTCTTCACTTCCGGTACTACGATAACAGCATATTTCTAAGAAAAATCTGGAGTAAAATTTCGTCTTTTAGCTTTCGAATTCCATCTTTGGGAAGAAAACGCTATCGTTAATACCAACGCCTCTGTAGCTCAGTTGGTAGAGCAGCGGACTTTTAATCCGCGGGTCCCGGGTTCGAGCCCCGGTGGAGGTACTGATCTAAGCTAGTCCTTATGGACAGCCAAACTCTCATTTTTCTTATTAGTCTTTTGGGAGTAGGCATACTTCTTCTTACCGGTGGGTTCTTAATCACTCGCCGTCGCGAAAAAGCCGAACAGAACCGCCTCCGAGCTCCGATCCAACGTAATATCCCGAATCTGCCAGAAACCGACTCGGCACCGAACTATCTTTCATTAGATGACATTGTCGACAATGCTCCAGCAGCTACTGGGATTGCTATCACAGCTCCTCCCGCCAGCGAAGCGCTCCCCTGTGGAGGTTATGTAGATTCAATCTTCGCAACCCAAGAAAAGCTAGCGCAGCTAGCGAATGCCATAGTTTTATGTGTAGCAGAAGAACTAGAAAGTCATAAAGACCTGATCCGATTGCTCCAAGTAACATCACCGCATCCGATAGTTATCGCTGCGCAATATTTCAGTGATCCAGTAAAACGCCTTGCTGCCGCGAATCACTTACATCACAAAAGGCAAGTCATTCTCATATCTTGCAATAATCCTGAAGTATTAGCGAAGTTACTAGGAACTGACACTCTTTCCTACGCAGATATTCAGGCTGGATGGCTAGGATCAACTGCTCTTGTTTCTCAGTGGATCAGCAGCGATAGCCATTCATGGATCGTTTCAGCTAAACCCTCAGGGTGAAGTTCCACTTGATATGAACTATCAATAAAACTCTTACTTTCGCTGGCGCTTAATCACGAAATAGTTCTAGTCTTACGGTCGCCTCAATCAGCAGCGGCGAGATTGTAGAACGGTTCTTACTCAGGATTTGGGTAAGAACGGGGAAGCGCTCTACGCTCGCCGCCGCTGATTTTGCCAATATCTGGGCGCCCGTGCGCCTGAACCACCACAAGTATCATGAAGACTTGATGGGGAAGGACTACCCACGTGAATAGCTCTTTTAGAAAAGTTACAGCTTCAGCTGCTCTACTAGCAGTTTTATGGACTGCACCAGCAACGCTATGCCCAACTAGCGCTCATGCTGCAGCCAAAATGACGACTACTGCAGGAGTTAACGTTCGTTCTGGTCCTGGAATTGATCAAGCAATTATTGGTGGCCTTAAGCAAGGAACAACTATCGAAGCCTTAGGTCCTTCCCAAAATGGTTGGACCCCAATTTCATATCAAGGACGTACTGCCTATATAAGTTCTTCCTACCTATCTGGAGCAGGATCTACTTACAGCAATAGTTCTACTCGTACTACGACAGCTCCTCTTAATGTTAGACAAGGACCGGGAGCAGGTTACGCTGTAATACGCGTACTTTCTCCTAATACAGCAGTGAATCTAACCGGCGAAGAAAGTAACGGTTTCGCTAAAATGACCGACGGCGGATGGGTATCAACGTCTTATCTAACATCGCCGGTAACAACAACTCCTATAACGCCGGGAACCTCAGGTAGCTTCGTTGCTACTACGGCAGTTAATTTTCGTTCTGGCCCAAGTACTAACGACAGCGTAATCCGCGTACTCGCTGAAGGAACAGCAGTACAAGCTACTGGTAAAGAATCTAATGGGTTCACTGAAATTACCGTAGGCGGATCAACAGGATGGGTACATAAAAACTACCTACGCGCCGCTGCAACTCCGCCAGCTCCCACCACTCCTCCGACAGCCCCTACGAACCCTACTAATCCAAATCCGGGACTTCCTGCAGTTACTGGGACTCGTTATGCCACAGTTGCTCTGAACGTACGGCCTACCGCAGGTTTCACAAATAATCCTGTAGGTTTTGTACCTGCCGGCACTGCTCTATCTATAACTGGCGCAGTCCAAGACGAGTGGACTCAAATCATATGGTCAGGGGCAACTCGGTGGGTTTATACCGCATATCTTTCCGCAACACCGGTAGCTGCTCCTTCATCGCCATCGGTAGGTTTGGAAAAACTCATTCCTTCTGCTCGTAAAGCAATGGAAGCAGTAAAAGCTAACTTTCCACAGCTAACTACCTACTACGGAGTGCGTCCGGACGGCCCTGGCGCTGATCATACTGACGGTCGCGCCGTAGATTTCATGATCCCGAACTATCGCAATAATCATGAGCTAGGACAAGCTGTCGCGAATTACCTTCAAGCCCATGCAGCAGAATTCGATATTCGCTACCTAATCTGGGAGCAAAGAATCTGGCTAGCTGATTATCCACAACAAGGTTGGACTTGGATGGCAGACCGAGGGTCTGATACTCAAAATCATTACGATCATGTCCATCTTTCGGTACGTTCTCACTAGCTTAGAACCTAAATATCCTCATCACCCATTGCCCGCTTTGACTCATCAGCTAACTTACCGCTAAAGTAGATGAGTCGGTTTCGACTGACAGGTCCCCATCGTCTAGAGGCCTAGGACACCGCCCTTTCACGGCGGCAGCGCGGGTTCGAATCCCGCTGGGGATGCTAGCAAAGAATCCCGCGATCAGTAATTTCACTGAGCGCGGGCTTCTTTCTATCGCAATAACGTTACTAACGCCAGAACTGCTCAAGGCGAAAGATATCAACATTCATGACAGATTCTTTGCACTAAATTCATTAGAGGAATCCCTGGCAGGTTATCAACCATCAGGCGTGGCTCATCTCGCCACGGTTCACTTTCACAAAAGCGTTCCACAACATCAGCGAAAGTCACTTCAGATTTTCCCGAAAGCTGCAGATCTCGCGTCGCTAACCGCTCTTGATAGGCCGTAAGATCAGAACATACTACTTCAACAAAAAGCAGTTTCGTTTGGCGCCGCCGCGCTAAAGCCCCCCAAATATCGCGCACAATTTTTACGTCATTGACGGCATCAACTACGACACTGCGCCCTAACTTTAGGTTTTCAGACGCTATTTCTTCCGCAATAAAGTAGGCAGCTAGCCCCGACAAAGATCCTTGGCTCTGCTCTGCTCTACATAACACACTTTCAATAGAATCTACTGACAGCAGTAACGCCTCATATTTTGCAGCTAGGGCTGCCGCAATCGTAGTTTTTCCTACTCCGGGAAGACCTGCCATTACTATCAACACTCCTCTATCTTGGCTCATCTAACCCCAATTTCACTTTTCCCCCTCAAGTGCGTTATAGTTTTCGAGCTAGCAAAAGTTAGCAAGGTCCCAGAACCTTGGGGCCCCGTAGCGCAGTTGGTTAGCGCGCCGCCCTGTCACGGCGGAGGTCGCGGGTTCGAGCCCCGTCGGGGTCGCGGAACACGATGGCGGCGAAAGCCGCCATCTTCGTTCTAGGCCAGGTAGCTCAGTTGGTAGTAGCGTCCGCCTGAAAAGTGGAAGGTCGCCGGTTCGATCCCGGCCTTGGCCACAAAAAACCCGCCAAAAGCGGGTTTTTTTGTTTCTGCTGCAAGACTCCACTAACTAGCTAAAGTTTCCAACCATTTAGCTATGGCTGAAAAGTATGTACTGCGAGCAGGTTTCCTAGATAAAGCTAGATCATGTAATCCATCTTTAATCCGTACAATCGTCACATTATCTGATAATCCAGCTGCTTGCTGAACCATCGTATTAACATCAAGAACTAAATCTGCGGACCAACAAATATCGAGATCATATTCTTTGGGAGCAGCTGAGGCCGTAGAGGCAAATACCGCTAGCGGACATCCAAGGTTAAAACCTGCATACACCGCCTGCTGCGCTCGGATAATAGCACGAGCCCAACCGTAGCGATAAGTAAAAAGTTCTGGATTAGATTTCCAATCCAGATTGTAGTTCCACTCCCCATCCCAGTCATTATGTATCGAACGAGCGTAAAAACCTCGATCTACTACTCCATCTTCATCGAAGATTGGAGCGCTACCAGGAATAACTGAGGTTGGAAGCCATGCCCCCACTGCATCAATCCCCATCGACAGTGTGCGCAAAAGCGGTTGGTTACTTAAATCAAGCCACGGAGAGTTCAAGATAACAGCTGAATACTCCCCCACTCGACGAGAAACGTGCCCTACAACTACCAACCCACCAGTTGAATGACCATGTATCAAAATAGTGGGATGCTGCGCTTGCTTAATAATCTCTCTAGCCATATCAAGCTCTTGATCATATTCCGCCATATCGGCGATATAACCGCCATACTGACCCGGCCGTAAACTTCGTCCGTATCGACGTAGATCAATGGCATAAAAGTCATAGCCTTGCTGGTCAAAGAACTCACTTAGCCACGACTGGAAGAAATAATCATTCCAGCCGTGAACGTAAAGCACGGCTGGACGAGGTTCTTGCCCAGCTGGGATGATTCGTCGCACAAGTGTGGCTACTGGCGTAGAGAATTCTTCCCACTCTGGAGTAACCCCTGCCAGCTCTAATGTGCAAGCTTCATGTTCAGGAAGCACATCGGGCGTCCACTTGATAGTGGACGCCCCAACATGTGTTGATTCTGAATCAGCAGACAATCGACTTACTCGTCATCCTCATCATCGTCACCGTAGATATCTGCATATTCAGCGTAAGGATCATCTTCGCCTTCAGCGTCATCATCAGCAACGACAGATCGCAGTGCGAAGGGGTCTGCCCCTCCACTCAGCTCTCGCTGAAGTCGCTCAAAATCTGTCTCAACCGAACGGTACTTAAGATCACGAGCGACTTTCGTCTGCTTCGCCTTCTGCCGGCCGCGGCCCATATGCCCGACCCCCTCAGCTCGTTAGCGCGGTCTCGCCGCGTACTGGTCTATATGCGTAAGACACAGATTACCGAATACAAGCGACGCTAGCCAACCCGAACCTAAAAGAATCTGCCAACAACGCGTCATTACTGTGATTGATTGTACCTATGACAGGCCTAACCGCGTCAACATTAGCGCCTCAGCTAGTGCTGCGTGTCGTAAATCAGATATAGAAACTGACTCATCAGGAGCATGCATTGCTGAATCTGGGTCTAACACTGAAGTTACTAATACCGGGGTATCTGAGAAAACATCAGCTACCATCGCCGCCAACGGCAGCGAGCCGCCACCACCTGCAAAAACTGGATCTACCTGCCATGCTTGCTTAAAGGAATCCAAAATTGCGGTAGCGACTACTCCATCTGTAGCAGCTTGGAAAGGCCTTCCAGTCTCTCCAGCAACCAGCGTGACAACTGCACCATGAGGAACATGCTGTTGTAGATGCGACATCAATGCTTGCTGAGATATCACTGGATCTGCCCCCGGCGGTACTCGCATACCTATTTTGGCGGTACAAGTAGGAGCCAAAGTATTAGATGCTTGTTTAACTGGGGTAACGTCCATCGCTAAAACAGCTACGCAGTGCCGCGCCCACAACCGATCAACTACGCTACCGTCGCCAATCCAATCCACGCCAGCAAGAATTCCTGATTCACGACGGAGTCGATCTTCCGGGTAGATCAGATCCGGAGCTTTTCCATCAACTAAACCTGCAATAGCTAGATTCCCAGCATCATCGGTCATGGTTGCTAACAGTTTGCACATCACCGTAACCGCATCTGGCACTACCCCACCATAAATACCTGAATGCAGTGCCTTAGCCGAAGTTTCTACCGTCACATAAACTTCCGCTAACCCCCGCAATGTGGTGGTTAAAGTAGGTTGCCCCTGCTCCCAGTTCACGGCATCTAACACAATCCAGACATCGGCTGTCAGATCTTGGCGATGCTGGCTAAGAATGGCTGGGATAGAAGCAGATCCGCTTTCTTCTTCTCCCTCCACAAAAACTTTTACCCCCACTGGAGGGTGTCCTTGGAAAGCTCGCAATGCCATAAGATGCCCGATGATTCCAGCTTTATCATCGCCTACGCCCCGACCGTAGAGCCGTCCATCGCGCTCTACCATGACATAAGGATCACTGCTCCACAGCGACTCGTCTCCCACCGGCTGAATGTCATGATGTGCGTAAAGACACACCGTAGGAGCACCTTCTGGCGCCGGCCAGTGTGCAAAAACTGCTGGATGCCCGTCTCCGGATTGCCATATTTCAGCTCTAGTCGCACCCGCATCAGCACATAGCTCTCGAACTAGCTCAGCGCTTCGACGTACATCGCTGCTATATTGCGGCATTGCAGAGATGCTAGGGATTGCAGTAAGCGCTGCTAAGTCATTAAGAGCGCGCGGAAAATCTTTTGCAATAGCAGTCTGCAATGTGATTACGGTATCGTCCCAAGAGGTACCCATACCAAGAACCTACCGCGACAATAATTCTTATCGACACCCAACCCTTGCTTTTCAGCTAGGAAACTAGCTCACGAAAGCGATATAGCAACTTTTACAGTTACGTCGTCGCCGATACGCATCGCACCGATCATCGTCGAAAATGGTTTGATGCCATATCGAGTCTGAGTAATAGCGCCATCTAGAGAAATTGTTTCGTCAGGGTTAGCTGTAATCTCAAAAGATTGAGTCTCGCTACGGCCGCATAAAGTCAATTGCCCTGCCAGTGTGGCTTTTTCCCAATCGCCGATGATTTCGGTGGATTCAAAGGTTAATGTCGGATGAGTTTCCACCGCTAATACTTTACGGATATTGGCATTGATAATTTTGAGGTCACCCTCACCGACTCGCTTAATACCACCCTTGCTGCCGCATACAACGAGCGTGTTCATATCGACAACAATTTTTACCTGACATTCGGGAACCGAATCCCCCACAATGACCGTGCCTCGCCACTGGGTTGGGCGCAGGATCAAATCATGTCCCATAGATGCAGCTGGGCCTTCCACTGTGGTGTATAGAAGAAGATCACCTTGAGCTTGCGTTATCTCGTATGTACCGTTCGTAAAAGTCATCAGACCGCTCCGCTCTCGTAGCCCAGCATGTAGACATTCGTACTACATACCTCAATGTTGTAGTACGACCTCACCCCACAGAGCAAGGTCGCACTACAGCAATTCTATAGCGAGTAACAATCTTTTTCTTACCCGCGTCCTATCAGGGCAGTTACATGGCAGCAGCTTGGGCGCGTAATGCCCGCACTAACTGGTCATGACTTTCCTTGATAATACGAGTCAATGCACCAGGAGCGTCTTGGTGAGCAGCTAGCCAAGCAGCAGAGCGTACAACAGCTGGATGTGCCATAGGATCTTGTCCCTTAGCGATATCAGCTTCGCTGGGGTACAAGCCGCGTACCAGACGTTGTGCGATCTCGATTGGGAAGTCTTTCCATACCTGCTCTAGACCATCCCAGTAACGATCTTCGTAGCTAGCAACTAGCGAAGAATGTAGCGACTGCATGAAACCTGCAATTATCCAGTCGACCATGTCATTGGATAACCCGCCCGGAGTATGCAACTGCTGCCATGCCTCAGCTTTAGCCTCAGCAAGCGGCCGCCCGGCAAGAGCAGAAGCCCGATAGCAGGCTCCCTCATTGCTATTGTCCTGCTTCAACTCAGCATCTAGCAGTTCAACGACGTCAGCACCTACCGCTGCCAGCGCACGTAGTAAGCCCCAGCGAATATCAGGACCCATATCCAGTCCATCAATAACCTGAGTTCCCTTACTTAGCTGCATGACCCGATCTGCTTGCGACGGAGTAACCGCAGCAGCACCCACAAAAGCTCGCGCCCAAATCGTTTGCGCGTCGCTACCAGCAGGAGCCGCCAACAACAGTTCCCACACGGTATTGGCGAATTCTTCACGTAACCGGTCACGTTGATCCTTGGGCGTGTAAGCGCCCACCGCAAACGCAGCATTAGCCACTAGGGAAGATAGCGTCGCAGAATCAGTCTCCTTCGGAGCATGTGTTAGGACTGCCCGGACATAATCAACTGCTGAAAGCTCAGCATCTCGAGTCATATCCCATAAAGCTCCCCATACGATCGTGCGAGCCAACGGATCGCTCATCGCACCGACGTGGGATAGCGCAGTCGCAAGGCTCTTCTCGTCGAAACGAACTTTGGCATAAGACAAGCCACGATCGTTAAGTAGCACCATATCGGGTACAGAGCAGCCAGCAGCTTCAGTGACTTGCGCGCCCGTACCAGGAACGTCAAGCTCGAACTCTTCAGTACGGACAAGTTCACCATCAAGAACTCGGTAAAGCCCCACACCTAGCCGGTGTGGTCGCTGTGCCGGTTTCCCAGTCATCGCATCAATAGAAGTCTGGTTGATAGTTACATGAGTGATTACGTCACCATCTGCAGCAACTACTGGCTCTAGTCGGTCGATACCTGCTGTTTGTAGCCAGCGCAATGACCAATCAGCTAAATCACGTCCGGAGCTCTTTTCTAGCGCCAATAGCAAATCCGCCAATGTCGTGACAGAGAAAGCATGGTCAGCGAAATAATCTCGCGCACCAGCAAAGAACTCCTCAACACCCACCCAGCTCACAAGCTGCTTAAGTACCGCAGCACCCTTGGCGTAAGTAATACCGTCAAAGTTCTGCTTGGCAGCTTCCAAGTTAGGAATGTCAGCGACGATAGGATGTGTGGAAGGAAGCTGATCTTGCTGATAAGCCCAGTTCTTGCGAGCACCCGAGAATGCTACCCAAGCATCGGTGAACTCAGTTGCTTCAGCAGAAGCATGGGCACCCATGTACTCTGCAAAAGATTCCTTCAGCCACAGATCATCCCACCACTTTGGCGTCACCAAATCACCAAACCACATGTGGCTCATCTCGTGAAGAATGGTGTTAGCACGGGTAGATAGCTGTGCACGGACTGGCGTAGAGCGGAAAACGTACCGTTCGGTGAAAGTCACCAAGCCTGGGTTTTCCATGGCGCCTAAGTTGTATTCCGGTACGAAAATCGAATCATACTTACCCCACGGGTAGTTGTATCCGAATGCTTCATTAAAGAAATCTAGACCTTGTTTTGTGATCTGCAGAACATTTTCTGCATCCATATGTTCGGCTAAAGACTGCCGACAGTAAATACCTAGTGGAACTGTTAGAGCTTTGCCATTAGGAGTACCACTCCACTCATCACGCCATTCTGCATACGGTCCTGCCGCAATGCAGGTGATGTAAGTGCTCAGTAGTTCAGTTGGCGCGAATGTGACGATCGCATTGTCAGCAACTTCTTCGCGCGCCACCTCGTACTGGTTACTAATAAGTTTCCATTCCTTCGGACCAACCAACGTAATGCTGTGGCGGGCTTTGAGATCTGGCTGTTCAAAGTTAGGGAAGACGCGACGAGCGTCAGCTGGCTCATATTGGGTGTAAAGATAGGTATTTCCATCGGCTGGATCGACGAAGCGGTGCAACCCCTGTCCTGAGCGAGAGTATCGCCCCTGCGCTGCAACTGAAACTACGTTGACACCATCAGTTTTCAACCCCCGCAATTGAATGCGAGAGCCGTCATAGTCAACTTCGCTGGTTACTCCGTTGATGGTAACTGCATCAACAACACCATCAAGGAAGTCAATCCAAGTATCAGGAGCTTTAGAGGTGAAACGGACTGTCGAAACTACTGGGAAAAGGTCATCGGGCTCACTTGCCCGCGACACATCAACGGTAAACTCATAAGTTTCTACCGTGATTTGCTGGGACCGGATACGCGCCTCATCGCGCGAAAGATTCGCTGTACTCACGATATGAAGTGAATCACATTCTTCTGACAAATGTTTCTGCCCCCACCCTATATGGACTGTAAAAATATCGGACGGGACAGCTTCGCTGCTCAACAATGCCCCAATCTAGGGAAAGAGCGACTAAACTAACCCATGTGCCGGAACCTATTGACATCCTTCACGTATCGACGTGTGCCTCCCCTCGGGAACTTGCCCGCATTCAAGAGAGCGTACTTCCTGGAATAGATCCGGTGTCGTACGGAATGATCGAAGCTAGCCATAAATTTCATGGCCTGCTTGTTAGTGGTGTCGCTGCGCACGATACCCGAGTTCATTCGCTCGTAGGACGAACTATCGGTTCGGCTCACCGAGCTGGCTGGTGGCCTCGAAGCAAAGAAAAAGTAGCGTTGAACCATACTTACGATCATCTTTCTGTCATAAACCGTCCAGTCATCAAACAGCTATGGCTTGCTTTGGGACTATTCATACGTACTTTGCAATGGCGGATACGAACCTCTGGAAATTCTCGTCGCATCGTCATCGTTGATGCCGCTTATGTTTCTGCGCTTCCTGGAGTTTTTGCAGCGCTTGCCGGCTCTGGCGCACGCAAGCTTGGGCTATTTATGGATATTTATCCCTACATGGCAAACGTCGCTGATGCCAAAAACCGTACCGCTCCCGGTCAGGGGATTCTTCGCCGGATCGCCCAATCATGTTACCAAAAACTAGACGGATTTTTATTACTTACCGAAGCTATGAATGAGGTAGTTAACCCACAATGTCGCCCACACCTGGTGATAGAAGGCATCGTCGATCAACAACTTGCAAATCAATCCACGCGTCTTGCTAAAGATGATCTACTTACTGTGATGTATGCCGGAGCTCTTAGGGCAGAATACGGCGTAGCAGATCTAATTGATGCGTTTACCAGCCTCGATATTCCAGAAGCCCGCTTAGTAGTTTATGGCGCAGGCCCCTATTCTCCAGATGTTAGAAAAGCAGCCGAACAAGATCCTCGCATCGATTTCAGAGGGCATGCCGACCAAAGCGATGTCGTAGCTATGGAAGAACGAGTTTGGTTGCTTGTCAATCCTCGACCAACGCAAGGCGAATTTACTAAGTATTCCTTTCCCAGCAAGGTAATGGAATATCTGGCTAGTGGCACAGCAGTATTAACTACTCGCTTATCTGGTATTCCCGAAGAATACTTCAATTATGTTTATGCCATCGAAGCTGATGGTGTTGATGCTCTACGTAAAGCCCTCAAAGAAGCGCTTTCTCAACCTCGCGATCAGTTGTTGCAACGCGGCGAGGATGGCAAGCGGTTTGTTATGGAAACCCGGAATAATATTAACCAAGGGCAGCGCATACTAGAGCTGGCTATCCTCCAGCATAGAGCGGCCCAGGATCCTCACGAATGAAGGTTTTACAAGTAAATTCTGTCTGCGGCAGAGGTAGCACTGGAAGAATAGCCGTAGGAATAGCCAAACGGCTAGAAGAACAAGGCAATCAGTGCACGATAGCTTACGGCCGCGATACCGCATTGGGCTGGGAAGATACTATTTATATAGGAAATAGATCATCTATCATTGATCACCATCTTGCAACACGCTTACTAGATGCACACGGGTTGCGCTCCACTAAAGCTACCCATAACTTTATTTCATCTATTGATTGGGATCAGTTTGATCTGATCCATCTACATAATGTGCACGGATATTATCTCAATATTGAAGTTCTTTTTTCGCATCTACGAACTCTAACTGTCCCAATAGTATGGACTCTTCATGATACGTGGTCACTGACTGGACACTGTGCTTGGTTCGAACAGTCTGGCTGCACAGCTTGGATTACCGGCTGCACGAAATGTCCTCAGCTAAGCGAATACCCATCTTCTTGGTTCTTTGATGGGTCTGCCCGAAATTGGCATCGTAAAAAAGCTGCTTTTTCTGATATTCCTTTCCTTACACTAGTAACCCCTTCTAATTGGCTAAAAAACAAAGTAGCTATATCCCATTTAGGCTCTTATCCAATAGCAGTTATTCCAAATGAAGTTGATTCATCAGTATTTATTCCCACCCCCAGCAACCTTCGCCAAAAATACGGACTTATTAACAAATACGTCATATTAGCTGTAGCTAATGCTTGGAGCGAAGCCAAGGGACTCCACCATCTCCTGGAACTATCGCATCTTCTTCGCGAAAGCGAAGCTCTAGTCGTCGTGGGACTCACCGAAAAGCAAGTAGCAGCACTTCCTACTGGAATCATAGGAATTACCCGTACTGCGAGCATTACTGAGCTTGCGCAATGGTATAGCGCAGCTAACATATTCATTAATCCTACTTTGGAAGATATTTCCTCTATGACAAATCTTGAGGCAGCATCAGTCGGGCTCCCCGTAGTTACATTCCGTACAGGAGGAGCACCCGAGACCATTGAAGGTATGACTGGAGTCATCTTAGGCGACCGTAGCGCAGCAGGGCTACGGCGCGGCATCGATGAAATGTACGATCAAGACTTCCCAAACAAAGGAGTTATACAAAACCGCATTGGTGATAAGAAAGCCTACACAGCTTATGTTGACTTATATGCCGAGCTCCTCTCTCAAGGATCCACTTTTCATGACTAACATTAAGACTTTATTTTCCCAGTATTGGCGAGCGATCGCTATCGCTGCGCTCTTACTAATGACACAATTTGCCATTTTTATCCCGAACCCGGCAAGCACCTCCGGTAGCAAAACTTTTAATATGGCAGAATTGCCACTGCTAATAGGAGGATTCTTCATACTATGGCAGTTAATTAGAACCCCCTGGTCAACATGGTCAAAGTTTTCTAAATATTTAATTACTGCATCAGTGCTATCTACTATAGCTTGGATAGCTAGCATCGTAGCTAGAAAAGTACTTACCGGCAGCACTCCTCTTCAAATAACTCCAATAGAATATTTACTGCTAGGAGTTATAGCTTTCCTTATATCGGAAAGAGCAAAAGTTACATTACTTGATGCAACTTATGGTTTATTGGGATTTTTATTTACCACCAATATTTACTCCCTAATCAAACTCGCCCAAGGAATCACTGTACGCAGGCAAAGCCTACTAGGAAATACCAACCTTTATGTTGGCGTAGTCTTAATGATAATGCCGGTAATTCTTCTCATGATATCAAGAACCGCCAGCAAGAAGCTTTATTGGGTCAGCCTATTCACATCAGCACATACTATAGCAATTATCGCTCTTTCTGGATCTAGATTTGGCGGCGTAGCGTCATTATTTATGCTATTTTTGACTTTCCTTATCGCAGATCGTCGCCCCTGGAAGAAAAAACTTATATTTTTCACCACTTTAGCGATATTAGCGGCAGTGATTTTCGGGGGACTTATTTTATCAAACAAAAATCAACTACACGATGTGGCCCGAACTTTTAATATCGGATCCGTAATCACTGGCAGCGAACCAGATACCGAAGATATCAAAAAAGAAGATACCCAGCGACGCAAAGAGGGTAAAAAAGTTGAACAGAAGTTCACTGAACAAGATCGATTTACCACCCTCGGAGATCCAGATCACGACGTTCCGCCAGCCCCGCCTCAGCTTAATATTTTTAATCATTCTCGCGTTGCCCATAGATCTATAGCTGTACTAAAGGATCATTGGCTACTTGGTACAGGACGAATCGGACCTTACTTCTCTGGATACGGCTACCAGCCTGCCCATAATATAATCATGGAAATTATTCTCTACATGGGAATTTTTGGCGCCCCATTTTTCTTTGCCATACTATTTAGCGGCCCCTTCGCAGCGAGAAATAGCAAAGATCGATATGCATGGTTGCTAGGATTCTGCGGCCTCGTAGCATTTGCTATGTTTCAGCCATTATTGTCTGATGCTCTTGTCACTATCCTTCCACTATGGCTAACCCTTGGTGGATTACGCAACCAGCGTCCCCAAACCCCATGAGCCTATCTCTTAAGAACTCTATTAAGCGAGGACTCACAGCTATAGCGGTAGCTATTTTTCTTCTCTTAGCATCAGGTATAGCCTTATTTCCGATTCTCACCACTCCGACCTTCGATGCCGCCGCTAACATGTGGTTGTACAATGATCAACACGACCCCATCGATGCCTGGACAAAAGCTCCAGAAATAGAAGCTTGGCTTCTATCCGAAAATCGTATCGAATTAAACATGGGCACCCTAAGTAAAGAGATAACAGCCAAAGAAATAGCTAATAACTTAACAGTTGCACCCGCTCAAATAAACCAAGTGCAAGTACGTTTTACTCATCCTGATCCAATTCTTGCAGCATGGGTTTCTAACACTTACTCCGATGTTATCCAGAAACAATTTCCACAGTCTGTAAATTTGCATTCCGAAGATGCTGTTCCCAACCTTTCAAAATTAAAAGCAGGCGATGGAGCCTTATTATTATCTGGACTAGGAGGATTACTGGCCGGGGTTCTACTTATTTTCAAATTAGGTAATAAGAAAGCTGTTAATGCAATAGAGATTGCAACTCTAGCGACAGCGGCTATTTTATTACTGATAGCAGCAGCGGTACGCTCTCCCGGTTTTTCTCTGACAACCCTTTTCTTCGTATCGCTAATGGCTTCGGGAATTATTGGCTGGCGGTGGCTAGTCGGATCAGCAGTGATGTTAGCGGCTCTACCCGAGGGAATTTTCTCAGTGCTTTTCCCTGTTCGCATACTAACTTTTTCACTACTGGGAGTTCTTGGTATCTCCGGGATATTACTACTACTTTCCTATCGGAAACCGATCGTATCCCATCGAGCTAGCATTATTTCTATCGCTGGGCTCTTAGCGCTTCCGCTATGGGCATTAGCTAGCTCCCCAATATCACTACTACCTAAAATATCTTTCCAACATTCGGTAGTTGCCTTGGTTTTTATCACCTTTTTTGTTTTGATTTGGACACAACGGTGGCATGATTACAGCATCGTAAAAGATGATCTAGCAGCAGTCATAGCAGCAGGAATGCTGGTAATACTTGTCCCTATTTTTACCATTGCCGCCAGCCCCGCTAAATGGGCACTAAGTCCAACATCAGGACGTTTCCAATTTCTTTGGGCTAACCCCAACACTGCCGGACTAATCTGTGCAGTTATTGCCACGACAGCCGCATCTTTCGCCTTAGTCCCTAGCAAAACTAGAAGTTCTCGCCTGAAATCTATCGCCATATGGGGATCGGTAGCTCTTATTTCTGGTACTGCAGCGACTCTTACTGGCTCCAGAGGAGCGCTACTGGGAATGGTCTGCAGCATTTTCTTAATTGCTATTGGCCTGCTTCGTAAACAGCATGCTTTCTTACTACTAGGAGGAATCCTAATCAGCCTTACTGGAGCAGTTCTAATTGTCCAAAAGCTAGGTCTTTTTCACCGCAGAGGCGCTACTGGTATAGATAGCGGACGTTATGATCTTTGGCGGGAAGCTATCTCTCGCTGGAGCCAATCCCCATTAACCGGGATAGGTTATCGAGTTGGCACTTCAGCTGGCCCATCAGCTACTTACCATAATCTCTATGCCACGCTTCTGACTGAGCTAGGAGTTATCGGTCTGATATTGGCTTTAATAGCTGCTGTTGGACTTATTCTCTCAGCACGCGGCGCTTGCCCACGTCTAATTGCTCCACTGGCAACGATAGCTATCGCTGAGATATTTGATTCATCTCTTGTCGGATTCCTTGGGCCTACCGCCCTAATTTGTTGGTTAGTCATCATCGGCAGATCAGCTTTAGGGAGCCATAAGACTATTTCTACCCCTTGAAGTTAGTGTGTGCCGCTGGCACACACTAACTTAGGATCAGAGTAATGCCCCCGGCTGGTACGCAGCTTCCTCAGGGAATTGCTTAACTAGCGCCGCGATCTTTTCACACAAAGTAGCTACTTGAGTTCGCGAAGCTCCAGTTAGTTCAATCGGATCAGCAGCTACACTAGCTAATTCCTCCCGGCTCATACCTAGTCGCTGATCGTTAGCTAGTCGTTCCAAAAGATCATTTTTACGAGCGCCCTCCCGCATATCGAGGGCAGTGGCTACCGCATGTTCTTTAATTACTTCGTGAGCGGTCTCTCGTCCAACCCCATGACGCACCGCAGACATTAAAATCTTTGTAGTAGTTAGGAATGGCAGATAGCGATCTAGTTCTGCCTCAATGACTGCTGGGAAAGCACCAAAATCAGCTAAAACCGTTAAGAATGTTTCAAATAGACCGTCAATACAGAAGAACGCATCTGGAAGCGCTACTCGACGTACCGCTGAACAAGAAACATCGCCTTCATTCCATTGATCCCCAGAAAGCTCGCCCAGCATGGAAACATATCCTCGTAAAATAATGGCCATGCCATTGATACGTTCACAAGAACGAGTATTCATTTTATGAGGCATTGCTGAACTGCCCACTTGCCCGGGCTTGAACCCTTCAGTAACTAACTCATGTCCTGCCATCAGACGAATTGTTGTAGCTAGGTTACTGGGGGCGGCTGCGATCTGCGAGAGCGCTGTTACGACGTCGTAATCCAGCGATCTGGGATATACCTGCCCAGTAGATGTCAGTACTTGGTTGAAACCGAGCTGACTAGCAACGCGTTGCTCAAGTTTTGCTAGCGCTGCGGCGTCACCACCAAAAAGATCTAACATGTCTTGGGCGGTACCCATTGGGCCTTTGATGCCTCGCGCTGGGTAACGCGCTATCAAATCATCTAGACGCCCTAATGCTAGTAGCAGCTCATCAGCAACCGTCGCAAAACGCTTACCAAGAGTTGTGATCTGAGCAGCAACATTATGTGACCGACCAGCGATCGGTTGGTCAGTATATTGAGCAGCTAGTCTAGCAATCTGAGCTAATGCTGCTATCACGCGACCATGAATTAATTTAAGAGATTCTAGGATCTGCCATTGCTCAATATTTTCAGTCAGATCCCGTGAGGTCATTCCTTTATGAATATGCTCATGACCAGCTAATGCGTTGAACTCTTCGATACGGGCTTTCACATCGTGACGTGTCACTCGCTCGCGAGCTGCGATAGATCCCAAATCCACTTTATCTAGCACTGACCGGTAATCCGATAGTACGCTATCGGGATTATCGTCACCATAATCAATACCATGATCTATCTGGGCTTCTAATACAGCCAGCCACAGCTCTCGCTCTGCAACTATTTTGCGCTCTGGACTCCATAGCGCCACCAACTCTGAGCTTGCATAACGCGTAGCCAGAATATTAGGGATGCTCACAATAGACTCCTTCTGCGGCCTTCACCGCGATAATTCCTGCGATGTAATGCGGTGAAAGCCGCCAAGGAGAACTCAGAGAAGCGGATTGATGGTAATAACTTGGTCGCGGCCTGGACCGACACCAATACCAGAAATTCGCGTTCCAACCTTAGCTTCTAGGAACTTGACGTAATCCTGACAGTTCTGCGGCAGTTCCTCGAAAGTGCGGCAACCAGAAATGTCAGAGTTCCAGCCAGGTAAGTATTCGTAAATAGGCTTAGCGTGGAAGAACTCAGTCATCGTCATTGGCATGGTTTCGTGACGTACCCCGTCAACGTCGTAAGCGACGCAGACCGGAATCTTGTCCCACTCGCCCAAAATATCGAGTTTGGTCAAGAAAATGTCAGTAAATCCGTTAACTGTGGCAGCCTGCTCAACTACTACTGCATCGAACCAGCCACAACGACGGTTACGACCTGTTGTTGCACCGTATTCCGAGCCGATAACGCGTAGCTTATCGCCGTCTGCATCAAGTAGTTCGGTAGGGAATGGACCTTCGCCAACACGTGTGGTGTAAGCCTTAGCAATACCGACACTTCGGTTGATTCGAGTTGGGCCAACACCAGCTCCCACACAAGCTCCCGCTGCGATGGGGTTTGATGAAGTCACGTAAGGGTAAGTGCCATGGTCAACGTCAAGATGGTGAGCTTGTGCCCCTTCAAAGAGCACTACCTTATTCGCATCAAGAGCGTTATTCACTAACCGTGCCGAATCAACCACATGAGGCTTTAGACGATCTGCATGAGATAGCAACAGTTCAGTGGTCTGAACTGGATCAATAGCGCGACGGTTGTAAAGCTTAACCAGCAAGTGGTTCTTCTGTTCTAGCGAAGCCTCAACTTTTTGCCGCAAGATTGATTCGTCGAACAAGTCTTGAACTCGGATACCTACTCGGTTGACCTTATCGACGTAAGCCGGACCAATGCCGCGGCCCGTGGTACCGATACGGCGCTTGCCGAGGAATCGCTCAGAAACTTTATCCATCGTCTGATGGAAAGGAGCGATGACGTGGGCATTGGCGCTAACAAGCGGATGGGGAACTTCCACACCACGTGATGCCAAACCTTCTAGCTCTGAGAAGAACACATCTAGGTCAATAACAACACCGTTGCCTAGAACTGTGGTGGTATTTGGGTTAAGAATCCCTGATGGCAACAGGTGTAAGACAAATTTTTCACCGTCAACCACGATAGTGTGACCAGCGTTATTACCACCCGAATATCGGACGCAGTAATCGACTTTTTCACCTAGGGTGTCTGTCGCTTTGCCTTTACCTTCATCGCCCCATTGTGCTCCGACAACTACGATGCTTGGCATGTTCGAACCCTCCATGCAGAATCCAAGCCCACGTCCTTAACAGAAATCGAGGGCTCTTACCTGTAGAGTCTAGACCTATTCGAGGCACCTGACCAAAGTTTCTCGATTTTTGTAATGCGCTTGTTACCAAGACGCAAAAAGAAAGGTTTGCTCAGATGACAGCTACCGCTTCAGCCAAGCTTTCCCGCGAGCGAGTAACAGCTATTGCACTGATCATAACTATTGCCATTATTGCGGGAGGATTGCTCGTTATCAAGCAGTTACAGCCAGTGTCTTCTGCTACCTCAACCCCAGCTCTACCCGGCGAAAAACAGCAGTCACCCAATACAACCGTCTTGCTAGAAAGTAACCAATGCGGAGCCGCTCCACTGCCCTCTAGAAATGCCGGTGGAGAATCTTTGGCTCCTACTTCAGGAATCTTCTGCATAGCTACGCTTCAAATGACGCATGCTGGTTCACCATTAACCCATATTCGAGCAGATGAAACCGAACTCAAAATGAGCGACGGTAAAACTTATCTCGGTGCCGCAGGCGCGAATTCGTCAACATACTTCAACTCCGAAATAACCGAGTTATCCTCTGATAATAAAGCCCGTATTCAGATAGCTTTTGATGTTCCAATCACAGCTAAACCAACTCTTTTAACTCTAAAAATCCATGACGGCGATAATATCCAACCGCTCACATGGAATGTTTCTAGCCGATAATCTGTTTTCTGATCACATACTCATCAAAAGGAGAAACCTCATGCGTGAACTCAAGCACGGAGATTGCAAAGGTCAATGCACTTGGCAACCCAGTACTACCGAACCCACGCTTGATGGGGAAGCACTTTTCTCTTGCACCTCATGTGGCACTGAGTGGACGCCATCTCAGTCTTGGACTCCACGTAATGCTGATGGCGAAGTTTCAGAAGCTGTACAAGCCGCCAAAGATGCTTACGAAGCTGCTCATAAAGCTAATACTGTAACTCCAGCAGCATCACTGGTAATTGGTGAACGTGAATCTACTATCGACAGCAGCGCCGGTGGCGGCGGATCCTGGTAAAGAAACACGCCGCCACCTATTTTCTAGCTCTGAGCAGGTTCGCCTTCTAGCGGAGCATGATGGTCAAAGTCAGCTTCACCAAGACGCCAGTAGCCTGAGAACTTCATGCGTTCTGTATCGATTCCCCACATATCTGCGATCCGGTGACGTAATTTGACCACTAATCCAGCTTCACCAGCGCACCAGACGAATGTCTTTTCGCTGTCGATATTTGTTGGCAGTACCGCCTCAGCTAGCAACAATTCTTGGCTAGCGCTGTACCAGTGGATATTCATGGTTTCACGCGTCGGTAATTGGATTACGTCAGCTATATCTTCTATCTGGCAGTGCAGTCCAATCTGAGCTTTAGCCGGCAGCTCTTCAATCCAACGGGCAGCTGCCGGTAATGCAGTTTCGTCGACGAGCAACACATAGCGTTCAAAGTTTTCTGGTTGCGGTCTGGAACCACGCGGCCCCAAAATACCTAGGCGATGTCCTAGTTGTGCCGTTGTTGCCCACGAAGCAGCCGCCCCATGGCCATGCATGATCATGTCAAAAGTTACTGTTCCAGCATCATGATCTACCGCGCGGACTGTGTAATCTCTAATCGCAGTAGCTCGTTCATTCCATACTGGGCGGGGTCCGCTCACATCTGGCAGCAATAATTTTCCATCAGCTTCTGGGAAAACTAGTTTTACGTGATCTGCTACCCCTAAGTAGTTAAAGGGAAAATTAGCACAATCAGCTCCTCCTAGAGTTATCCGCCGATAACGATAACTGAGATCATCAATTGCAACAACAACGCCAACCCTAGCCGATATCTTAGGCGGAACACCGCGCTCTTGCTTATCCATAGCGCACCCCTTTCATAAGGTTAGCTTTACCTTACTCGAAAACGGGGAAATAGCAATGGAGGCCGCCTCTTCAGACAGCCTCCATTACCTCACGATTGCGAGAATTACTTAGACGATACGGGTACCGGCAGAACCCAAGTTCTGGCAAGCCTCAACAATACGAGCAGCCATACCAGCTTCAGCAGCTTTGCCCCAAGCGCGGGGATCGTACTGCTTCTTGTTACCAACTTCACCGTCTATCTTGAGCATTCCGTCGTAGTTGCGGAACATCCACTCAACAGCTGGACGCGAGAAGGCGTACTGGGTGTCAGTATCGATGTTCATCTTAATAACACCGAAGGATACGGCGTCAGCAATTTCCTGCTCAGTTGAGCCAGAACCGCCATGGAAGACTAGATCGAAGGGACGCTCTTTACCGAACTTAGTGCCACAAGCATCCTGGATCTCTTTGAGGATCTCAGGGCGAAGCTTAACGTTGCCTGGCTTGTAAACTCCATGTACGTTACCGAAGGTTAGGGCGGTCATGTAGCGACCCTTTTCACCTAAGCCCAGCACCTCAAGAGTACGCATGCCATCTTCGATGGTTGAGTAAAGCTTTTCGTTGATTTCAGCAACGACGCCGTCCTCTTCACCACCAACAGCACCAACCTCAATCTCGAGGATGATCTTTGCTTTAGAGGTACGAGAAAGTAGCTCATCAGCAATCTTCAAGTTCTCTTCAACTGGAACAGCTGAGCCATCCCACATATGAGACTGGAATAGCGGATTTAGGCCACGGTCTACACGCTCTTGCGAAATAGCAATCAGCGGGTTGACGTAGGTGTCCAGCTTTTCCTTCTGGCAGTGATCGGTGTGCACTGCAATATTTACCGGGTAGTTCTTAGCTACTACATGGGCGTACTCGGCAAGCGCTACAGCGCCGTCGATCATGTTTTTGATAGTGGCTCCAGAGGCGTATTCAGCGCCACCAGTGGAAACCTGAATGATGCCGTCAGAGCCAGCTTCCGCAAAGCCCTGAAGCGCTGCGGTAATGGTCTGCGAAGAAGTTACGTTAATCGCGGGGTACGCGAAGCCGTTCTGCTTCGCGCGGTCCAGCATTTCAGCGTAAACCTCGGGTGTTGCGATGGGCATTGCGTCACTGCCTTCCGTATGTGGGAGAAGTTTGCGGTCTTACCCCCTAAGAGTAGTCCTCAAAAGGGTGTGCTATAAACCCCAGCGCAATACTCAGGACGATTAAACTCCGATCCCACTCAGATCAAGACCCAGCCGACCCCTAGTAAAAGCCCGGATCGCATTGTCTAATTCCCCAGGACTACGATCTAAATAATCTAGCGGCAAACTTAAGCTAGGCAGATTTCGATGTTCCACTATTAGCAGTGGGCTGCGCCATGGACCACCAGAACGAGCAACTACCCGCGTTACTTCTTCCCATGCGATCTGCTGCCCTCGTAACGCAACACCCTGATAGGTGAGCGATAACGCAATGCCCTCCTCCAAGGCTTTCAAATCTTTTTTCGAGACGTACCACAACAACCATGCAGCAGCGATCCAGATCACCGACGCCACGGCCATGAAACCTAACAACCAACTAAACTCAGACAACCAGCTTCGCCGAAAGAACCATAACGCCACCGAAGCAATAGCTAACAACGTTAGGATAATTAACCGCGATTTCACGATGGCATGCCACCGCGCGACACGCTCTGCCGCTGGAACTGGGTTAAACCCGACATCAAGACTGTCAGCCATGGTCTGATCCTACTAAGAGGCTAGGACCAGGACCATGTTGGAGTGCCCAGTGGTAACAGGTAATCGCCGCAGCCGCGCCCGCGTTCAAAGATCGTGTTGAACCATGTTGAGTGATAGCAACCAAAGTTTGGCAACCAGCTACCATCTCCTCGGTAAGCCCCGGACCCTCGCTACCGAAGATAAGACAACAGTCTTGCGGCAGTCTCGTCGCCTCCAACGGTACAGATCCGGGCAAATTATCGACACCTACTGGAGTGATTCCATGTTCGGCAAGCCAAGCAAATAGTGCCGCTTCATCTGGGTGATGGTGCACATGAATATAGCGATCAGTCACCATAGCACCGCGACGATTCCAGCGGCGTCTGCCCACAATATGTACCCCAGCGACGTTGAAAGCATTCGCTGTTCTCACAATAGAACCGATATTGAAATCGTGTTCCCAATTCTGAATAGCTACATGCAAGCTGCTACGACTTTGATCCAGCTCCGCTACGATGGCATCGATTGTAAAGTAGCGAAATTGATCGGCTACGTTACGTCGATCTCCCTGCTCTAGTAGCTCTGGATCGTAGCGTGGGTCATCAGGCCACGGGCCTACCCACGGTCCGACTCCAGGACCAGAAAGCTGTGCGATTTCATCTTCTCCCATGATTGTCACCTATAAGACGGTACTCTCATAAGTGTGAATTTGCTTAACTCTTTGCTCCTAGTACCGCTTTTAATACCAGATTGGCTTGATCCACAGCGGATTATTGAAGCCACCGGACCATGGGCACTGCCCGTAGTCGCGCTCATTATTTTCGCTGAATGTGGCCTTTTTGCACTACTCCCGGGCGATTCCTTACTCTTTGCGGTAGGAATGCTCACCGCAATGGGCCTCAGCGAAGGCGACGCACCTATCATCCACTATTTCGGTTCTAAACCACTGACTTTAGTCTTTGTGTGCGTTGCTCTATTTTGTGCCGCAATTTTAGGTAACTTGTGCGGATACTGGTTGGGGCGTTTGATCGGACCACCACTTTTCAAACCTCGCGATGGACTATTAGGCAAAGCTTTCGACCCTAAATATGTTGACAAAACCCATGATTTCTTTGAAAAATATGGTAGCTCTGCGCTGATCCTAGCTAGATTCGTTCCCTTCGTACGTACTTTCGTCACGATGATTGCTGGTATCGGAAAAATGGATCTTAGAAAGTTCATGGGATTCACAGCTATCGGTGGCGCGCTCTGGATCGGAATCGTTACCGTAGCTGGATATTTCTTAGGAAGTATTCCTTTTATCCGAAACCACATTGGATCTGCGCTCATCGCGATCGTCTTTATTTCTCTAATTCCTATGATCGTTGGGTATCTCAACGAAAAACGCAAAGCAGCAAAAGTTACTTCATAGCATTTCAAGCAGTGCTGGTAGCGGTGGTCACAGATAGCCCCATGGCCACCGCTACCAATTTTTAGCGAATTAGTAATAGAATTATCCGTTGGATTTCTTTACCAGCCTGTGACACGATTAACGCTCAATGCGTTAAAACATTTCCATCATCTCCACCTTCCGGCGTGAATTACATCTGCCGACTCACACGAGAGGGAGGCCATTGACCGCCAACTCCCGCCTGAGCAGCCATCAGGGTTTCGCCCTTGCCATGTCAAGCACTGCACCGTTTTACTCCCTTATCGTGACTGCTCCCCTTGTAACAGGGTTAGTAGGAGCTGGCGTATGGCTGGTTTATCTGATAGCCGTAATTCCCGCTTGGCTTGTAGCCGTAGGAATGAATGAAAATGATCGCCGGGAACCCGATAAAGGCACCGTCTACACTTGGGGGCGACGGCTAGATTCTCGTCTTGGCTGGTTCTCTGGATATTGCTTAAGTATTACTGGCATCGTCGCCTCTAGCGGTATGGGTTATGTAACTGTTCGGATTCTCATGCCCGAAGCGCCCCTGTGGATACAGCTCCTTAGCGGGGCTGGAATCATCATCATTGCTTCTGTTCTTGATTCAGTTAGCCTGCACTGGACTAGCTTCTTACAACAAGTAGGTCTTGTAGCTCAGGTAGCTGCATTGGCGTGGATCGGCTGGCAGTTACTTCACCACGGGCTTAACGCTAATATCGCTTGGTCTGGTTCTCCAGCAGCATGGATTCATGCTGTTTTACTGGCAGTATTTGCTTACTGGGGTTTTGATTCGATCTACTCACTAACTGAGCATACCGAAAGTCATGCCTCTACCGTCGTCTCAATGTCGAGTCTGGCTAGTCTCATCGTGCTTTACTGCCTAGCAAGCCTCATGTTCGTATCCCACGACGTTACTTTCTACACTGATTTCTGGCTCGTTAAAATTGCCGCTACGCTCTCTGCGGTGCTCAGCTTAGGATCTACACTGCTGCCTACCGCCCGTGGCATAGAAGCCATGGCAGAAACTGGGGAACTTCCTAAAAAACTAGCTCGCCCCGTCCCTGCTGCTATCGCTACCACTATCTTGACCTGTGCATGGCTCCTAGTAGTACTGATCAACGCTGATCTATTCGATGACACCATCGAAGCCCTATGCGTTTTTGTTGGGCTCTACTTCACGTCATCATCACTTATTGCTGCCATCTACGCCACCCATCCCATCCGTAAGCGATTCGACTGGGCCTCTACCGTCCTTATGGGCGCTATTACAGTACTGACAGCCGCACAAACTTTCGATAGCGAATACGGCGCTACGGTTATAGCCGGAATTGGTGGCGTCGGCGTCATAGTCATTGCGCTTCTAAGCGTAGGGGTTATCGCCACCTTGATAGCTACCCGAAAAACCCCTACCAAACCTCTAAAGTAAGCGTCAAAAAAAGGGGAAGCCCGGCTTGAAGATAATTCCAGCCGGACTTCCCCTTTTTTGCAATCAAATTTTAATCATGCGCTGGTGGCGTATTAGTTGTACCAAAAGGAGCCTCTACTTCAGCCGGAACTATAGTAGGACTATTAGGGTAAGCCTGCTGGTACTGCGGGATGCTATAACCGGTTTCAGCAGCTCCAGCTTCACGCTGCGACTGAGTTGGAGCAACCGCAGAAATATCGTTGAAATCAACGTTCTGACGTGCACGCGTCTCTACGTCACGAACCTCGAAGTAAGAAGCTGAGGTAAACCCAAACATTCCCGCCATAACATTGGCTGGGAACGACTGCACCCGAGTGTTGTAGGCAGATACGTTAGCGTTAAAGAACCGACGTCCCGCAGCTATCCGATCCTCAGTTTCAGTCAAGGAACGCTGTAGCTCCATAAAGTTGACTGAGCTCTTAAGCTCAGGGTAAGCCTCTACCGTTACCAATAAGTTGCTTACCGCATGAGAAAGCTGCTCTTCTACCTGAGCACGTTCTGCAGTGGGCATGGCTCCGGGCTTATTTAATGCAACTGCCTGGTTACGTAGCCGCACCACTTCCTCAAGAGTATTGCGCTCATGTCCAGCTATACCCTTAACCGTTGCTACTAGATTAGGTATCAAGTCATAGCGACGCTGTAATTCAACATCAACCTGGTTCCAAGACTCTTGTACCTGATTACGCTGTCGCACTAATCCGTTGTACATACCAACGAGCCACAATACGCCAAGTATGGCAGCAGCAATAATAACGAGCAACATGATGGCAATCGTGCCGCCAACGCTCATGGGGACCATGGGTTCCTCCCGGACATTTCTCTAATGATTACTTACCAGCGTAGCGGCGCTCTGGTCCGTATTTACAAAAACTGCAAAATTAGCCCTTGACATCGGCTTTTACCAGATGCCCAAAAGCTACTGATCTTTTGGGCGAAGCAAATAAATCCGTACAGGTAGTTAGCGTGATAACTGCCTCCGTAGGAGTAGTTCCTATCGGTTTACCAGGCACTGGATCTACTACCCAAGTTTCAGAGTCTCCTACCGTTAAATCAGCCGGAGAAGTTGTTAACTCATAAGTATAAATATGGGTTCCGGTTTCAATAACAACAGTAGAGCCAGCGCCTAACTCCAGCAGTCGAGCGAATGGCTCTCCATGGGTAATACGATGAGCAGCAACCGCAAAATTACCTAGTTGCCCAGGTTGCGCCGTATTTGGATACCAGCCAACCCCTCGAGCAAGCTCTTCTTCTCCAATACCCACAACAATCGGATATTCGTAGCTTTCACCCAACTGCGGAATTCGCAGCAAAGCTATCGCATCCCCCAGAACTACCTGCTCAATAGATGACGCTCTTGGATTCTTCCACTGTTCCCGTAGCCATTCTCGTTCCTGGTTAAAAGCTCTATTGGAGGTAATATTAGTGCCATAGTATTGCCATCCTACCCAACTCAGACCAGCAACTCCCAGCATAATAAATACGATGCCGACAACTGTTATAGCAGAAATACGTGAGAGGGTAGCTCGACGCGGCATTGCGCTATCCATCGAACCATTCCCTCTCACGTATCCAATTTACTCTCTGAATCCAAGCTTAATTACGCTAGTTTCCCAGCATAAACATTTTTAGTGCAGCGATCAGCTTTCTCAACAACTTCAGCTGTAAGAACTACTTCTTTAGTTTCTCCCGGGTTTACTTCTTCAACAACAGCTAGTCCACTTCCGATAGGGGTACCAGAATCTGCTTTCAACCAAATAATGTAAATGGAATAGTCCCGAGTCTCTGCAGCAGAGTTCTTGACTTTCACCTTGACTTCTTTAGCTCCCGGCTCCAGATCACAATTAAACTCCACATCCGCAGCTGCTCCAGCTGGCGTATTCATGAAGGATGGTTGCGGCGGTAACGGAGTTGATGCCTTTTTTGGAACACTTAATGCAGTTGGATTCGCAGTAGCTTCTGTCTCTGTTTTATGCTGACAACCAGCTATAGCTGCCAAAGCTGTCAGCGAAAGCATCCCATATCCAATATTACGAAGAACACTCATTAACTTTCCTCATCCCCACGTCGATATCCATACATTTTCCACAAAGAAATCATCCTATTTCCGCTCCGCTGACTCTCGGTATTAGACATGCTACTACCGGTATGGGGAAGCGGTACTCGTCTCGGCATTGGCTTCTTACCAGTCCCAATAGTTGCCACTGCCGTGACTGGCTTTGCCAACTGATCAGCTGAAACTACTGCTGTATTACTGAGCTTTTCCCCAGTAGCTTGCTCAGTAGTTATCATCTTGCTGCCAACGCACTTCATAGTCTCGCCAGGAGGCAAGAAGGTTTCATTTGGTAAACAAGTTAAGTTCGACAACATCGGATCAGCCACTCGTAGATTCTTCATCGTGACGTTACCAGTATTACGAACGATAATCGTCCAGTTCACGGTCTCCCCAATATCTGCCAACGAGTTCGCATTCATATCGACGATCTGAGCTAACTTCTCCACTTCCACCTTAGGATCCATCTCTGCTGGGACAACAGCCGTAGCAGGAGGCGGCTCAACAGGCGTAGCTTGGCTATCGACTCTAACCTTAGCTGTCACAGTATTGATAGCAGCGCCAGCATCAAGGTCATTCTGTACGACAGCATACTTCGTCTTACAGGTGACCTTCTTACCGGGAGCTACCGGCATATTGCCAGCAAAGTCATTACCGTCTTCGTCGAGGCAAACCAACGGATCTGTACCCAAAAGTTCATCAGTAATTGTGGGATAGCCTGTCACGTTACCGGTATTTGTAAAGGTAATCGTCCACTCGATTGGATCTCCGGGAGCCTTCACTGACGTAACATCAGCAACCTTCTCCAAGAGGAAATCTGGATGGTGCTGCGGAGTAACTTCAGTATTACCATTAGCACTAGCTGGCGCTCCATTACCGTAAGTGCCAGACATCAGCGCCGTATTTTTGATCACTCCACCATCAATATGGCTCTGGGTCATCTCAAGAGTTGCAGTACAAGTGGTGGATTCTCCTGGATTCAAGTGAATACCAGTAGGACCTACCCCATTCGCACAGCTCAGAGCCGATAGTCCCTGCAGCTGGTCGGTTATAGCCGCATTATTGAGTTCGACAGCTCCAGTATTTGTCAGCGTCATCGTGTAGGTGACGATATCGCCTGCAGCAGCAACCTTGTCTGGAGAAGCAGATTTCGTCAACTCCACGTTAGGAACTGCTTTAACTGGAATCGTAAGAGCATCAGTGGCTTTAACAGGATCTCCATTAGGCATTTTTGCGTTAACTATCACCGTGTTGTCAATCGATGACAAGTTCATATCAGCAACTGTCGTGATGTACTCAGCATGACACTCGATTGATTCTCCAGCCCGCATTGAAAATGGAGTTGTTTTTTCGTCAGTGCCACAAACTATTTTACCTAAACCTGGCAATGGGTCAGTTGGCCAAACATCAGACACTGCAACATTAGATTTATTATTCACCATAAAGGTGTAATTAATCTTCTCGCCCGCACGAGTAACTTCCACAACGTTAGCTGTCTTCTCAACAACTAGATCCGGCTTGATAACCGTCTCAATCGTTTCTGTAGCATTCTTAGGATCAACTGGATTGCCTTTCGGGTCCAGCGCTGTCATCGTTGCAGTGTTATCAACAGCAAGACCGTCCAGATCTTCCTGCGTCACAGTGTAGTAAGCACGACAGACAACCGAGTCACCTGGAGGTAACTGAGCTGGCAGGCGCGGGTAACAGTCAAGTGGCTCTAGGCGCGGCATTGGATCATTAATCTTAACTACGCTTAAAGTCACGTTACCATTATTTTTACCAACAAAGGTGTACTGAACTCGCTCACCAGCGTAGGTCACCATCGTATGGTCAGCCTGCTTCGTCAAAGACATCGCTGGTTGCTGCTCAGCTACGATATCCACACTGCTTTCTGCAGGGGTAGCTGGCATACCGAAAGGATCAACGCCGTGAACCGTAGCTGTATTAAGCAGATTTCCACGATCTAGATCGATCTGAACTGGACTCAGCGAAGCAGTACAAACCATTACTTCTTGCGGTGCAAGTTTGGTCTTCGGACAAGAAATCGCTGTCATGTTCTGACCAGTCATAGGATCCTGTACAACCACATCATGCAAGGTAAGATTGCCAATATTAGTCACGGTAAAGGTATATGGCAGTACATCAGTACGAGAGCTAAAGCTCTTAGATGACGTAGCTTTAACTAATGACAGTTCTGACCTACGCGCTCCCTTTATAACTGCATCATCGGAGGAAACAATATCATCAGCTGGATCATTAGGGTCTCCAGACAACCGATCAGCAGAAACTGTCGCTTTATTAGACCGTACACCAGAATCCATATCCGACTGAGTTACCTGATAAGTAGCCGTACAGGTAAGAACTTCATCAGGAATTAAAGTAGCTGGAACTGTATGGTCACATGACAAAGCTGATAGCCCCGGCAGCGGATCTTTGATAACAATATTCCGCAATGAAATATTACCCGTATTCTTGGCCTTGAAGGTGTAGGTTAAAGTTTCTCCTGCCCGATCCATGATGGAACGGTCTACTGTCTTGTCCAATACAATACTGGGATTCTGCAAAGCCGGAACTGTTGCAGTGCTCTTCTCGAAAACTGGAACACCAGCTGGCGTAGCGCCATTTATGTAAGCCGTATTAGCCATAGCGCCACCGTCAATATCTGCCTGAGTGGCAGCACGAGTTGCCGTACAACTAATGATCCCGTCTGGAGCAAGATCTGTTGGAAGTGCCCTATCGCAACCCGTAATTGTGGCGCCCGGATCAGTTACTACTGTACCCATTAGAGTCACGTTACCTGTGTTACGAGCGACAATAGCGAACTCGATAACGTCGCCAGCTTTACTTACCTGGCTAGAAGCGCTGGTCTTAGCTATTTCAGCCTTACCATTCTGCTCAGCATTAACCGTCTTAGTAGCTGGCGCACTCGTTGCCTTATCGCCATGTGGGCCAGCAGCACTAGCAGTAACCGAGTTATCAATACGTCCCCGATCAATATCTTTCTGCGTGACTTTGTAAGTAGCCGTACAGATTGTCGATTTTCCTGGATCCAGTGATGCTACAGGACAGGAAACCGCTGATAAGTTCGGGAGCGGATCAACAACCGTTAGCGCTGAAAGCGTTACATAAGAAGTATTGGTTACCCCAAATGAGTAAGTAATATCTTCGCCCACGGTCTTATAAATAGCCTTATCGGCTGATTTCTTAACCGAGATTGAAGGCTTCTGATCCGTCTCTGTCCGAGCAGAAGATTGTTCTACTGGGAAAGGAATACCAGAGGGGTTACCGGCAGCATCCTTATCGTTGGATTCATTAGCAAATATCTGTGCCGTATTAGCGATAAATCCACGGTCAACATCGATCTGCTTAGTTTGGTAGGTGGCAGTACATACTAAAACTTTCCCGGGCAGTAACGGATTAGTACCATCAAAAATAGCCCCAGTTGCTTCAAATCTACAGGTTTGGTTAGACAGATCTGGCATCGGATCAACTACCCGTGGCAGCCAAGCATCCATATTGCCAGTATTTTTAGTTCGGAAGGTGTAAGTGACAAAGTCACCAGCCTTCCAGTTAACCGGTGCAGCAACTGTCTTCTCAAAACTCAACTTCGGATTGTACAAAGCTGGAACGTGGGTACCGTCTGATCCGTTCATAGGATCACCATTTGGCTTAACCGAAGAGAACGTAGCCGTATTTGTAATACCGCCCTTTTCCAAATCAGCATGGACCGTCAAATAGGTAGCGGTACAAGTCATAGTCTTTCCCGGAGCCAAATCTGAACCCTGAGCAGGAGTACAACTTAACGGCGCCTGGAATGTCATCGGATCAGATACGTTGGCATTCTTGAGAGTCAAGTTACCTGTGTTCTCTACCGTAATCGTATAAACGATAGGCTCGCCAACTCTTTGAACCAGCGTCTTATTGGCTTTCTTCGTTATCCGAAGGTTAGGGTTCTGCTCTGCTGATATGAGAACCGATTTCGGCTCGCTAACTACCGACGCATTATCTGGAGCAGTTCCTGCGGCTGAAGCCGTGTTAAGAATGGAACCCGCATCAATATCAGTTTGCGTAGTTGCACGCGTTGACTGGCAGGTAACTCTAGCCCCTGGAGCAAGCGTTACCGGCAAAGTTGCTGCCGAACCGTCTGGCTTCAGACAGGTATATGCACCCATACCTGCCAATTTGTCGGTAATAGTCGCATTAGCTACCGTAACGTTTCCAGTATTCTGCAATGTCAACGTGTAGACAACCGGATCATCGGCTTTCGCTACAACCATCCGATCAGCAGTCTTAGATAGCTCTAGTTTCGGACTCTGATCTACTAGAACATCAACATCAGCAGTCAACACGTACTTATTTTTATCGTCATACGTTGGTGGAACTACCGACGAGAACTGTGCTGTGTTATGGATCTTTCCAGCATCAATATCTGCCTGCTGTACTACATATGTCGTAGTACAAGTCACAACTGCTCCCGGAGCAACTGAGGTCTTTCCTAGTTCGCGGTCGCACTGTACTGGCTTAGCGCCAATTAGTTTATCGACCATTTCCCCAGCAAAGAGCGAGTAGCTACCGGTATTAGTTAATACGATTGTAAAGGTAACTGTTTCACCAGCTTGTTTTACTCGCTCAGGTTTAGCCGACTTAGTCAACGTTGCTGAAGCGATTCCTGGCGCGGCCAGTACCTTATCGCTAGATTCCTTCTCGGCAATCGGCTTATCGTAAGGATCAGTCGCCGTAGCTTTAGCGGTATTAGGAACTGAACCTTTATCAACATGATCTTGCCCAGTAGCAATAGTTGCCTGACAGGTCATCACTGCACCTGGCGCAAGACTGCTTCCCTGAGCTGGGGTACAAGTCAATGAAGTCAGATCAGGATTATCATCGTCTACTCGAACATTCTTAAGCGTGACATTTCCACTGTTGGTAGCCACGATAGTGAATGCTGCCATATCACCTAGCTTCACCGGAATTGTAGATGCGGCTTTCTTTACTAGATCAAGTTTCGGATCAGAGGTGACCGGAACTGTATCTGTATCGGTTCCCGGGATCACTGGGTCGCCACCAACCGGATCAACACCTGTCACAGAAGCTGAGTTATCGATATGTCCTCGGTCAAGATCAGTCTGCTTCACCTTGTATGTAGCAGTACAGGTTGTGCTCTCTTTTACATCAAGAGCAGCTTTCTGACATACCGGTAAGCTCAGATCAGCCATCGGATCGCTGAGAACGATCTGCTCGATTTTTACGTTACCAATATTAGTTACCGTAAAGGTATAGGTAACAACCTCATCGACTTTAGAAACTGCCGCCAAATTATGGGACTTATCTAGTTGCAGTTTCGGGATGTGAACTGGAGTCACTGTTGCCGAGGCTGAAACCGGATCTACCGGCTTATTCTTTGGGTCAAGCGCTTTCAGCGTAGCCGTATTATCAAGAGTCGGAAGATTCATTTCATCTGCGGTTACAACCTTTGTAGCGCTACAGTGAATTTCTTTGCCTGGAGCTAGGTCAGCAGCAAGATCTTTCTCACACTTGATAGCGGACAAACCCGACATTGTGTCAGTCAAGGTCAACCCATGAAGCGTAGCTGTACCGTCGTTCAAGATAGTGAAGTTATACGACACTTGGTCGCCAGCTTTTTGGATACGCAGCGGCGCAGCCTTCTTAACTAATGTCATGTGTGGCTTTGTAACAGTCTCCACCAAAGCGCTATCGCGGACTGGGTCTACTGCACCCTTAAGCGTAGCTCCGGTAGCAACCGCAGTATTAGGAATAGATCCAGCATCTAGATCTACCTGAGTTGCATTGTACTGCACTCGGCAAGTACGTACCTCACCTGGCTTCAAAGAAACCAGCCCTAATCCATCACGCGTAGAACCGTCAACAGCTCTAATCTGACAGCCAAGTTTAGTCAGCTTATTATCGCCAATAACATCATCTTTAATATCGCTATTGGTGATAGTCACGTTACCGGTATTGGTTAGTACCAAGGTGTATTCGATAGGAGTACCTACCGCATTTACCGTTACTACCGATGGGGTCTTCTTCAAAGTCATCGCAGGCTTAAGATCAGCCGGAACCTCAACATTATCTGTTACCGGCTGAGTAGCGGTTCCGTCTGGAGACTTACCGACTACTGAAGCGGTATTAACTACCTTGGTGGCATCAAGATCATCTTGCGTAACTGTGTAATTGGCGGTACATGTCGTTGACGCAGCTGGATCTAACTTCCCATTTGCCAATGCTGGGCAGATAAGATCCGACAGTCCATGTCCAGTAAGTGAATCAGTAACAGCAATATCTGTGATTGATACGTTGCCCTTATTCGTTACTAAGAAGGTGTAGTCAATAACCTGTCCAACCGCATTAAAGCTAGTCAGCGACGCTGACTTATCGAAAGCTAGCTGTGGATTCTGATCTATCTGTACAACAGCCCGGGCCGTATCGGTGACAACCTGACCGTCCGCTGATCGACCAGTCACCGTTGCAGTGTTGGACAATCCCGGATCGCCAGCATCAATATCTTCTTGAGACACGGTGTAGGTCGCCGTGCAATCGGTGCTAGCTTTCGGAGCCAAAGTTGTTACTGGGCAGGTTACATTCAAAGACTTGGAGTTTACCTTTGTAGTAAATGCATCAGTTACTTCTAAGCCTGAAAGTGTTGCAGTTCCAGTGTTAACAAGATGGAAAGTATAGGTAATTTCCTGTCCAGCTTTGTCGGTAACCGCCAAGCTAGCCGACTTGGTTATATCAACTTCTGCTTTCAGCACTGCCGTTGATATTTGAGTTGCATCGTTAGAGCGAACTTCAGCATTCCCCATTGAGTTAGGAGCTGCACCTGTGGCATGAGCTTTGTTAACAATTGTCGTCGCGTCTAGGTCAGGCTGCGTCACAGCGTACTCGGCTGAACAGGTCATCTCTTTACCACCGGCAAGGGCTGAGCCTAGCGCCGGAGAACACGTTATTCCCTTCAATCCAGCCAGCTCATCATGTAGCTGCACATTAGCTAGCGAAACGTTGCCACTATTTTTAATAGTGAAGGAATAGCGCAATGTTTCATCAACTTGGCTATAAGTCGTCTTATCCAACTGCTTTGTGATTGTTAGACCAGTCTTCTGCTCAGCAGTTACAACCTTAGTATCTGTTTTAGGTTCGATAGCTGATCCAGCTGGGTCTAGTGGGCTCATCGTTGCCTTATTGACAATAGATCCAGCGTCAATATCTGCTTGAGTTACCGTCAAAGTTGCCGTACAAGTACGCTTATCTCCCGGACGAACCGTTGTTGGTTCTGGCGTACATGTCATTCCCGACAAACGCTTAGCGAGTACATCTGATGGAACCATATTAGACAAAGTGATATTGCCGGTATTTGTTCCTACAAAGGTGTAGGTAACGACTTCTCCAACCTTACTATAACCCGAAATATCAGCTTTCTTTTCAAAGGTGAAACTTGGCTTTTGTACTGTTGATACAGCAGTGCTATCAGTTGCAGTTGTTTGCCCATCGATATCGGTAGCAGTCACCGTTGCCCGGTTAGGAATCTGCTTTTGGTCAAGCTGCGACTGTGAAACCGTCAAAGCCGCAGTACAAGTCATTGACTCCCCTGGCTTCAGCGAATCCCGCGGACATACTGGGGCAGACAATCCACTCATCGAGTCTGTCACGGTGATGCTGTTTTCTACCAAGTTTCCAGTATTGGTAACGAGGAAGGAATAATCCACAATATCGCCGACGGTATCGACAGCTCCGTCTCGTGGGTTTGCAGTTTTCTTTAGCGAGATTGATGGGGCATGGTTTGCCGTTACAGTAGCTGATGCTTTTCCTGTTAGATCAACTAATTTTCCAGCATTAAGCGTATTCCCTGTTGCTACCGCCGAGTTATCAATCTTCTTAGCATCAATATCGGATTGTTTGACCGTATACGTAGCGGTACAGGTTACTTGTCCTGGATGATCGATATCTGGGGAACCTGATACTACTGTTGTAGGGCAGGAAATCGCTGAAAGATCCTTCAAAGGGTCAGTAATCTTGAGATCATTGATTGCTGCAGTTCCCAGGTTCGTAACCAAGAAAGAATAAGTAATAGTTTCCCCAGCTTTTGTCGCGACCCGAGGCGTAGCTGACTTCTCTAGCGAAAGACCAGTTTGCCCAAAGTAAACAACCTCTAGAACCGCTGCACTGGTAGCGTCATGATCTTTACCTTGGTTATCGGTACCATGACCAGCAGCCTCATTAATAATCGCACCTGAGTCGAGGTCAGCCTGCGTTGTAGTGTAAGCACCAGAGCAAGTCATAGTTTCATTCGGATGCAGCAATGACCCCATAGCTGGCGAACACTGAAATGTTGTTGCCTTAAGTTTCTTATCTGTAATGGTGACGTTATTAAGGTCAACGTTTCCGCTATTTCGCGCCACGATCGTATAATTGATGACCTGTCCTACTCGAGAATAAGTTTGCGCCGAAGCAGTTTTATTCATCTCAAAGTCGGGGCTAGGCAACAAGTAAACTGTCGTTGGACCAGCTGGAGCTCCTAGCGCTGGGCTGGACTGCAATGTTGGCATAGCAGAACCATCGGGGATTTTAGCATTCACAACAGCCTGGTTAGGCCAATCAATTCCTTCAGTATCAGCATTGGGATCCTTAACCTCAAAATCAGCTTGGGTAAAGATTCGAGATCCTCGACAAACTTTCTGTCGTCCTGGCGCCAAAGTCTTGGTGCTTGTTAGATCAGGTACTTTAGACCCATCAGCATTCAAAATTTCGCAATCAAGTTTTTTACCAGTAGCAGCATTATCGATACGGGGATCATCGAAAAATACATTACGCAAAGTAACATTTCCAGTATTTACTACCGTGAATGTATATTCGACCACTTCTCCTATCTTCTTAACTTTATCATGGTCAGCAATCTTAGTAAAAGTCCACGCTGGCGCAGCGGGAGCTTTAATTTCTACCGAATCCGTAGCTTCTGGCACTTCAGCACCGCTAGCTGTTTTACCATTGACGGTTGCCGTATTAGTGAATGTGCCTGCATCAATATCTTCTTGCTTAACTGTATAAGCAGCTTTACAGGTCATTGAAGCAGCTGGAGCTAACGAAGTTTGCGGGCAACTCATCGGCGCATTCGCATTAATCATGCGGTCGGTTAGGGCAATATCGCTAATAGTGATATTGCCCTCGTTCTTTACGACAAAAGTAAAGTTAACGATATCGCCAGCCTTTGCCACTGTTGCGACATCGGCAGATTTATCAACTGTTAGCTTGGGATCTTGCGAAATACGCAAAGTAGCCGAACTAGTTTTCGTTACTTCCTTACCGGTAGCATCCGTTGCCGAAACTGTAGCCGTATTTAAAACGGTTCCGCTATCAGCTTGAGCCTGTGTTAGCTTCATCGTCGCAGTACAGGTTGTCGAAGCATCGGGAGCCAGGGTTGTTACTGGACAACTAACTGCACTTAATTCAGGCAGAGGATCTTTAACAGCAACATTATTAAGTGTCACGTTACCAGTGTTCTTAACCACAAATGAATACGTCACGGTCTCGCCAGTTTTACTAGCCGGGTTAGGAGATACTGACTTATTCAAGGAGATTGCTGGTTTGAGATCAGCAGTAGCAACTTTGGAGTCGGTCTTGGTCAAAACCGAACCGTCAGGAGCAGTTGCTGAACCAGTGGCAGAGTTAACTACTGATTGCGCGTCAAGATCCTTTTGCGCAATCGTATAAGTTGCGGTGCAGCGCAAAGAGGCCTTTGGTTCAAGAGCAGTGACATTAGCTGGCGTACACACCGGGTTAGTTAGCCCGGCAAGAGTGTCCGATACCTTTGGTGCGGCCAAAGTCACATTGCCATCATTTGTCAAGGTGAAAGTGTAAGTTAGCACCTGCCCAACACGAGAATAACTAGTGGTATCTAAGGCTTTGGTAAAAGCAATAGAAGGCTTTTGCTTAGCGGGCACCACAGCAGATGAAGTGTCAGTAATATCATCGGCAGTCACCGTAGAATCGCCGCCCGGCTTTTCGCTACGGACTGTAGCTGTGTCTTTAACGCTACCTGCGTTTAAATCGCTCTGTTTGACTGCATATGTTGCAGTACAGGTTGCAGTTGCGTTCGGCGCCAAAGATGTAACTCCGCGGCAATCAATAGCAGAAAGTCCGTCATGAGGATCAACAATCTTCAATGATCCAAGCGTGACATTACCCTCATTTTTTACTTCATAAGAGTAGGTTACAATCTGCCCTGCAGCATCTACTTCCACCAAAGATGCTGTCTTTTTAAGCGTTATCTTCGGTTCCTGAGTCACTGTAACTACTGCCTGTGCTGGATCAGCATTAACAGTGCTACCGTCGGGAGCTTTTCCGTTTGTAGTAGCCGTATTAACAATTTTCCCAGCGTCAAGATCACTTTGGATTGCTGCACGCGTAGCCTGACATGTCATCGTAGCGTTGGGGGCTAACGCACTACCTAACGCTGGCGAGCAGGTTAGTTTGTCAGCAGTTATCAACGAATCCACTACCTGAACATTTGTTACTGTTACATTGCCAGGGTTAGTTACCACAATCTCGTAGCTAACCTGCTCCCCTAACGTCTTTACCGCCGTAGGCTTAGCAGTCTTGGTAACTTTCAGCTTAGGATCAGCAGCGATAGTTACTGTTGCTTCAGCAGTAGCTGGAGTCACTGCCACATTCTTAGGATCAACGCCTGTAACTGATGCCTTATTTACAAATTTTCCAGCCGCCTGGTCTAGGTCGATCTGCTTTGTAACATAAGTAGCAGTACAGGTTGTAGATTTGCCTGGATCTAAGGTGGTGACTGGGCAAGTAATATCAGACAAACCTGGCAGATCGGTATCAGTAACTGCAATGTTCTTGATAGTAACATTACCGGTATTGGTTACCCCAAATGAATAGGTCACAGTTTGCCCAACAGCTGTGACGCGCTCTGGCGCCGCAGTTTTAGTTAAAGCCAACGATGCTTTCTGATTAACCGTAACTGTTTCACTAGCTGTTGGAGTCAACGCCGCACCAGTAGGTGGTGTTACTGACGATCCCGCAGTATTTAGAATCGAGCCAGCATTAACATCATTCTGGGTTGAGGTATATGTTCCAGTACAAGTCATACTTGCTTCTGGAGCTAGCTTAGATCCCAATGCTGGGCTACAGGATAAAGTTCCCAACTTAGGATCAGTAATCTGGGCATTAGAAAGCGTAACGTTACCGGTATTACTCAAAACTAACGTGTAAGAAATTGCTTTTCCAGCCTCAGTAATAGAGCTAGGATTAGCTGTTTTCGTCAACTTAGCATTCGGCTCTTGAGTAGCAGTTGCTTTGAAAGTTCCCTGGTTAGTTACCTTCGTACCAGTTGGAGATACGCCTGCCGCCGTCGCTGTATTAGTTAATGTTCCGTTATCGATATCTGCCTGCACAATAGCGCGAGTACCTGTACAAGTACGAACTTGTCCAGGCTCAAAGGCTGTAGCGTTACCACCTGTGCAAGTTAGCGGAGATGACGCCGGGAACATTGGGTCAGTCACAGTTAGGTTAGAAATCGTGACGTTACCGGAGTTAGTTACGGTGATCGTGTAAGCAATAGTGTCCCCAACTTTGCTATAGCGATCCACAGATCCCGTCTTTGTTACTGAAAGCTGCGGATCTCGGCTAGTTGTTACCGTTGCCGAATCTTCTTTAGCTATTGCAGCTCCCTTAGGTGTCGTCAAAGTAGCTTTCGCCGTATTCAAGATAGAACCAGCGTTAACATCTGTCTGAGTAGCTGTATAGGTTCCTGTACATACTGTTGTTTTTCCTGGATCCAGATCTGCGCCTTGCGCTACTGGAGTACAGGAGAGAGCCGCCACCTTAGGGTCAGTCACCGCAAGGCTGGACATCGTAACGTTACCGGTGTTTTCTACCGTTATAGAGTATGTGACAACTTCGCCAGCCCGAGTGATCTGTAATGGACTAGCAGCTTTCTTGACCGTGAACTTGGGATCCTGTGTCACTGTTACGTTGGCAGTTCCCGTCGCCGAGGGCGAAGCTCCGGTAGGGCTGCTAGCAGTTACCGTTGCAGTATTAGAAATAGCTCCAGCATTAACGTCTGCCAAAGTAGTAGCGCGCGCTGCGGTGCAAGTAGCTAAAGCGCCAGGAGCCAGCGAAGCGACAGTATCGGTACCATTTCCACAGTTGACTTTAGATAAGCCATTCAGCGGATCGGCAACCTTTACATTCGTAAGCGTAGTATTTCCAGAGTTACGAGTTACGAAAGTATAAGTAACTTGATCCCCAACTTTAGTAACTGTTGTGGGGGAAGCTGTTTTTGATAATGCGATGCCATCAGTACGAACTGCTGGAATTGTCACCTTTTTAGCATCTGACAATTTAGTATTATGCGAATCTGTAGCAGTCGCCTTGGCATCATTTACCAGGCTTCCAGCATCAATATCGCTCTGCCTAACTTTATATGTTGCAGTACATGACATTTTTGCGCCTGGAATTAATTTACCTCCTTGATCCTGCGAGCAAGCCCCCATAACTAATCCCGGCATTACATCAACAACTCGAACATCATTAATTGTTGTATTACCACTATTAGTCACCGTTAACGTATAGGTAATAGTCTGATCTGGAGCCGAATAATCGACACGTGAAGCAACTTTATCTAAAGCAAGTCCTGGCTTAGTAGCCGGATCAATTACCCACGACTTAGAATCCACCGGAACCGCAGCCCCAGAAGGAGCCGTGGCAGACAATGAAGCCGTATTAATAATTGAGCCACCATCGATGTCATTTTGAGTAACAGTTAATGATGCTGTACACACCATTTCCCTGCCTGGCTCTAAGGTAGCAGGAGCAGCTGGAGTACAAACACGATTAGTAAGACGAGGCATTCCATCATTAATCTGAACTCCGGTTAAAGCAACGTTACCTTCATTCTTTGCTTTTAATGTATAGTTAACCACTTGGCCTACTGCACCGAAAGTTTTAGCATCAGCTGTTTTTTCCAAAGTAGCTTTGGGAAACTGGGCAGCATTAACAGTTTCTATAGCATTAGCACTAACTGAAGTTCCTTTAGGAGAAGTAGCAGCAACTGTCGCAGTATTTACTACCTTTCCAGCATTTAAATCGCTTTGCAGAGTAACTCTAGTAGCAGTACATAATAGATTTTTACCAGGATCAAGGCTAGTAGGAAGAGTTTTAGCAGCACCATCAATATTACAAGCTAATGCCGAAACATCTTTCAAGGAATCGGTGGGATTTACTCCCGCAAGAGTCGTATTACCAGTATTGCTAACCGTAAAAGTATAGGTAACAACCTGTCCAACTTTATCTATAGTTTTAGGGCTAGCGATCTTTGTCATTTTAATTTCTGGCCGCTGAACTGGGGTCAGCGTCACTTGCGCAGCACCGTCAGTAGTTGTTCCGTCTGGAGCAGTACTAGTAGCAGTAGCACTATTTACCAACGTTCCCGCATTAACATCAGCTACTGTCACGGTATAAGGATTAGCAGTACATTTCGCGGTAACGCCTGGAGCGATTGTGGTAGGCGAACAGCTAATTCCAGTAACTTTCGGGTCAGCAACTGTCACTTTAGTCAAAGTAACTGAACCCGTGTTAAGAACTGAAAAAGAATACTTGACGGTATCGCCAGAATCCAAAACACCATTACCGTTAACATCTGTCGTATCTGCTGACTTAGTTAGCTTAAGGGCCTTGTTACCCACAGTAACTTCGCTAGATGACGTAACAACCTGCCCTGAAGGTGGTGTAGCCGTTACCGTGGCATGATTCACATGGGCTGTCGAATTTTGAGCAGTAAAAGGAATCGCGTCACAGGTGTAGGTTGTGGTTGCTCCAGGAGCAAGCGGAGTAGAAATAGTTTTGTTGCACGATGGAAACTCTGGATCATTTACTGCTAAAGTATTCAAAATCGAAGTACCTGTATTTTTGATTGTAAAAGTGTAAGTTACTGACTCTTTTACTCCAGCAGCTGACTTATTGGCAGTTTTTTCCATATTAACAGCAGATGCTTGCATAACCGCAGGACTATCAGTTTTATAGGTTAATGGAACTTTGTTCTCCGAAGCTGACGTTGCCTGCCCAGATCCTGTTGCAGTAATTCCATTAGTTTGTGTTCCAGTTAGAATAGCGCCGATACAATCGTAGCTATAAGTACTACCTGCAGAAATCTGATCCACTGACTTAGTACAATTTGGTACCGTTGGATCTTGTACATTTACATTAAAAATATCAGCAGTACCTGTATTTTTTACTGTAATAACCCAAGTAGAAGGCGTACCCATAGGAGCATCAGGATATTTAGGAGCCTTGCTAACTTCCCATTTAGCGATAAGGACCTTAGAAACGTTAGAGTCCGCTACTGGAATATTCGTTCCAGTTTGTCCTTTGACTGAAGCACTATTATCGTAAGCAGTACTAGTAGCAGGAGCATCACAAGTATACTGGATAGAACCACCAGCAGGTAAAAATCCATTACCTTGGGGGAAGGTCTGTTTAATCAAAGCAGAGATTTGCGCTTCTGTGCGCATACACTGTGGCACTAACTGATCTGCCACTGATAATTTAGTCAATGCAACTGAACCAGAATTATAAACTGTAATACGGAATGATGGAGTTGCCCCAGGAGCTATAGCTTGATCTTGTTCACCATTCTTAGCAGTCTTCATGATTTTGACATCAGCAAGCGGAACTGAAACCACTACATTCGTCACAAGATAAGAATCCTGAGCTGTACCTAGCTCCAAGGACATAGTACTATCGCCAGCTACCAACCAGGGCAAAGCAGATGACGATGCCGAAACAGATCCATTATAAAATTTTGTATTTTGCCCGTTAAAAGGAACGGACCCATCAGAAACTGATTGGAAGTAGTTATTTTTATCACCACTACCTGGAGATTCCAAAGCTTGCGGGGTAGTAGTTGTACTGTCAGTATACTTAACAAAATCACCACCGATAGAAGCATCGCCTTCAAAGGCTATCGATCCCATTCGAGATCCATTACCCTGAGGTTGTAGACCGTTCAAGGTGATCTTTGTTTGTTCTGTATCAGTAGCAAACTTACGAGCATAACCCTCAAAAGCATATACCGCGCGCAACTGTGAAGGATTAGAGCCATCAGCATTTGGAGTTGCTGAGATATCATAGCGTTCAAAATCATATATTATCTGCAATGCCCAGCCAGCATAGCAACCATAGCCTTGAGCACCCCAGACGTTACCAACTGTCATTGTTCGAGGATTACCATCACCAACAAATCCCTTAAATAAACCTGTTACATCCGCATTAGCAGAATAATATTCAGGGTTACTACCAGAAACTTTACCAATATCATTTTGGTAGTTGTTAGGGTTATAAGTACCAGTCTGAGATCCCATAACAACAGTGACGGGCTGCTCATTAGAAGCTGTGCTAGGAATTGTCGCTAAGTTCTGTCCATTACAAGTATTTCCGCGAACTCCAACATAAGTACCAGTATTCCCTGACCATACTAGTTTCGCAGACTTAACTTTAGCGCCAGATGGAATCGTAAACGATGCAGATGATGAATTAAAAGTATTCGCATTAGAATCGCTATCATAATTAACCATATTATAAGTATCATTAGCTACAGCCGTATTATTGTAACCTGCATAGAGATAATCGGCGCTATAACCAGATCTATTACCGGTCGCTTTTAATGAACCATTGCCAACTACCATAAAGTCACCATGGACTTCATAGGACACCATATTATCAGGCAATGCTTTTAAAGTAAGGGCTTCTGCGGGTTGCGGTATCGCCCCGAAAGTTACAATGCAAGCCAATGCCAATGCCACTCTAGCTGATACGCGCAATTTTTTAGGCAACACGCCTAATCCCCTCTCCCCGCACCCCCCGATAGTGGCGCAACCGTATCAATATATCATTCTCAATCCCTATTGTGCCCCCACTAAAGAGGCTTAAGCGCACTTGTGACGTTATTCTCAGCATAGTCTTAGATATCCAACCAATTAGTTATTAAACCCATAGGCGGCATAGATGATACTGGATCGCAAGATTTCCATGGTGCATAACCTAATATCCACTTGGCTATATCATCGCCAGCTACCCATCGATAAGGAAAAGCAGCCCCAGCCGCTCGGCGCTGCAGGTAACGGATATCAACGCCCACACCCCCTACCGCCACCATATTTCCGTAACGACGCCCACGCCAGGTTGACGTCAAAGCCCCTAAAGTTACTTCCCCAAAAACTTCATACATACCAGCAACAAAGCGTCTAGACCAATAAAAAGGTGCTTGGTCAGCTATATTTGCTACAAAAATTCCATCTACAGCAAGAGTTGCAGCAGCCAAAGCAAAGAAATCTTTTGTCGCTAATTCCCCCGGAACTACTCCAGCAGCAAAAGCATCTAGCATAATAACGTCCTGAGAAGCTGCCTGGGTCTGAGCTAAACCACTCAACCCATCCTGTGGACGGATCTTGATTCCACTACGAACCGGCAACGGAGCTATCTGCCGCACCAAAGTTGTTAATTCTTCATCTGGTTCCAAAACAATCTGCGCCGAAGTAGGCCGAGTCGCTGCGACGTACCGCGGCAACGTCAGCCCTCCCCCGCCGATATGCAGAATCCGAATTCGCTGAGGCGGCTGACGCCAAGCATGGAGAACTTCAGCGATTTTCTCCACATAATCAAATTCCAAATGCAACGGATCTGTCAGATCTATATAGGACTGATCTGTTCCAGCCACTCGTAACACATAAGAACCCGGACGATCCGGATCAGCAATCATGGCGATGTCGCGGCCCGGAACACTCCCAGCCGCGACATCCTCCTTAGCGCGTTTTCGCCCCACGTCAGCTCACGCTCGTAACGGCAAGCTCCGCATCGACAACATCAAAATTAACAACCGCGCCGTCTCGTACCTGCCCGGAAAGCAAAAGTCGCGCCACTTGATCCTCCACCGTCGATTGCACAAGCCTACGCAAAGGTCGTGCGCCGTAGATAGGATCGAATCCGGTCATAGCCAACCAATCTTTAGCTGCATCAGTCATTTCAATTCGGATACGACGATCAGCTATCCGCTCATTCAAGCGCGAAATCGTTAAATCGACAATATGCCGCAAGTCCTCTTGGGCGAGTGGATCAAATGTCACAATCCCATCCAGCCGGTTCAAGAACTCTGGCTTGAAGTGTTGCCGAACCACACCCATGACTGCTTCTTTTTTAACAGTCGCATCAAGAGCAGCATCTGCCATGAACTGTGACCCCAGGTTTGAAGTGAGAATCAAGATCGTATTTCGGAAATCAACTGTACGACCTTGACCATCAGTCAACCGACCATCGTCGAGTACCTGCAACAAGATATTGAAAACTTCGGGATGTGCTTTCTCTACCTCATCAAGTAGCACCACTGAATACGGGCGACGTCGGACTGCTTCGGTTAGCTGACCGCCTTCCTCATATCCCACATAGCCAGGAGGTGCACCTACCAGCCGAGACACCGCATGTTTTTCAGCATATTCAGACATATCGATCCGAACCATCGCACGTTCGTCGTCAAATAAGAACTCTGCTAAAGATTTAGCTAGCTCAGTTTTTCCAACACCAGTTGGCCCCAAGAAAAGGAATGATCCAGTAGGACGGTTCGGGTCGCTAATTCCAGCCCGCGCTCGCCGTACTGCATCTGAAACTTCTTTAACTGCTTGCTTCTGCCCAATGAGACGACGCCCCACATAGACTTCCATTTCCAGCAGTTTCTCAGATTCTCCTTGCAGCATTTTCCCTACCGGGATGCCCGTCCAGTTAGATACCACCTCAGCAATATCGGCAGGACCTACTTCATCTGAGACCATTTTTTCGATGACCACAGCACTGCTATCTGCTTGCTCTAGCTCAGTTTGCAGCTGTGGAATCACTCCGTACAAGATCTCAGAGGCTTTATCTAGCTGCCCTTCCCGCTGAAAACGCTCTGCCTCAACCCGAGCTTGATCAATCTGGGTACGCAATTCTCCGACACGGTTGAGGCCTTGCTTTTCAGCCTCCCAACGAGCTTCCAAACCCCGCAATGTTTCTTGCACATTAGCTAGATCACTAGAAAGTCGCTGGTAACGATCTTTACTAGCAGCGTCTTCTTCTTTACCGAGCGCCAACTGCTCCATCGTCATCCGGTCTACTTGGCGCCGCAACTGATCGATCTCCTCGGGCGAAGAATCAATCTCCATTCGCAACCGGCTGGCTGCCTCGTCCACTAGATCAATGGCTTTATCTGGCAGTTGTCGGCTCGTAATGTACCGATTCGATAGCGTCGCCGCCGCGACCAAAGCAGCATCAGTGATAGCTACTTTGTGGTGGGCTTCGTAGCGCTCTCGCAGCCCACGCAGAATCGCTACGGTGTCCTCAACGGTAGGTTCCCCTACATAAACCTGCTGAAAACGACGCTCTAGGGCTGGGTCTTTCTCAATGCGTTCTCGATATTCGTCGAGGGTGGTAGCGCCGATGAGGCGAAGCTCCCCGCGCGCCAACATTGGTTTGAGCATATTGCCCGCATCCATGGCACTGTCGCCGCTAGCTCCAGCGCCTACAACAGTATGTAGCTCATCAATAAAGGTGATGACCTGACCTTCGGCTTCTTTGATCTCGCTAAGAACCATCTTGAGACGCTCTTCAAATTCGCCCCGATATTTTGCACCAGCAACCATGCTGGCAAGGTCGAGCGAAACTAGCCGTCTCCCTTTCAAGCTGTCAGGAACATCTCCGGCGACGATCCGCTGCGCTAGCCCTTCCACAACAGCAGTTTTACCTACGCCTGGCTCTCCAATAAGTACTGGATTATTTTTGGTACGCCGCGACAGTACCTGAACCACTCGACGAATTTCTTGATCTCGGCCAATAACTGGATCGAGTTTGCCGTCTCTAGCTTTAGCGGTCAGATCAATAGAGTATTTATCCAACGAAGACTCTGAGCCTTCTTGAGCTTGCGAAGTTACTCGGTTATCGCCACGACTTTGGTTGAACTGCTGCTCCAGCTCGTTTGGAGAAACACCTAAGTCTTTCAACATTTTGCTGACATCAGATGAAACCGCAGCTAGTGCAATCAATAAGTGTTCGGTGGCAACAAAAAGATCCCCTAACCGCTGAGAACGACTCTGCGCATCAGCTAATACTCGCAGGAATGCTCCCGATAGCTGTGGTTGCTGCACGGAATTACCTTGGGCGCTAGGTAGCTTTGCCACTAAGCGTTTAGTAGCAGTAACTACATCAGTTGGATCAACACTGACAGCGTGTAAGAGAGCGCCGACAGTATTGTCAGGAACCATTAGCAGCGCATGTAGTAAATGGCTAGGTTCGGCGTATGGATTCCCTTGGATAAGAGCCTCACGCAGCGCAGTTGAAACTGCATCTTGGCTCTTAGCGGTCAGATTCGTGATGTCCATGGTCGTTGTAGTGCTCCTTCGTAAGACGATAGTTTCATCTCTCAACAGAGTTGAGTCTACTCCACTCAACTCTGAAACGAACCGAGTTATTCCCATTTAATTAAGCACAGTGTCCCCGCCAGCATACGACGTCGCTACAGTCAGCGTCTGCAAGTGAGAGAATAAAGGAGCAATCCTTCTTTACTAGGAGCCTCGCGTGATCTCATTCCTTGCCGCCCACCAACTACTAACTTTGATGCTGGTGCTGGCTTTGGGCGCGCTCTTTGGGCAGATTCCTTTCGGTCCACTGCGTTTTGGCGCTGCAGGGGCATTATTTATCGGATTACTATTAGGTGCTCTTGATCCACGCCTAGGAGCAGGACTCACTACCGTAAAACAGCTAGGAGTTGTGCTCTTCTGCTATACCGTTGGACTCAGCGCTGGATCTACATTTTTGTCAGATTTACGACGCCAGTGGAATCTCATTCTTAGTGGAATTTTTGCCCTTGGGATCACTGCCCTTATCGCTAGCAGCCTTTGTCGCATAACAGGAATTTCGCCTGCCGGAGCTGCCGGTATCTTTACCGGTGTTCTCACTTCACCAGCTATCGACGCCGCAACAACTGCTACTAACAATGATCCGCACACGCTGGTGGGTTACGCACTCGCCTACCCTACTGGCGTCATAGTGGGTATGGCGATGGTAGCCATGGTCGCTAAACGTCGATGGCCAGCTCGCCGCGACAATATTTCCTTGGCAGAAGCTGGGTTGACTGCCACCACCGTCGTTGTTGATAACCGCACTGAGCTAACCGCGATTCCCGGATGGGCAAGTGAGGATATCAAAATCTCTTATCTGCGTCGTGGCGACACTATGCGGGTGTTACGCGCCGGGGATCATCTTGACATTAATGACGAAGTACTTATTGTTGGCAATCCTGACGACGTAGCAAACGCTATTGCTGCGCTTGGCCATCCTTCGCCACGACGGCTCACTGACCAAAGACGTGAGGTAGATTTTCGCCGTTTCTTAGTTTCTAACCCAGATCTAGCTGGACGCAGTATCGCTGACCTTAACATTGCAGGAAGACTTAACGGAATTGTGACTCGGGTACGTCGCAATGATCTAGATATGCTCGCTCGGGACGCTTTTATTCTGCAACTAGGTGATCGGATTCTTGCAGTTGTTCCAGCTGAACGCATGGGAGAAGCTAGCGAATTTTTTGGTGACTCCGATCGTAGAGTTCATCATATTGATGCTGTTACGTTGGGTCTTGGCGCTGCAATGGGGTTAGCTGCTGGGTCAGTTACGATTCCGCTCCCCGGAGGAATTAATCTCTGTCTAGGAGCAGCCGCCGGGTCACTGATCGTCGGGATGATTTTAGGCGCATTGCATCGTACTGGTCCGCTACGGTGGGATTTACCGCATGCTGTCAACGCCACCTTGCGACAGCTGGGACTCATGATTTTCTTATCCTGCATTGGCTTAGCAACCGGCACCCCAATGATCCAACACGCATTTACCACTACTGGGATAGTAACCGTAGTTATATCTGGCATAACTCTTGTCTCAGGTGGAGTAGTGCTGTTGGTTATTGCTCGGATAATCGATCTTTCTGCGCAACGTGCCACTGGAGCTTTTGCTGGATTTGTGGGGCAGCCAGCGATTCTTTCCTACGCCAATTCACTTATTAACGATGAACGGATCGACTCTGCTTACGGCGCTCTTTTTGCGGCAGGAACTATTGCAAAAATCCTGTTGGTGCAACTCATCTTAAAAATATGAGTTGCACCAATAAAGAATTAAATTAGTTTTTAATCTTTTTGCTGCGCTCAATGATGATAGCTAGAACAATAAGTCCGATTCCGATGTAGCCGCCCCTGATCAGGAATCGATCAACTTTGAGTAGATCTAAAACAAAAGCTCCAGCAAGAAAAACTACGAACCATAAAGCCATCTTCTTATACACAATACATATCCTTAATCGTGACAAGCAGAGCTATTATCGATACCAAAAAAAGACGAAGCTGCCGGAATTATAGGATTATACCGAACAGATATACAATTACCTTCGTTTCTTGCAGCAATAAATTGGTCGATAGCATATCCTCCATACATATACCCCAAGCCAGCACAAACAGCAGCTCCTACACCCCCGATAGGAGCGCAGGCGACTCCAAATGCTCCCGCTATCGCTCCGGCGGAAAGATTCGCGTAGCGAGAAACACCATTAGCCACCTGTCTAGTGGTAGTCCTAGATAGCACCAACTTGCATCCACCCCAGTTACATCCACCAAAATTAACACCAGTTGGAGTTACAGTAGAAAGATCTTCGCCAGTATTGCCACCCATAGCATTTACATTCTGCACTGGAATCTTAGAATAAATATCCCATCCATCTCCGCTGGCAACTAAGTATTTATAGGGATCTTTATAATCAGAAACTTTCACTACAGTAGGAGTAGCTGTTTCTTTCGGTTGCATTTCAATAGCATTCGCACTTGCCATTAGAGCTAGATTACCAATAGCAAGCATTGGCGCCATCAAAAACTGAATTTCTTCATATTTATTCCACTTTTCCGATTATCCATAATGCACCTTTGCACTATATCTTATGTAGAGGCTAACCACAGTTAGCTATACAAGTCAATAGATCTCAATAAAATTTATTCTGTTAAATTCGGATTGTATAACATCGCGGGCAGCTAGGAGCGCGTCAATGCTGCAATAGCGCGCCGCTTATGCCCTAAGCGCACATCGCCTGCTTCTGTCGCAGTGAATAATCGCGGGCCAGCTTTAGCTGCTAGCGACGCCGTTAGCGTCTCTTGCAGTCTCTCAATTTCACGCTGCTGCTCTTCAACTAGCTGATTCATTTCTAGAATCCGACGAATCCCCGGCAAGTTAATACCTTCGTCTTGGCTTAATCGTTGCACTAGCCGTAGCCGAGAAATATCAGCCATCGAATAACGCCGCCCTCGCCCACGCGCTCGCTTAGGAGATACCAACCCCAGCCGATCGTATTGGCGCAAGGTTTGCGGATGCATGCCAGAAAGATGTGCCGCAACACTAATCACAAAAATCGGAGTATCCCGATCCATCAAATCTGGCAGATTCCCCATGGCTTAGATTCCCCGCGGCTGAAAATCAGCTGTCTCTTGCGCATAGGTTTCTAAAGCTATTTGAGCCTGTTCGCTAAGAGATTCTGGTAACACAATAGCCACTGTTACCAACAGATCACCATGTGTACCGTCACTGCGCTTACTACCTTTGCCACGGACTCGTAGCACTCGCCCGCTGGGAGTTCCCGCAGGAATCTTCACCTTTACGTTGTCAGAAGTAAGCGTGGGAACTTCAACAGTTGCCCCAAAACTAGCCTCTACAAAGGTAATCGGAACTGTTACCGTCAGATCCTGTCCTTCTCGACCAAAAGTTTGGTGCGGAGTTACTTTCACTGTCACGTAAAGATCGCCAGCAGGGCCTCCGTCACTACCGGGAAGACCTTTTCCTTTCAAGCGAATTCGCTGCCCATCAGTAACTCCAGCAGGAATACGTGCCTGGATAGTATGAGTTGCTTGCCCGCGGCCTAAGCCATGGCAGTACAAACAAGGATCATCAATCGTCATCCCCCGCCCATGACAACTGCGGCAAGTTTCCGAAGAACTAAAAACCCCGCCCTTCGTTGCCGTCGTTGAACCAGAGCCTTGACAGGACTGACACACATGGGAGTTTGAGCCAGGACGAGCTCCCGTGCCCTGACAAGAAGAACAAGGCTCATCTGAGGCACGTTTCAACGAAACAGTCGCACCAGCTAAGGCCTGTTCAAAAGAGATAGTCGTCTTGGTTTCGACATCAGCACCTTGTTTGGGTTGTTGGCGAGGAGAAGCTCCCCTACCTGAAAACAAACCTCCCAGTAGATCGCCTAACCCACCGTCGGAACCCATTCGGCTAGCTTGAGCAAAAAGGTCTTCAAATCCGGCAGCATTAGCTTGCGCGCCGCCACCTCGACCAAAGTTCCGAAAAGCCCCGCCGGCACCAGAAAGCATCCGAATCTGATCGTATTCTTTCCGTTTTTCAGGATCCGAAAGCACGGTATTAGCTTCCGATGCCTCCTTAAAACGCCGCTCTGCGGCAGTATCGCCTGGATGCTGATCTGGATGATTCTGGCGAGCAATTTTGCGGAATGCTTTTTTGATATCGTCTGCGCTAGCGCCCTTGGAGACGCCAAGGATCTTGTAATAATCCTTATCCATGTAATCTTTGGTACTCATATGACGTCTCCCCTCCTAACGATCTGATATCTGGATTTACGCTGGTTCAGCAACTGCTACGCGCGCATGACGCACGATCCGATCACCTAACCGATATCCAGCCTGCAGAACTTGCGCTACTAGTGGATCTGTTTGCCCCTGTTCGCCAGGAACTTGCATCAGTGCATCATGAATTTGCGGATCAAAAATATCCCCCGCCTGTCCATAAGTTTCAATACCAAACTTTGTGGTTACTTTTATTAGCTCATCTGCGACAGCTTTGAAACCACCAGTTAATTCATCATGTTGCCCTGCCATAGCAATAGCGTCTAAAACCGGCAACAGCTCGGTCATAACTTTTTCGATACCGGACTGCTTAGCAACTTCGCGATCCCGATCAACCCGACGCTTGTAGTTCATATATTCGGCTTGAACCCGCTGTAAATCTTCAGTACGTTCCCGCAGCTGGCGCTCAGCATCAGCTAGTGGGTCTACATCCGCTGTTTGGCTAACATCAGCGTCACCGGTAACTACTGCTTCGTCAACAGCACTATCGCCGGTATCGATACCACTTTCTTTGGCTGCTTCTTCTGCAAGCAGCGCTTCGAGAGCAGCATCAATAGGCTCATCGCCGGGAACATGCGTCATGAGTTGGTTTCTCCTGAAAACTTAAAGAAATACGTAAAATAACGGTGATTCTGGGCCCGAGAACAATGTCTCGGGCCCAGAATCACTTACTTGGCGTCGTTATCGTCTTCGACGATCTCGGCATCTACGACATCATCATCGCTCTTAGCGGAGCTGGCGTCAGCTTCGCTTTGAGCTGCAGCTTGCTGCTGAGCAGCTGTATAGACAGCCTGACCCACAGCAGCAGCCTTTGTATTGAGGTCTTCCATAGCAGCCTTGACCGCATCATCGTTATCGGTGCCCTTAAGAGCTTCCTTCAAAACCTCTAGAGCTTCCTGGACAGGAGCCTTGATCTCATCGGTCAAAGTTTCGCCATGCTCATCAAGGAGTTTCTCAGTGCGGAAGGCCAAGCCGTCAGCTTCGTTACGCATTTCGACGCTCTCGCGACGCTTGCGATCTTCATCAGCATGAGCTTCAGCTTCTTTAACCATGCGCTCGATATCATCTTTACCAAGAGCAGAACCACCAGTTACAGTCATCGACTGCTCTTTGCCAGTGGCCATGTCCTTAGCAGCAACATGGACGATACCGTTAGCGTCGATATCGAAAGTAACCTCGATCTGCGGTAGTCCCCGTGGAGCCGGCATCAAACCATTGAGGTCGAAGTTGCCTAGAGACTTGTTGTCACGAGCAAAATCGCGCTCACCTTGGAATACCTGAATCATTACTGACGGCTGGTTATCTTCGGCGGTGGTGAAGACCTCAGAACGCTTGGTTGGGATCGTGGTGTTGCGCTCGATGATCTTAGTCATCACGCCACCCTTAGTCTCAATACCTAGCGATAGTGGGGTTACGTCAAGGAGCAGCACATCCTTAACTTCACCCTTCAACACACCGGCTTGAAGCGAAGCACCCAAGGCAACAACTTCATCGGGGTTTACTGACTTGTTTGGTTCCTTGCCGCCAGTTAGTTCCTTGACTAGGTCAGCAACAGCAGGCATACGGGTTGAGCCGCCTACCAACAGCACCTGATCAATCTTGTCGACACCAGTCTTGGCATCAGCAATAACAGCGTTGAACGGAGCACGGCAACGATCTAGAAGATCCTGAGTCATCCGCTGGAACTCAGCACGAGTGAGCTTCTCCTCCAAGTGCATCGGGCCTTCAGCTCCGGCAGTGATGTAAGGCAGGTTAATCATGGTCTCTTGAGCGCTGGAAAGCTCAATCTTGGCACGCTCGGCAGCTTCCTGAAGGCGCTGGCTTGCCATCTTGTCCTTGGACAGATCAATGCCGTTAGCATTCTGGAAGTTCTTGACCATCCAATCGACAATCCGCTGATCCCAGTCATCGCCGCCAAGACGGTTATCGCCCTTGGTTGCTTTCACCTCGAATACGCCGTCGGAGATCTCTAGCAACGAGACGTCGAAAGTACCGCCACCAAGGTCAAAGACCAAAACGGTGTGCTCTTGATCGCCCTTATCTAGGCCGTAAGCCAAAGCAGCAGCAGTCGGTTCGTTGATAATACGATCAACGGTCAAACCTGCAATTTCGCCAGCTTCTTTGGTTGCCTGACGTTCTGCGTCTGAGAAGTAAGCCGGAACCGTGATAACAGCGTTAGTTACTGGTTCGCCAAGGTATGCTTCTGCATCGCGCTTGAGCTTCTGTAGTACAAAAGCTGAGATTTGCTGCGGCTGGTAATCCTTATCGTCGATATTGATCGACCAAGTGGTTCCCATATGACGCTTGACCGAGCGAATGGTGCGGTCAATGTTACGAACTGCCTGACGCTTTGCTACCTCGCCGACGAGAACTTCGCCGTTAGCTCCGAAAGCAACCACCGACGGCGTCGTACGGGCGCCTTCGGCATTAGGGATGACGGTAGGCTCGCCGCCTTCAAGAACTGCGACGACAGAGTTAGTAGTGCCTAGGTCGATGCCGACTGCACGTGCCATGAGTAAGGCCTCCATGTGTGACTTGCTAATAAGTTGATCTGGAAGAACTGTAATTTGGATTAACCAAACTTGAGTTCACCTGACTCAACTATGCCACTAGAAAAATTATTCCGCAAGAGTTGAGCCAGATCGACTCAACTCTTGCGGAATGCCGAAAATTACTTACCTACGACTAGCGGGCAAAGAATAACTGAATACCTGATAGGAACATCTGTGTAGAGATAACCGCCAGCAACATACCCATCAAACGCTCTATTGCCGTCATGAAGCGCTCACCCAAGTAACGCTGGAACCAGCCACAGGAAACAAGCAAAATAGCCGAGAAAAACCATGCAACGATTAGCGCTAACAGCCAGAATGTCATTCGTCCTGGCTCATTGGAAACAAAGAGCATTTCAGTCGCAAGTAGTGAAGGTCCAGCCGTATAAGGCACCGCTAGTGGAACGATGAACGGTTCCCCCATGACATCTTCTCGTAGATTCTTGTCACTGGTTGGGAAAATCATCCGTACCGCAATAAGACCCAAGATGACGCCACCAGCCACCGTCAATGCCTCGTTAGAGACATGGAGGGCATTCATTAGCCCACGTCCCAGAAAAAGGAAAGCAATCATCACAAAAAGAGCAATGAACTGCTCTCTAACGATAACTAAGACCCGACGATGCGGCTCCACTGTTTTTAGTGCCGCAATAAAAAGTGGGATATTTCCCAGCGGATCCATAACAAGCCACAAAGTTAAAACTGCAGAAAAGAAACTCACTATTGAGATCTTAGCTGATTTATCACTATAAAGCGTAAATCCTTGCGCCAATAAGTTGATTCACGATTAGTTACCCCTAGAAAGAGGGCTTTTGCCGAAATTAGTTCAGTTATGGATATTTTGTTAGGCATCTCACATTTTTGGTTTTCTTCTATACATACTTGTGGCCCGCCTCGAAACCGAGACGGACCACAAAATAATAAATCAGATGATTTACTTCTTGGCAGCGCTCTTGAGAGTGGTACCAGCAGAAAGCTTAACGCCCTTAGAAGCTGGGATCTTCATCTCTTCGCCGGTCTGTGGGTTGCGGCCGGTACGAGCGGCGCGATCAACAACCTCCATGGAAAGAAGACCAGGAATGGTGACCTTCTCGCCCTTCTTGGCGGATTCAGTGAGGACGGCGCCAAAAGCGTCGAGGATCTCGGAAGCGGCAGCCTGCGTGGTGCCAGCCTTCTCAGCGATCGCCTTCACGAGCTCGGTGCGGTTCATGTTGCTCCTTGAGAGTTTGTGTATCGTGTTGACTCTGAAAAGACTAGAGATAGATTTCCTAAATTTCCCGGAAATCAAGGATTTTTCGGCGCGTCGCCCCAAAAAAGTTATTTATTGCACCGATTTTTCACCCAATAACCCTGCTGGAACGTACTCACAAGTTGGGTCAGAGCCTAATGGATCTCCAGTAACTGCGTAGGCATGCGAACGCGATCCGCCACAAACTGTGTTGTAATCACACACTCCACATTTACCGTGAAAACTCCCTGGAGTTCGTAACGAAATCAGCATCTCCGCCGTGCGATAAATCTCCGGGAAAGGCTGATCTTTCACGTTGCCGCACACAAAAGGAAGGAACCCCGAAGGATAGACATCTCCCAAATGATCTACGAAAGCAAAGCCCGAACCAGAGTTCACTGCCATCGGCGGACGCGGTGGACGCGGCTTTTCTGGAGCTGCACCAATCAGTCGAGCCGTCTCTTGAGTCAACCATGCATGTAATTCGCCGCGCTGAATCGTCGTACCTTGCGCTTTGGCGCTATCTCGCTGCAAAGCAACCCGACGATACTGCGGCGCCTCAGTTGTTTTAATAGCAATACGATCCGAAACATCATGCAGCCAATGCAGCACATCTTCTTTTTCTTTGGAATCGAGCGCATTCAAACCTGCTCCACGCCCCGTAGGAACCAAGAAAAAGACGTACCACATATGTGCGCCCATACCGAGAACGTCAGCTAACAGTGCTGGAAGTTCTCGCACATTGTTCTTAGTGACCGTCGTATTAACCTGTAGCCGGAAACCTTCTTCGACGATCATGTGCGCTGCCGCTACCGTCTTATCAAAGGTGCCCACAAAACCCCGGAAAGCATCATGTGTCGCCGCTACCGCACCGTCGAGAGATACTGACATCGCCTTGCCACCAGCTGCCCGCAAAGCGCTTACCCGCTCTCGGGTCAGCTTTGGAGTAACCGACGGCGACAGCGATACCGATAACCCGATAGAGGTGCCATAAGCAGTTAGTTCGGTAAGGTCTTCCCGCTCAAAAGGATCACCACCAGTAAGAACAACTAGCGGCCGTGGCGTACCAAAACTTGCTAACTCATCAAGAAGTTTCTTGCCCTGCTCGGTCGTAAGTTGATTAGGATGACCAGCTTTTTGGGCGTCCGCGCGACAATGGCGGCAGACCAGCGCACACGCCCGCGTCACCTCCCAAATCACAATAAAGGGACGCTCTCCCGGATCATGACGCATCTCCCGCACAACTGGGCGCGTATGCGGATGAGGTAGTTTTTCGTGGGCACTCACAATCCCAATCTACGTGAGAAAGCGTTTCGTTCCCAAACCTACCCCAGCAGAGATTCTGGCTTTCTGCCAATATTTGCAGCAACTACAACTCTCACTATTACCGACCCTAGTTTCGTCTCAAAAATCACTATTTTTCAACTCACAGCAAGTACACAGCAAATTCATGGGTCTGTGAAGGCATTGTGATGCCACAATAAATACATGCCAGAGAATCTCCGCCCCGCCGCCCTCACCCACCCAGACGGCACCCCTATTCGTATTCTTGCTGTTGATGACGAAGCGAGCCTGACCGAACTTCTCTCTATGGCAATGCGCTACGAAGGCTGGCAGGTCACTACCGCTAGCACCGGACTAGGGGCAGTTAAAGCTGCTCGCGATATTCGCCCAGATGCCATCGTCCTAGACATGATGCTCCCCGATTTTGATGGGCTCGAAATCATGCGACGCATCCGCACCGAGCAGCCCGATGTTCCTGTTATTTTCCTCACCGCTCGCGACACCGTCGAAGATCGTATTCATGGACTAACAGCCGGCGGCGATGATTACGTCACTAAACCTTTCTCCCTAGAAGAAGTAGTAGCTCGGCTTAGGGCTCTACTACGTCGCTCCGGAGCCACTACTGCCCGCAGCGAATCTCAACTAGTTGTAGGGGATCTCATTCTTGACGAAGATTCCCACGAAGTTAGTCGGGCTGGAAGCGATATCCAGCTAACCGCTACCGAATTTGAACTTCTGCGCTATCTAATGCGTAACCCTCGTCGCGTGCTCTCCAAAGCACAGATTCTGGACCGAGTATGGAACTACGACTTTGGCGGTCAAGCCAATGTCGTAGAGCTTTACATCAGCTACCTACGCAAAAAAGTTGATGCCAACCGCGCTCCTATGATTCATACCGTTCGCGGCGCCGGATATGTCTTAAGGTCTGCAACAGAGTGAATACCTCGGTAAATACTCAGCCCCCTAGCCTTGCTAAAGGGTCTTTAAGTAGGCAACTAATCTTACGAGTAGTTGCCCTAGTAGCTCTGCTTTCGCTCTTGATGGGAGCTCTTGCTTCTGCAGCAATATATGTAGCAACAGTTCGTAGTCTCGATAGCGATCTGAGTGATTCGGCGCGTCGCGAATTTGATAGTGGACGCAAACCTGGCGGCGATAATCCTAGATTCCAACATGCCGGTAAAGCAGTAGGAACAATAGCGATAACCCAAGACTCCACCGGTGTGATTACAGCTTCGCAGGTTACCGACGATGTGAGCCAGCCTGTGATTACCGTTAGTGGGAATGACCTCGCCACGCTATTAGCGACGCCTCATGATGGCAAAAATCACACAACCAATCTAAGTACTGGTCTTTACCGAGTCATATCTTGCACTCAACGCCCTAGCAGCGACATCCCCGAACCAATACTTAGACCCAATCAAAGCACTCTAACGCAACCTGCCTTGGTGGTAATAGCCCTGCCAATGTCAGGGGTTCAGCATCAGATGACAGCGGTACTTCTGGCAGAGTTTGCTATTGCTACCGTCGCCAGCATTGCATCTATTTTCTTCGTACGAGGGGTTGTGCGCAGTTCTTTGAAGCCGCTTCATAAACTTGCCGCAGCCGCCAATGACGTAACCAAGCTTGAGCTAGATAAAGGCGACGTAGAACTCCCTATCCGGGTTCCAATATCAGAAGCTCAACCTACTGAAGTAGTTGGATTATCGAACGCATTCAACCATATGCTCGATCACGTTGATCATGCACTAACTTCTCGCCATATTTCAGAAACAAAAGTTCGCCAATTCGTAGCTGATGCCAGTCACGAATTACGTAATCCGTTAGCTTCCATTCGCGGCTATTCCGAAATTACTCGCCGAGAACGAGATCTGCTACCAACAGATACCGCTTTTGCGATGTCTCGCATTGAGGCAGAGTCGGAACGTATGAGTGCGCTAGTGGAAGACATGTTGTTACTAGCACACCTCGATAATCAGCCGGTCCTAGCTATTAGCGACGTCGATCTGACAGAACTTATTGTGATGGCAGTAAGCGATGCCCATGTCGCCGGACCCGACCATCAATGGCGACTGGATTTGCCCGATGAACCAGTTATTGCACCAGCAGACCAGCATCGCCTGCAACAAGTCGTAGTCAACCTGTTAACGAATGCCCGCACCCATACTCCCGCTGGAACTGTTGTGACTACTTCTTGCCGCTTAGAAGAAGATCATGCGCTACTTGTGGTTACAGATAACGGTCCGGGTATTCCAGCAGAGCTACAAGAAAAAGTTTTCGAGCGTTTCATGAGAGCCGATCCCAGTCGTCAACGCAATCAAACCGGTGGATCTTCGGGTCTGGGGTTAGCTATTGCTCGCGGAGTAGTTGAAGCTCACGGTGGCAGCATTATTTGCTGCTCTAACCCTGGAGATACGCGGTTTGAGATTAGACTTCCGCTACGATCTGTCGCTACGAAGCTACTCTAGATCTAAACTTCTTAAGTAGAAGCGGAACTTCCAACCAAGCAAGGTTTATCTATGTCTAGTTATACTAAAGCTCAGAAATCTTTTTCAATATCTCTAGCCATAGCTACCATTGCCTCGACAGTTATTTTAATCAACTTCCTAAACGGCTTTAATTCAGAACATAGAATTTTATCATTTATCCCCATCTTGCTTTCGTTAACGTGCCTAGTAATGTTGGGTATATATACTGCAATTAACTCTTCGCTTCCCGAACCCCCAGAAGAGTACCCGGTATTCCTATACTTTGCGATAGCTGGTTTATTTTTAGCAGTTTTCTATATCCTGCATCGCCAGATAATAATTTTTTATCTTTCAGTAATGTTTACTGGATCAACACCTTATAGATTTATAAAACACCTGACATCATCAAAAATGAAGTAACACCATCTCAAGCTACTCTAAAGTCTCACCTCATACTCGAGGGCGATAGTGGACATAACATTAGGTTCTAAGAGATGGTTCGCTAGTGAAAATGCGACAACTCTCCTGGATTGCTCCTATAACAGCGCTTGCACTGGGAGCTACGGCGCTGCTGCCGAGCACCTCGGCTCGCGCAGCCACCACTGCCACTGAGGATTACATTGCCGCCCACAAAGCAGCAGCCCAAAGTGTGCAGCTACGCTACGGCGTACCCGCTTCAGTAGCGATGGCTCAATCGATTCTGGAATCTGGCTGGGGTCGCTCTAGCCTCTCTAGCAATTACCGCAATTATTTCGGAATCAAATGCAGCCGTAACTATGTAAGCCAATATCAATCTGGTTGCATCAATATGAACTCTGGAGAATGGTATAGCAACACTGGCTGGACCTCTCAGGTCAGCCCGTTCCGCACCTACGAATCCGACGAAATGAGTTTTGCCGACTACGGGCTTTTCCTTACCGAAAACTCTCGTTACAAAAATGCTTTCAACTACGTAAATGATCCCGTAAGGTTCATCACGGAAATAAAGAATGCCGGCTACGCAACAGACCCCGAATATGTAGCCAAAATCGTAAAGATTATGGCTACCTACAATCTCTACGCGCTCAATGTCGTTCCAGTGGCTCCGTCGGCAGCCCCCGCCGCCACCCCCACCCCGACACCAACGCCAACGCCAACGCCAACGCCAACGCCAACTGTTAAGGTAACTTCAACTCCCACCCCAACAGTTACGCCAAAAACAACACCTATTGCCCCAGCTACCTCTTCACCAACGGTAAAGGCAACACTAAAAGCTGCGGTTTCAGCAACCACGGCAACACCCACAGCCTTAGCTGCTAAACCAACGATAACCACTCCAGCTAAGCCAGAAACAGTAACGACAGCTCCAGCAGCCGCTCCTCTTCTAGCGGCGCCAGTTGCGCCTCTTATAACCGTGGAAGCAGCACCTGAACCAGATATCAATATTGGTTCAGCTTCGCTAGCAATGCCCTTGGAAGCGATTCCCACAGACGCATCCCAGCCGCTGCTGCTAGCACCTCGTATATCGCCCCTAGAACGAGAGCTAGGGCCGCGAGTTTCGCTAGATAAAGCTGCTGGACTGCCCCACAGCGGAGGACATTAATCCTATAGATCCGTTACTGATAGCTATCCCCCTATTTTTGACTGTCGGTAACGATATAAGCCGGGCCATAGAGCAGCGACGCTCTGGCCCGGCTTTTTATTTACTTTCAGTCGCGCGGAATATCGGTTAGATGGAAGTTCTGCCATGATCTTGACGCCGTAGGGCCTCGCTGCCCTTGATAGCGAGAGAATGTTGCACCTTGCCCATAAGGTTTCTCTGCTGCTGATGAAAGCTGGAAGAAGCACAACTGACCAATTTTCATGCCCGGCCATAACGCGATGGGAAGCGTCGCAACATTCGAAAGTTCTAAAGTGATATGCCCAGTGAAACCTGGATCAATAAATCCAGCCGTAGAGTGGGTTACTAACCCCAGACGACCTAACGAAGATTTTCCTTCCAGCCGAGCAGCAATATCATCGGGCAAAGTCACACATTCATAAGTGGCTGCTAACACGAACTCTCCCGGGTGAAGCATGAATGGCTCACCTGCGGCAGGAATAACTTCGCGAGTTAGCCGTGATTGCTCTTGACGCGGATCAATCATCGGATAGCGATGATTCTCAAATACTCTGAAAGCAACATCTAATCGCACATCGATACTGGAGGGTTGCACCATCTCTGGCTCCCACGGATCAAGAACGATACGTCCCGAATCAATTCCAGAGCGCAGGTCGCGGTCGCTCAACAGCATGTGATCCTCCTGAATCGGCGTAACTGACTTCTAGTCAGCAACTGTCTAGTCACCTCTATTCTGACACTTCTGCTCAGTTATAACGCCAAGCGCCACCATATTGATCACCAACTCCTTGCCCTACTCGCACTAGCGCCAGCACCTAACCAGCTTTTAGAAACACCTATGTTTATTAAATAAATAAGCAATTAAATCATTTTCAAAACATTTAATAGGGCTTTATATTCTTTTATCATTAGGTAAGGTTTTCCTGCGTTGCAGCATATTTTTTAATGATTATTCTTTTAAATATCAGATGTAAAACTAACTCAGAGGGGCCAGCCATGAACTCCACAGCTGTCAAAACCTGCACCACCACCGCGTGCTCATACAACAACCACGGCTGCACTGCTCTCGCCATCACGATTGCCGGCAAAAAGCAGACCGCTACCTGTGGCACTTTCATCAAGCTCGACGCTCGTCGTCCCGTAGCTTCCACCTCCGGTCAGGTTGGCGCTTGCCAGCAGATCGAGTGCAAGCACAATGCCGATCTCATGTGCACCGCTGACGGAATCGGCATCACCGCTGACGCCGCTTGCGCCTCTTTCGAGATCGCCTAAATAAACTAGCTTTATAAAAGGTATAGCCCCCGCTAATTAGCGGGGGCTATACCTTTTATAAACAATAAACTAATGAGCCATATATGCTCGTCGAGACATTTCCGCATCGACAATAAGCTGTCGCCAAGCATCTGGCAATAAATCTGCTTCGCAGGAAAGATCAACAGGAATAAAAACGGCGTATGCGGCACGTTCAGTTAACCGCAATAACGTCACACCACTGACTGTGACATCAAGACAGTAAGACTGCTCCAATTCAGCGCAAACATCATCGGAAATAGCCAGCAGCGATACCGTTCCAGGAACCAACCCTGCAATCACCGCATCCGAAACCAACGCCATAGACTCGCGCCCCGCCGCATACATCTGATCCAGGAAGCTCTCAGCGGTAGCATCACCGTCAACTATCGCCGTATCGAGTTCTGCGAAATTAAAGGACGATACCCCATCAACATCATGGAGAATTATTCGCTCTGCAGCGATTACCCCCACTCTGACATATCCGGGGAAGTCAGAGATAGCTTGCGACAGATCGTCCCGCAACTGGAGATTATCAATATCTGCCTCATGCGAATACCACTGCAACTGCCCCAGCATATGCGCCGACGCTACCTGCATCGGAAGCATGATTTCTGCGGAGTCTTTATAAAGATCTACTCGCACTTCTATCGGATCATAAGAGCAAAAAGCACCCGAGCATTCATGCATCTCAACAAAATCTACGACAATGAAGTCGCCAGTTTTTGATAACCCATGTAGCACTGAGGTGAGAGCTTCTCCTCGTTGATAGGCGGTTAACGTGACAGCGGCCTTACCTGTAAGCATCTGCCGAACCAATGACCGCGCGCGCATCTGCTCCAGCGCCACTGCGGGATCTCCTACCACGCTCATTAAGCCACCTTCCATCTCCTATTAAGTATGGTAAGGTATACCTAACCCAAAAGGCGATGCGGGTAGCCACTTTTTTCTAGTATTTCCATAACTCTGCATTAACTACGCAGAAATCTTTATGCGCAGCCCAAACCAGAAGCGGTATAAAGAAACCAAGAAAGCGCTAATAAATCAGCTGACCCTCCCGGAGACCAATTTCGTCGCACAAAATCTGCATTCAGCCGACGTAATTCCGCCTGAAATACTTCCCCCCGCAATTCGATATCGCCGCGTTTTTCAGCAAGAACATATCCTCGCGCCCACACCCAAGTAGCTCGTAAAGCAGCTTCCCCACCTCGGGCATACAAATTCGTGTCTGCAGTAAAAGCCATCAGATGAACTAGCGTCGCCAGCAGCGCATCATCACGTGACCACCCTTGCTCGCAATAATTTGCGATTGCCGGGATTCCATAACTACGCGCCCGCGGAAATCCTGCCCACGCCTCGCCACGAGCGCCGGTCAGCCCTAACTCGACGAGAGCTCGCTCGCCATGAGTACGCGGCTCTCCTGACGGCGGAGGGCTTAATACAGTCGCAATCTGAGCAACCCGAGCGCACACACGATCACTATCAAGACGCTCCCCAGCTGCGGCTAACTCCCCCATAGCGGCACAAGCAAGACCTAGCGAATACAGCGCCCCCTTATGGGTATTAACTCCTGATGTCGCCTGATACATATCCTGTTCAGCGCTTAACCCGATCACTACCAGATCAGCAGGATCAGCATGTTCCCAACCTGCTGCAACACAACGTCGCAACCACGGACGTAATGCTGCTGCACTCACTTCGAAAGTAGCCAAATCCATATCGCGATGCGCACCAGAGTTCTCAGCATCAACTAAACCCGGCTTAGGGCTTAATCGTGCTTCAACCAGCAACGCTTCTGCCGCCAGATCGCCCAAGATAACGCTACATTGGGCTGGGTCACTGACTGGAAGCAAGAATACCCACTATTGCGTCGCTAAGTTCTGCCAGCGTATGGGTTTGCGAGCGAGCACAAGCGGCAGCTGGCTCCTGGCAAATCAAACATCGACGAGCTGGCTCCTGCAATATGCTGCGAGTTAGTACCCGAATATCACCAGCAGCATCCTCGTCAACCACATCGATATCAAAAAGTCGTCCCCACGGATGATTATCTTCAATGTCGATCATCGCTTTTTTAACTGAAACTGGATCCCCGTCTACCGCTAGTAGCAACTCCGGGCCAGTTATTTCGTCGAGCTCCTCATAGACCCAAATCGGCCACTCTTCGAGTTCTCGGATTCGTACCACAATCTCCATTACGGCTACCTTAAAAACTTGCCGAATCCAAGTCGAGTTTTTGATTGCTCCTGGCGTTACCATTGTCAACGACACCAATGGCATGCCGCGTTCTAGGAGTGCCCGCTGGCGGTCTCGACGCGCTTCTCGGCGCGCCAAGACCTGCTCCAGCGTTGCACTACCGCACTGAACCGGATTATTAGAGATACTCAGCTTTTTACCTTACGGACAACATCAATAACAGAACCATCACGGTACCGGATCAAGCCGACAATTTTCTCACCGAACTCGATAGGTTTAGGTTCTCCCACAATCTCGATAGCTCGTGCATAAAGCTCCTCAATCGTCACAACTGGAAGTCCGGCAGCTCGAAGATTCTTTTCTACCTCAGGTCGATTTGGATTGACGGCAATACCGTGGTCAGTTACCAATACTCCGATATTTTCTCCCGGAGTTACTAGCGTCGTAACTTTCTTAACCACAGTAGGGATACGTCCGCGCAGTAGCGGCCCCACAATGATTGCCAATTTAGATCCAGCAGCAGTATCACAATGCCCACCAGAAGCACCCATCATGACACCGTCGGAACCAGTCACCACATTTACGTTGAAATCAAGATCAATTTCTAAAGCTGACAAGATCACCATATCGACCTGATCCACCGAAGCTCCTTTAGAGAACGGCGAAGCATACTCATTTGCTGAGATTTCGGTATGGAGCGGATCTTCTAGCAAACTATCGGCTGCTACCGAGTCGAAAGACTGCACATCTAGCAACCGCTCGATAAGCCCCTTCTTGTGGAGATCAACCATTCCCGCAGTGATACCGCCAAGACCCCACTTAGCAGTAATGCCCTTGCGGCGCATTCTGCCTTCCAAGAAACGAGTTGCCGCAGTTGATGAGCCACCGGTGCCGGTTTGAAGTGAGAATCCGTCGTTAAAATATCCGGCATGTTCAATAACATCTGCCGCATATTGAGCAATAAGTAGCTCGCGGGGGTTTTGGGTGATCCGAGCAGCGCCTACTGAGATTTTCGACGGATCGCCAACCTCATCGACCTGAACGATCATGTCTACCTGATCCTGCCGGATCGACGCTGGAGTGTTGGGGTAGGAAACCAGTTCTTCTGTCAAAAGAATAACTGTCTCAGCCGCAGCGGCATCAACCATCGCATAACCCAAAGAGCCACAATGCGACCGACCTGAAATACCATTGGCATTACCAAACTCGTCACAAGCAGAAACCCCCAAGAACGCAACCGTCGGACGTAATTCTCCCGATTGGATCAGGGCAACTCGACCACCATGGGAATGAATATTGATGGGGTTTTTCAGTAGCTTCCCGGAGCTAATTTCTTTAGCCAGCGCCCCTCGCATACCTGAAGTGTAGATACTCGTAATCACACCATTACGGATATGTTCAATAAGCGGAGCATGGCAGTTATTGAGCGACGATGAAGCTAGCGTCAAATCTTTGAATCCCATTGCAGCAAGGGTTTCTACCACCTGCACAATCACCTTATCTCCCTCACGGAAATGGTGATGGAAAGTGATCGTCGCGCCGTCCTTCATACCAGAACGGCGGATTGCTTCTTCAAGGCTGGGAACCAGTTTGCGAGCATGTTTTGCTTCTGCATCAGCTAGATGCGGAGTTTTAGCTGCCCAACCTGAAAAACCCTGTAAATCGTCAGCAATGCTGGCGAGAGTCTCAGCAGTCACACGTGTATCCATGTCAGTACTCCTTACGAACGCCAGAAAGTTCAGCGATCGAGATGGTCCGGGCGGCATCTACGATGATCGGCGCATCGATCATCTTGCCGTTTAGAGAAACAACTCCCAAGCCTTCACGCTCTGCCTGCTCTGCGGCTGCGACGATAAGGCGCGCCTGCTCTAGCTGGGCTTGAGTGGGGGCGTAGGCGTTATGAAGCGGGGCGATCTGACGCGGGTTAGCCAACGACTTACCGTCGTAGCCCAATCGCTTAATCAGATCGACTTCTTTCAGGAAACCTTCTTCGTCATTAACATCGCCGAAAACTACGTCGTAACAAGCAATTCCAGCCATACGAGCCGCATGTAGTACTGCGCAACGGGCGTACCACAGTTCGGTTCCATCGCCGCGAGAAGTATGCATATCGATGACGTAGTCAAAACCGGCTAATGCAATTGAAACCATTCGCTTGCTAGACATAGCAATCTCAACTGCGTTGACTACCCCAGCAGCAGACTCGATTGCTGCCATGATCTTGGTGGAACCAATATCGCGACCACAAGCTCGCTCGACACGTTCAATCTCAGCTTCAAGATCTTTCACCATTTGAGCATTCTCAACTTTAGGCAGTCGAATAACAGCGGCTCCGGCACGAACCATTGCTTCCAAATCAAGCATGCCGAAAGGCGTATCGAGCGGATTAATCCGAACTACGATTTCCTGATCCGCCCAAACTGGGGAGGAAATAGCGTGGAAAACTAGCAACCGTGCAGCGTCTTTTTCCCGTAACGCTACGGCATCTTCCAGATCAAACATCACCGCATCAGCGTGATATACGTGAGCTGTCGATAACATGGCTGCGCTGCTGCCAGGGATGAAAAGCATCGACCGACAAGGCTTAGTGGTATTCATGGCGCTCACAGCGTGCTCCAATCGATCGTAGCCTCATCTTGTGCCCGTAAGACTGCTGCTTGTACCCGCGCCCGAATCGTACAGTCAAGAGCACCTTTGTCCTCGACGACGATCTCGCCGCTCTCCACCCCTAGCTTGTGAAGAGTCTCTTCCACCACGGTTCGGATCTGATCACCAAATTGTGCCATCACCGTCGATGAAATAGTGATCTCTCGTTGCTGCGATGGCGCTACTTTCACTAAGACATCGCTGGATTCCAGCGTGCCCGCGAGAGCGTCTTTTTCGATACGCATCGCGTTTTCCTTCTTTCCCTAGCGTTGCTCGGCCATGGCAGCCGGGACGTATTTTTGTTTAATTAGTTCATAAGTGGGAGCCGGGACCAATGGCTCAATCTCTGCAATTCGTCCTGACATTAAAAGTTCACGCACATGGGTGGCAGAAATAACCGCATCGTCCTGACATAGTCGCGGAACAATATGCACATCAATAGCTGGTTCTGCCAACGGCGCCCGCATCAACCAGTAGCACATTTCTTCGTTATAAAGATTAGTGATCGCGCTCAGCGGCTCGGTGCCTACGTAGCGGTGCCTGATACCTAACGCCGGAGCAATGTAGCGTCGAAAAAGTTGCAGATCGATACCGGTAGCTGCTTTGGCTAGATCGGCGGCGTCTTTGAGGAAATACGACGGGAATGTCGCCCGAGATACGATGTAGTCGCTACCTGGGTGCACTACGATCCGATCTGCGTGCTGCAACGTAGCAACACCTGCTGTAACTAACGCTAACCGATCTTGATATGAGAACAGCGAAGTGTCTTCTCCCACCACAAAAACGTGGAGAACATCGCATTCAGAAGCTGCGGTAGCTACCAGATGCGCATGTCCTAACGTAAAAGGATTAGCGTTGAGGACAATTCCTGCAACTTTTTCCCCATCTCGACGCGATGCCTGCAACGATTTGGCATACCGGCTGATAGCTACCGGAGAGTTTTCGAGCAGCACCACCATATTTGGCACTTCTGCTAGCTGATGAAAACCGCAAGAAGAAAAAATAGGGGCATAACAGGGCTTCGTAAATAGGAAGAGGTGGCTACGTCCTCGTTCGAGAGCTACGTAGTTCATTTCTTCTACCAGCCGCCGAGCCAGATCATGGCCCTGCAAGTCATTACGGACCGCAGCACATTTGAGAATTCGCCCAGCTAAACCTAAACAAGCAACGATCTGCTGCCCTTGCAGCGCCACAACAAAAAGTTCAATATCGGAGTCGTAGCCAAGACCTTCAGCTGCCAGTAACTCGATGATTTGTGATTTTTTAGCGTCATTATGGTGCGGCTCAACGACGGCAAAGACTATGTCGTCTTCCATCGTGTTCCCCTACCTTGACGTAGCGAGCGCCGCAATTAGCACACTCAAGATCTCTTGACGTCAAGCTTAACGGTCACAGGAAGGTAACGGAAGGGTTATGTCGCGTTTGTGAATAAGTTCACTTAAAGCGACCTCTCCTAGTGTTCTTTTGCTGCCGGAAGCATCCATCGGTAGCGCCGCGCTGCGAGCGTAACAACGGCTCCCACCAGAATTGAAGCGCCCATAGCTATGACGTGGTGACCCAATACTGTTAGGCATAGGGCAACCACGCTTGCTAAGAAGGCAGCCGATGCGTAAAGCGTATTACCGCCTAAAACCGCGGGCCTGCGCTGTAGCAGCAAATCTCGAACCATACCGCCACCTACTGCTGTAATTACTCCCAACAATAAAACTGGCACCCACGGCAATCCCACAGCAATACCTTTTTGTACACCAACTGCCGACCAACAACCCAAAGCCACCGCATCAATCACTGCAAGCAACCGCAACGGCCATCGTCCTCGCACTGGGAAGATATATGCCACCAGCACGCCACCAACCGCTACCGGCAAGTACCATGGGTTTAGTAACACTGCTGCCGGACCGCTACCTAGCAAAGCATCTCGGATCATACCGCCACCTAACCCCGATACAATGGCGACGATAATGAATCCGACGACGTCCAGCCGGGCACGTCGGGCAGCCATTCCACCTAGTAGCGCATTGCCTAGAACTCCAGCAAGATCTGTAGCAGTGACCACCGCAGGAAAATAGTCGGTAAGCATACCCTTATCTTCTCTCATTTACTTCGGGGGCATTACAATCACGTCAAGGTTCTTTTGACGTGACAAGGAGCATCATGGATCAAACAACAATGGACCTATACGAGGCCACAATTGTCTCCGAAGTTGTTCCGGCACTCGGATGTACTGAACCTATCGCGATTGCGCTAGCAGCCGCAAAGGCCGCCGAGATTTTGGGGCAAACTCCCGAGCATCTCACCCTACGATGCAGCGGAAATATCGTAAAAAACGCTAAAGCTGTCACGGTTCCCCATTCTGGCGGACGTCACGGTCTAGAGATTGCTGGAGCACTCGGCGCCCTAGTTGCTCGCGCAGATGCTGAGCTGGAGTGCCTAGAAGAAGTCTCTGATGCAGATGCTGATATTGCCGCTGATTTCGTTGCCAACGGTGGGGTAACTATCGAACTAGAGCAAGGCGTCGTCGGACTATGGATTGACGCTATCGTTACCGGCGGCGGTCACACAGCACGCGTAGTTCTTTCTCAGGTACATACCCATGTTCACCTTGCCATGCTTGACGGCAAAATTTTAGTAGCACCTCTCGACGAAGCTGAGGTAGCCGCTAAGAGCGTCGATATGTCGATTGCTGAGATTATCGAGTTTGCAAATACCGTCGATCTTGACGAGCGCCCTTCTCTCCGTGAAGCTATGCGCACCCAAGTGGCAATCAATGAAGCTATCGCGATAGAAGGTTTAGAAAACCCATGGGGCGCCCAGATTGGGAGAGTTCTCAAACTCACTCATCCCGACGATGTTCGTACTCGTGCTCGATCATTAGCTGCTGCTGGATCTGATGCGCGTATGAGTGGGTGCGCGTTGCCAGTAATGATTAACTCTGGTTCTGGAAATCAGGGAATGACTGTCTCGTTACCTGTGCTGGCTTACGCTCGTGAGCTAAAAGTCAGCGAGGACGCTCTTGTTCGGTCTCTTCTAGTCAGCAATCTTGTTTCCATCCATCAAAAGAAGCTGGTAGGACGTCTTTCTGCTTTCTGTGGAGCAGTATCTGCCGCAGCCGGATCAGCCGCAGGTATCGCACATCTCAAAGGCTTATCTGTTGATGCAATTGGTCAAGCTATCGTAAATACTTTGGCTACTAGCGGTGGCATCGTATGCGACGGGGCTAAACCTTCATGTGCCTCAAAAATTTCGGTTGCGGTAGAAAACGCTACCTGTGGCGTCGATATGGCAGAGCATGGGGTTAACTTCGCTGCCGGCGATGGCATCGTGGGAGATACCGTCGAGGACACCATCAACAATATGGCTCGCGTTGCTCGAGATGGCATGGCAGCAACTGACGTCGAGATTCTCTCAGTTATGCTCGAACGCCCCAAACCGTAACGAATAGTTATTACTCGATACAACTAATGCCGGTTCATTATCGGCTGGCACCCACGACATATCTGCCAGCCGATCCGGGGATACCCAGCGCACCTCGTCATGGGTATCCCCCAGAATTGGCTGTGCCTGTGTAGCGGCAAGATTATCGGCTAGTACCGCAAAAAATAGTCGCATACGTAGTTCGTCATTGATTGGCCATACTTCCTGCGGAGCTACTAGTTCCCCTACGACCTGTATTGACAGTTGGAGTTCTTCAGCTAGCTCTCTTGTCACAGCCGCAACAGCAGACTCGCCGATTTCTGCTTTCCCGCCCGGGAACTCCCACAACCCAGCAAGCTGAGCTGGGCGATAACGACGCGCGACGAGTACCTGCCGCGGGTGGGGGTAGCGATCTACGATCACAGCCCCCACCACCAGACGAGAATCAGACATACCCCTTACTTTAGGGTTTATCGAGGGCCGCGTCCGCCACCCATCGCTCCGCCACCGGGACCACCCATATTGCCGCTAGTAGCCTGATCGGCAGTCACTGAGGTTTCAGTACCATTTACTGCCACGGTATAGCTTCCGGTCTTAGCGACCTCAGCAGCTGAGAAAACCACCGACTGGAAAGCTTTCTTCGCCGTGAACTCACCTAAGATCGTCGAACCGTTCTTTACCACTAATGTGTCGCCAGCTTTTCCAGAAATAGTGCTAGCTAGCCAGCCTTGAGCAGAGTCAGCATCTGGCGCTACTGCCATTCCTGCCGCCCCGATTGCTAGTAGCTGTCCACCTGAAATCAGGAATGATCCATCAACATCCAATGCCCCGTTACCGTTATTTGTTGGTCCGTAAACAATGGTTACTCCACCGGTAATTTTGATTGATCCATTAGCATCTAAACCATCGCCAGCAGCATCAACCGTAAGGGTTCCACCAGAAACCTCCAGATATTGCCCATTGTCGGATTGTTGCTGTCCCGGCATTCCTGACCCATTATTTGCTCCAGAAACATTAACCCCATCGTCTGAGGAAGTTACTGAAGTTTGGCCGTCAGCGATACGAATAACAGCAGATTCAATTCCTTCAGCTGATTTAGCAATCGTTGTTTTCCCGCCAGCGATAACAAGATTTTTCTCGCTATGGATACCGTCGTCACCAGCATCAACTGTCACAGTTCCACCAGTTGTTACCACATCGGTGTAGGCCTGTATCCCATCCTGTCCGCTGGTGATAGCAACTTGACCGCCAGTAACTTCGATCCATCCTCGGTCTGTATCTGTTTCATTGTCAGACTTAATTCCATCACCACTGGCTGTCACCGTCACAGTTCCGCCAGTTATCGAAACATAATCTTTGCCGCGAATCCCATCGTCGGTTCCGGAGATAGTGATATTTCCCGACTCAATGACTAAACCGTCAGATACATTTATGGCATCGTTGTATTGACCTTTGACAGCCAATGAACCTTTACCAGTGATAGTTAGATCTGCTTTCGACCAAATAGCCGCATTTGGATCAGTGTCCGCTGTTGCCGCATAGCTAGAGCTATCAGTCACCGTATTTTGGGTTCCTTCCGCCAAAATCAATGACACCTCATCAGCCGCAGTGATTTGAATAGCAGCCCCGTCACTAGAGGTAATAGCAGCACCATTGAGAACAATTTTGACAGTACCTTCAGCGGCAGAATCTACGACGATACGTCCTGTCAGCTCCCCGGTAAAAACATAAGTTCCTACCGTGTTAATCGTGACCGTCGAACCAGATACCGTAGCTCCGCTACCTGTAACTGTCGCGCTACTGCTGCTCAAGGAAATAGCTGTAGTTTGTGCATCTGGCGTCGAATCTTCTACTGACGCATGTGACTTTTGGTGAGTGGCTACCACCTCATCGACGATGGCAGCCGCCGCCTGCGACAACGATGCGGAAGTATTTGCAGTAGCAGCACTCGGCGTACTCGTTGAGGAAGAAGCGCTACTTGTAGCATTAGCGGCATTAACCTTAGTCGGTAAATCTGCTGCACTACAAGCAGTCAATGAACCAATTAGAGCCAATGAAGCCAAACTGGCAGTTAATCCGTGACGAATGTTCATGAAAGTGTTCCGTTCTAGAAATAAATAAGTAAAGAGTTTTAGTGAGTTCCACAATGCTTTTTGAGCACCCGGTTCCACTTATTTCGGGGCAATTCTGGGAAAATTACGGCAGCACCCGTCCCATATTTCGATAATTTCGTCGGCCTAATCCCAGCTCGCCAAAGCAGCCGATCTACGTCGCCCGCACCGCCAGGAGATTTAGTTTCAACTACCACTAGATCACTAGGAGCTATCCCCTCCTCATGCGGCTGGGACCAAGTCAAACCCATGTCGATAGTGATACGGGAATCTTTCAGCGCAAGCGTGGTACGTCGATAGCGGGTTTCTAGAACTGGGTTGAGATAGCGTGGCAGATCAACAATTCCGCGAGCTTTCAACGTCGCCCGCACCCATACCAGATCAAGATTATGAAGCTGATCGGTATCAGCATGAAGCCGACGATCTTTAGTTGTTAAGAACCGTTCTGCAGTTTTTACTTCTAGGAAAGAATCCCCGCTATCGACGTAATGTCGAGTACGAACTTTCCAGCGACGTCGTCGCCCCCGCGCCGATAATAAGAAACTTTCCATATCGTCGGTATCGAAATACACCGAGCGGTAATCAAAAGCTCGATCACCAGCAATATCAAGGATCTGAGTATCGCTAGGCAATGCAGCCAACAATGCGCTTGTTTGCATCTGGGTTAGAGCATATTTTCGGTCTACCCGGGACATTAAAGAATGCTCTTGGTTCAATTCAGCAAGACTGATTGGCGCGAAAGATGCCACCGGAGCAGCTTCTAAACTCATGATTGCCATAGGGATTTCTCCTTGATAAAACAGATAGCAGGAATTAGTGAGCGTTAGCGGTATCACTTTGACACCAGCGCACTTGCACCAGCGTGGTGTCAGTCACATGGTCGACGCGTTGCACATCAATATCGAGAACTGTGATTCCCATTCGTCGCTCCAGATCAGCGATGATGTCGCTATCGCGGTCGTAAGCACGATCTAGTTGAACCAGCCGGGTCGGACGGGGTACGAATACTGCCTTATGATCGACGAGCGCTAGCACTCCCACGATGAGCCCCATCAGTGATAATCCAAACCACATTGGGGTAGGAGCAAGCCCGCCTAATAGCCCTAATGCCAATGCCGCGAAATAGTAGGCAACTTCATGCTGGGCTAATTCGGTTGAGCGGAGTCGAATAATAGACAGTACACCAAAGAGTCCCATCCCCAACCCTGCCCCCACAGTTGAGTTAGCTAGGGCTGCCGCTACTGCAACAACACCTACGTTGACGCCAAGTAGTGCCACCGCTAGATCACGGCGATGGTGACGACGTAGGTAGAGAGCGCATACCAAAATGGTTACGGCAATAAGGTCTGTGAAAAGAAATATCAGTGCTGTCATGTCTGCTACTTCACCGCATGATCTTGGCTAAGCACTGTGGCTTTCTTATGTGCTTGCTGTGAAAGGCTTCCATTAAGCAGATCCTCATCTGGCACACGGGCTTATCAAAGCAAACTCACAGAAAACATCGCTTTGGTAAAGATATGACCACCAAGAATCGCTCCCTCACTCGTCGAGGATTCCTAGGCGCTGGACTTGTTACGCTCGCTGCTGCGGGAACTGGAACTGCGTGGGCACTCGACCGTTTTGTTATTGAACATCCAGAAGTTACTAATGCTTCTCAGCTATCTAGCGCTAGCCCAGCACCAACATCATCAACTACTGCTTCAGCTGTACCTACAGTTAAAACAGCAACCTCATATTCGTCATCGAATATGACACTGAATATCACACAAAGAACGCAAGGTTCTGGAAGTGACTTAATCACCTATTACGTTGCCGACGTTAAAGTCAGCGATGCAACGTTTATTCGTAGTCGTTTCGCTGACGATACGTATGGCGAAAATATTGTGGCGCTTCCTAGTGAGATAGCTCAAGAAGCTGGAGCTTTATTTGCCATCAACGGGGATTACTACGGATTCCGTGATACCGGGATCATCATTCGCGATGGTGTTATTTTCCGCGATGAAGGCGCTCGGCAAGGGTTGGCATTCATGCGTGACGGATCACTTTTAAGCTACGACGAAACCACCACTACCGCCAAAGATCTGTTAGCAAAAGGCGCTTGGCAAACACTGTCTTTTGGACCAAATCTTGTCAACGACGGGGTTGTTCAAAGTGGTATCGAGTCGATGGAAGTTGATACCAACGTCGGCAATCACTCTATCCAAGGCCAGCAACCGCGTACTGGCATCGGCATGATTGCCCCTAACCATTTCCTTTTTGTAGTTGTTGATGGCCGCTCATCTGGGTATTCCAGAGGTGTCACCATGACTGAATTTGCTCAACTTTTCACCACTCTTGGCGCCCAGGTTGCCTACAACATCGACGGCGGCGGCTCGTCGGTAATGCTCTTCGACGGCAGTTTAGTAAACCGTCCGCTCGGGAAAAATAGCGAACGCGATACCAGCGATATTTTATGGATTGGAGCGGTTTAACATGTTAATTCTTATCCCAGCTTATGAACCTGGCCCCACTTTGATTGATCTGGTTGCTGATCTGCGTCAAGCAACTCCCCGCTCGCCCATCCTCATTATTGACGACGGCTCTGGCAACAATTACAACGATATTTTTGCTGCCACAGCCACTGAAGGTGCTGAAGTAATTCGTTTTGCTGAAAACCGCGGAAAAGGAGCCGCACTCAAGAGTGGGTTTGCTCATGCTTGGGAACGCTACCGAGGACATACGGTGGTGTGCGCCGACTCTGATGGACAGCACAAGTTAGCAGATATTCTTGCGGTAGCTAATGCGGTGAAAGAACACGACACGATGGTATTAGGAGTGCGTCGTTTCACTGGCCAAGTTCCGTTCCGGTCTCGGCTCGGAAACCGAGCTACCGCATTACTTTTTGGGACACTAACTGGCACAAAATTAGGTGACACTCAAACTGGATTACGCGCATATCCGTCGTCACTACTTGTATATCTACAGAACATCCCTGGCGATCGATTCGAATATGAAATGAATCTTCTGCTAGAGGGCCATAAATCTAATATCACTATCCAGCAAGTAGAAATTAAAACCGTATATTCTTCTGGAAATAAATCTTCCCACTTCCGACCACTTCTTGATTCACTAAAAGTCTGGTCCAAGTTACTTACTTTCGCAGCTAGTTCAATCGTTGGATTTGTTGTAGATTTTATTGCAGTCTTACTATTAATGCGCCTAACACACAACTTATTACTGTCAGTTATTACAGCTCGCATAATCTCATCCACAGTAAATTTTTCTATGAACCGCAAGCTAGTTTTCTCATCACAAACAAGCGTAATATCTTCAGCGATTCGCTACGCGACTCTAGCTATAGCTATTCTCGCAGCTAATTATTTCCTATTAAAAACTCTCATATTTTCCCTCCCCCTAGCTTCCGCAAAATTACTAACTGAAGCATTACTTTTTGGGGTAAGTTTTTTTATACAGAAGGTTTTTGTTTTCAAACATCCTTCAAATAAAAATATCGACCACGAGGAACTATTTCCCACAGAAGAGAATATAACTTCATCTTATTAATAACCGTCTGCGATCTCCGGCTCTAATCTGATATCGGAGATCACAGACGAATTGAGATTAGCTATCAGTTAGCAACGCCGTCAAAGTGTCAATAACTAGTTGATTTTGTTCTTCAGTCCCTACCGTTATACGTAGCGCATCAGGGGTTGCTGCATAGCCGCGAGCATCACGTACTATAACGCCAACGCTCTCAAGCGCAGCCAATGCCCCTACCGGATCAGGGAATCTAACTAATACAAAGTTAGTGGCACTTTGATAAGCATCCAAACCTAAATCGCGTAATACTTTCAGTAACCTATCTCGCTCTTTATTTACACGTTTCACAGTATTCGCGCTAGCCTCTAAAGCAACAGGATCTAAGGCAGCTAACGCAAGTTTCTGAGACGGGGTAGCAATGGGGTATGGAGCATGTATTTTCCCAAAAGCTGATATCAGCTCCGGAGCAGCAATGGCATACCCAATACGAGCACCAGCAAGCGCATGAGCTTTGGACAACGTACGGAGCACTACAACATTGACATAGCTAGTCAACAATTCGAGCGCCCCGCTACCTCCATCATTCATGAATTCAAAATAAGCCTCATCAACAACAACAATCGCTCGACCTTGCGCAGCCGCAACTACTCTCTCAGTATCAGCAAGGGAAATCACCATTCCCGTTGGATTACCCGGAGTACAAAGAAAAACCATAGCGATATTGGTATTAGTTTCTAGGGCTTTAACAACACCGTCAACGTCGTAGTGGAAATCCCGTTTAACATCAATCAGCGGCACATCAACAACGTCCAGAGATTGGACTTTGGCCCAGATTTCATACATTGGAAATGTTGGAGTCGAAATAACGATAGCGTCTCGAGCTGGACGACAAGTAGCTCGCATCATCACATCGATAAGTTCATCGCTACCACGCCCAAGAAGAATATTCTCAGGATCAACTCCCGCCATACGAGCGATCGCAGCACGAAGAGAAGCAGGCTGAGGGTCTGGGTATCTTCTAGCAATACCTTCAATATCAGCCACATTGCTCCACGGAGATTCATTCGCATTTAGCCAAATACGATCATTACTCTCCGCTGGAGTAGAAAGTGCTGCTGAACTGTACCCACCAAACATTGTGAGATCGTCGCGAAGATACTGATTAATGTCCATGATGAAACTTCCTTTTGCTATACCAAAATTGCTTCCTCGCCGGTGAGGTTGTACTGACCATCTTCTCCTACCATGATGTACCAGTAATAAGCGCCCCCAGATTTTATGTGACAAAGATTCCTTTCATTGGGGTTGAGGTTGGAGACATTGGATCGTTGGTGCGCTTTTGAGCTTCTCCTACCAGGCTCTCAGCCTCATAAAATCTTTGACTTCCAACTATTTGAAAAACGGGTCACTCTTCGATGAGAAACTCGGGCCACTGATAGCGATGTGCAGTTATGAACTTTTGTTTCACAAGCTGAGTGTGTAAGAGTGTGCCCCATGACCATCGACTCGGCTAGCTACGACGACGCTCTCAGCGCATCAGATCAATTGCTTCTCAACGAGGCGCCCGAAACAGCTACTCAGGTTCTTATTCTTGATGGCAGCCAAGCTCTGGTGGCTGCTGCTCGGGCTAGCTATCCGATAGTGAAGACTTGGTCAGATTGGGTTACCGATCCTTGCGATAGCAGCAACTACGACATACTTCCAGAAGATGTTTTAAAGAATGCCGATCTAGTCCTTGGCTATTTACCAAAATCTAATACCGCTCTTGACGAGTACGCTCAACGGATTCGTTTATATGCTGCACCTACTGTGAAAGTGGTGTTGGTAGGGCGTATAAAACATATGTCTATTAGCCAAAATGATGTGTTACGTCGTAGCTTTGGCGATGTTCGTGCTAGTCGAGGTATTAGTAAATGTCGCGTGCTGCATGCCCAAGAACCACTACCTCAAAATCCGGCACCGTCGTCGTCATGGCCACGAAAAGCTGTTGATCCTGATACCGGCCTCACATTGATAGCTCACGGAGCTACTTTTGCTGGGAGCCGCCTTGACGCTGGTACGAGGCTGCTGCTGAGCACTCAACCAAAGTGGCCTACAGATGGGGTCGCCATTGATTTTGGGTGCGGTAACGGTGTGCTTACTGCTGTGCTAGCTCGTATGGGATTCCAAACAACTGGTATTGATATTTCGCGAGCAGCAGTCTCTTCTACTAACGCTACTTTGGCAACAAATTCTTTAACCGCAAATACGCTTCTTAGCGCTGATGGGTTGGCTTCTCTTCCTGATGCTTCCTGCGATCTAATTGTCTCCAATCCGCCTTTTCATGCTGGGGTAGCCAAGGATTCCACTGCCAGTATCGACATGATTCAGGACGCAGCACGCGTGCTACGCCCAGGCGGAGAGCTATGGTGTGTTTTCAATGCCCATCTGCCCTATCTGCAGGTTGCTGGAACAGCCTTTGGTAACGCCAGACTGGTAGCTAAGGATCGCCACTATCAAGTTCTGCGTGCAGTGAACTCGTAGTTCTTATTCGTAGCTACCAGCCTTGTAACTTTACCAGGTTTTTGCTATTTGGTTTTGGTTTTTGGGGTCGTGTGGGTTTGGGATGTTTAGGATTTTGAGGATTTGGGCGATGTCTTCATACATGTCGGTGGCATCATCACCAGGGTTTTGATCGTCAGCGATGTATGGGATCAGGGTTTGTGGGTCGATGGTGGTTCCGGTGATGTTTTTATGCCACTCGGCAAGACCTTGGGCTACTTCTTGTCTAGGGGTAGCATCTGGGGCATCTTCTTGTTCATAGTAGGTTTTGAAGGTTCCACCAATGAACCCTTCAATAAAGTGTTCTGAGTTTCCTTCTGGCATGAACGCGATCATCATAATCTCACCATTAGACAATAAAAGTAGTCCCCATTTGTGTTTGATTTCGGACTCGGTTACTTCTTCCCACCCGTTATCGGCATCCCAGTGATACCAGCCTCTGGGAGAAGATTCTTTACCGTTTCGTTTAGCATAATTTTCTGGTGAGTGGATATCGGTTTCAGCGCTGACTCGTTCTATGAAAGCCCGGTCAGGGTAGACACAATTACCGGGCAGGAACGGGTTCGGTAAACCCAAAAGTTTGAAGAAGAACAAAACCCGGTTACAGCCCCATTTCCGGTATGGGGTTTTTCTTCCAACTGCTGCTTCTTTTAACTCTGCTGCCGAAATTATCGTGTTTTGTTTGTCTTTTGCCCAGCAAGCAAATAGTTCGACTGCTTCATCGACTGGGGTTTGTTCAACAAGCTTCTTATTTTTAGCTACCCGTAGCTTGCTGCCCTTGATAACAACATCAACTTGTTTACCCTGATAGTTCAGAATCACTCTAAACAAACCAGCCAACCAAGTGTATTCAAGACGAACCGAGTCAGTAAAACTATCTGTTACCTCAACAACTTTCCAACCAACACCATCAACCCAATCAATAGCCAACGGCGGCGGAGAATTATAATCCTGACTACCAGACAAATACTTATTCGGACTCAGAAAAATAGTTTCATAATCAGGTTGATCAAACCAGGCAGCCAATAACTCTACTCGCCATGACCATAATTGTTCCTCGTCAACTATTTTTAGGGATTTAGCTGTCTCATGACCCGATACTGGCACACACTGGTCAACCCAAGACAACCCTAACTGTTTGGCCCATTCAAACTGTTTCTCAGAAAAAATATTGAACCAACCCAACTCCAAAATAGTATCTAAATGCAACCTTTCCTTCTCACAAAACTGGCTATTACCAATACACTCAGCGAGCTCTAATTTATAGCGGTCTGGGCTTTGAATAACCATCGCCCATAAAGCAGAATCAGAAAATAGTTTAGTGATATCACCGCAAATATTTGTAAATGAATCCTTACCCCAACCATCAACACTTACCCCAATAGAAAGAAACCGCACCTCCTCACAAGAATAAGAAACTACTCCGCTTAGACTCCAAATAGTTTTAGAATGTTCCCTGTCAGGGTTTTCTTGCCATAACCGAAATCCTCGAATCCCCGGTTTAATATATTTTCTGGCTTCACCCAACCCAGAAAGTTCTTTTTGAGAGAACTCTTCCCCAACAGAGTTCTTCCACCAATCAAAAATTTTGATATATAAAGGAAACCCTGAATCATACAATGATTCCGCATATCCCAAAAATAGTTCCCCTAAAACATCAACCCGCCCACAGACACTTTCATCCCCAGCAACAACAGTACTAAGTCCATAGACTGCAGGCTGAAGCTCTAAATTTGAATATCTTTCAACAAGCTGCGGGTAATACCCATGAGTAGAAGCAAAATCACACAAAAACCTCATTTTCATACTCTTTTGTAAGAAATATTAGCTAGACACAAATTTTATACAACCAATATATTACCAAATCAGACAATGCCAATAACATACGTACTCGAAAATTTCAAACACATTTCTTCATACATAGCATTATCTATACTTACCGCCAATGACATCCCGCTATCCATATGAAGATATAAAACTGTGGGCAATGCTTCTATCGAAATAACTTTACAACCTACTAGCTGCTCCATGAAGCTAGCTACTCCTAGACCGGCATTCAAAAATTGTTCTTCTGCTACTTTTTGCTTAATAAGATCAGTTTCAGTGAAAATAACCTCAGAGAAAATACCGAACTCAATTTTTTCAGCACAACCCAGCTCACTTCCCACAAGAAGATTAAAATGGGAAATCCATTGATGCGAATAAAGTTCCGCGAAAGTAGCACCAACCAGCCTATCAAGAAAAGGCAGCGACTCCTCAAAGTTATTATATAAAATATTTTTATCAAAAATAATTTCAGCTGACATAATTGCTTCCATTCAAAATTGCTACTTATTCAGGAAATTCTACATGCGCCATAGATCCGCCTACTACAAGTAAGAATCCTTGCATAACCCTTAATAGCTAGCCTCTTGCATTTACTAATTAGCAATTCTAATTTTATCATCGATATGAATTGATAGATTCCCGCCTAACATATCCCCATCAGGTAAATTATCCCCATAGTCTGCCGTAAATAATATTTTACCATCAACCCATTCAAGCATTATTCTATACACATTATTATATTTCGCATGGAACATCGAATTAGACTCATTATATTTAAACACCAAAGTACATTCATACTCATTCCAGATGAAAATGATTTCTTCACCACTATTACCAGCCACACATACAACCACATCACCATTATGTAAATATTCAACAGATTCCAATGGAAGAATTGCTAGATCATCTGGTGACGGAGATATAAACTCAGGATTTTTTCGAACCCTATAACTAGAACTCATATTAATACCTGCCACAATTATCAACCAAAGGACTTGTTTCAATTTTAATAAACTTGCTTATTACAATAGAAAGCATCTCAACAGCACTATCTGCCCCGCATTCTACTTTTACATATAAACCATCTTTTGTGCACCTAATTTGCGGCTCTGATGAGATCCATCTAGATATAGAAAATTCATTACCCGCACTCGAACTACAGTCAAGGTACAATAACCCGCCCCCAAAATCATACCAAGATAATAATAATTTCCCATTGTATAGATTCTCTAATTGTATAGATTCTCTACCGTAAGAATTTTTTCACTATCCATAGGATAGTGAATATATTCCACCGACATATCCTTAATATCCCCAATGCCCTCAATTGAAGATGTAATATCTATAGACACTTTATTCATTAGGCAGTCCTAATTATTTATGTTTAACTAATACACTCCGCCAACAACCAACCCTACAGAAATAGTATTTCTTTTAATCCCCATCCCCACATAACATTACTTTTCAGCTCCGAAGTCTGACTCAGTCTCCTCTAGAGAGGCGTAATAGTAGGTCCCCAGGTATGGACCAAAAGGCATCCCATACCGTTCATAGAAACACATTCTATACAGCTCCTCGTCAGTACATTTTTCTTCTTCCCAAACAAAGGATATCTTTTCCGAGTGTACATAAATATGATGTTTAATAGTCCAACCGGAGTCACGAACATTTTCAGCAATATGGTAATATAAATCCTCAACCATCTCTTCAATTACCGAGCTTATTATATGAGAAGCTTCCTCATCCATTTCATCTACTTCAAATAAATTGTTATATCAGGCCCTTTTATCGATATAAACGCCCACATAACATTCGGAGGCATCCAATTAGAAGCCTTAGCACAAATAGACTTTCTGACATAGTTTTCCCACCAACTATTTACCGTAAAATACTCCAAAAAATCATCAATCCCATATAAATCTATATATTCATACAAATCAACCCCCTTCAACGAATAAAGATCAATAGAAATATTTCTCCACCTCCCAAGAGTACGAGCCATAAAATCCTTATACTTTTCCCACAAAGACATTATTCCAACCAATCTCAAAAATATATGCTTTCCAATTACAACTTAAATCCGATACTTTTCATCTAATGCGGAATTGCAAGGAACAAAACTAGAATATTTAGACCATTCCAAAAAGAAAATACCAATTACAGCCTTGACACAAACAGAAACAAAACGACACATAACAAAAACCCCTCAAACCAATCAACACTGACCAGCAACACCCCAACCCCACCACACCCACAAACACCAAAACAACACCCACAACAAAACCGTTACCCAAACGCAACAAACCCTGCTACCTCTACCGCGCAATCACTAGTAGCCATATATTTATTGCATGGCTAAAAACTCCGGGTGGGTTCCTCAGCAACACGGCGCATGGGCAATGCTGATTACACCGATGCTACTTGGAGTAATTCTCCGATTATCTACTACCAAATCTTGGCACATTAGATCCGAATCTTCCTGGTATTTAATACCGCTATGCGCCACCATGTTCCTCGGATATTTTGCTTTCAATGCAGCAGCTCTCTGGCTAAAAGCAGCCGCAAAGCGTCGTCATATCTACGTTCGTCCTACCGTAACTTGGGCAATTATTACCGCAATTTGCGGAATCTTAACCATCATCTTGGCTGGCGTTCCGATCATAGGATGGGCGCTAGTTTTCTTACCCCTAACAGCAATCGCGCTATTTCTAGTAAAACAAGGAAAAGAACGATCTTTAACTTCTGGAGCAGTTACCGTCATTGCTGCTTCTCTCTTCTTACTTCCCTGTGTTTGCCCAGAACCAACTCGGTTCTTCTCTGATGCTCTCCCATCTGATAGTTACCGCGCTTTGGCCTCAGTTCTGCTGTGTTGTAGTTACTTTATTGGCACTATTTTTTCCGTAAAAACACTTATTCGGGAACGTCGCTCTAATAGCTGGTGGACCGCATCTGTGGGATACCACATCATCATCACATTAGTGACCTTAGTAATTTGCTGCTTTGGGAAACTCGCATGGGTATGGCCAATATTCTTTGCTGCAACAACAGTTCGAGCATGGCTGCTACCTTGGCTTAATCGACGCGGTCGCCAATTCAAGCCATCTCATATCGGCAGAATTGAGATGGCTTTCACTCTTGCCTTCATTATTTTTCTAATCCTGTTAGCGACAAGCTAACGACCGGATACTGACACGAGTAACACAAAAAAATCCCTACTTGTAATCTGAGAGTGACCAGCCCTTGATCAGGAGGACAGAGATGTCTAAGCGCATCGCCAACGAATCACTTAAGAAAAAAGTGACGACCGCAGAAGAAGCCGCCACATTCGTCAAACATGGCGACAATATCGGTTTCTCAGGATTCACCGGAGCCGGATACCCTAAGGCGCTTCCAGCTACTCTTGCTGAACGAATGCGGGAAGCCCATGCTCGTGGCGAAGATTTTCAGATCGGTAGCTTCACTGGAGCTTCGACCGCACCCGAGCTTGATGGCGTGCTTGCTGATTCTGATGGGGTCCGCCTCCGCGTCCCATATCAATCCGATCCCGCAACTCGCAACAAGATCAATGACGGCTCCATCCACTACGCCGATGTGCACCTTTCCCATACTGTCCCCCTCGTAGAGCAAGGATTCTTTGGAAACCTTGATGTTGCTATCGTCGAGGTAGCGGCCATTAAAGAAGATGGCACACTCGTTCCGTCATCATCGATAGGCGGCAACCGCGGATACCTTGATTCGGCTGACAAAATCATTCTAGAAGTTAACTCTTGGCAGTCTTTGGAGTTAGAAGGAATGCACGATATTTACCGTGCTGCCCCTCGCCCCAACCGTCAGCCCATTCCGCTCACAGAAACTGGACAGCGCATCGGCTCTACTTGTTACTCCATTGATATGGACAAAGTGGTAGCCATCGTTGAAACCGATGAAGCTGACCGTAACTCTCCGTTCAAACCTTTGGATGCTGATTCCGAAGCTATTGCTGGGCATCTTCTTGATTTCCTTGGTGGCGAAGTTAAAGCAGGACGTCTCCCCAAGAATCTGCTCCCACTACAGTCTGGCGTAGGTAATATCGCTAATGCGGTTCTAGCTGGGCTTATTACAGGGCCTTTTGAGCAGATGACGTCTTTTACCGAGGTTATCCAGGACGGCATGATTGATCTGCTTGATTCTGGAAAATTGACGGTTGCTTCAGCGACAGCTTTCTCGCTATCTCCCGAAGCCGCCGAAAAGATGAACAATAACGCCGCTGCATACCGAGATAAAATCGTGCTACGCCCACAGGAAATCTCAAATAATCCAGAGCTAATTCGTCGCCTCGGTGTTATTTCCTGTAATGGCATGATTGAAGCCGATATTTACGGCAACGTGAACTCCACTCACGTAATGGGTTCACGAATGCAAAATGGTATTGGCGGTTCTGGCGATTTCGCCCGTAATGCTTATATTTCTTGCTTTGTTTCACCTTCGACAGCTAAAGGTGGCGCAATTTCTGCCATCACCCCGATGGTGTCTCACATTGACCACACCGAACACGATGTAATGGTGGTTATTACTGAGCAGGGGCTAGCTGATCTACGCGGATTGTCGCCACGTCAGCGCGCTAAGAAGATGATCGCGATTGCGCATCCGTCGTACCGCCCAATGTTGGAGGAATACTACGAGCGGGCGCTGAAGGTTGCTAATGGACAGCACACTCCCCACGACCTTGCTACCGCCCATGAATGGCATCGCCGCTTCCTAGCTGAAGGCTCCATGCAGCAGTAACTTAATAAATGTGGTGGTGGGGTGAGGTCTTTAAGACCTC
>JBOFYY010000159.1:0-261229 GCA_051654905.1 Propionibacteriaceae bacterium
GTGGCCCCCGATCATAAGATCGGGGGCCACCACTCTTATTTTTAAGTTTTACTCATGCTTTAGGTACATAAGTAAAATCTGGCTTATAGCTGTTCGAGATTAACGTTTCGAGTTTCCTTAGCAAAGAGGTAGATGATACCACCTAATGTAAGTAGAGCTGCGAAAAGATAGAACGCTGGTGGAACTGCTGCCCGGGTAACGTTCTGTTTGATCATCGAACCGCCGACAAGCATACCCATGAGCGCTGGACCAAAGATCTTGGCAGTCGCGCCGATTCCGTAGCCCAACCCAAGACCAGTTGAACGGACTTCGTTGGGGAACTGTTCTGCACCAAAAGCATTGAGGATACCGAAAGCTCCGTCGCCAAACATCATGGTGATAACGACTCCAGCAAAAAATACTTCTCCAGTAGTAGCAAGCGCACAGATAATGCAACCGATAGCACCTAACAGACCGAAGGAGAACATTACATAGCGACGGCCTATACGGTCAGCTAGCCATGCTGATCCTAGCCGCCCAATAACATCAGCTAGGGAAACAAAACTGAATAAGAGACCTACCTTAGCGGCGCTATATCCGAACCCATCCTTGAGAAGAGTCTGTCCCCAAGACTGGATCGTGAAAGAACCCAGAATGAAGCAGAACGAGCCGAGCGTAATAATAACGAGCGGACGAAGATGCTGCGAGAAGAGAACACGGTAGCTAGATTTTGCTGAAGTTTTGATTTCCGGAAGTGTCCCTACCTGTTCAGGAGAAATCTCAAGTGCCCAAGCATAGGCTGCAACAGCTTCTTCTTTTCGGCCATGGGTTTGCAGGAAGCGCGGAGATTCCGGAACCATACGTAGCCAGGCAAGGAGTAGTACAGGAATAATTCCTAGCGCAATCAGACCGCGCCATCCCAGAGGTTCGCCTAGCCACTGCTGAGCTTGCGCGCCTAGCAATAAACCAATAGGAATGAAAACAGAAGCAAGACCAGCTAGCAAACCGCGCTGTTTAGCGGGAACAAATTCCTGAACATAAGGGATAGAAGCGATATTCAGCCCGCCGACGCCGACGCCGACGCCGACACGAAGCATAGCAAGCATCCACCAGCCGCGATCTGGAGTTAACAGCGAAAGAGCGGTGAAAGAAACAAATAGAATGACACACCAGCGGAAAGTAGCTTTGCGGCCGATACGGTCGGAGAGGTACCCCCACATGATGGCGCCAATAACTGTTCCTAGCCCAGAACAAGCAAGAATAATTCCAGCTTCAGTACCAGTAAGTTTCCACGGCTTTGTCAAAAGGGAGACAACGAAACCGATCAGGAACATGTCAAAGAACTCGGAGATGTTACCGACAACTGCCAAGCCAATAAGTGATTTTTGGTGACCTGTAAGCGGTGAAGAATCGATCTGCTCGACAGCAGTTAGCTGAGGATGCGGGGTTAAAGTTTCGTTCATCATTGAACCAATCTAGAGAGCGCTAAATATTAGCGGATGATGTCGGTTGTAGTAGGAATAGCTAATTCTGAGGGCGTAATCAGAGTTAGGTCACCGTGATGGGTGAGTGCATAGCGGGCAACACGCTGCCCGTAGCCGATGCCAGCGATGATGTCATCGCTGAGATAGCCGTGAATAGTGCCTGCAACGAAGGAATCACCGGCTCCGGGGCGATCAATAATTGGAACGACGCTGACCGGGAAGTTCTGCTCTCCGGTGGGGCCGGAGTAGTAAACTCCGTCAATTTGATCAGTTGATACGACGTGAGTAGCGCCAAATTCTTCTCGAACTTTACGGCTGCATTCTGATTTAGTTCCCACAATTCCGAACACGGTTTCTGCGTCACGGCGCGAGCAGAAAATGACATCAGATAGTTTTGCGATGGGGTAGAGCACTCGGTTAGCGTCTTCACTAGACCAAAGCATGCTGCGATAATTGACGTCTAGAGCAACTTTGATACCACGCTCATGAGCTTGGTTCACGAAATGAGTTACGACAGCAGCCGTTTTATCAGATAGTGCTGCGGTAATACCGGTGACAAAAACTAATCGAGTGTCCAGCATCGATTCCCAGTTCACGTCTGCAATATTGATCTCTCTAAATGGCGTATTTAGCCGATCGTAAGTAACCCGAGACGGCATTGGCATTTCGCCAGGTTCCATGAAGTAGAGAGCCACTCGGCCAGAGTCTGTCCGAATCATATTGGACATATCAACCCCAGCAGAACGGAATTCAGAGAGACATCTTTCGGCAATATCGCCCTGGGGCAACACTGAACACCAAGATGCTGAGCGTCCTAGTTGAGTTAACAGACCAGAAACATTAGCTTCAGAACAGGCAGCAGTCATGCGAAGGCTTGCAGTACGGGAAAGTCGGTCTCCTTGGGGAACCGTCAGTCGAATTTGTCCTTCACCAATAGTCGTAAGATCGAACATATTAGCTCACTCCTTCAGATGCTTGCATTGTGCCGTAACGGTTATGGTAGCGGTCAAAATTTGCCGCAATTTCAGAATCATCGAGACGTTCTATAGTGCCAATCTGTCGAGCAGCCCATACGGTACGAGCTACATCTTCAACCATGACAGCAGCCTGTAACGCTTTGGTTGTAGTAGTTCCGATAGTAAAAACTCCATGCTGACGCATCAAGATAGCTGGTGATATTCCGATAGCTCGTAGTACTTCATTTCCAATAGCATCACCACCGATAGCAGCATACCCACCACAAGGAATATCGCCTCCAAATTCATCAGCGATGGCAGTAAGGCAGCAAGGGATGGGTTCTCCAATAGCGGCCCACGCTGTGGCATATGTTGAATGGGTATGGACAACGGATCGGATATCGCTTCTGCCTCGGTAGATGGTTAGATGCGATGCGGTATCTGAGGATGGGCCGTGGTTTCCTTCTATGACTTTTCCAGAGAGATCGACTATGACCATATCGTCAGGCTTCATATGGGTATAGAGCATGCCAGATGGCTTAATGACGACGTACTGACCGTCATCAGATAGTGCTGAAAGGTTTCCTCCGGTCCAAGCAACAAGCCCATTTCGGGCGAGTGCGAGATTACCTTCGCAGACCTCTTCGCGTAGTGAAGAAAGCATCATTGCTGGTTCCTTCGTGATGAGAGGATAGGAATATTGGCTAGGGAGAGTTTCTCTTCGATGAAATAACGTGCTTGCTTGCAAATTGCTACGGAATCAGGGTGATCGTCATTCCACATTTCGAGCATCATTCGGCCTGACCATTGCTGGCGTGCCAGCTCGGTGAAGGCGCTATCAAAATCGGCGACTCCCATACCGAAGGGAATACGACGAGGTTCGCCGGGGAGAACATCTTTTACGTGCAGTGCCACCATATGACCTTCTCCGGCACGTAATTCGTGAGTGGCGCTTCCGCCATGTTCTGCAATATTTCCGATGTCGGGGTAGCACTGAACCCAAGGACTATTGATCTCTTGGACTACCGACATAGCATCGGGGATTGAAGCAATATCGTGACCATCAACATTTTCGATGGCGAGAATAATGCCTGAGCGAGCAGCATGGGGTACCGCTGCAGCGAGAGTGTCAATGTAGCGGGATCTAGCGTCAGGATCACGAGGCTCATAGTGAGCGAAATATCCTGCAACTTGGACTACGTTGACCCCAAGATCTCCTGCCAGATCAATGCCATTTCTATAAACTTCTAGTGCCCGGGAGCGCATATCTGGATCTATCGAACCAGGCATGATCTTGCGGTGGAGAGATAAACATAATGCGCCAATATCAACACCGTTAGCTTCGGCTGCCGACCGACAGTTGATACGTTCAGATGCTGACCAAGATAGTCGGGATGCTCGCTGTGGGGATTCGTCAATAGACAGATCTACAAAGCTGAACCCGCCGTCAATAACCTGAGAAAAGAACGGTGACCATTCAGAACAAGCAATTAATGCCTTCTCATAAATACCTAATGTGACACCGATACTCATAGCCATGCCTGATCTATAGCTGTAGACATGTCTTGAGCGGCAGTTGCTGGGTCAGTAGCCCCCATGATGCTTCTGCCCGCGATGATAACTCCGACGGGGCTACCAGCGAAGGTTGCTAGATCCTTAGCAGTAATACCGCCGGTTACTGTGACGGTATAACCTAAAGCTGCCAGTTCTTGTATCCGGCCGAGATCCTCTGGTTTCCAGCTGAGATCACCAGCTGCTTCCCGATCCCGGGAGCGCTTCACGATGACATGAGCGACGCCTAGATCACGCCAAGCTTGGGCACGATCTAGGTCATACCACTCATCGGCAAGCTCCACTTGGACTTCGCCTCCGTATTCCTTGGCTACGGAAACGACCTGCGAGATAGTGGTCAGTGAAGCTCCAGCTACGCAGGACACCCAGTTAGCTCCAGCAGCAAAACATTGTCGCGCAATAATGCTGCCTGCTTCAGCAATACGAACATCAGCAAGAAGTACCTTATCGGGATGTAGTGCTCGTAAAGTTCTGATTGCTGAGGTTCCTTCAGCGATAATGAGGATGGTGCCGCACTCAATGATGTCTACGTAGGGGGCAGCTTTACTGATAGCCCCGAGGGAACCGATGAGATCATCGGTATCGACAGCGAGTTGAAGGCGGGGACGCATGCTACCCGTCCTTGCGTACGGTGAAGAACCGCTGACCGTTACGGCACAACAAATCTTGAACGTACTCAGGGTCAAATCCTTCTCCGAGCATGCGAGGGCCGTCGACCGAAGCATTGAAATCTATGCCAGTAACAGATCCATATGCCTTCTGGTAAGAGCGTTTGCCAGAATCAGTACCCAAGATGATCCGAGATCCGTATCCCAATTTTCCGAGTTCGCGCAGTTCCATGATGCGGTTGCATTCAGGCTGGTACTTGATGCGGTAGGTCCCGTCGATTTCTAGCCAAGCGCCGGTGTCGAGAATCTGGCGTAGGTAGTAAACATCAGCGTTGCGTTGAATATGACCGATAGCAATTTGGTCAGCAGGAACACCGAGATCAATTAGGGTTTGTGCTTGTTCTAGACCACAAGTTCCATATGTAGTGTGGGTATTGATTGGAACGCCAGTTTCGATAGATGCTTGAGCGGCAGCAGTCATACATTTACGCTCAAACTCAGTGATTTTTCCGTAGGCAGTAGCGATCTTGATAACACCAGCTTTGTAGGTAGTGCGGTCAACGATCGGGCCAGAGTAGTCGTTGGCGTCGATTCCTTCTCGAATATCAGCAATAAGAAGATCAGTGATCTGGTCAATGCTGTAGCGGCTTACCCAATGGGACTGGGTTTCTAGATAGACATGTTCGCGGTGGAAACCAGTGGCTGCAATAACCTGTAGTCCAGGTACTGAGCGGGCAACTTCGGCAAGCTTGTTTAGGTCACGGCCGCAGTTAGCTGGGCACATGTCAACAACAGTTCCACTGTCAGCCCAACGTTTTGAAGCTGTTACGAAGTAGGTAGCTTCTTCGATGGCTTTTTCGACGGAATCTAGTTGATGATCTTTGTCGATGTATACCTCACCTGCCCCAACGCGAATGAGGTGGTCGTGGGCATTTACGACGCCAAGAGTGCTGGGGTCAACGTCGCCGAAGATAGTACGAGCGAATGCCATGATGCGGCTCCATTCTGACCGGAAGGTCACAATATTTTCAGAAGAGTTTGTTCTGAGGTTCGCGCTAAATGGGAATAAAAAATAGGGCAAGTTTGCATAAATGTGCGTAGTGGATTTTCTGGAAAAATATCAGTAAGGGGAAAATTCGCTGTATCTAGCGAGATTATGGCAAGATAGTAACAAGGTTTCTTTGAAAGGATGCACAAATGTGTGCAATGCCTGCTCCTAGGAGTGAGCGGTCTCATATCAAACTTCTTTTAGATGTTGCGCGAGCTTATTACGAAGATGGTAAGGATCAAACCGCGATTGCTAAGGAACTTGGGTATTCCAGATCTACAGTTTCACGGCTACTAACTGAAGCTCGTGAACGTCGAATAGTGCGCTTCACAGTAGGGCATCCGCTGGAGCAAGCTTTTGACGTTGAGAAGAAAATACGTCGCCGCTACGGAATCAAACACGCGTGGGTGGCTTCCTATGAGGAAAGTGCTCTGCCGGGAGCGCAAGTGGGAGGCATGGTTGCTGATGTCATCCAGCAATATGGAAACTCTCGAACGATGCTGGCGTTATCTAATGGGACATCGGTGGCTGCTGTTGTTGCAGCTATGCCCAAACTTAACTGGCATGCTTCCGTAGTTACGCAGATGATCGGATCTATTGGAGGAGTTAACCAAAAACTTGTTGATTCTCCAGAACTCTGTAGAACACTTGCAACAAGGCTTGGTGGAGCTTTTAGATCGTTGCCGGTACCTATTGTTGTTGCTAATGCCAAGCTGGCTGCCAGCATCATGCGAGAAGAAATGGTGCTAACCACTATTGAGCTGGCTGCCCGTTCAGATATGGCATTGGTTGGTGTTGGCGGTATTGGATCTCGGGGTATTTCGCACGGAATTTTAGGGTCATTCCTTACGCCACGCGATCGAGAGGAAATCCGATGCTCAAAAGCAGTAGCCCATATTTGCGGACACCTTATTGATGCACAAGGAAAACTTGTCCAAACGGCACTTGATGATCGAACTATCTCAATGCCGCCCTCGCGTCTTGCTGGGGTAAAGCTTCCCATCTTGGTAGCTTGGGGAGCAGATAAAGTCCCAGCTATTCATGCGGCTTTACAAGCTGGCTGGGCGCTTAATCTTGCTACTGATCAAAGCACCGCAGAACTATTACTTAGTTACAGACCTTAGTCTGGTCGCTGTGCTTCAGACGGTAGATTGCGACCATACTAAGATCCGGTAGTTGCTAATTTTATGAATTTGTGGGGCGTTGCTTTTTACCCCAACCTGGTAGATAGGACTTTTCGCGCTTCTGACGAATTTGCTCTGCCCACGAAAACTCTGGCTCGCTCCAGTCGTCGAAATAGGTTTCGTCGACAGTGCCTGCCCATGGGGTGCCAGGGCCAGTTGGTGGCCAAGTGGGATCTTCGGTTACTGGTTTACGAATCTCATTGACTGCGGGGCATTGCCTGCCGTAACGCAGCCATTGAGTGTAGGTTTCTTCAAAGAGCGGAGTACCGTCCCAACGCCCAGCCGGAGTTTGGCTACCGAAGAACCGGCCGCCTAAAACGCCCCGCATAAACTTACCGGTCCACTGTTCTTTCTTTTGGAACTCAGCGACGCGTTTGACGTAAATATTTTGCATATGGGTCATGCAGCCACCAATAAGTTCGATATTTAGCCAGTTGATGGTTTTGGTTACCGGGGTGGCTGGTTCGTATCCGATCCGCCAATGGTTGATTAGGCGGGTGCGATCACCTTTCAATGGCACCATATGGAAGCTCCAAACAACTCCGTAATGCTTCATAGTGGGGTAGCGGAAAGCATAGGATCCTGGAGCTGCTGGTGGGTTTTTGGTATCGACCCATTGGGAAAGATATTTTCCTGGAACTACGTCAGTCCATTCCATCGACATGCCATGGAAATCGAAGGCAGCAATATCGCCAGCCATTAGTGAATCAGGCTGCTGGAATTCCTCTTGGATCTCGTAACTGTTGTAGAACGGTAGTCGGGCAAAAGTGCGTTCTAAGAACTCGGAGCTGAAAGAGCCAGTTTTTTCGGCGCCAATTTGTTTAAGGATTCGATAAACCGCGTAGGCGGGGGCATCTATATCGATGGCATAAGTGGAGGAATAAGCATTTTCGTAGTTTGCGTCGATGAGATCATCGGAAGGATATTTCCATGCTTGTTCTTCGGGAGTAGCTTTGCCAGAAAGTTGACTAAAGCCAAACATTCCCCCTACGATTCCTAGCGCCGCCCCGCCAGCCAATAAAAAAGCAACTTTCTTTGCCATAATCTCGCCTCCAGTGCCGTAGATAAGACCGCGATGCTCCATTGGGCAGTAAGCGGTACGATGATTGTTGAGCCTAGCGCTGTTTCATCGCTGCTGTATAGGGTGAGATCAGTATGCGAACACCGTATCAATGCATCACAACATAAAGGGGTACAGCCTAATGTCGCTGTTCTTGTGGGAAGCTGGCACGCCAAAGGTCTACCTGATCTGGTTACTTGTTTTTGTGGCACAAATTGTTGTCGCTGAGATCAATCGTCGCTGGAACTGGACGGTTTTTATTCTTTGGACGCTTGGCGGTATCGCGCTGATGCCTTATGCGGCTATCCATGGCACCCCAATGGTTGGATGGTTTCCCTTCGGTAAATACGTCATCATGGTTGCAACCGCGACAATGACTGGTTTTTTACTGTGGTACGGGAAACGAAATCCAGTTAAGGCGCACCGTTATGCAATCTGGTTTGGGCTAGCGCTCTGGATTGGGTTGGCGCTAAACATCATGGAAGCTAATACTCGCGATCTCACCATCTTTGCTGAACGCGACACCTACTACGCTTGTGGCGCAGACTGGCAGTGTTTGAAGAATGTTAATGCGCAGCACAGTATTGACATGATTGCAGGACTGCCGGAAGCTCGCGATGTGGCCGCGCCGCTGCACTCAGATGCTTGGTATCAGGGAGTCGCTGCTAACTTCGCAGACCGTCATATCGGGGTTGATCCAGCTACTGGGTTCCGTACGATCGGTGGCTGGTGGAATCTAGCTTCAGCAGCAGCAGGGTTGCTCAACATCATCACTATTACTGGGTTGGGGAAGATTTTTATCACCTCAAATCCGAAACAAAAAGTTAAAGGTCTGATTTGGGTAGATATGGTGTGGCCGTGGGTGGTTGCCTACGATCTGTGGAACCACGCCTTCCTATACAACTCCTTGTCGGATTACACCTGGTATTGCACACTAGCTTTGCTGTTGGCATGTACGGTGCCGGCATTTACTTGGGCAAAAGGTCAGTGGATTTGGTTCCGCTGTTTCACTTTGATGTTCTGGATTGCTGCCAATAACTTGTTGCCAGAACTCCTAGTTCCGCCTAGTACTATGAGCAATTTCTCGACGATGAACCCGGTAGCTAATATCATTTGTGCGGTTGCGGCGCTGGTATTTAATATCGGTCTGTTCGGATATTGGCTCTACAAGATTGTCAAATACAAGCGTAATCCGCTCACAAACTGCCTCTACTTTGAGATGGGTGAGTTTAAGAAGATCGTGACCGAACATGCTGATGATCGGGACAAGTACTTCTTGGTAGACATGATTGAGCAAACTCCAACAGAACTTGGGTTTGAACCAGAATCGACGCTGCCGCCAAAGGATGGATTCGTAGGAAGTATGCCGTGGTGGCGCACGGACAAACGCTGGAATAAGCCGCAAACACCATTGTCGGCAGATCCAGTGGTAGCCGATAAGTTGCTACCGAAATCCCACAGAAAGTAGATTCACTACGTGCCAAAGATTCGTATCGTCCAGCTGGAAACCATTGATGCTGCTACTCGATTAGAGATGATCGACTGTTGGCAAGCAGTCACTGAAGCAGATGGTGCGGTGGGTTTCCGCCCTGGTGAGCCACGGGAAGCGTACGAAAACGGGATTGCCGAACATGAGGCGTCGATGGCAGCGAGTAACGGTTGGCTCTTTGTAATGTACGCCGACGATGAGCTGGCAGGTTTTGCTTGGTGGATTCGAGGGCTAACTGGAGGCGACCATGTTGCCACCTTGAAGCGTCTTCAAGTACATCCGCGCTATCAAGGTTTAGGTCTTGGGAAAACCTTGATGAACCATATGCACGCCCCAGAAACATTGGCGTTACTCGATGGAGTTTTTCTGTTGCATCTGCAATATCGAGTTGGACGTAATCTAGGAGCCTGGTACGCCAGTTATGGATACACCGAAAATGCGCGATATGACCTCTTTATCAAGCAACCTGATGGCAGCTATGGCGGTTGGGCAGAAATGATCCGAACCCGTGACGGTTCCCCACTACCAATCAACGGGGCGTTATAGGAGAGAGCGTCGGCTCCGATAAGCTGCACCATATGCAGCAGGATGTCGTTACGATTGAGGTCGGCTCTACTATCACCAAGGTGAATGCATTCACCCTTGCTGATGGAGCTTTTACTCACACCGCGCAAGGTTTTGCCCCTACTAGCGTCGCTCAAGGCGACGTAGGTATTGGCGTTCATGCCGCGTTAGCAGAAGCAAAAATCTACCCTTCTCAAGGGGAAGTATTTGTGAACTCGTCGGCGGCTGGCGGATTACGTATGACTTGCCACGGGTTGACCCAATCAATGACTGCTAGAGCTGCCCGGGAAGCATCGTTAGGTGCAGGAGCGCTAGTAAAAATGGTGACCGCAGGGTCACTATCTGACGATGATCTAGAAGAAATTAGCGAAATAAACCCCAATATTGTGTTGCTGGCTGGTGGCGTTGATTTTGGGGAAAAAACGGTGGTTACTCGTAACGCTGCCAAACTCGCGCAGCTGCATCTCAATGACGGTTTCGCTGATGTTCCTTTCATCTACGCCGGAAATTGTGCACTACGACGTCAGATCCAGCGAACCTTCAGCGAAGCTGGTCTGGAAATAATGATCGCGGACAATGTTTTCCCAGATGTCGATCAACTCAATGTTGAACCGTTAAGAATCTTGATCCACGAGGTCTTTAATCGCCATATTATTCACGCCAATGGTATGGCGGCGCTAGCTGACCTAACCAATCACGGAATCTTGCCCACTCCCGGAGCAGTCCTAAAAGGTGCCGAACTTTTTGCGGAAGCGATGGGTGATGTGCTGGTTTTTGACGTAGGTGGCGCTACTACTGATATTCATTCAGTAACTGACGGATCATTGGAATACGCCAAAATCCAAGTAGATCCAGAACCACGAGCCAAACGTACCGTCGAAGGCGATCTAGGTGTTTACGTCAACGCTCACAATATTGTTGATGCGTTCGGCGACGATGAGTGGACTGAACGACTCGCTGACCTACGCGCTATGCCCAACACCGAACAGCAACAGCAACTCACCCGGTGGCTATGTGAGCGAGCTGTAGAACAAGGGGTACGTCGTCATGCGGGTGCGCTCGTCGATATCTATACACCCACTGGGAAAAAGCAGATCGTACGCGGTAAAGATCTCACAGCGGTGCAATGGGTTATTGCCACTGGCGGTGCGTTGACCCGAGTTCCAGGTGGTGCCGATATTCTCAAGAATGTGGCTACTGGCGCTGGTAAATATCTTTTACCCGATGCTTCGGCGAAGGTTCTCATCGATACTGATTACCGATTCTCGGCGTTGGGCACACTAGCTCAGTCCTACCCGGATGAGGTACGAGAAACTTTCCGACGTTGGGCGACGACCGCGTGAAGGTCGCAGCTATCCAACTAACATCGGATGCTTGCGTTGAAAATAACACTGCGCTCGCTGTTAACAAGATTCGGGAGGTAGCAGCAGCCGGGGCACAACTGGTGGTGCTACCTGAAGCTACCTCGACTGGTTTTCGCGGTAATTTGAGTGATCGAGCCCAAACGCTACAAGGATCTTTTGCAACCATGATCCGAGATGTTGCTCGTGACTGCAAAATCTGTGTAGTAGTGGGCATGATAACTCCAGGAAACTACCCAAAAGTACGCAATACGTTACTCATCACCAATGGCGACGATCTAGATACCCACTACGACAAAATCCATCTCTATGACGCGCTGGGAGTACGAGAATCAGACACGGTAGAGCCGGGATCAGAGCTGGTTATCGTCACCGTAGCTGGGGTGAAAATTGGTTTTGCGACCTGCTACGACATTCGTTTCCCAGACCTTTTTACCGAATTAGGGCGTCAAGGAGCGCAAATAATTTGTGTTCCAGCCTCCTGGGCTGATGGTCCTGATAAAACCGCACAATTTGAGCTGTTAGTGCGGGCGCGGGCAATGGATTCGCAAGCATTTATTATTGCCGCAGACCAAGCACCGCCAGCTGATGCTGGCAGACTTCCGCTAGGAGTGGGATCGTCTCTGGTTACAGCACCTACCGGAATAGTATTAGCAAAACTAGGCAGAGAACCGGGCGTTATCGTAACCGAAATTAATCTCGACGAAGTTGCCAAGGTTCGGGCGGCAGTGCCGATTCTGGGCCAGTAGCGTAACTCTCACAGATCACTAAGAGTCAACACTGCGTCGATTCGAGGTTGCGGTTGCGCAGCCGAAACTGGATCATCGGCGCTGGTCGTAGCAATGAATCCGTGGTCAAGTAGAAACGCATAACCATCAGGGCACTCGGCGTAACTAGCGATCTGCGTCGCACCATGAACTTTGGCGCGCTCGATAGCGTGCTGTAAGAGTTGCTCTCCCACCCCGAAACGACGCATAACAGTATCGACGCCACCCCAAATATGGAGAGTTTTAGCTGCTAGCGATACCTCAAGAATCCCAATAGCGGAGCCATCTATTCCATCGATCAGCCATAGCTCATGGTCGGTGTCGAAGGTGCCAATAAGACTGGCGGCGTATTCGTCGCGCTGAGATCCGGGCGGAAACTGCAATGCCGCAAAAACCTGTGCCACAGCGGGATCATCGGCGGTAGCTCGTCGGATTCGAGCAGTAGCACCGGCGGTAGCGGCAACACTTTTAGAATTGCGGAAAAACTTCACCTCCTTATCTTGCCACTTTCCCTCTATGGTGTGAGTATGCGTACTCAATCAACTGCCCGCGAGATTTTGTCACTGGCTGTCCCCGCATTCTTTACTCTGATCGCTGAACCACTCTTTTTGCTCGTCGATACTTCGATCATTGGACACCTTGGGACAACAGATCTGGCAGGGCTAGGGGTAGCGAGTGCTGCACTACTGACAGTTGTTAATCTATGTGTTTTTCTGGCATATTCCACCACCGGAGTAGTAGCTCGTGCGATGGGGGCGGGGGATCGTAGCCGAGGCATCTCAGCAGGGCTGGACGGTGTATGGCTAGCTATCGTGATCGGTGCGGTTCTCAGCGTGCTAGTAGGGGTATATGCCACTTGGTTATGTGGGATTTTTGGGGCAAGCCCTGCTGCATTAGAACGGGCTGCTACCTACCTACGTATTTCCGCATGGGGTTTGACGCCGATGCTAGTAATTCTCGCTGCTACCGGGCTACTCAGAGGACTGCAAGACACTAGAACCCCACTGATTGTCGCAACAGCGGGCTTCGTCGTAAACCTGATCCTCAACGTAACCCTAGTTTGGGGGCTACATTACGGAATTGCTGGATCTGCGCTAGGAACCGTACTGACGCAATGGGCAATGGCGTTAGTGCTATGCACTGCGATCGTACGAGCTGCTTATCGAGAATCTGCGCAACTTTGCTTCAACCCGGCAGGAGTATTAACTGCGGCTCGACTAGGTGTTCCACTACTAATTCGCACCCTCGCATTACGGGCAGTCTTATTACTTACGACGTGGGTAGCTGCACATCTAGGTGATGTGCCGTTAGCTGGCCACCAGATCGCAATGACTTGGTGGACGTTCCTTGCCTTTGCGCTAGATGCATTAGCGATTGCTGCCCAAGCTTTAGTAGGACGCTGGCTAGGAGCTGGAGACCAAAGCCAAGCCCGTCATGCCACCAGCACAATGGTTCGCTGGGGGTGCGGTTATGGGGTGTTGTTAGGAATCATCACAATCCTGCTCAGCCCAGTCTTGCCAACACTTTTCACTACAGACCCGGCAGTGCGAGGCGCGCTAACAGCAGCATTAATCGTCGTCGGTTGTGGGCAACCTATCGCCGGAGCAGCATTCATTCTCGACGGTGTTCTGATTGGTGCTGGTGACGGAAAATGGTTAGCTTACGCCCAAGTAGCGATGCTAACGCTCTACATACCCGTAGCCTGGCTGGTGCATCTTTGGGCGCCACAACACAGCGCCCCCATTGCACTCATGACATTATGGTGTGCTTTCTTGTGGTTCATGACGTTACGTGCTGGCTTTTTATGGTGGCGTTCCAAAGGAGATAGCTGGCTGCGAGTAGGGATCTAACCAATACCTACGAGGATGATTGCTGAAGCGGTAGATTTATCTCATGCAACTTCCTGATTACACCTCCGCGACACTTCCTAGCACCAACGCCGAAAGTTCGATAGGGATATCGCGTGCTGGAATCATGCTTTCGGAAGTAGCTAAAGAAATCGGTGGAGTGTTACACGGAGATGATGTTCGGGTAACAGGAGTAACTCATCACTCAGGTTTATTAGCCTCAGGAGATATTTTTGTTGCGATAGCAGGAGGACGCGCAGATGGAGCCACCTTCGTCGATGCTGCAATAACAGCAGGAGCTGTTGCTATTGCAGCAGATCATATTTTTACTGACTGCACAGTGCCGTGCATCGTCGTAGCAAATCCCCGCGAGGCAATAGCTGATATTGCTGCTTTCCTAGCCGGATATCCTAGCCGCGATCTTGGCGTCATTGGGGTTACTGGAACCGACGGAAAAACAACAACATCGTGGATGGTCGCGCACCTTCTGGAAGTAGCAAAAATGGCTACGGGATTACTATCGACAGTGGGGTATCGGCTCCCCGGAGGTGATTTACAGCCACATGATTTTCATCTAACAACCCCAGAATCTCCTCAGATCCAAAGCACTCTCACACGAATGCGCGATGCTGGGGCAAAAAAAGTAGTGCTAGAGTCCAGCTCGCATGCTTTGGCTTTAGATCGGGTTCGGGGTATCAAATATGACATAGGAATTTGGACGAACCTTACTAGAGAACATCTAGATTTTCACGGGTCCATGGACGAATATTTTGCGGCAAAACGCCGATTAATAGAACGCTCAGAATCGGCAGTACTTAACATTGATGATCCATGGACAGAGCAGTTAGTTGGTATCGCTCCAAATGAAGTGACCTACTCTGCTACTGGTAACCAAAGCGCTGATTTCTTTGCCAAAGACGTCAAAGAAGATGTTGCGGGATTGGCATTCACTATCGTGACGCCAACGTGGACTGCTCCGGCAAGACTGCCAATGCCTGGAAGTTTTAACGTCGATAACGCCTTGGCGGCGGTCGCTGCTGCAACATTATGTGGAGCAACTCAAGAGCAAATCATTGAAGGACTCGCCTCCTTCCTAGGAGTTCCAGGGCGAATGCAGCTAGTGCCAAATAGCAGACAAATCCGCGTTATCGTCGATTTTGCTCATACCCCAGGCTCTATCGAAAACGTGCTTACAGCGCTTAGTGAGTCAAGCTCTGGCAGATTAGCGATCGTACTAGGGGCAGCAGGTGGACTACGTGATCCGGGGCGCATCGCTCCAATGGGCGCAGCTGCTGGCGCTAAAGCTGATCTGGTAATTCTGACCGAAGATGACTCTTACGATACTGATTTAGATTTTTTGATAGGAGAACTACAGCGGGGAGCTAACGGAACCGCAACTGTCATTAAAGATCGACGGGATGCTATTGCTGCTGCAATACAGTGGGCGCAAGCTGGTGACACGGTAGTGCTGGCAGGAAAAGGGGCAGAGTCAGTTTTAGAGCGCCCAGATGGAGCTATCGAATGGTCAGACGTTGATGTTGCTTCCGAACTAATGAGCTAAATGTTGTTGAGCTGCTCAGTAACTCTGTTGGATCTCTGCGATTACTTCTTTGCAAAGCAAAAAATGCGGTTACTGGTCCGATAAAGGATTTTCTTTGGGAGGCCGACCTCGACGAGGCATCGGGCCAGTGTCTCGGGGCAGTCGACCAGCTTTGCGTAAAGCTTCGCGTAGCTGCTTTTCGATTAAGGCATTGACGCTACCGATATCGTCGTTTGCCCACCGCTGTAGCGCATCGTATACAGCAGGATCAAGACGCAACAGCACCGCGCGACGGTCATTACCGTGCGCGGGCTGTTGTTGGGGGGAACTCATCAGTTGTAGAGAGATCCAGCATTAACTACAGGTGTTGCACGAGATTCGCCACACAGCACTACCAACAGGTTGGATACCATAGCGGCTTTGCGCTCGTCGTCGAGACGGACAACGTCATTGTCTTCAAGACGTTTGAGAGCACCTTCGACCATAGTTACTGCACCTTCAACGATCTGCTCACGAGCAGCAATGATTGCGGCAGCTTGCTGGCGCTGCAACATTGCCTGAGCAATTTCTGGTGCGTAAGCAAGGCTAGAGATGCGAGCTTCGATAACTTCAAGTCCAGCGATGCTGACTCGAGTAGCAACTTCACGAGCTAGTTCGTTAGCTACAGCATCTACTGAACCGCGTAGGCTCATTTCGCCGTCGTCGGCATTGTCGTAGGGGTGTACTGAGGCGATATGGCGAAGCGCGGATTCGGCCTGAACTGCAATGAAGTTCTGGTACTGTTCGGCAGCGAAAATAGCTTTGGCAGTGTCGGCTACCTGCCACACGATGATGGCTGCAATAGTTACCGGGTTGCCGTCAGCATCGTTGACCTTTAACTCGTTGGTTTCAAAGTTTTGCACCTTAACTGAGACCCGAGTGTGCGTAGTTAAAGGCATGACCATGCGAAGACCAGACTTGCGCAAGGTTCCTTTGTATTCACCGAAGAACTGAACTACCCGGGTTTGTCCGGGGCTGGTGTAGGTGAGGGAGCTAGCCATGGCGATAGCAACTACGCCTACTAGAATTGCTGGTAGTTGAAGACCTGAACCAAAAAGAATTAAGGCACCAAGTCCCAGTGCGATAGCGATAGCTAGAGCTAGGAATCCGGGAATGGAAAATGCTTCACGCTCGGTGATATTGACGCGTGGTGATGAAGAAGTCATTAAAGACTCTTCGGGAATAGGCTTGGGTTCGACGAAAGACATGGGAAGTCTCCTTTCGAAAAAATGATATCACTTTTAAGGGTCAGGATTAAGGCCATGCCGGAAGTTTTCTGCCTCAGATTGCCGAAGATCTAGTTATCTGACTAAAAATGGTCAGATCAGCAATCTTTGGCAATCTGAGGCAGAAGATTAGCGAATAGCGCGCCGTGCAACGAAAACACTACGAGCATGTCTCCCAATTCCGACAGCTTCCCAACTATCTGTAGTAGCTCCTACTGCGCCACCAACTACTGGAATCCTTCGTCCGATGAGAGTGACGGCTCTGCGGCCACCTACCGAAGAAATAAGTGCCGTCATGACTTTTTCAGAAATTATGTGATCGAGAGAAACATCAAATACGGGAGCAGTCGCGACTAGCAGTGGGGAGGAAGGAAGCTCATCGGGCAATTTTGGCCCTAACAGCGTCATCATGACAGCACTACGAACTCGTGGATCGGATATGTTATATCCGCGTAGATGAGCGATACAAGCGACTAAACGTAATTGCAATACTGCTAGCCCAGTCATATTGCTGGGTAAAGAAATCGGAAGAGTGGCGAATCCTCCCAGATTTGTAAGAAAACCTTGAGTTCCTGCCAGCATTGTATGTTGGCGGATTAGAGCCGAGATAGCTGACTCGTGATCTTTATATCGCTGTAAAGCTCGTGCAGAGGCTTGTGAAACTGGTGGCATTCCGCCACCGCCATCAATTGCAATCTGAAGCAGTTTCCGCATGATTCCGCCACCGGCTTTTTCGACAGGTGCCAGCATGGCAATAGATGTGGTGCTTTCGTTAGCCATAGTTCCTCTTGTGGACGGTAAGTGATTCAGCAATGATGTTCCATATCCACTGTGCCATGAAAGTTTAGAAAAAGAGGAAGATAAGAATTATGTTTGGTGAGGCATCGCAGTGGCCAGATCAGGATCTGGTGGGATGGTCTGACAGTCTTGACATAAATATGACCTTGCTTGCCTACCAGCAGGGACTTTTCCCGATGCCTCTTGAAGATGCGGAAGTCTCGGGGATTATCGGCTGGTTTTCTCCTATTGATCGGGGGATTCTTCCAATAAATAGGCTTCGGGTAACGAAATCTTTGCGGAAGTCCTGCCGCCGGTATCGAGTTAGTGTTGATGCAGCTTTCGTCGATGTGATGAAAGCTTGTGGGGATCCATCGCGCCCAGATGGCTGGATTGATGACGACATTATTGATACCTACAAATCACTCTATGAGAACGGGATAGCGCATTCGGTAGAGGTTTGGGATGTAGGTAACCAGCTGGTTGGCGGACTTTATGGGGTTAGCATTGCCGGACTTTTTGCTGGGGAATCAATGTTCCATACTGCCGCGGGAAGAGATGCCTCGAAAGTAGCTTTGGTGGGATTATGTCAGATCCTTGGCGACGCACCTCGACTGCTCGACGTTCAATGGCTGACTCCTCATTTGGAGAGCTTAGGGGCTATCGAAATCTCTCGAGATGCCTATCTTGATCTCCTCGACGATGCCCGCGACTGTCTGGCGCCAGATTGGCAGTATTGGCGAGACAACCCGCCAAATCTACAAAAATTATGAACTAAGCATTTTTGCGGAAAATGTGGATGGGTCAGGTCTCAGCTAGCTGCGAGACCGGACCCATCCACATACGGTGTTACTTGCTATCGGGAAGTGGGTCACGCCAAATCGGGCAGGACATGCACCGAGGGCCACCACGACCTGAACCAAGCTCAGATCCTACGATTCTGACGACTTCTATCCCGGCTGCTTCGAGACGGGAGTTAGTTTCGTCGTTGCGTTCGTAAACAACACATACCTTAGGCGCGATGGTAAGGGTGTTGTTACCGTCGTCCCATTGTTCGCGTTCGGCAGTGTGGGCATCTAAGCCACCGGCAACAAGTCGGAGACGATCCAAGCCCATCGCGTCAGCTGCTGCCTCTAGGAATGGGCGAGGTTGGGCAACTTTAAGAGCGCCAGGTTCGTCGCCAGCAGTTATTACGAAGGCAGTTAGGCTGTCTGCGACATTGGGGTAGATGGTGACTGCATCGACGTCGACCATGGTGCAGACAGTGTCCAAATGCATCATGGAACGAGCGGCATCTAGCGGTACCGCTAGCACAGTGTGAATATCGCCGCGTTCAAAAACTGTTGCCGCAAGTCGTTCTACGCCGGCGGGGGTGGTACGTTCGCCAGCTCCGATAGCTAGAACTCCAGGTGCCAGTGCTAGCACGTCACCACCTTCGACGTGTTCATTCTTCCATCCGTAGAAGGGAGTCCGGTCAGCGAAATTGGGGTGGTAGGTGTAGATCAACTCTGTGATGCGGTTTTCGCGCTGTCGAGCAACGAAAGTTAGCGAGGTGACAGCTGGATTGTTACCAATCCACACTGATGAGTCGCGAGTAAATAGCAAGTTGGGTAGCGGTCGGATGATGAAATCTTCGGGGTGCATCATCGCTGAAACTAGGGAGCGATGTCCGCCGGGTAGTTCGTCATTACGTAGCCCCGCCATCATGACTTCAGCTAATTCTTCGGAGCTGTAGTCCGCAAAAGCGGTTGTGAGGAATCCGCGAAGCGAGTCTGAAAGCCATAGATCGGCCATCATTTGCTCGATACCGACGCGGCGTGCCTCCGCAATTGTGAGGGTTTCGCGTAGCAGATCTCCTAGTAAGAAAACCTGAATATCGCGGTCGCGGAGGACTTGGGCAAAGGCGTCATGCTCGTCTTGGGCTCTGGAAACCCACGGCATACCGTCGAATAGCAGATCGGCGCTATTGCGAGGGGTAAGGCGGCGTAGTTCATTGCCGGGACGGTGCAGCATGACGGCGCGAAGGGTGCCAACTTCACTGGTAACACCGGAATTCGCGTTCCATGAGATCGCAGTCATATGTCTGACCCTAGCAACCGTGTCTCGGGGGCTATCGCTTGGCTCCCCTTTTCTCGTAGGCTTGCCCCTGATGAAGAGTTTTGAAAAAGCTATGCTGTGGCTGCGAGAGTCTAGACCTCGGCTTGGGCTGGGACTGATTGTGGTCGCTTCGTTGCTGACTTGGTGCGTAGCTTTTTGTGGTCCGACGGTAATGACGCTACAGCTGGGTCCGCGCCACGGTAGCGTATTGCCGCCGTGGTATTTGCCGACGGCATTATTTTTTCTCGACGATCGTTCGGCTACGGTTTTGTTGTGGCTGGCAGTGATATTGGGTGCTCTAGGACTTAGTTTTTGTCTTCATGCAATCAATCAGGGGTGGCTTCCTAAAATAAAGCTGCTGGTGAAATTTGGGGTTGGATTACATATTGTCACCGCGTTGGTTCCTCCGGTAACAAGTGCGGATGTGCTGATGTATGCCGCTTACGGGAGACTGCAAAGTAAAGGTATTGATCCTTATTCGGTTACTCCGGCAGAGATTTACCGCATGCAGTATGACGAAGTTATGCGCTGGCTGGAGCGACCGTGGACAGATACTCCTTCGGTATATGGCCCGATAGCAGGTTTTACGCAATGGCTAGCTAACGTGCTGGGCGGAACCTCTATCCACGATATTGTTTTTTGGTTGCAGTTTTTCTGCGTTGTTCCGTTGATTGTTATTGGACTTATTGCTGTTAGTTTGACTCGTGGTGATTCGAAGGCACAGACACGGGCATTGTTACTTACCTTGCTAAATCCGTTGATGATTTGGGCGGTAGTGGCAGGTGCCCACAATGAAGCTCTTGGGGTTTGTTTTGCGATGGCAGCTTTGACCCAAGTACGACGGCGACCGCTGGTGGCTGGTTTGTGGATTGGACTGGCTGGTGGGGTAAAAGTTTCGCTCGTTTTCTACGGAATAGCACTACTTTGGGCGTATCGACGTAGCTGGGTTGCAGCTATCCAGTTTTGTGTCGGTGCGGTAATTCCGGTGGCATGTTGTTATGCGGTACATCCGCAAGCACTTTTTGCGGCTAGGAGAAATACGGGTTATATCTCTACCGGGTCATGGGCTAATGGGGTTTGGATAGCGCTAAATCAGCTATTGGGGGATAGCCTAACGCGAACTTTTATCACCATTATTTCGTTGGTAATGATGGTGGCTGTGGCATGGATTTTATGGCGGGTACTTCCGTGGCGCGCAGTTGTGGGATGCGCTACTGGCGCGCGTTACGATGTGCTGACTGACGCTAGCCGAATGGCGGTGGTGTTGTGTACAGCATGGTTGGTAACTAGCCCATACACCTTGTCGTGGTACGACCTAATTACTTGGGCGCCGTTGGCGTTACTAGCTGCTTCCAGGCTCGACTATGTAATGATTTGGCGGGGGGTCTGGCTTTCGGTAGCTTTTGTGACCGGACGGGCATTGGCTTATCCCTCCGATATTGCTTGGATATCACGCATGGTCCAAGGGGGCAGCACGATTGCTCAATACGGGGTTTTAGTAGCTATTTTTTGGTGGGGGTACTCAATACGTAAAGATCGAGTATCTCGAGCTACCCGCGGGTGAGAGCTGGATTTAGTAAGGCGGCATTTCCGGCACGGTAAAGCGTGGCGGGACGTCCCCCAGCACGAGTGGTGCGCTCTCCAGTGCTGATGAGGAATCCAGCGGCGGTAGTGACTTTCCGATGGAAATTACGTCCGTCGGGATCGCTGCCCCAAGCTGCCCGATAAACGTCGCGTAGCTCTCCTACGGTGAAGGTGCGCGGGCATAGGTTAGTGGCGATGGTGGTGGTTTCAAGAAGACTAGCTAAGCGTTCGACGGCGTTAGTTACGAACTCTTGCTGTGATGAATTGATGCTATTTACGTTTACCCAAATGAGAGCGCCTTTATCGCTACTGGGACGGGAGAGTCCTACCCATGCAGTGTGCAGAACTTGGTTTTTTAGGGTTGTTGCTAGTGGCGAAAGGTTTATTCGACTCGCAACTAAGCCAGCTTCGGTGATAGCGCGAGTAGCTGCGGTGCTGAGATCCTCTTGATGTCTAAGTGACGTGCTGGGTAGCTGTCCGTTTATGGTGGCGAAAACAAGATTTTCGTTACGCATGGCAAGAACTACCACGGGTATCTCAACGCTAAAGGTGTCTTGGCTAGGGGAGGTCTTTTTCTTGGCGGCTTTTTTCTTTGTGCTACCAGAATCTGATGGGGGGTTGCTAGCGGTTAGCTTGGCAACTTTTCCGATAGCGCTGGGGGCAGGAGTAGTGACGCCAGCAGCAACAAGTACAGCCTCTTCGGCGGCGCGACGAGCTGCTTTCGCTGCCTTCTTTAGGCGTTTGGCTTCTTTTCGGGCACCGTCGATATCACCTTTATTTTTTTTCCCCATGTATCTAAGGATAAGGGTCATATCGACGTAAGGGGTACACCTATCTGAAAACAAGAGCAAGGTTTCTCTGGAAAGAGTTATTTGACATGGTGCGCACCCGGTTGAGCAGGGTAGGCTGATCCCATGATCGATCCGAAGTTACTGCGTACTGATCCTGATCGTGTTAAGGCTTCACAAGTCTTACGCGGTGAGTCCCCGGAACTCGTTGATGAGGTAATAGCTGCTGACGAGTCTCGTCGTAGAGCGCTAACCGCTTTCGAGAGTGCCCGAGCAGAACAAAAAGAGATCGGTAAGTCAGTTGCCAAGGCTCAGGGCGAACAGAAGCAGGAGTTACTGGCTCGCACAAAGGAACTTTCGATAGCAGTGAAGCAGCTAGAAGCTGCCGCAAATGATGCCGATCAGGCGTACACCGCTGCTATGAAAAAGCTAGGCAATTTGGTGATCGACGGAGTTCCTGCCGGCGATGAAGACACCCTTGTGGTGTTGGAAACTGTCGGAACTCCGCGAGATTTCGCTGCTGAAGGCTTTGAGCCTAAGGACCATCTGGAAATTGGTGAATTGCTTGATGGTATTGATATGGAACGCGGCACCAAGGTTTCTGGTTCGCGGTTCTACATACTTAAAGGTCAGATCGCTTTATTAGAGATTGCCTTACTTAATTTAGCTATGACCAAGGCACAAGAGTGGGGTCTTACGCCCATTATCCCGCCTGCGCTAGTGAAACCATCTGCGATGGAAGGGACTGGGTTCCTTGACCAAGCTGGTGAAGATGTTTACCGGCTAGAGCGCGATGACCTGTATTTGGTGGGAACTTCTGAGGTTGCGTTGGCTGGAATGCACGCCGACGAAATTATTGAAAGCTCTCAACTTCCACTTAAGTATGCCGCGTATTCGCCGTGTTTCCGCCGCGAAGCTGGATCTTATGGCAAAGATACTCGCGGTATTTTTCGGGTGCATTGGTTCGACAAAGTAGAGATGTTTGTTTACTGCCTGCCAGAAGAAGCTCAAGAGTGGCATCAAAAGATTTTAGATTGGGAACGGGAGTTCATTGAGGCACTCGAAATCCCTTACCAGGTGCTTGACGTTGCTGCCGGTGACCTAGGAGCATCAGCTGCTCGTAAGTTTGACTGCTACGGCTGGCTACCAACTCAGCAGCGGTATCGGGAGATTACCTCTACCTCTAACTGCACTGAGTTCCAATCGCGGCGGCTTAATATCCGTACCCGGGTTGGGGGACAGGTGCAGCCGGTAGCGACGCTAAACGGAACACTTTGTTCTATGGCTCGTCCCATCATCATGATTCTAGAAAATCATCAACAAGCAGATGGTTCGGTTCAGTTGCCGGAGGCATTACGTCCTTATATGGGCGGCCGCGAATTCTTGACACCAGTCAAGTGACGGAACCTAAGTGGCGTCCGCGCCTATTAGCTCTCGATATTGATGGCACGCTCGTAGATTACGACGGGGTCATGCCCGAGTCGCTGCGGGTAGCCGTACAGCGAGTACTGGCAGCTGATATTCCGATCGTCATAGCGACGGGAAGAAGCTGGCCAGGAGCGCGACCCATCGTCGAAGCCTTGCAACTTCCAGCCGGCGAACATATATGTTCTAACGGTGCAGTGGCAGTGAGCTATCCAGAAGGACGAATCACTAAAGCAATAACTTTTGATCCGGCGCCAATCATTTCCGCAGTTCGACGAGAAGCTCCTACCGCATTGATTGCTGTGGAAGACCCTGACGCTAGTTTCCGGTTGAGTGCAGATTTTCCGGTAGGGGAACTTAACGGTCCACAGCAAGTAGTTCCAGTAGCTGAGTTAGCTGCTCGCCCGGTGACTCGGGTGGTAGTGCGCGATCCAGCGGCAACAGAAGAAACCTTTGTTACCTTGGCGCAACGGCTGGGTTTACAAGGGGTTGGCTATTTTGTGGGTTGGGCGGCATGGCTTGATATTTGTCCAGAAGGGATAGATAAAGCCCATGGATTAGCTGATGTTTGCCAAAAGCTAGGTATCGCTGCTGCTGATGTTTTAGCTATCGGTGACGGCCGTAACGATATTGCGATGCTGCAGTGGGCTGGCCGAGGCGTGGCATTAGGTGATGCCACCGATGACGTTAAGTCAGTTGCAGATCATGTCACAGCTGACTTTGCTGCTGACGGCACCGCAACAGAACTACTACGTTGGGTTTAGTGCCGTCAGCAAGAGTAGTATTAGGCAACGTTTGTTTGGCGACAGCAAGTAGCTGACCAAGCCGCAGTGACGTCGTCGATACTGGGTGTTGAAGTGACGACTCGCTGAGCGTTATTGCGAGCTTGTCGCAGATGACGTTTCACTGTCGATAGCGAGCACCCTAAGCGTTGCGCTAAAAGCTCAAGAGATTCGTGAGGATTAGCGTTTCGTATCCGAATAACGTCGTCAGAGTTGATGCTGCGATTGGAAGTAATTCCGATGAAAGCGTCAAGGTTTTCATCGGCCAGAGTGATGCCCAACTGTGCGCGAATAGCGATACGTTGTTTAGCGGTAGTTCCTGCAACATAGCCAGAAATATTATGACGAGTCACCGCAGTATGAAGACATTGTTGCAATAGCGGACAGCTAAGACATTTGTCTTCGGCTTGCTGCAACAGCCGGTTTGTTAGATGACGTTGCGCGGCATTCATTGCTGACGGAGCAGGCGGATCTTCAAGAAGCGAATGCTGAAATACCTGTGGGGCATCTACGCAAGCAGGGCGGTGCTCACTGAAGGTGGTGCTCATGTCAGTAATCTCCTAGCTGTAGGAATCTTCCATTATGGATATGTAATCTGACGTAGCAGCAGGGACTTTGGTTCCCAATAATTTTTTGCTACATAAAAACTCGCTACATGGCAGGAGGGCTGAACATAGTTTTGGGTGTGGAAGGCATTAGGCTGCTGTCATGCCTGATTACCATCTGACATGGCCAGACCGAGAGTTAGTTCTTACTGAGGTAGCTGACGTCGTAGCACGTCTGATCGATCTTGATCAGCAATATGCTGCTGCACAACGTAGCGTGCTGGTGGGAATTGATACCGAAGAAGGCAGTATCGACGTTGGTCTGGGCGTACTTCACGTCGCCATGATGGTAACGACATCAGAAGACCCCGGCTATATTGCTTTGGGTGCAGCCACTAGTGACGAAGAAGTGACGTTGGAGTTCGACGGCGAACCTACTGCTTTCCCAGTTTCATGTGTACTGACCAGAGACACCGCTTTTACTGTTGTAAATGCGTTCCTTGCTGGTGACGAGCGTCCTTCATTAGTGGAGTGGGCAGAGTTTTAAGGGATTTAAGGGATTTAAGGGAGTGCTTGATAAGGGGTTAAGTTCGCAGACGAGGACTGCCCCGATGATGTTCGTACTTGGTTGATCCAGTACTTCTTTAGGTCGTATTAATTATCTCGACTTCAATTCAACCAAAAATGGTCGTTTTGATGCGCCTCGGGAAGGGCGCTTGTGTACCTGCTCTGAAACTTTTATGACACGCTGGATACAAACGCGCGCGAACTACGATTTAGCCGCCTGACTGGTTCACTCCGCAATCCATGTCAATTTGAGAGAATGCCATCCAACCGACGACTTAGGGGCAAGTAATGACTGGCGAAAATAGGCAGCTTGATGCAAAGGAAATAAGCGTCGGCAGGCTACTTAACGATGGAGGCTACGAGTTTGTCATCCCTGAATACCAACGCCCTTATGCCTGGGGCGTCGAGGAAACCCTGCAGCTCCTTTCCGACTTGCTTGGGGCGTTGGAGCGTGACACCGATGATCCTTACTTCCTTGGTTCCGTCGTCTTGGTCAAAGACCCTAACAACCCCCGCGCTGAGGTCATCGACGGGCAGCAACGACTGACTACCCTCACCCTTCTGCTTTCGCTTCTACGAGACCTGTCTACCGATGACGAATTGCGTAGAGACATCCACAGGCTCATTGAGGAACCGGCCGTTGGCTGGGAAGACAAGGCTGCGCGACCCCGCTTGGCGCTACGTCCACGCGACAACCAGTTCTTCTTAGAATATGTCCAACAGCAGGGCAGCACTCTCGGGTTGGTTGGACTGAGCAACAACATCCCGGAGACGGACGCCCAGCGCGGTCTGCGCGACAACGCCAAGGCACTCTACGAGGAGTTGCAGAACCTTACTCCCGAACTGCGCAAAGATCTGTTTCGCCTCATCGCACGACGAGCATTCTTGGTCATCGTTGCAACTCCTGACTTGAACAGTGCGTATCGCATTTTCTCGGTGATGAACGCTCGGGGACTGCCTTTGTCGCCCCAGGATATTTTCAAGTCCCAGATCATCGGCGCGATCCCTGAAGGCCAGAAGAAGAATTACGCTGACCGGTGGGAACGCCTTGAGGAAGATCTGGGCCGCGATGAGTTCGGAGATCTGTTCCTTTATATTCGTGCGATTAAAGCACGCATGCGAAGTGTCAAGAGTCTGTTGCAGGAATTCCCTGAGCAGGTTCTCAACGTCTATCTGCCGGACAACGGAAGCGGCTTCATAAAGGAAGTTCTAGAGCCGTATGCCAAAGCAGACATTCGCCTGAATGCTCAAGACTTCCAAGGAGATGACCCGCTTTGGGAGCAGGTCAACAATTGGCTAAAGCGTTTAGCTCAACTCGACAACGATGGCTGGCGTCCCCCAGCTTTGTGGGCGATCACCGAGCACGGCGAAGACCCCGAATTCCTAGTCGCGTTCTTCAGCAAGCTCGAACGCCTTGCTGCCAGCATGCTTGTCCGCCGGGTCTACGCGACGCCACGTCAGATGCGTTACATGGAGCTACTCAAACAGCTCGCTGATGGTCATGGTCTGGATTCGTATAGCTTCGAACTCACCGACATTGAACGAGCAGAGACGATGAAACGCCTCGATGGGGACATCTACTTGAACGCGCGTGTTCACAAGTATGTGTTACTACGGCTGGATTCCGTGCTGGCTGATGACCCGGGAGCTACCTACGACCACAAGATCATCTCGGTCGAGCACGTTCTGCCCCAAACCATCAATCCCGATAGCCAGTGGGCCTCAAACTTCACTGAGGAAGATGCCACAACGTGGACCCATCGCCTCGGAAACCTACTGCTGCTCAACCGACGGAAAAACTCCAGCGCTGCAAATTACGACAAAGAGAAGTACTTCAAGTCCGGGAAAGGAGTGGCGGTGTTCGCACTCACCACGCAGGTACTCGGAGAACCGGTGTGGACTCCGAGTGTTATCAACCGACGTCAGGAAGAACTTATTGAGGTCTTGATTAAGGAGTGGCGACTCTAGTCACACCCTGACACCGTCCCAAGTTACGGCTTGATGGCGACCTTCCATAGGTATCTACGGGAACGGCGCTCGTCGCACTATCCAGGCGTTTTGGTCATCGACTCTCCGCTTAAGGGTTTCGACCAAGGTCGTGTCGACGCTGCAAGTTCCATGCGTGAGGGGCTCTTCAGATATTTGACGCAAGAGGCCCCGCACCAGCAAATCATCATCCTGGAGAACACCGACAAAGTTCCTGGGGTTGACCGCGCCATTATGGGGAATCTTATTGAGTTCTCCAAGGACACTGAAAACGGTCGCTATGGCTACCTGAAAGACGTCATAGACGTTGCAGAAGAGGAAGATTCCGAATGACGACACCAGCGGTCAGTTACAAGCCTCTCTGGAAGACCCTCATCGATAAAGACATGACAAAACAAGACCTGCGCAAAGTAACGGGGCTCTCGAGCGCCACCATCGCCAAGATGGGGCGCGACGAGACAGTTACAACACAAGTGCTCGCCCGGATTTGTGTTGCTCTTGGTTGCCAGGTTTCCGATATCGTCGAGGTCACAACTAATAACGAAACGAAGGGGATCGAGAGCTGACGAAATCGTGTTCGCGTGCGGTACCTGGTTTTTCGCCAGCTTTGCACAGCGCAGTTTGCGCTAACCCGAATAATTCGTCACCGCAGTACGCCCCTGCAACCGTTGACCGTTGTGCCACCAAAATGTCGAACAAGCGCGCAGGACGGTTCATCGGCATGGTGGCCCCTTCGCATAGTTCAATCTACCTACTCACGAAGCCACCTGCCGGGAAGCTCACTCGAACAGCCAAGTTGAGCCTTTGTGGCACATAGTTTGCCATGGTAGTGTTGGTGACGTGAGTGACAAGAAAGATGAAGTCTCGAAGAAAACTGAACGGCTAACTCAGGCCCGACGTGAAGTCTCAAAGAAGAAAAGAGCGGCAGTCCTGTCGGCCTTGGAATCTATGTTGAATGACGGCACAAGAATCACCCACGCGGGCGTAGCTCGCCGTGCGGGGGTTAGCCCTTGGTTTACCTACAACTGTGAGGGGCTGCCCGAAGCAATAGAAGCTGCGGCCGAATTGCAGAAGGAGACGAAATCGACCTCCGAATCGCTTGAGACGCGCGTTGCCGCGATTGAACAGGAGGTGAGCACACTCAAAGCTAGTCAAACAGACGCGCTATTTGAGCGCACCTCGTCGTCCAAGCGCGTACAGGGAGGTGTTGCAACTTCAGAGGTCTTAATGAGCGCACATCAAGGGGGTAATGCCGAACTATTTCCTAAGATCCTCAACTTGTTTGTTCCTGATGGCTCTCGTATCGCAGATGTTACCTATGGCGGGGGTGTGTTTTGGTCTAAAGTCGACCTCACACGGTATGAGCTCCTGGCTACAGACATTTCTATGGGCGTCGATTGCCGAGCGCTCCCTTATTCTGACGATTCCCTAGATGCGCTCGTACTTGATCCGCCCTATATGGAGGGTCTGCTCCGGGATAATGCTAGCCATAAGGCAGGGAGCGGATCTCATGCAGCATTTCGTGAGTATTACTCGAATGGAGACGAGCACTCAACGCAATGGGAACGACCTGACGGAAAACCGGCGCCGAAATGGCATGCTGCGGTGCGGGACCTCTACTACCATGCCTCGCTTGAAGCCTGGCGCACTCTGCGGCCAGGGGGCGTATTTATCGTGAAGTGCCAGGATGAGGTTTCTGCAAACAAGCAGTGGTTAACGCATGTCGAGATCATAAATGACTGCACAGAAATGGGTTTCTACTGCAAAGATCTATTCGTGCTGATGCGGACAAATAAAGCTGGTGTATCACGGGTTAAAAAACAAGTGCATGCCAGAAAGAACCATTCCTACTTTCTGGTATTCATCAAGCCGGAGGTTAGAAAGGCTCGACGAAATAAGGTTTAATCGTCGATCACGTCTGATTGGGGCGGCGGCTGACGCTCCTTGTATGCGCGTTCAAGGATCTCGTCCCAATCGGAGGTGAACGGGGGTTCTGGGGGCCACGAAACATCCTGCATGGACGCTAGAAGCTCTGAGCGCTGTGTCTCTGTGTATTTCTGATATCGTGAAAGTTTTAGGTCTTTGTTCAACGCAAAGACGAACCTCCAGGTGCCTCCGAACGCAAAACAGTTCACCGCCAGGATGTCGAATTCCCCTCGAAGTAGGAGGGTGGTGTCCAGCGTTGTCCCATCTGAGAATTCGACCGTTCGGCGATCAGAGCCATCGACCTGGCTTTTGCCAGTCCATTTTCCGCTGTCTTGGTCAAACTTTACAGTTGATGTTTGCAGAGATTTTACTTCTACTACGAGTTCGTGACCCTTATATCGCAGTCGCCGGTCGCCCTTCTTTTCTCTGTCATGGTCATCATCTTTCCAGGAAATGATGTCATCCCGGCCGCTGAGAAACATTCGGCGAAACTTGACTTCTGCTGCATATCCCAGCACCATACCGCGCAATGAAGGGTTATCATCTACAAGCTCTGTGAACTCCGATTCACTAATCTCAAGCCTGTCAAGTATTGAGTTGAGGCCGGTCATCTGGTTTAGCAGTGTGCCTACTTCACACCCAAGCGCATGGGCCAGCGTCCAAAGCTCATCGACACTGACGCTTCGTTCGCCTGCTTCAATTTTGCTAACAAAAGACTGGGGTTGGCCGAGCTTGGCAGCCAGGGCGCTCTGAGTAACTCCGGACTCTGTGCGTATGAGCCGGACAGCTTCACCGATTGTGTGGACATTATTGGCCATTCACTCATCCTGAGGCGCAGAGTGCAATTATCCCAAATCAGAATATTGTTGCTTGCTCGTGCCTGCGGTGCAGCCCGCATGGCGCGCCACCGGCGGCGGTTCCATGCGGTAGCAACTTGATCCGGTCGGCTAAGAGGTGTCTCAAGGCGCGGCGTGGCGCCAGGGTTTCAGGTCTTTGACGCGGATCCTCAGGTAATGCTGCGCGCGAAATCCCGCCTGGTTCACCCCTCTACGGACGCCAGCCGGGGTAGCGGCGTGCCGGACACTTAGCGGTTCAGCAAGCTAATCTCCAAACGGTAGCACTGGGACGAATTCCCAGGTCATAGCCGGTATCGGTGCTATCCGATAGCGCCACTCCTTACTGGGGTCTTGTATCCAGCGTGACCAGTTGTGCGACCCTTATTTTGGGTACGGAAACTTATATAAAATGTTATGTTTATCGAAATCTGGTGGCACTCATTTTGATAAACTTGAGGTATCCAGATGAGAGGGAGCGTGATGGCAGTCCAGCGAGTTGAGCGGGGCCTTTCTGATGAGGTCGTGGAAGAACGTATCGCCAAGATGCAGGCGGGTATGGGTCTGGCTGGGCATGAGATTACTGATCCGGTGATCTTGGATTTGCTGAGGAGCTTCGCGCGCGGTGAGATCACTCGTGAGGAGTGTTTCGCGCGCGGCAAGCAGTGCATCGAGGCTCAGGTTGGTTGAGTCGTGTTGAGTGGCAGCTGGGAGGACTACTTCATCCCTGGCACTGAGGTTTTGCGGAACAGGTTTGCATCACCGGCTAAGCCGTTTGGTGAGTCTGATTCGGTGGTCTTGCGCAAGCTCGAAGAGCTCCACGTCGGAGCTAGGATGTTGGAACTCTTTGAGTCTCCGATTGTAGGAAACTTTGATTACGCTCATATGAAGGCGATTCATAAGTATTTGTTTCAGGACGTCTATGAGTGGGCGGGTCAGGAGCGTACGGCTCCGTCGACGTGGATGACTAAGGATGGTCATGCCTATTATCCGGCTGGGGTGGTGTTGACTCAGGCTGCTGAGATTGAGTACGCCAAGCTAGCTGATAAGGACTTTTTGCGGGGTTTGGATCGCCCTGAGTTTGTGGGTGAGTTGGCTGAGAGTTGGGGTGAGATTAATGTTGTTCACTCCTTCCGTGAGGGCAATACGCGTTCGCAGTTCGTGTTCTTTGAACAGTTGTGCGTAAAGGCTGGCTATTCGCTGGACATGTCCGCGTTTGCGCCGAGTGCTCCCTTGCGGGATGAGTTCGTTCAGGCTCGTTTCCATGGGCAGGATACGGGTAACAATTCCAGGCTTGCGGAGGTACTTGACAAGGGGCTAAGCCCGCAGATGAGGCAAGCCATATTGGGTCAGGCGGCTCCGGATGGCAAGGGAACGATCTAGCAGAAGAAGCAGGCTATGGAGACGACCCGTGCAACACCTGTACTACGGCCGTCGCGCGGGCAAGAACTGCACTGATGATGTTCGTACTTGGTTGATCCAGTACTTCTTTAGGTCGTATCAATTATCTCGACTTCAATTCAACCAAAAATGGTCGTTTTTAGCGAGGTAGCGTTGGGAAATGTATTAACTGGAAAGGAATAGAAATGGTTGATGTTGATCCGATCTTTCCGGTTAAGTTGGGAAGTTTTAAAGGGGAGAAGTTGTCGCAAGCGGAACTTCTCCGTATTGCTTTGGCTGATGATTATGTTGTTGTGCCCTCTGATGATTGGGTTTTGCGTCATACGGTTGTGGGTGCTGCGGCATCTGCACGGCGGCTTTTGGATGATGGTGAGCCGTTGGATGGGGTGTGGCGGTTTGCGGTGTTGCAGGCGTATGACGATTATCGTTCTGCGGTGAAGTATGGTGGTTTGAAGTCGGGGGCAGAATTTTTTGCTGGTGAGCCTGGGTTTACTGGTTTGGTGAAGGTGGATGCTGCTTTTGCTGCGTTAGCGGATTGGTTGGCTCAACGTGATGGTTGGGTTAAGGCTGTTTGGGTTGATGATCCTAGGCGAGTTACTGATGATCCTTGGTTCCCGGAGTGTTCGAGGGGATTTTTTCGTGAGGAAGCGTTGCAGTATTCCCCTCCGCCTTTTCGTTCGCGGGGAATCTTTATTACATCAACGAGTATGAATCGAGCCTAGAAATCATGGATAAAGATAGTGCCCAATTGGATGCCGAGTATTTGCGTCAGCTGTTTGTCGAGTTGAGCGATCGACTTACTGCCACGCAGGAGCAAGCTCATTGTTGTGCGAATCCATAGGTACTGGTTCTAGGATCTCTACGGCTAGGCAGTTAGGCGATATAGCAATCGATTCTAGCGCTGGAAAATAAAAGATTTTTGATAGTGCAGAGTGTTAGCGTTTCCCTATGAACGATAACCATAATCTTGACATAAGGATGATCCCAGCAGACGCCCCAGATAGTGATCCAGCGTGGGCGGGATTCCTACGTCAAGAAGGTTTTGGCTTCTATAACGATGATTTTTCTGACGAAAAACTTGCGCGGTTTATAGAGTGGTCGCGTGCCGATGAAACTAGACATCGAATGGTTTTTGATAGCAATGATTTACTAACTGATACGCCATTAGGTACGCTCTCCAGCTCAGATCGTCAGCTGAATGTGGGCGCTGGTAGGCAAATTCCAGCGAACCTAATTACTGGTGTTACAGTTCGGGCTACGCATCGAAGACAAGGGATTATGCGGAGCCTACTGGAACTAGATTTAACAGAGGCTAAGAAACGGGGTACAGCAGTAGCATTGCTGACTGCTTCAGAAGGGTCTATTTATGGAAGATTTGGTTTCGGCGTAGGCTGCCGCTTCTTGGAGGCAGAAATTAACTGTGCCAAGTTTGAGCTTCGAGAAGAACCAACTGGGACAGTTTCCTACTTGCGGCCAGATCAGCGTGCCGAAGTCGTTAAACAACTATCTCAGCTGCATAGCGTCAATGATAGAGGTGCTATTGAATGGCTAGCTTTTCATCAAGCGCTGGTCTCTGGCGAAGTTGATTGGGATACCGGCAAGCCAAGTACAAAATTACGGTTTGTTGTCCATTTGGATACTACGGGGCAGATCGACGGTATGGCGTCCTATCGGTCAGCATATGGAAATGAATCTAACCGAATTATTGTGGATAAAGTTCTAGCTGTTCAGCCAAATGCAGAACTAGCTTTATGGCAATTCCTAGTAAATCTCGATCTGGTAGAGACTTTGGAGTATAAGAGTTTTGCAGCCGATCCGATATTGCAAGCTGCCTTGGTTAATCCGAGAGCGTTGAAACCGACTCGGATATCAGACATGCTCTGGGTTCGGGTTCTTGATATTGCTAAAGCTTTGGGTGAGCGCGGATGGGATCATGACGGAACCCTGGTGCTACAAGTAACAGATTCGCTGGAATTTATCGCTGGAGTATGGCGGATCGACGTAGCTTATGGAAAGGCTCATGTTATTGCTACAGATGAGGCCCCAGAAGCAGTATGTGATGCAGAAACTGTAGGAAGTTTGCTGCTGGGAGGAATTGCGCCAGCAGCCATTGCTGCAGCCGGAAGAATTACTGGTGATGCTAAGAAGGTTGCACGATTCTTTACTGTGGTAGAGCAGCCGGTTAGTTTGGTTGGGTTTTAGGACTCTAAACAGTGTGGGGGTGTGGAAGACCCAGTTGTCTCCCACACCCCACATAGCTAGTTGTTTATCACAATTAGATGGTCCAGTTGATGCCGTCCATTAGCTGCTGGGCGGTAGCCTTCATCGTCTTGTCACCAATTTTGATGGTGTATTCGCCAGTGACAGGATCTTTGGCGTTTAGCGCAAAGTTTGATTGGCACTTGCCTTTGGTAGATGACTCAAATGCGTCAATTAGCTTGCCAGTGTCAGCGGTGCTGCCGTCAGGAGCTAGTAGCGTGACTACATCTCCTATATTGAAAGCATTTCCGGTCTCGCAATCAGCGCCAGTCATCGGGTAGGTGAGTACTCCGGAAGAAGCTACAATCGGCGGGAGCGATGCGTTAGTAGCAGTAGTTTCTTTGGCGCTATCGGCGTTAGAGCAGCCTGACATAGCAATGATTAGGGTGGCAGCGGCCACGGCGGTCAGCTTAGTATTCACGAGATCTTATCGTGTCACCTTATAGCGATAAGAAAAACTCGTAACCTGTTATCGCAAAGAAATCTTGTGTGGTATAGAGCCGCGTTAGGTAACGTTTTGGTCGCAGCGTGACCACTATGTGGGATTTAGGTCTTATATGTTGCAATTGTGTCGTGTCATGGGAACTTTTGTCTCTAGATTCAAACGATCGTGAAAAGGAGATCCAATGACCGATCCAACCACTAATGACACATCTCGAGCCCAAGGTGGGCTTCAGCGGGGATTAACCACCGGCCAAATTTCGATGATTGGCCTTTCAGGTGCGCTAGGCACCGGTCTTTTCCTTGGTTCTGGTTCCATGATCAAACTTGCAGGTCCAGCTATTATCCTCAGCTACACATTGACAGGATTGCTAGCTCTTATTGTTATTTGGGCGCTGGCAGAGATGACAACTAAGCATCCGGTAGCCGGCGGTTTTGGTGCTTCAGCTCAGGCATATCTAGGGCCATTAGGAGGGTTCCTGACTCGCTGGAACTCGGCTCTAGTTATGTGCATTGCTGTTGGAGCAGAAGTCACAGCTGGGGCGGCATACTTACGCTTCTGGTGGCCAGAGCTAAATATGTTCGTCGGAACAGTGCTTTGTTCTGCGATTCTAGTAGCTATTAATTTGGCGACAGTTAAATTCTATGGAGCATCTGAATACTGGTTCTCCATGATCAAAGTTGTTGTTGTGCTTGCTTTTATTTTATTGGGAATCTGGTTACTTTTCGTTGGTACAGAAAGTAGTCCAGCTCCAGGTCTTTCACATCTGACTATGCACGGAGGCTTTGCACCTAACGGAACTTGGAGCGTTTTCGCAGCAGCTATTCTTGCTATCTTTTCTTTCGGGGGCGCCGAGAATGTTTCGGTGACAGCTGCGGAATCACAAAATCCTGAAAAGGATATCCCCAAGGCAGCTAATGCCATGATCTTCCGACTTATCATCTTCTATGTTGGCGCTATCGCAATTGTGGTAGCTCTCCAGCCTTGGACGGTTGCAGCTGGAGCTGATGGTTCAGTTGCCTCTAGTCCATTTGTGAGCGTACTTAATGCTGTTGGGATCCGTGGCGCTGCTAGTTTCATGAACTTCATTCTTATCGTAGCTGCATTGAGTGCTGGAAATGGTTGCCTCTATGCCAGTGCGCGTATGTACCACTCACTAGGAAATGATCGCCTTGCCCCGCAATCTTTTGGTAAGACAACTAGCGAAGGCGCTCCGCGTGTGGCAGTTATGGTGTCTAGCTTGGGTATGGCGGTAGCGGCTCTTTTAGCGTTATTCCGCCCAGACGATGCTTTTCAAATTTTATTTGGAGTATTGGTATTTGGTTTGTGGTTGACCTGGTTTTTAATCATGGTTACCTATTTGGCTTTCCGAATTACTCGTAGTCGGCTGGGGCTACCAGCTGCTCCAGTCCAATTAATTGGCGGACGTATAACAGGTGGTATTGGCTTGGGAGTCCTAGTTCTGATCGCTATTGGAATGTTCTTTATCCCCAGTATCAGCATCGCTTGGACTGTAGGTGGGCCGTACCTACTCATACTTGGTATTGGATATGCGTTAGTTCGCAAGAGCCACAAAGCTGCCAATATAGAGAGCGTGCTAGATGAGGAGATTGCTAGCTACCAAAAATAGTCAGCTATAGCTAGGCTGGCGGAGTCGAGATTTCTCTTGGCTCCGCCAGTTTTATCTAGCTAGACGACGTCGCTAGCACTGCCGCGGCGCTGGAAGTTAATGCGTTTGCGGTTAAGAGCTTGGAGTCGATCGATAACAGGAGATAGTGGACTCAGCGTTAGTGAATACCCTGGATACCAAAGCCGCTGCTGGGCAAACTTCAATTTCATTTGAGCCACGCCATAGCTATGCATACTTGGGTCGAGACTGGCAGGTAATCCCCAGAAGTCATATTGCTGATAACCGTGTTCTTTAGCGTCAAGAAGAGAGTGCCAGTAGAAGGCGTCAGGAGCTTTAACGTCACGGTAAGGGGTTCCGTCGGGATTTAGGCGGTCGTCGCGGATACTACCTCCGAAAAGGTAATTTGTCTGGCTTCCAAAGCCTAAGAACATTCCTCCGGCTAATGCTTTTCCTTGGGATCTAGCTAAAACTAGATAGCATTCTGTGTCATAGTTATTGCCCTCTTTTAGGAGAGCCTCGTAGTAGGCGCGTGGCTGAGCTCCAAGTTTGGCGCGCTCGTTAGTAGCTGTGTGTAGAGCAAAGAAAGCATCGAAATCGTCATCTCTAGCTACGGTTACACCAAGTTTTTCCGCAGTTTTGATATTGCGACGAGCCATCTTGCTGAGATCAGCTTCCATATCTGCGATGCTGCGAGTCAGATCAGCGACGACGGTATGTTCTGGTTGTTGTGCTTTGGTGCGCAGAAAAGATCCGATACTAGTAGGGATCTGATCGAAAGATTCGGTAAGCGCATCACGTGGTAATGGCGGTTCTATCAGAATCTTCAGATCGCTACTACGAGCTATTTTGCGAACAGCAGCTGCGAAATCTGGTAAGAGTTCAGGAGATTGAAGAACTGGACCGCGTGGTGCGTAAAGGGCAGTAACCCCGGGAGCAAGTTTCTTTCGGATAAGTTGAACCACTCCTACGGTGTGTTCTCCGTCGCTGATGCAATAGCGTAACGGTTCGTATCCTAGAACTCGCTGGGCTTCTCCATATCCCCAACTTTGTAAAGCACTGGTATGGGTAAAGCTCGAGGAAAGTTGATTAAAATCAATAGGATTCTCGATGGGAGATAGCTGGAGCTGCATAACTGTCATAATACTTGTCTTTGAGGGAAGCTAGCGGATTAAGTAGCTTTTCTAGATACGACATGCAACATTCTTAGTATCAGGTTTTTATTATTTGACTAAGTTAAGTCCGTAATTAGATATAGGTTAAAAACCTAGCTAACTAGCGACAGGATGACTCTTTAGCGTAGCGTCATTATGACGCTAAGTAGGCGCACTTCTGGACGTTAAGTGCCGCTAATTTTGTAAAATCCCTTGTTCTTGACATCTATATATGGCAGAATGGAGGTAATCCCAAGACGGAACCCCTAGTAAAAACAGGGGTCGTCATCATTCATATTCGGAAGAGGTGAGTTCCCATGAACACTCCGAGCAAAATGTTCGCTGATACCGCTGCTATTGGCGTTCTAGCAGTCCTTCCCCGGCTTCGGTCGCGGGACGCCTCCGGTCTTCTAGAGAACCTAGAAAAGAAGATTGGTGCCGATAAGGGGCGCGTTAACGCGTAAATAGGTTTATCCCATAAGGGGGTCCCGACGACGTGACGTTACCCTTACGTTTATAGACAAGCAGGTGGGGCTCACAAATATTTGTGAGCCCCACCTGCTTGTTTAAAGAGTTTTAATTGACGGTTTTATCGAAAACAGCTTTAACAGCTTTTCCGGCTTCTTTGAGCTGCTTGCCGCGATGCTGTAATCCCATCATGGTGGTGGTTTTTATAGCTTCTACCATGACAGTTTTATTCATCTTGGAGTCGCCATGCACGCGTTCAATAAACTCAATGGGAACTTCCACAATCTTGTAGCCTTTGCGGTGGGCGTTCCAAGTTAGATCACGCTGGATTCCGTAACCCTTGCGATCGATTCTTTCAGTCATGATGTCGCGTAGTACGTCGGCTCGGAAAGCATTAAAGCCGCCTGTGATATCGCGATAAGGCATTCCTAGCATGACCTGAATGTAAACAGAACCGCCCCTAGATAGGAACTCTCGTCGTTTTGGCCAGTTTACGACGGAGCCGCCACGTATCCAGCGGGAGCCTTTCACCATATCTGCCCCAGCATCAATGGCGTCAAGAAGCAGATGAAGCTGTTCGGGCTGGTGGGAGCCGTCAGCATCGAATTCCACAATAATCTCGTAGTCTTGATCAAGACCCCACTGGAAACTATCCAAGTAAGCAGCGCCGAGACCTTCTTTGCCCTTGCGATGATTTACGTGGATATGGTTATCGGCTGCTGCAAGCTCGTCGGCAAGCGCGCCAGTGCCATCGGGAGAGTTGTCGTCGGCAATCAAAATATGTGCCTCAGGTGCTGCATTACGCAAGCGTTCCGTGATGGGCTTAATATTCTCTACCTCATTGTAGGTAGGGATGATGACGAGCACGCGCTTATCTGTCACGAGGTAACTCCATTCGTTCGTTATTTCTATTGTGACCTGTCGCACCAAATTCTGTGGGAAAACCCGCTAAAGCAGCAGAGGTATTAGGCTTCAAGATATGCAAGCTGTTATCTGTCATGGTTATGGGGACGTTGACGTCATGAGTTTTGACGAAGTTCCTGATCTAATTCCAGGCGTTGGTGAGATCGTAGTACGCACCGTCGCGGCAGGAGTAAATCGTGCTGATCTGCTACAACGACAGGGATACTATCCACCGCCACAAGGAACCAGTGATGTGATGGGGTTGGAGATTTCTGGGGTAGTAGCTGCTATTGGCCCTGATGTTTCTGAGTGGCAGATAGGGCAGGAATGTGTGGCCTTGCTTGCCGGTGGCGGTTATGCCACCCAAGTTGTAGTTCCTGCTGGGCAAGTAATGATACCGCCGCCAGGAATGGATCTAGTTGCTGCTGCGGGCGTCGTTGAAGTTGCTGCCACAGTTCTTTCTAACCTTGCTGATGAACTTGCTGCTGCCAGTCGACGTGAGGTGGTTTTCCTGGCCCATGGTGGGGCTGGTGGTATCGGAACTTTTGCAATTCAATATGCGAAAGCATTGGGTGCGCGCGTTGTCGCCACTGCTGGAAATGCTCGCAATCTGGAGCATTGCTACGCTATGGGAGCTGATCTTGCACTGGATTATCACGACGATTGGGTTGCCGGGCTAAAGGAGTTCTCCAGTAAAGGTGCTGATGTCATCCTCGACATTATGGGTGCAAAATATTTACCGCTAAACGTGAAAGCGTTGGCAACTGATGGGCATCTTAGAGTTATTGGTTTGCAGGGGGGACGTAAAGGAGAGCTGGATTTATCTCAACTACTTTCCAAGAGAGCCTCTATTGCGGCTACAAGTTTGCGATACCGTTCAATTGCACAAAAAGCAGCGATTTGTCGTCGAGTAGAAGCCGAAATTTGGCCGATGTTCGCTGAAGGAAAACTGGCTCCCGGCCCGCAAACTCGCTTGCCATTAGCGCATGCAGACCAAGCGCATCGACAGCTTGATTCTGGGGAAAATCAAGGAAAGATCATCCTAGTTTCCTAGCTGAGGGTCTTCCACTCTATAATGGGAGATCTGGCGAGGTCGCATAGTGGCCTAGTGCAGTCGCCTTGAAAGCGACCGAACAGAAATGTTCCGTGGGTTCAAATCCCACCCTCGCCGCGTAATGTGGCTCACATAGTTGATATGTGAGCCACATTTTTCTTTCCTAAGAAGAAAGCAGGTGGCGACAATCGCCTCGGGGCGCTAGGCTTAGAGGCGAACTTCGGTTCGTGGAGATGTCGCCTAGTCTGGTCTATGGCGCCCGCCTGCTAAGCGGGAGAGGTTTATAGCCTCACGCGAGTTCAAATCTCGCCATCTCCGCAGAAAGCCTCCCACTCCTAAATTAGGGGTGGGAGGCTTCTTATTGCTAGCAGTAGCCTACTTAGAACTTATGGGGTTGCTAAGCAAACCAGCTTTTTGAAGCCCGCTGCTTTGATCTGATAGATCAAGCATGTGTCGGTTATTGCGGAGCTGGAGTCTATTGAGACATGAAAGCTCGAACTCGTTATCAAATAGTCCTAACCATGCTGCGTCAGGATAATGGTCGAGATAGTTTTCCAGGCACTGACGAACCGTAGACCAGAATGCTTCCTCGGTAAGTAGATTGTCTTGTGCCATTAGTGGGGCAAGGAATCTGAAGAAACAGTCGAAAACATCTGTAAAGACACAGAGCGCGACTTCATTACTGGGAGTAGTTGCGTAGATTCGATCAACGCCAGCTGGTAGTAGCGGCGCTACTGGTCCGCGATCAGGCCGGGCTGGATCGCTAGTAACTAGCACTGCGATCTCTTCGCCGATGTCCTTCATTATGACCCGGTCAACTAACCCATTTCGTAAAACGAGAATGACATTTTCTCCATGTGGCATGAAAGCTAATCGATAAGTTGCCAAGCAGTGAACAACTGGTATCAGATAGGCGTCAAGATATTTCTGTAACCACTGCTGAGCAGATTCTCCACAGCGTTCGATTAGCTGCGAAACAAAAGAAATACCATCGTTATCGCGGTGGAGGAGAGCGGCCATAGTGGCGAGTTCTTCCCCATCGGCTAGCTGCGCTACCGGGGATTCTCGCCACAGACCAGAAAGCATCTTACGATAGGGAGATCCGGGTGCAGTGGCTGCCGTATATAGCGGAGAGCGGTATCCGACAGCGCAGACTTCCCGAATCAAACCCACCCGGCTTTCTTGGAGTTGCTCGTCATCGGCAAAGAGGTTTGTTAACCACTCATTGATGGCGGGCGTGTCTTTCATATATTCAGCAGAAAGGCCACGCATGAATCCCATATTCACTACGGAGAGTGCAGTTTTTGCGTAGAACTTCTGTGGATGAGAGATGTTGAAGAAAGTTCGCAAAGATTGTTGAGCACGGAAAAGATCCTCTCCAGCGCCAAGTAATACGATCTCATTACGGGCTACTTCTGCAGCAAAGGACTGCAAAACTTTGTGTTCTACCTGCCATGGATGTGCCGGCATCACAAAATAGTCGTCAGGGCAGAGTCCTCTATCCTGCAGCACAGATGTAATAGAGGATTGCTCAGTTGCAGACCACTGGCTATCCCATAAAGTTTGGTAACTCATAGTACTGATCGCAGAAAAATGGGCACAAGATCGAGAAACTGCCAGCCATTGTAATGGCAGATCTTGTCCAGATTCAGGTGCGTAACTGGCAAGATCACTAGCTCCCATGCCATGACGTCCGCTATTGGCAACAAAACAAGGATGTCCTTCGGTCATAGCCGACTCGATACGTTGGAATGCTGCTGCCTGGTTAAGCGGACGTTGGAAAGAATCTAGACTGTAGGCTAAAGATTTAGCGCTAGGTCCAGTGCGTTCCAACTTGACTGCTAATGATGCCAAAGTTGCTTGGATTTCTTCTAAATAGAGCGGAAGTAAATCGTCGGTTAGCGGTAACCGAGAACGAAGATTGATGATGAGATCGCTGGTTCTAGGTTCGTGTGATGCTAGTTCTGCTGCAGGACAGTATTCGATACTGGCTGGATCAACAGCCCAATGATCAAGCAAATGAGAAGTAGCAGTAAAGGCTATGTAGCCACCGTCGTCGAGAGAAATCTGATACCGATCATTGTGAGAAGTCGGTTCTAGTAGTCGCTCGTGGCTGAACTCTCCTAAAAGTTTTGCACAAAGATGACGTTCTGCTTTGCCAAAAATCTCAGAGGAAAGATGAGAAGCTGCTCCTTTGAAAGCACGACGATCAACGATGCTCAGTAAAGCGCGTTTACTGGGTTTCCCTTCGCCTTGCTGAAGATCTACTTCGCGGATTGCTTGGAAACCAGCCCGGGCGTTGAGTACATGAATTGCGGTATTGCTAGCGTCAGGTTCTACGACGACCCGCTGCGCACCATAATGATCGAAAGCATGCGACAAAACAGCTTTCATAACGATCAACGAAAACCCCGATATGGGAGCTGCGGTAGGTGGTCCAACGAAAAGATGCATCCCGATATCGCCTTGGCGAATCTCAGCTATATCAGCTAGCGGCGAGCCGAACGGATCATAGAGTTCGGTAAGGAATAACGGTTCGCCAGTAACTGAATCTACCCCCAATAGGGCATCATGTCCGGGCGTGTTAGCTAGCTGAGTATATTCGTTTGATACGTCAGCTAAACTAGCTTCTCCCATACCCCAAAAATGACCTCGCGGTTGAGTGAACCAACGATGAAGAAGGTCAGCATCAGCTATGGGGTCAACCTGGTGGAAGTGGAATTGTTGCCTCATCGGGTGGCTCCTGGGGTGCCGAAAACTTGGAAAGTAATTCGTTCCGGAATTGGGTAAGGTGCTGGTTTTCCTTGCGCTTGCAGAATCTGACGTAGAACTATGGAGTTTCGATAAGCGCCCATGCCTAAGTCTGGAGAAGTAAAACCATGGGTATGGATTTCAGCGTTATGGACAAAAACTTCGCCAGGTACACGCGAGACGCCATAATTACGATCAACGTCGAAACGTCCATCAGGTAGCCGAGTTAACCGATCTTCAATCGCAGCTAAGAAAGTAGTTTCTCGTCCGCGGTATCCGGTTGCTAAAACAATCTCATCAGCTTGGAAGGAACCAGCCAGTTTTGTTTCAGTGTGCTGGAAATGCAACGTACCAGTGCTATCGGAAGCAGTTAGTTCGCAGTTAGTAAAGAGATCAACACCAAGTTCCCCGGCATCGAGCTGTGCTCTAGTCATGCCGACGCTTTGAGCGTAAAGCTCATCGTAAATAGCGTTGATTAGGTCACCATTTATACCTTTATAGAGATTGTGTTGAGATTTGACCAGATCATCACGTTCGCTTTGTGACATAGTGCGGAAATGATCAATATATTCGGGGCTAGTCATTTCTAGAGTTAGCTTGGTGTATTCCAGCGGGAAGAATCGAGGTGAACGAGTAACCCAAGTGAGACGGCCACTATCAGATGCTGACCAGTTCTTACTTGTGAGTAAATCAAGAAATACCTCGGCAGCTGACTGCCCTGACCCCATGATAGCTACATTTTTATTGCCAGTAAGTAACTCAGTTTTACGAGATAGATAGTCGCTGGTGTGCCAACCACGACCAGCATCACAAAGTGGTTGTGCTGCAGCAGGCACATATGGTTCAGTACCAACTCCCAAACTGAGATGACGAGCACGAACAGTTTCTTTACGACCATCGCTATGGGTGAGACATGCGGTGTAGTACTGACCATCGTGGTCAATATCGGTAGCTTCGACGCCGAACTCAACCGAATCAAGACGGTCGATAGCCCACCGGCAATATGCGTTGTATTCCGAACGAAGAATATTGAAATTTTCCCGGATATAGAAGGGGTATAGCCGTTCAGTTTCGCTTAAGAAGTTAAGGAAAGAGAAGGTGCTGGTTGGATCTGCCAGTGTTACTAGATCAGCCATGAAAGGAACTTGTAGATGTGTTCCATGCAGCATCATCCCCGGATGCCAGTCGAAGTAATCTACTCGATCAACAAAGCGAGTTTTTAGCTCAAGAGGAGCAGCTAAAGCTGCCAAACTTAGATTAAATGGGCCTACTCCGATTCCTAAAATATCTAGGACGTCGTCAGTATCAGTAGACGAATTGAGAGAGATAGCAGAAGTGCTCATGATTTTATTTCTCCGATGTTAGTTGGGATAGTTCGGCATAGCCGGCATCAGCGATGATGGCAAGGATGACTGCAATATCGTCGAGAGTCATCGTCGGGTTAAGTAGCGTCAATTTGAGATAGGAGACCCCATCGACAGTGGTGCTGGCGATATTGGCGGTTCCTTGGGACAGAATTCTTTTACGGATCCGTGAGGTAAGTAAATGAGCGGTATCGTCACTTATTTCTGCGGGTTTGAAACGGAAAACTACGGTAGAGAGTTGCACGGGAGCACATAAGTCGAAGTGCTTGGTGGCTTGAACTAAATCACCTGCTGCTTCAGCTAATGCCACCACTGCATCAACCATGTCTCCAATTCCTTGACGTCCCATAGTGCGCAAGGTGAGCCATAGTTTAAGGGCATCAAATCTACGTGTTGTTTGTAGCGACTTATGTACTTGATTGGGGGACTCAGTATCGCTAACAGAGCGAGGATTCAGGTATTCGGAGTGATGACGTATGAACTCTAAATCATTTCGATCACGAACTAGAATCGCTGAACAAGCGACGGGCTGGAACCACATTTTATGGAAGTCGATTGTTATCGAATCAGCACATTCGGTGCCGTCTAGCCGTTCCGCTAACGTCGTAGAGGCTAATAAACCGCCACCGTAAGCAGCATCAACATGGAACCAAGCCCCATATGACTGAGCTAGTTGAGCGATATCGCGGAGCGGATCTATTGCACCAAAATCAGTTGTTCCTGCGGTAGCAACAATAGCCATAGGAGTAAGTCCTGCTTGGCTATCGGCTGCTAGCTGCTCTTGGAGAGCGCGAATATCCAGACGTCGGGTATCGGTAGTAGGTATCGCTACGACAGCAGCGCGTCCTAGTCCAATGAACTCAGCAGCATTGGCGATAGAAAAATGAGAATCAGTACTGGCATAAATACGTAATCCGCAAAGTCGTTCCGGTAACGGTAGCGACGATGAAGCAGGATCGCTTGCAGCCTTGCGGGATAGGGATCTGCCGCGAGCCAATAGCATTGCTTGTAGGTTTGATTGAGTGCCTCCGGAAGTGAAAATACCATCGGCGTCGGTATGCCAACCAACTAATGCGGCAGTCCATTCAATGAGGCGACGCTCAATCATCGTTGCGCCGGAAGATTGATCCCAAGTGTCCATGGAGCTATTGACGGTTGCGGTAATCGCTTCTGCCGCTATCGCAGGAATTACGATGGGGCAGTTAAGGTGCATGGCATAACGTCGGTCATGGAACCAGACGGCATCTTTTAGATAAAGCTGATTTAGCTCGGTAAGGGAATCTTCGAAAGATATTGGTTTTTCTAGATCCACTTGAGCTACGTTGCGAGCTAGCTCTTGAGGAGATGCGCCAGTTGATGGTTGGTGTCTGTGGTTGATCGTATCTGCAATGTAAGTAATGGTTTTGGTTAAGTCGTTGCTGTAGAGGGTAGTAGTTTCTTGCGAAAGAAGTAGCTCTTCAGGAGCGGAGGCTACCGTGGGAACTGTTTCAGATATGACTGTGTCAAAGGTATGGGACACAACTCTCCTTTCTGGGAAGATGTGTAAAAGTGCACGCTGATGCGGCAAGTGGGCATGTAGTATGCGAGAAAATAATTAGGAAGGTTATTTTTAAGCGAAAGAGATTTTTGTTACAGCTAGGAAAGCTAAGCGAGCATCTTTTTGTGCTTGCTCAAGATGTACGACCTCTCCTAGTGTGAAGCCAGCGCTAACCAGTCGCTGCAGAGCGCGCTCATTGGCAGCATCAGGCTCGGCGATAATGCGACGAGCTTGAGTCTTCTGTAGAACCGCCGGAACAAGTGCGTTAAGAGCAGCAGTTGTGAGATTTGGGTATTCCCATTGAGGATCACGAGGAGCCATCATTAGGTGAATCCCTAGATCTCCGTCGCGGGTCTCAATATGTTCTCCGACTTCATCGTGTTTTGGATCATATGTTTGGAATACGGCGATATCGCGATCATCGAGAGCAACCATATAAGCATGATGGGTCTGAGAATCTGCCAGCCATTGATAGATATCGGAAATATCTGTTTCGGTTTTATCTCGCATACCCCAGAACTGACCATGTTCTTCTCGAGTCCATAGAAAAACTGTATGAGTATCACAGGAAGGATCTAGTGGGCGAATAGAAAAACCATTAGCTAATAGTGTTTTTTCGCTAAAATGTTCGTGCATATCTTTTCTTTCTTTTTGGGGGTGGGTTTTTATAGATGGTAAGGAAAGTGCTGTTATATAGATTTTGGGTTGACGTTGAGTAGTTTTCCATCAGCCCAAAATTGGGTTTGATCGTTGTAATTAGGGGAATTGCAATTGCCCTGTGATCCCCACGGTATGACCCACTGTGAGGATTCGGGTGCTCCTACTTTCCATGTGACTCTAGCCACTGGTGCACGTAGGCAAAAGTTGGTAACTCCAGGAATTGATCCAGTTGAAAGAACGCATGAGGTGTCGCCTCCTACGCTAACTCTGGTTGGGGCAAAGTTACTTTCTTGGGAAAGTAATGAATCAGGAAGAGTTATTAAAGGATAGGCAAGATGATTATCCCCCCAAGTAATATCGTCGGCTATCGAAATAGACTCTAAGGTGTTATTTAATGCTTGTATTGCTAGATCATTTACTGCTAGATTGAAATAGGAGGCATTAGTTACTATGGAATCTAAGGCAAAACCAATTCTTGCTACAGGATTTACCCATGGTGAATAGAGCGAAGGAAGTTCAGAAGCTAGAAAAAGAGGAGTGAAGAAGGGTTCTTTAGAAATAAGCTTCACGAGCTCATGTCGCCATTGTGCTACGTGCATAGCAATAGTTGAGTTAGCTGAGAAGAAGCCATCCCACGATAGAAGTTGAGTAGCGAAAGCAGCGATCTTGTCAGGAAGTCTAGTTGGCTGAGAATTGATATCTTTCAGAGTTTGCTGAACTAGGTTGAGGGTTGCAGCGTCGAAACAATCCAGCGCGATATTTGCTGCAGTAGTAACATCGACAGATCCAGCAGAAGTTACTTCATTAAGGAGTGCGGTAATTCGTTGTGCGCGCTGAGGCGGACAGTAAGTGTAACCAAGTCGTCGCTGGGAAGACTTGTATTCATTAGCGCTAGCTGTGCAAACGGTGAGTGATTCGATGGGGAAAACTTCCCACCTTGCCGTCATATTTTCGAAAGAATCGCATAGTGACGCTGGTAGATCTGACTCATCGCTAGCCCATAGTCGTGCTTCCTCTGCCATGAAAGGAACTTTTCCAGCAGTGAAACGGAAAGCGTTTTGGTCAATGTCGGCGGTAATAACGTCATCAACAGGATCTATCCAGTGAGAAAAGGCTGTAATTACTTGCCGAGAGCTGCTGACTGAAAGCAAATCCAAACTGGTTTGCAGTCCACCGTCACCGGTAAACATAGGACTCCACGCTAATGCGAGAGGACCGGTGGCATCGGTAGCTACGATGGGTCGTGATGTGGCGTCAGTTACACGAATGAGTGGTTGAGAATCAGCCATGGCATTGGTGACAGCCCATGCAGTGTTGGCAGTTTGTCCAAAATGGGGAATCCCTGGAAAACCAGGAAAAGCTAACCCATCTGCGTAAATGCCGGGGGCGCGAAAACGTATTTGTTGGTAGGGGCCAGGGCATTCGAGGAGACGATGTGGATCAGCGCAGATCAGCGGGAAATTATCTGCTGTTAGCGCAGCCGGTACGTACCAAGCGTTACTTCCTGATCCGATAAGAGGATCGGTGAGCATAAGTAACGCAGCATCTTCTCCCAGCGTGCGACGAACATGCTCGCGCCATAGCGTCTCAGGAAAAGCACCAAAAAGGAGATGAGCGAGCAACATCAGGGCGACTGGAGTCCACGGCTCCCACGAAGGGGCATCCTTGGCTAAATTGGCGGCTTTAGCAATTGGATCATGCTGCAACGCGGCCGCAAGCTCACTATTGATGCCATCGGCATAACTGCTGGCAAAACGTTGCGCTCGTGGACTAGCTCGCTGAAAGCAGTCCTTTGCGATCTGGAGAAGATCGACGCGAGAAATCAGATCGTCCAGTTCACTGTGAGAAGCGCCAAGATAGGTTGCTGCTTGCGCTGATAGTCGCCAAGTATCGACGCTAATCTGCCAGGCTCGATCTTGAGCAGTAACTACTCCTTGAGCGTAGGCAAGGGCAAATTCGTCACTGGCGGTGAGCGTGGGAATACCGTACTGGCACCGGGTGATATGAGTGGACATGACCCTCCATGGTTAGCCTTACCTAAGACGCGGATTAGAATAGGTTATTGTTACCTAATTAACTAATCCAGTGGAAAGGGCGAGATGATAGCTCGCTTGGAACGTCTTGTAATCAAGGCGATGGGATCTAAGCAGACGACGTTGACTGTCTTGGAAAATCAGAGCGTAACACCTCATTTTCAGCGGATTTTTGTCGATTGTGGAACGTTATTCTCCGAGGCGGAGATTCATCCGACGATGTGGTTACGTCTCTGGTTCGATAACCAAGGCGGTGCGCATCAGCGAGCTTTTACCCTCGTTGATCCAGATCCAACTGCTGGTACAGCATGGCTAGAATTCTCGCTACATGAAGGTATTGCTTCGAATTGGGCGCGAACTGTAGCACCGGGACAAACTATCGAAGCCTCATTGCTGGGCAGTAAATATGATTGGCATCAAGACAGCCCTAGCTCTGAAAGTAATTGGGAAAAAACCCTCATTGTTGGGGATATGGCTGCGTTACCGGCGATCAATTCGCTGCTGGATCATATCGGGAATACTCCTGCCACCGTGATACTGGAATATGTTCATTCCGACGATTTGCAGGTTCCGGTACGCCTTGGCTCAAATCAACATCTGATTCGCTGCCTGCGCGGTAGCGACGAATGTGAAAAAGAACTATTTGCGCGGGTTAATGAACCTAATCAACGTATCTGGATTGCGCTAGAAGCGGGAATAACCCGTTCGCTCGTCAAGAAATTACGTCACGAATACGGTGTCAGTAAATCAGCAATGTCAGCACTGGGATATTGGAAGGCTTCTTAGAAATGGCGACAACGATAGAGAACCCTAGCGTAGGAAAAGATTCAGTTTCGCTGGGTCTACTAACCGCCCTGTACACCACCCAATTCATTGGAGTGGGTTTCCTTTCGATAGGGCTGGTAGCTATCTTGCGTGCTGATGGGGTAAGCCTAGATACGCTAGGTTTAGTGCAGCTGCTGGGGTTGGTCTGGCCGCTGAAGTTCCTGTGGGCGCCCCTGATTGATAAGTTCTCTCCAGGCGGGAAGCGTGGATTAGGGCACTACCGATCTTGGCTACTGGTGCTGCAGCCGCTCATGGTGCTTGCGCTGCTAAGTTTAGTTTTCATTTCGCGACCTTCGCAACAGCTGCCACTATTGTTTGCCATAGTAGGGCTTTTCATCGTGATGAGCGCTACCCAAGATATTGCTGCTGACGCTATTTCGGTACGGAGCTTACATGGGAAAAAGCGTGATATTGGTAGCGCAATCCAAGTATCAGCAAGCTATATCGGCAATGTTATTGGTGGAGCTGGTGCAGTTGTTGTAGCCGATAAATGGGGCTTACAAGCTGCGGCAGTATTACTGGCAGTAACAACTGCTATCGCTTTGATTCCAGTAGTTTTATATCGCGAGCCTAAGTCGGTCAATGTCAGCGAAGAAAAACCATTACGTGGGATAAAAGAGATTCTAGGAGTTTTCAATAATCCAGCATGTCGTTCATGGTGTCTTATCGCTATGCCGTTGCTTTATATGGGTGCTGCGGGAGTGTACTCGTTGGTGACGCCAGCTCTTACGGATTCGGGTCGCTCGCTGACCGAAATTGGTTTGATCACTTTAACTTGGGCGTCGATACCTGCTATTGCTGCTGGGATGTTAGCTGGCTGGCTTTCAGCTCATATTGGGCGGCGCGGGAGTGTTATTTTTGGGATTGTGATGTTAGCGCTAGGAGCTTTAGTGCTAACACCAGTATTTAATGGTGGTGGCGGAACTTTAGTAGCTGCGGTTGGGGTTAGCTTGTTGCTTTCGGGATATACGATTCTCAACGTCATTATCTATACCCAAGCGCTTACTTTTGCACGCTACGAACAAGCTGGATCAGACTTCACGTTGCTCACCTGTATTCCGCTGGCATTATCTTTCGTAGCAGCATGGTTAGTGCTAACTTTGGCGCAGACCGTCGGATATAACGCAGCGGCCTGGGTGGCTACCGCTCTCGCGGTAGTAGGGGCTGTCGCGGCGTATCGGCAGTTAGGAGCCGATCGGGTTTAGGCTTCTTTAGCTGCTGCGCGGGAAGCTAGGGCGTAGATGCCAGCAACTATTAAAGCTGCTGCGGTTAGTCCGATAGCAAGAGCAATCGGGAATCCCCGTGTCGATAGCCAAGTAGCTTCTGGGGCAAGTTTCAGGAGCAGATCGGCTCCTAAAACAGTTCCGGTAACGGTTACACATAGTCCTGCGAAGATGCAGGCAAGCCAAAAATTGCGAGATTCAGAGGTTATAGCTGCGCTCATGAGGATCATCTTGTCATCTTTTCTCCTAAGAACGGTAGTTCAGTTCAGATAATGACTTGAACTTCTTACAGGAGAGGGTCTATAGTTAGTAACCGCGATGCACTCGTGGCTCAACGGATAGAGCAGCTGACTACGGATCAGCAGGTTGGGAGTTCGAATCTCTCCGAGTGCGCAAGGGCAGATGCCCGTTACCTAGTTAAGGTAACGGGCATCTGCCCTTTATGCTGCTTCCTGTTTGAACTTCTGCCTCAGATTGCCAAAGATTGCCAGAACCGCCATTTTTCAGCCGTTTGAGTCATCCTTGGCAATCTGAGGCAGAAACTAGTTGAGCAGTATCTTCTCGATCGGAAGCTCCGGCACAACAAAGACCTACTGCGAACCAGTAAACTCCTGCTATGGCAAAGAATATTTTGGTTTTGCAGCATGAACTTAATTGTGGTCCGGGACGTTTTGGTACTTGGCTTACCGAAGCTGGCGCAACCCTCACAGTTATTCATGGACCTAGCGATCGAATTCCTGGCGATCTAGATAGATACGATGCGCTCATCGTTCTAGGCGGATCGATGAATGCAAACCAAGATGAAAGTTATCCTTGGCTTGGTCCAGTAAAGATGCGTATCAAAGAAGCCCTATCTAAAGAGATTCCGCTCTTTGGTATTTGCTTAGGGCATCAGCTCATAAGCGTGGCAACTGGTGGCGTTGTCGAACCACAAGGACACACCACTATTGGATTAGCGCCTTTCTTACGCACTCCAGCAGGTAGAAAAGATAAGCTTTTTGCTGACTTAGCGGACCCTGTCGTAGCTGTTCATTACAACGGAGATACGGTCACGACTCTCCCCGAGGGTGCGATAGCACTTGCTCATACTTCCGACGGCAGTATTGCAGCGGCGCGTTTTGCGCCCTACGCCTGGGGAGTGCAGTTCCATCCAGAAGTAACAGCGGAAGGTTTCGCTGAATGGACTAGCGGTAAAGACGATGAACAGCGTCCAGAGCTACCAGTTTCAGTAGATGATGTTGCGCGAGCTGTTATTGAGTCTGAAGAAGTCATGTGTGCAACTTGGAAGCCGGTAGCACTTGGTTTCTTTGACATCATCGGATAAAAGTTTTCAGAATCTAGTAGGAGAAAACGATGGTGCAGGTGTGGGCACATCGAGGTGCAAGTGGGCATGCCCCTGAAAATACTTTGGAGGCTTTTAGTCTCGCGGTAGCGATGGGTGCAGATGGTGTTGAACTAGATGTGCAGTTATCTAGTGATGGCATTCCGGTAGTGATCCATGATGAAACCCTTGAGAGAACTACGTCGTTGACGGGGCTTGTCAAAGATCGTAGTGTTGCCGAGTTAGCCAGATGTGATGCTGGAAATGGCAACTATGTGCCGACATTAGAAGAAGTTCTCACACTTCTTGCTCCGAGTAATCTTGAGGTCAATATCGAGTTAAAGAACTCAGAAATTACCTATCCGGGGCTTGAACAAAAAACATTGGATGTAGTTAAGGTGTGTGGGTTTGCTGATCGAGTCTGGTATTCGTCATTTCAGCACTACAGTCTCAGCCAGTTACGGCAAATAGCTCCAGATGCACGTATTGGGTTGCTTTATTGTGAGGCACTGATAGATCCGTGGCTATATGCCCAGCACTGTGGGGCTGATGCGTTGCATCCAGATTGGCGAACCTTAACAATTCCAGGTGTGCTTGAGGGCTGTAAAGATGCGGGGGTGCGGGTACATACTTGGACTATCAATCAGGGTGAAGTTGTTCAACAACTAGCTGCTGTTGATGCCATTATCACTAATTTTCCAGAGATAGCAGCAACAGTTTCTAGATAAAACAATTGTGGTGGGTTAGTTAGCTTTTTACCAGCAAACTAACCCACCACATAGTTTTATTTGAGTTTATTCGGCTAGACCGTAGAGGCGGTCGCCAGCATCTCCCAGACCAGGGATGATGTAGCCGTGTTCGTTGAGGTGATCGTCAACACTTGCAACCACAAGGGTGCAGGGGACACTGAGATCTTTGGTGAGCTCTTGCATTTTTGCAATGCCTTCGGGGGCGGCAAGAATACAAATGCAGGTGATATGGGTGGCGCCACGGTCGATGAGGAACTGAACTGTTCCGCCGAGTGATCCGCCGGTAGCCAACATCGGATCAAGAACGAAGCAGTGACGTCCTGAAAGATCCTGCGGCAGGCGCTCAGCGTAGATGAAAGGTTCGAGAGTTTCCTCGTCGCGTACCATGCCGACGAAACCAACTTCCGCATTGGGGAGTAGTTTTGTCATGCCTTCAAGCATGCCCAATCCGGCACGCAAGATGGGTACAACTAATGGCTGCGGTTTAGCGATTTTTACGCCAATCATAGGCGATACCGGAGTCTCAATGTTGTGGGGTTCCACATGAACTTCGCGGGTAGCTTCGTAAGCCAATAGGGTGACAAGCTCTTCAACAAGCTGCCGGAATTGGGGAGAAGGAGTGGTTTTATCTCGAAGAAGGGTAAGTTTGTGCTCCACCAGCGGGTGGTCGACGTCAATGAGATTCACAAGGTAAACATTACGCGCAATCTGCATGGTTGTGCGCTATCGGAGTGTCTTGTTATAGAAAGTTTGTCCAGAGTTACGAAAAAGGTCGAGAAATTGGTCGTTCTCTGACACGATGGGCGTAGTAACAAAAATACTGGGGAGAGGACACTACAGCATGAGTGACATGAACGACGAGGTTTATGACCTTTCTGATGCTAGCGATGATCGTCCTGGTATGGAGGATGTCGAAGATTTTGGTGAGGATCTCGCTGATTTCGATGATGATCTTGATGATGCTGCCTTAGATGAAATCGACTTCGTTATTGCGCTATGGCGCGAGGAGGGGATTCCTCAGGCAATCGCATTAGAGAAGAACCTAGCTAACGATTTTGAAGATCTATTGAAAGCATTGCGTCGGATTCCTGGCGATGCCGGAGCATTGGGCATGGTATCTATCGGTGGCGAGTTCTTTGTGATGGCTAGAGTGCGTGGTTCTGACGTTCAGGTTATTTTGAGTGATTCTACTGCGGCTTGGGATTACCCTATTGCTCGTGATGTTGTAGATTTCCTTGATGAAGATATCGACGATGGCGACGACGAAGCTGCACCGGTAGGCGACTTTGAAATGTTGCAAGATCTAGGTATTGACGATTTTGAACTAGAGCAGCTTGCTGGAAATTATGACGATAATTCTGACGATATTGTGCAGCAGATAGCCGATAAATTGGGCTTAGGTGAGGTTTTCTCTCAGGTTGCGGACTGACCAGTGTCGCTGACACCTGCAGATTTGGTGGGGCTGGCGTTAGTAGAGGCTCAAGCTGCTATCGCCCATGATGATGTGCCAATTGGGGCGATAGTGGTTGATGCGGCAGGGGTGGTTCTGGGCGTTGGCCATAATGAGCGGGAATTAAATGGTGACCCGTTGGCTCATGCTGAAATTGTGGCGTTACGGGCTGCAGCTCGGCGTCGAGGAAATTGGCGATTAGACGATTGTACGCTAGCGGTAACGCTGGAGCCGTGCGTAATGTGTGCCGGGGCTATCGCACAGGCGCGTTTGAATCGGGTAGTTTTTGGCGCCTTTGACGAGAAGGCTGGGGCAGTGGCGTCGCTCTTTGATACGTTACGGGATCCGCGTCTTCCGCATCGGGTTGATGTTGTGGCGGGAGTACGGGCTGAGGAATGTGCGGAACTACTTAGCGCCTTCTTTGGGGATCGACGCAGAAACTAATCTTGCGAGAGAGCACTAATCCATCGTAAGCTGGTTCACGGTGACGTGTCTGAGCGGCCGAAAGAGCTCGCCTCGAAAGCGAGTGTGGTGAAAGCCACCGAGGGTTCAAATCCCTCCGTCACCGCCACTAGAAGTTCCGACCTTATGTAAAGAGTCGGAACTTTTTATTTTTACTGGAGTTATGTGGACTGGGCGTTGGTCCAGGTAGGTCCATGTCGTTCCATTGGGTTATTAAGGATTTGAAACTGATAGAAACTATGGTTAAAGCAATATTGTTATTGCAACCAGTTCATTAATCTATGCGAAACGAACAAGATCATAGATAGTGAATAGAAGTAGAACTTGGTGAAGAGAGTATGCCGTATGTGCTGACAGTTCCAAGGTTAGTTTCATTTTTCAAAACTATAGTTTATGGAAAAGGTTGGTATGAAGTTCATTGGAACAACAACTTTATGAGCTAATACTGTTGTAAGCTGAAATAGAAATTTCGTAAGATCACAAGCAACGTCAGCATGATTGCTGATATTAAATGTGAATGATTTTCTATTTCGTTGGCAGAAGGAGCGTTCCATGAGTCAGCCTCAGTATTCGCAGATCCCGCAACCGCAACAACCGCAGTACTATGTTCAAGGTCCTCAAACTCTACAGCCTCAGCAATATGCCCAGCAGTATATGATGGCTCAGAACCCCCAGCAGGCATGGCTCAAGAGCCGTCCCGCCACGGTTCTAACCGGAGCTATTCTGAATTTTGTTGGTGCAGGTTTATTAATCCTGATGATGCTGTTCATGTTTGCGATATTCAACAATGCAAATAACGCTACGTCGGGAATGGCAGGTACTCTTGCCGAGAAGGCTGGCGGTATCATCGCGGCGATCCTCATTATCGGTACTGCCTGGATTGCGGCCTTGATCATACTTTCCATCAAAGCCTTAAAAGGTAGTTTTGCTGCCGCGATCTCTCTTGCAGTGATGGGAGGAATTTCTATCATTCTCCACTTAATCGGATTCGCAGACATGTCCTTTAGTAGCAGTAGCTACTCTAACGGCAGCCGCTCTAGCGACACCAGTTCTATACTCCTCAATTTCATTTGGATAGTTTGGGTTGCTGCCTCTGTTGTTCTAATCACTCTCTTGCCTAAATCTATGCAGTGGTTCAAGAAGAAGCCCCATATTGGTGCTTAACCCTTTTATGCTCTCACTTCATTCACTGACTCTACTACTTCACCAAAGGATTCAGTTTTAGGAATATAGCGCACTATCGGCGATAGAATCGCCATTATCGTGGCGCAAGCACAAGGAATAATTCCAACAAATAATGCTGCGCTTAAACCACAGTGCTGTAAGAAAAATCCAGAAAGTATCGATGCTATCGGCATCAAACCCATTGCCAAAAACCCTAAGGCTGATCCTGCTCGACCCTGTAACGAATCAGGAGTGCATGCCACAAAGTACGCCATTAATCCTGCATTAGCTGCTGGAAGCCATAAAACAAGAATGCTGAGAATAATAATGACTGGAATCACAGTATTCAGATAGAATAAAAGAGAAGCCATAGCGGTTACCGATATGAACGTAAAAATTATCAGCTTTCCCACTGGAAAATGCCGAAGAATTACTCCCGCAAAAACAGCGCCGATAACACTGAAAATACCTATGGCCATTTCCATCCATCCAAGATTTTGCGCTGAAGTTCCTGTAGCACGAAGATTCAACACAATGGCGACCATCATGCCGTTGAATCCAAAATTCAACAGACTCGCAAGAACGGCTACCGGGAAGAGCACCTTGTGCGTGAAAACATAGCGAAGACCTTCTGCAATTTCGGCAAAAATATTCTTCTTCTTACTTTCATAACGCTCAGGTTTCAGATCACCACGGACAAAAAAGGCACAGATACCTGCAATGAATTCACCCAATGCTTGCCCCAAGAAGGGAAAAGCATGCCCTATTCCATAAAGCGCGCCAGCAATAGGCGGCCCATCACCGATCCGAAGGCACCTCGCGCTTGGTTGATACTCATTGCCTCGCCGAGCTGTTCTTTTATAACAATAACATTGACAGCTGCCTGCTCAGCTGGACCAAAAAAAGAAGCAAGACCACCAGAAAAGAAACATACTGCAGCAATATGCGCGATAGTCAATTTTCCACACCATATTGCAACGGGAATAGAAAAGACAAGCAAGGCTTGAAGAAAAGCGGTCAGAAACATTGTTCTACGTCGATCCCAACGATCGACATATGCTCCAGCAGGTAAACCGATCAGAAGGTTTCCTATTAGAGAAAATGATGTCACAATAGCTGCAGTAGCAGAATTTTGTGTCAGATCGTACGAAATAAGCATGACCGCAAGGCTTGTCATTGAAGACCCGATAATAGCAAGGGTTCGCCCGCCCATGAGCAACTGAAAATTAACATTCCGCCATAAAGACGGCCCCTTGATCTTTGGTTGTATATCGCTAACAGTACTTTCTAAAGTCATCCCAGCACTCTACATGACATACTTATTATCCCCGCAAATAGCGTGCATTTATCAGCGCACATTTCCCCCACGCACACATAACATCAACACGATGCGGGTAATCTCTTAATCCCCGAGAATAAAAATAGCGATGATACGGTGTGCCTTCTCGTCAAAGGCGCTAAAACTATCCGTCACTGCCAATAGAAGCTCTGGAATCTTTGTATATCAAGGTTTCAGAGCTGTTACTTTTAGCTGCTGTTTTGAATGCACAACTTTCTATGAGGTGTTTGGAGCGAGGCGAATGCTATGGAGTTAGGCCTAGTCGGGTTCGGGTTTCAGATAAGGTTTCTGCATCCCTGAGTGGGTCGTTGGTTGTGATGAGGTAGGCGGGGGTTGTGTAGAAGTTTTCGTCCCAGGGGTGGAGGCCGATTGCTGTGGCGTAGTCTTCTAGCATTTGTGGGGCGAGTCGGTCTTTTTTACGGCGTGTTGTGTAGGTTTGGGTTTGTTCGAAGGGTAGTGGTTCACCGTCTTGGTAGAAGTACCAGCGGTTGGGGTTGTTTTCGATTAGGTCAACAGATCTTGATACTCCTAGTGTGGTGCTGGGATCGCATTTTTGGAAATGTGTTCCTGCAAGGAAGCGGTGTTCGGGTCGATCCCGGACTGCTCGACCAAAGAAGTAGCCGTTGGTGTTTAGTTCTGTGGCGAGGTAGGAAATTCTTTGGGATACGCCTTGTCCTTGTCGATCGCCATCGAATAATGCTGTCCAGTCTGGATTTATGGTTGAGTGGACAAGATATAAAGCATTTGATGAAGTTAGTGGTTGTAGGAGTTCTAGGTTGTTTCGTAGGGTTCCGGTTAGTTTTTTTGCTTTACCATTTCTTTTTAGTCTGGTGAAGAAATCAACAAAGAATTGGGTGACTTCTTCAGCGGGTGCTTGAATGAATCCGATGGAGAAAGTTAAAGGTTCTAGTTCACGATCAAAAAGTTCCATTATAGGTTTCCTTTATTTTCCGATGGTCCAGAGTATGACTTTACCGAGAGGGTCATTTGCGAGGATGCGCTCAGCGTGGGGGATTCCGCGGTTTGAAGAAATTGTATCTACTTCCTCACAGAATCTGCCCTATTTTGGTGCGGTAGCTACACTCGATATTGGTTTAGTTTCTCAGTATTAAATAGAGTGAAGCCCGGTAGGATTACCAGGTTATTGAATCCCTATTTTATTAGGTTGCGTATTTTGGGATTATTAGTTTGAGTTTATTGCGGAGAATCCCAAATGGGGTGTCATTTCAATATGGGTCATACATTAGTTCAAGGTCGTGGTAGACCAAAGCATAGAATTCAGTGAATACTTCCTCTAATCAGCAATTTGCAGAAGTTGGGGTTGCCATATAACTGATGTAATAAAGTCTGGATATCAAGGGCTGCTGAGTTTAAGGAATGCTTAAAGCTAGGTGCAACTTCCGTGATCTATGTTATATCTGATGAGGGTAGAAGAGACTTTAGCGTGCTGGGTGCTCACTCAGTGAAAAAAGCGAGTACCTCTGCATTAGTACGGAGGACTCTTTCCGTGGGCACATCTAGCGTGGTGGCCAGTTGGATTGAGCCTTCAAAGGCTACTGCAGGTTCCAGAGAGAAGGCTAGAGATATTAGTCCCAGATAGCTCTTTATACTTCGCTGCAGCATCTCAATGAGGAGGATATCTTGCTGGCGCAGGTTGTCGCTTTGGCGGGCTTGCTCCTCTTGATAGAGCTCTATGAGTCGGGTTTCATGAGAGTTTAGGACGTCTTTTGAAGCTTTGAATAGCACAGTGCCAATGCTGTTGCCGATAACGGCACCTAGAATTGGTATGGGAATTACAGCTTGTCCGATAGTTGCAGATAACGCGCTTACAGCTGCCTGAAGCGCCAGTGCTTCGCTATTCTCCCAGAACTCGATCTCGCTGATCGTTCCCCTTCGAAGCTGATAAGCCTGCTCGGCTACCCCAATTGCTGTGGTCGCTAATGCGTTAGCCGCAGCGGCAGGTGTTGCGGTGAAGTTAGTCAAGACGTAAATACTTGTGCCGCGGATACTGCCTGTGAGAGTGCCATATCCAGATTTGGCAGTAATCTCTGTCCAATCATCCGGCGTGAATTCGGCAAATTGTTTTCCCTCACGACGTTTGGAAATTACTGCGAGGACAAAAGCTGTCATACCTTCCATAGCGGCAGTCACAGCAGTGGTCTTAAGCCCCTCTCTAAGAGTGGGACTGTTCTTCTCAATGAGTTCTAACCGCAACTCCTGATCAGCTTCGTGTAGGGATGACGCTTCATTTTGCAGAGTCTTTTGATATGCATTGACCTGAACGTCAGAGTAAGCTAAGTCGGATCCTTCTAAACAACTGAACGGAACTTTACTTTCGGTAACGAGTTCCTGAATATGCTTCCAATCACGAATTGAAGGTGTTGTCTGCTTTGTGAGCGTCTGATTAGCTACCTCGGGGCTCATCGAAGTGAGTTGTTTAATGACATCATAGTGATCTGCAGGGATCTGATATTTTCCACCTTGGGACACATAATCGGGATAGCTTCTCATATGTCCTAAAACTGCTCCTAAGCTGAAGTTGCCACCTGCCTCGGAAAACTTCATTTGGATAGAAGTGCCATCTCGGAAGATATCGATAGGACCATTGTTATTTACTAGCTCATATGGTTTTGCTACCCCGCGGATCTGGGCGCGGGCATTCCCGACACCAACCTGAGCAACCTCGGCAATAAAGCCGTGCATACCCTTGATCCCGCCACGGTTTGTCTCGACTATCTCTGCTGAGATCTTCTGGATGGCTTCCTCTAAACTGGATACGGCGGACTGTAAGCTGACGTCTTGCTGGGCGAGTGCTTCAAGAAGACGCTGGTTGCGGACGTTGTTCAGATATTCAATCCATGCTGCAGCTGCCTGTTGCTGATTGTGCTTGATTGTGTCCTCAATATTATTACTCATGAGCAGATGTTCCGTCCTCAATTCTCTTGGCAAGGAGAACTGCGCATGTGATGGTGTTGTTGACCAAGCTCCCGAGCTGTTTTTGTTCATCGGGGCTCAGCGTCATGAAGTTTTTGCTATGAAGAGGGAGGGCCTCAATATAGCTGGCTAGCAACTTTTCTCGAAATATCGAGGTTTGAGTCAGGAGATGATTCAGTTGATTGTTAGTCTGTTTAACTCTTGCGATGTTGCGTTGTACACTTAGCAACCATGCTTGCCGCTCTTTATGATTGCTCAGCTGCTTTGTTGTGAAAATCACTGCGCTAGCTAGCCCAGCGGCACCTGCGATGCCCAAACCGATTGGGCCAGCCAAAGCCAAGAGTGCGGTGCCTGCTGCTGTGCCACCGCCGCCAGCAGCCAGTGCTCCTCCCCCTAGCCAAGCCAGTGCTGCGCTTTGAGCTGCGGCTCCCGACAGGGTTCCGATGGCAGTTCCAGTAGAGGCTGTACCAAAGGTAGTTGCCGCCCACATAGCTGCCGATGGAGCGAGGCTGGCTACCGTAATCCCTGCCCCGGCTCCGATACCAGCCCCGAGTGTAGAATGTTTAATGGCCTCAAGATGATGCTCTGCGAATTTTCCTGCATCAGTGAATGTGGCCTTTGCGATGTTGATTTCTTCGAAGTCACGTTCAAATGACTTGGGAGTGTTCGCAATGCTATTCACGAGACCCTCTACGAGCTCAATGACATCAGCTGACCGCTCGCGCTGTCGAAGAAGGGTCTGCCCTGCATCGCTTAGTTGAATAATCGCCACATTGTAGGTGGACTGGGCTTCAAGGCACGGATCCGATTTCTTTGATCGTTCTTTTGTTAATGCAGCTGAATCTGGGGCTTGGCAGGTAACGTCTTCGGTAGATTCGCTATCCGATACGGTATCTTGAGGTTGTTCTGCCAGATCGGTCTCTGTCAAGCGTTCCGTAGCTCGTACAAAACCATGTTTTATTCTACCCAGAGCACCTTCGCCGATTCCTTGGGCTTTTGCAAGAAGTGATGGCTTTTCTATCAAGTTCCAACTCTCAATCCAGTTTACTATACGTAATCATATAAAGTGCCACTGACAAATTGTTGTCGCCGTTATCATAGATTCATTCTGCTGATTGTAGCTTTTTTGCGATCAGTTCCAGCAGGATTCAATATAGTTCCAAGTCATACCGGAGATTTTCGTCTGGAGCGCAGGGTCGATGAATCGGATCATCAATTCTTTAGCATCTTGAATGTTATATTCTTCGATCTGCGTAACTTTCTTTGTAAGAGTATTGAAGACTTTCCCCCAACTTTTAGGGATTAACATGGTTTCGGGGAGCTCTAGTCGCCGCATCTGTGCCTCGTTATGGATTGCGCGTTGAAGTAGAGCGCCGTCGATATTCTGAGTGGTGGCAATCAAAACTAGGTCAACTAGGTCCTTCTCGCGGGAGGAATGCCTGCCATTGTGGACCTCGAGCGTTGCGCATACCTTGTCTGCGATCTGATCCACAAGTGGGTAGAGACGATAGCGCAGGTTCGGAGTGTGAGGAAGATCTAGCATATTCACCGGAAGTTGGAACTCGGGTGTTCCAACTGTGAGTCCTTTGGTGACAAGGTCGACACCGATATTACCGCGCTGATTGGCTCCAATTAGGACATCAAAGGTGACTCTGTATCCCGTTGCGTAGGGTTGGAGGTCACCCTCTATGATGTTGCGGTGGGTTCTGTATACGAACCGGAAATGGTCACCAAGGTCCCGTGTAGCAGCTGAGCGTAGTTCAGCTAGCGCTGTATCGAGGGTCGAGCCTTGCAGAAATAGATCGAGATCGGATGTTGTCCTAGCGGTGGGGATGCGGGCTAACAGGCTGGCGCCACCTTTGAGCATCCAGTAATCATCTGTAATAAAGATTCGACTGAGAAATCTTGTGAAATACTCCTGCTGGATCAGTGCATACACTTGTAGTTGAGGGTTTGTGCTAGCTGTCTTATGTGCGGCTGCTTTGATGGCTTGCTCCATGGCGCTGGGGCTGTTGTAGCTCTTCTCACTCACCGTCAATCCTCCAGCTTTGGGAATATTTCAGGCGGATGGACAGCTCGTAGCGTTTCCTGGATTTGCTGAATCACAGGTGGAAGATCTATCTGCGCAGCTGTAAAAACACCGAGCTGTTTCATAGTCTGAGGAAGGATTCTTTGAGATAAGTTACTCATCTCTAGTATCGGATTAAGTGAGGCTTGTAGCATTTCGTTTTGCTTGAGAATTTGTTGAATACTCTGGTTCTGTGGGAACTGAATATTCGGGAAGATGTTCGCTGCTTCGAACAGCTTCCCAATGTCCGGTAGTTGGATCTCTGTGTACTGCATAATCATGCGAACATAGTGATCACAGATTTTGCTCACAACTTTCGGTGATGAAGCGATTTCTTTAGCGATGCTATCAATATCAAGACCAGCTAGCTTATCGAGATCGTGGAGGAAGGTAGTTCCGTCGTTTTTAGCAAACCCGTTTCTCTGAGCTAAGGGAGCGAGTAGGTCTTCCATATGATCGCGGTCTATCCGGCTTTGTCTGCAGGAATCGCGATACGCGTTCGCTACGGTTGTGAGATCCTCCCGCGTTTCAATCAGATCAGCGATAGTTCGCTCGCGCGTTGTCGTAGGAAGCCCTTCAACCACTGTGACGTCCTTGCTAGAAAGTTCGCATGTTCGAAAACGGATGTCTTGTTTCTGAGTTTGACGCCTATCTGGCGTAGTAAAGGTGATAATGGTTTGGGGGAAATCCCCAATGCCGTGCAGATTGGCGGCGGTGGTGAGGGAAACAATTACCCCTGTGGCGCCATCAGAAAGTCGCTCGTATGCCAGCTTTGCGGGATCGGTAGAAAGCCAAGCTGCGCGTAGGTCGTCTAGTCTATGCGCAGGCGCACCGCTATCGCGATATACCCCATGAGTGAGCCGTGTGAGATCATCCGCCTCGGTGAAACGCGTCAGCTGCATATGGCTAACTCCGCGCGCAAGAGCTTGACGTGATGTGACTAGCCCCCATTGGGACTCCGTGAGTTCTGCTAGTGCTCGCCGTGCTTCACTCGTCTTCATGCTTGAATACTAACGTTTAAGATGTTAGAAACCAAGTAGTAATCCATTGAGACTTCAGGATGACTGACTCAGTAGTCAAGCGATGGTTTTTAACAGGGTTGGCTACTGTAAACAGCTGGATTACGCTCTGGCTCTAGTATTGCGTTCAAATTCTTCTATCAGCGCCAATGAAATAGGTCAACGCTTTTTGGCTACTAATCCCTCAGTGAGGTCTTGGTATCTTGCAAAAAGAATTTCCAAACGTTCCGCATCAGTCGTGAGTTTTTTGCGTGCCCCAAAAGCTTTATCAACACTGAGATCCAGCTGGTGATGAGCTTTCACAAGTGCTGGATCCATTGCTAATGGATTGTAATGTGCATCTAGCGAACGCTGAGGGTGTAATGCTCGCGCAGCGAGCACTTCTTGCCCAGCGGCAATAATCTGTGTTCGCAATTCTTTGGTTACCGGTGGCAGCGGAAGATTATTCCACACGATTGTGTTGGAGAAACGGTAGTCAGATTTCAATCTTCCGCCTACAGTTTTCTGCCAGACTATCGCCATAGAGCTTTCAATAATGGCGAACCCGAACCCATCAGAATCAGCGCAAATATAGATCTGGTTTCCGGCGATGATCGAGGGATCATAAAGATCACAAGTCATCCACTGTCGAGTTTCACTAAACACACTTGGAATCGCTAGATATTTTGTTTCAGGGATACTCCCATTCGGGCGGAATAGGTGCGGTACGAGACGAAGCTTATATGCATCACCTGTAGTTGGTTGTTGCTCGCGCCACTGTCGAACCGATTCGACTCTAGTTTTCAGTAAACCCGATTTTCCAAGATCAGCTGGGTCTAAATCTACTAACCACAAACACCAACGGTCTAATCCTCTAATAAGTTCTCGTCCCATTCTATATGGTCGTAGATATTTTGCTGCTACTGGATCGGCGGCAAAAGTCTCGTAGTCGTCGGCTTCAACAATAAGATAACCGCCATCTGCTGGTTTGGAACCAAAACGAGCTTCAGGGAGTTCAACACTCAATGGATGGGAACGCTTCGTGATAAAAATATTCGGTCCATCAGCAAGATAGGCATTAAGACGATGGGTTTCATGTTCTACCGGTTCCCCTCGCACATCTGCATAGGAAAATGCTCGAGTTGGAGTTGGGTATTGCCCGTTCTTACCCTTAGTCTCCCGGTCATAGCCAGTGATGACACAATGCACCGCAGCTGCGCTAGGAGCTTCAGACATCCAAGCAAAAGTTCGGTGGGCAAAGCGAATACGCCATCCTGAGTTGAACAGTGCTCCAAATAATGCGGTAACCGGTTGCCCTTGGCAAATAGAATTTGTGGAGACGAAAGCAAAACGACCAGGAATAACCCCGAAGTAATCCATAGCTTTCTTGAACCAGCCGGTGACATAATCAAGGTAACCGTCGTAGTGTTTTCCCCAGACGTATTTCATATCATCAGTTTGCTCAGCAGCCTTGGTAAATTGCCCGATAAATGGCGGATTGCCAGCAATATAGACAGTTTTGGCTGGAGCGACCACCTGTGTCCAATCCATGCGAAGTGCATTAGCGACATGAATATCTGCCGATGACCGTAGCGGCAACATATCCGAGGTGAGCCCCAATGTTTTTGCTGCCTCTTGGTTAGCTTGATGTTGAATCAAGAACATAGCAGTCCGCGCAATCGTTGCAGGCCAATCTTCAATCTCAATGCCATGAAAATGATCCAGCTGGATTGTGACCAATGATTCCGCGACCAAAGCCAAAGCATTACCGCGCCTGTTATCAAGCTCAAAGCGACGTTCCAGAATCCGTAACTCTAGAGATCGCAGTTCTCGATAAGCAATAATGAGGAAGTTGCCGCAACCACAAGCTGGGTCAAAAACATGGATCTCACCCATATCTCGCAATAAGGCTTCTAGCCGCGCTGGATTATTGTAATCACGGCGGAATCGGCTCTCTAGGTCATCAAGAAAAAGGGGTCTAAGGCAGCGCAGGATATTAGTTTCGGTAGTGTAATGTTCCCCAAGTTCCCGCCTAGCTTCCTTAGTTTTTACCGATTGAAATAATGACCCAAAAATTGCTGGGCTGATGCTAGACCAGTTGAAATCAGCAGCTTCAAGCAAAATATCTCTGCCAGCCCGATCAAAACTAGGAATACCTATTGAATCACCAAATACTGACCCATTTACGTAAGGAAAAGACATGATGAGTTCATCATCAGGATCCCGTTCACTCTCAGGTTGGTTAAGACATTGGAACAGATATGAAAGTTGGGCCCCTAAATCGCTGCCATCTTCACGGGTGCGTTCCTCCAGATAGCGAGTGAATAAATCTCGTTCCCACAACCCAGAATCATCAGCGTAAAGACAAAACAATGTCCGAATAAGAAAGACTGAAGCTGGGTGGCCGGTGAAATGCTTACGCTCTAATACCTCATAAAGCGAAGCCATTAAGCGCGCAGCGGCGATAGATGCCTGTTCCTGCTGGACCGCGCCGGTATGTTTACGGGTATAGCCAGAAAGAAAAATGAAATCTTCTATATGCTGCGGTAGCTCGTACAGCTCAAAAGTTAGTTCATCCTTGCCGCTTGGTGCAAGTAAATCAAGCACCCGGAAAGTTTTGAAATCTGAAGAAATAATCGTATGCGGGCGTTCATGCTCACTCAGCGATTCTAAGTAATCTAACCCTTGCTGCTCAGCGCGGGAAAGATCCTTCCCGGCGCTTTTCATCTCAAAGAGAGCCACCCCGCTGATAAGTGCATCAATATAACCGTGATATCCGGTAGAAGAACGCTTTGCGCGTTTCTCGTATAGCGCGGCAGTTTTCTCACTAATACCAAAAATGGCAAGAAAATCGCGAATAAACGTTTGGGCTTGTTGCTTTTCCTCGCCGGGTTCATCTTTCCAAGCAGCGACAAACTGCTCCGCGCGACGACGGATATCTGCAAGCACCAAAGACTTCATAGTTAGAGTCTTCCATACCGTACTGACAATTAATGGCGATACACGATTGCTAGAGTGACGAAAGTGATAACAAAACCAAACCAAGCATTGGGGTACGTGCTTGTAACGATCTCCGCTGCATGTTTTGGGTTGCTGCCATTATGGGCAACATGGTCACGATCTCAAGGTATGCCAGTTATCGCGACGCTCTTTTGGCGGTTTTTGCTCGCTGCCGCCATATTTTTGCCGTATGCCATCTGGCGAGACCGGCGACGTCTCTCGGCGCGGGCGTTAGTTGCAACAATTTTGCTGGGGCTGATCGTCTACACCTGTCAGGCTGGGCTTTACTTTTTTGCAATAGGTTTCGCCGGGCCAGCATTAGCGACAGTTCTGTTATATCTTTATCCGATTTTTGTGTGTTTGGGGGCGGTTCTGCTGCGCCGGCAGCAGTGGTCATGGTGGATCATGTTTTTCCTCGCTGTGGCAATGTTTGGGATCGCTCTAACCGTAGGGAAAATAGCGCAAGCATCGCTTGCAGGCGTTCTAGTTGGGGTGGCATGTGGGCTGTCCTATGCGATTTACATGCTGATCGTCGATCAAGTTGCTACCCGCGTCCCCTCCCGAACAATGGCTGCCATCATGTTTTCGTCAGCAGCAGTTGATATGGGAGTTATTGGTGCTGCTACCGGGCAAATTGTGGTCCCCGGGAAAGCCCAAATCTGGCTTATCATCGTCGGATTAGCGGTTGTAAGTACCATCGGAGGGGTTTGGTTGCTCTACGCGGGAATGCCGCTCATCGGCCCGACCCACGCATCGCTAGTTAGCATGACAGAGGCTGTCGTAGCGCTCATAGTTAGCACGATATTTCTCGACGTGCGAATGACGTTGTTGCAATGGATCGGGGCAGCTTTAGTTATTGCCGCAGCAATTGGTGGGATGACTATCACCCTGCCAGCGGCAGCTCCTTCCCCGCTAAGCGATAGCGAAGAAAGAGCTGACGCTGGCGTCATGAATTAATAGTTAGCGACGACGTAGCAGGTAAGTGTCGAACATCCAGCCCTTGCGTTTTGCGGCTTCTGCTCGGGTCTGCAGAATCTGATCACGTACTTCTTCTAGCGGTCCGCTGATGAGGATCTCGTCGGCAGTTCCTAGGTACGCGCCCCAATAAATATCGATACCAGTAGGGTCAATCAGGCTGAAGGTTTGTTTGCCGTCAAGCATGACCACAGCATCATCCATTCCTTCTGGAAGTCCTTCTTGCAGCAGGCGAGCCGGGGTGATTTGGACGCCTTTTCCTTGCCGATTAAGTGGGATTTGATGACGAGCTGCTAGCGCCAGTACGCAGCTAATTCCGGGGATCACTCGTAGCGAGAAAGCTGATCCGGTAGCTGCTTTCTCATCAGCTTGTACTTCTTGGACGATAGCAAGAGTTGATTCGTAAAGGCTTGGATCTCCCCAGATAAGGAATCCGGCGCGGCCACCGTCGCTCAGATGGTCGGCAATTGCTCCGCTCCACAATTCGCGACGCTGCTCGCGCCATAATTTTACGGCCGCCTTGTAGTCAGGGGCAGTGCGCCAGGGGCGCTTAGGATCTCGTAGCTCAACTGTTTTTAGCGGAGTGTCGCGATGACGTTCGATGACGACGCGACGCGCTTCAACTAGGTCGTCGTATTCGTCTTCTTTCAAAACAACGAATAGTACGTCGATATCTTTGATGGTTTGAACGGCTTCCATCGTGACCCAGTTAGGATCACCAGCACCGATACCAATCAAAATCAGTTCTCTAGCCACGATTTCCTCCATACATTATTTGTGTAATAGGTCACACACTCTAGCGGTTTTTGGGATTCCTAACAGGAGCGGCTAGGGAGGGCAACGCGATGATTAATTCTAGCTGCCTTAGCTTACTTTTAAGAGAAAAAGAAGCGATGCTAGAAGGTAATAACGTATTCTGTTGAAAAGAATTAACTCGCGTAGCCGTATGTTAAGTAACTGATAGGCATAGGAGTTTTAGTTATGAGCAGTCCGCTAGGGGGGGGCTAATAAGCCTCGGTCCTCAGGTCCGCTAGGTTCAGGCGGTCAGACTCCTCAGAATCCTCCGACCCCATCCGACGCTACCTCTATATCTTCGGTTCAGACGCAGCCTCCAGTTTTTGAGCCGACGCAGGTACTTCCGGTTCAACCGCAAGCTCCAACAAACTTAGAACCATGGGTTAGTAATAAGAAAACTTCGGTAGGCAATAAGAAATGGCTCAAGATATTGTTGCCGTTATTGCTAGCTCTAGCTTTGCTAGCGACAGGTGGCTTTATATTGCATCGAAGGCTTTCTTCGGTTCCTGATCCAATAGTAATTCCTACCGAAGTTTCCAAAACGCCTAAACCGTCAACGAAATCTTCGGCTAGTAAAACACCTAGTGCTACCCCAGAGAAAACGGCATCTCTATCGCCAAAATCTACCCCAACACCCTCTGCTACTCCTACGCCAGATCTAGAGCAAAAAGCTGTCGAAACATTGAAGCTGTTCCGGGAAGCTGATCTACCTTCGTTGTCGCTGAGTGGTCAACCAGCAGCTATGTTGGGAGGCAAATGGGTGGGAGTTACTGATCCAGCATTATTTACTCGTTCTGGATCTCATACTTTTGGAGCTGTAGATATTCTTTATGAGCACAGCAGAATTCGGGCAGAGCAATCCTCGAGTTCAGTAAAAATACTTCTCGTGTATGGGTCTGATTTTGGAGATCGGTTAGATCACGATGGAAAGCCGATATACGTAACGTTGGCGACAAGTTCGTGGAGCAGCCGAGAAGAAGTCTTATCTTGGTGTAAATCTAAGTTCCCAGGGATCCCAGACGCCGAAAGAAATAATCTATGTACGCCTACGGTTCTTAAGTGAAGTTATGAAAAGCTTTTCCTGCTAGCTATTTCTAGTTTAAGAGTGGCTGGCAGAAGGAGTTGTCGGAGCGGTCTGGTCACAACTACTAGGGCTAATAATTGTGGTGCTCTGAGCTGCGCTGGGATTCATTGGTTGAAATTGGCTTCCGATAACAACATCGACGCTATTGGGGTCTGCACGATTATCGGAGCTAATATTAGTCGTATTGAAGAAGGCAGCTACCAAACGAGCTTGTGGCGAATCTACAGCTGAACCACGAATTACGGTATCGGTAACTCGCTCATTGGTGTTAGCGACGTTCTTTATCTGAAATCCAGCGTTGCTTAGTTGAGTTGATACTTGCCCACCTGTTCCAGCGCGTGCTCCACCATTAAGTACCGTGACGCTGATTGCGGAAGAAGTAATGGTGTTAGGTGTTGGGGAAGGACAAGTTTTGGGGGTAGCGCGAGGTGCAGGAGGCAAGACGCTATAAAAAAATCCCCATAACAACATTGCAAGTAAAACAACAATAAGAGTGATCAGCGCAACTCTAGTTTTGCTAAACCATGCTACGAAAGTTTGATATTTACTGGGGCTAATATTTTCTGAATCGGTAGATCTTTTTGGCGGCAGCTCTGCGGCTTCGGCAGTAAGCATAATTTAACTACTGGGAGTAGCTGTGGGCGTAGCGATCGCTGGTACACAAGCTGATCCTGCTGCAACAGCAATATCGCGAGGAGCTTGCTGATTCATGCCAGACCAGTTGTTATTTTCTTCTCCGACATTATGAGGCCCGACGAGAATATCGATGGAGTGATCAATTCTCCCATCAGCTTCAATAATGGGGTTTTGGAAGAAGCCAGCAGCGAGTTTTACTTCAGGATTATCGTTAGCAGCGCCGCGAATGATTGTTTGAGTGATTCGCTCTGAAGAATTACCAACAGTACCGATAATAAAACCGGAGGCTTTCATGTTGGCGGCAATTCCAGAGGCGCGTCCTCGTTCGGTAGAACCGTTATAGATATTGACGGTGACCTGATTGGAAGACAGTACTTCTGTTGCGATAGTGGTACATGGTTTCAGCGGGGGAGTAGGAGCAGGAGCAGTGAGATTCTTCCAACCCCATTTGCCCGCAACGCAAATAAAGCAGAGCAAAAGCAGTAGCGTGAGGGGGGTCTTAACGACATCCCAAAACTCACGGGGTGTTTGTGGCATATGAAACCACGATGAGGGCGCGTTAGTGCTCATAATGTGATGATCTTACTGGAGTACTAGTACTCGGGCGTGCATGGTAGGGCGTTGCTGAAGTGCGGCTCGTAGCGCCCGATGAAGACCATCTTCTAGGTAGAGATCGCCATTCCATTGCACAACATGAGGGAATAGGTCACCGTAAAAGGTTGAATCTTCTTCTAGGAGAGCATCAAGACTTAGGTTGCTTTTCGTTGTGATGAGCTGGTCCAAACGTACCTGCTGAGGGGCAATAGTCGACCACTGCTTTTGTACGAGTTGGTGCTCGGGATAAGGGCGAGAATCGCCGACACGCTTGAAGATCACACCTGAAGTCTAGTTCGTTATAGAGATTTTAGTAGTTACTAAGCTGCGATGTCGGTATATCTATTAAAACTTATTTAGCTTTACTGGGAGATCTTCCCCCACGGTTGGGCAAATACATGGCAATCTTATCTTGTGACTGAGGAAACTAAGAGCAACCCTATTGACCGCATCACCAAGGGATATACCTTTGACGAATCCAGTATCGAACTAGGCGTCCTTATGGAAAATGGCGAACCAGTTCTTGATGCAAAGGTTCGTATCCCGCTAGGAATGCTGAATCGTCATGGTTTAGTAGCTGGTGCTACTGGTACTGGAAAAACAAAGACATTACAGCTGATGGCAGAGCAGATTTCATCGGCAGGAGTTCCCGTCTTCGCCGCTGATATTAAAGGCGACCTAACCGGATTAGCTACCCCAGGTGAAACAAGTGAAAAATTACTTTCGCGAACACAGAAAATCGGGCAGCAGTGGCAAGCCACCGGTTTCCCCGTCGAGTTTTATGCGCTAGGCGGACAAGGAACTGGTATCCCGCTACGGGCAACAGTGTCTTCATTCGGTCCGATCTTGCTATCGAAAGTTCTTGGTTTAAACCAAACTCAAGAACAAACTCTTGGGCTGGTATTTCATTACGCTGATGCTCGTGGATTAGCGCTACTTGATCTAGAAGATCTTCGAGCAGTTCTAACTTTCCTTACCAGCGATGAAGGTAAGGCAGAACTAAAGACAATCGGAGGAGTTTCGCCAGCAACTGTAGGAGTCATTCTCCGTGCAATTGTTACTCTCGACGAGCAAGGCGCGGGCGCTTTCTTTGGTGAGCCAGAGTTTGATTCCTCGGATTTACTGCGAGTCTTCGGAGATAAAGGACTCATTTCGCTTGTTGAGCTGCCTAACTTAGTAGATCGACCAGCGCTATTCTCAACTTTCCTGATGTGGCTGCTAGCTGATCTATTCCATGATCTGCCAGAAGTTGGCGATGCCGATAAGCCGAAGCTGGTGTTTTTCTTCGACGAAGCCCATCTACTTTTCGACGGAGCTTCTAAAGCATTCCTAGATTCCATTGCTCAGACAGTCCGTCTAATCCGATCTAAAGGTGTGGGTGTTTTCTTTGTAACCCAGACGCCAAAAGATGTTCCTGACGATGTTCTAGCTCAGCTTGGTTCCCGAGTGCAGCATCAACTACGAGCACACACTCCTAATGATGCAAAAGCACTAAAGGCAACCGTATCAACGTTCCCAACTTCGCATTATCAAGATTTAGGGGAGACGCTACAGCAGCTAGGAATTGGCGAAGCTATCGTGACCGTAATGGATCCAGGGGGTGCTCCTACTCCCGTGGCGTGGACTCGGATGCGTGCTCCGGAATCTTTGATGGCTCCTTCTGACGCTAATCAGGTAGCCCAGTGGGTTGCTGGTTCGCCGTTGCAGCCTAAGTATGGGCAATCTTTGAATCGTGAGTCAGCCCAAGAGATCTTAGCTAAGAGACTGGAAGAAGGCTCTAAAGCAGCAGAAGCTGAAGCGCAACATGAGGCAGCTCAGAAAGAAGAAAAAGCTGCGCCGCGAAGCACGAAACGTGATAAAAATCTTATCGAAGAAGTGACCGGATCATCGGCTTTCCGTCAGGTGATTCGTACTGCTACAACTGAGATTGTTCGCTCAATCTTTGGTACAGCACGTCGTCGTCGATGATGCCTATACAGCTCCCTTTTCCTATTGGAAAACGAGTCGGATCTCCGCTACCTCAGCCATCTCGGCAACTGGTACGGCTTCCTAGCTCAGACCATATTGCGTGGTCTGAGCTAGGTGATCCGACGGGAGAAGTTGTTGTCGCAATTCATGGTTTCCGTGGTTCCGATATGGGACTTATGGCGGTACTTGAAAGCAACTGCGAATATCGGATCGTATCTCCTAATATGCCGGGTATGGGGGTATCGCCTATCCAAGAGTCACGTAACTATGATCTAGTTACACTGGCTCAGATAGTTATTGATTTTATTGAATTGTTAGAGGCGGGTCCGGTGCTATTGCTGGGACACTCTTTTGGAACAGTTGTGGTAAGTGCAGTAGCGGCAGCACGTCCAGATCTAATTCGCGGATTGTTGCTTGTTGCTCCAATCGTCGATCCAGTTCGAGAAAAAAGCCTATTTTCTGCGCTAGGTGCAGATGTGATGAACTGGTTTTATCAAGCAGTTTTACATGCGCCTAGACAATTGGGACAGTCGATTATTGACTCTAAGTTTCCCGGGGACCAATCGCTGCCTTTTATGAAAAAACGAAAAGGTACGTGGCAGCAGATTCAGCAGCTTTCGCATGAAGAGTTGCCAGAATCTTTTGATCGGCGAGCAGTCTTAGCTGCTCACAAAGCATCTACGTCGCATGGCTGTAGAGAATTTGCAGCAAAAATTTCCCAAGTGCCAATGCAAGTGATTGTTGGCGGGGCAGACCAGTTCTCATCAGTAGCAGCAACTCGCTCACTCGCTAGAGAAGCTGGCGGAGCGGCGTTACGAGTTGTCGATGGTGCAGGACATTTGATGCACTACGAAGATGTGGCTGAAGTAAAGGAACTAATTACTTCAGCGTTACAAGAATTAGCGTCACGCTAATTACGGTGACGCTACGGTTAGATATGGGTCTGTAATTACCACTTCCAGCGAATGCCCCAAATGCCAATACGAGCATCAAGAATCGCTGTTTGTAACGTTTGGTTAAGGAATATCACATCGCCAGTTTCTACATCTGTACTATCAATGCTTTCGCGGTAAAACCAGTAAGCAGTAGTTGGCATTTTTCCAGCAAAAGTGGCTTCTAAGAGGAGTCCGTGAGCAGGAGCTATCAGGCATCGCTCTATTGATTGGGAGCGGACTGAGGTTTTGTCCCAAGAAACAATATATTCTACGGCAGTAAGTGCTCCACGGGTGACTTTTCGATTGAGGACTCCACTAGCTACAGTGAGATTTCTTTCGGGAAGGAATTTGATTCCCGAAAGTGTCATGCCATGAGTTTTTGTGATTCTTCCACATGTACCGGGGCTTCCAGGCTGCTGTAAAATAATAGGATATGAAGCATTTGAATCATTCTCGGCTCGAAGTAGAACGCGAGTATGAGTGGTTATTTCATATCCGTCTTCATCTAGGAAAAGATGATCTGACATGCTGACTTTTGTCCAGTTTTGTTTTAAATCTAAATCAAGGATCTTTAGAAGGTATTCTGCATCATCGTAGGCAGGAATAATCTCATTGGGGCAGACAATTCCATGATATTTAAGAGTCGCTTCGAGCGTGCCAGGTTCCAGTCCAAGGATATGTCCAAGTTCAGCTAACGCAGAACGAGATCTAGCGCGAGTAGGTATGGATCGTCCCGTCTGCCAGTAGGAAAGCGTAGCCACTGAAATAGGAAGCCCAACTTGACCTAGCCGCAAGGAGATACGCTCAAGCGTCAACGGCTGGTTAGCTATCGCATTTTGCAAAGTTTCCGCGAAAGTTTCCATAGATATCTCCTCAGAAGCTAGAAGGACATGTCAATATCATGTCAGATGAAACTAATCAGCCTCCCCTTTATTACAGATTACGATGAAAATCGTATGCAAATTGTAATGATAAAAGGTGGGTATTAGCAGATTGCTAATACCCACCTTTTATCTAGTTATTAGAGAATGAAATATCTCATCCCTGTGCTAGCACAACATCATCAAGGTAGAAGGTTGTGGCAGCACTGGAATCCTCGCTAGCAGTGAAGCGAATCTGGAAGGTTGTTCCATCCCAGCCGGCAAGGTCAATTGTGCGCTGGACCCAGTCACCAGTAGCGTCACGGTTGGTAATTGTGTCAACGGTCTTGAAAAACGAACCGCTCTTCTGACGAATCTCAACCTGAAGACGATCGCGAACAACAGAGCTGGTCTCAGCAGTATTTACCTTAACCCAGTAGGTTAATTTGCCATTGCGGGGAACAGTAACAATCTGATTGAGCTGTTCGACTCTTCCCTTAGCAGTGCCGAGGAACTGAGCTGATCCTTTACCAGTATGAGTTAGATTTCCGCTGCGAATTACTTCAGTGTTACCAGACCAACCAGTTTGTCCATCTTCAAAAGTACCATTAATAAAAGCATTTCCAGCGCTTGGAGCAACTGTGGTAGGAGCAACTGTTGGGCGAACTGTGGTAGGAGCAACTGTTGGGCGAACTGTGGTAGGAGCAACTGTTGGGCGAGGGTTGGGATTGTTCCCACGAATCGAATTAATAGCAGCTTGAGAATCAACAAGACCTGCTCCACAACCTTCGGGACAGTTAATCTGACGAGCTCCAGCTTTTAGAGCGGCAAGAGCTTTGGTTGAATTCATCGTCGGATCAAGTTGATAGAATAGAGCCACTAATCCAGCGATATGAGGAGCTGCCATGGAAGTTCCTTGGTAGAAAGCATAGCCTTCACCTCCAGGAGTTGTCTTTCCTGTGTTAATTGTAGAGAGGATACCGTCCTCTTTACGAAGAGATGTGTCACCGCCAGGGGCAGATACGTCAACACGCCATCCGTAGTTTGAATAGTAAGCCCGCTTTCCACTAGGGCCTGTCGATCCTATTGTGATAACACCTCGGCAAGATGCAGGATTGAAGTTTGCGGCGTCAGCGTTGCTATTTCCAGCAGCGACAACAACCGTCCCGCCTGCGGCATTAATCTGATCAATAGTTGTTTGCTGTATTGATGAGCATGTTCCTCTACCGCCAAGAGACATATTTAGAACTTTAGCGGGATTAGGATTTCGTGGGATTCCAGGAACATCTAGTCCAGCTGCCCAACGCATGCCTCTGACAATATCGGCAGTACTACCGCCGCACTTGCCTAAAACTCGGACTGGGACAACTTTTGCTTCGCTGGCAACGCTGGCAACTCCTTGATTATTATTTGTAATAGCAGCAATGGTTCCTGCTACGTGGGTACCATGCCACGAGGAGTTAGAACCGGGATCATCTTTACTACATTCCTTTGGGAGATTCCAGTCTCCTTCATCAGATGGATCAGGGTCTGCGCCATCGCCATCGCGAGAACGAACGGAATCTGAGACCATGTCATATCCCGGAAGAATATTGCCGTTAAGATCACTATGGCGGGTAATGCCGGTATCAATTACAGCAACATTAACGCCACGTCCCGTGGCGATATCGCGAACACTTTCTAGATTGAATCCTGTTCCACCTTTCATATCCCACTGTTCGCCATACCGTGTATCGTTAGGAACATATTGATGGGTTTGAAGGCTGTTTACGGAAACGCCGGCAACACCGGGTTGTGATTTTAATGCTTGAATGTATTTAGCGGCATCTTCTGGGCTGAGAGTACGATCAAGTTGGATCTCTTCAGCATTAGGAGCAATCGGTAACGATGTGCTAACAGAAGTTCCTTGGCGGCTAGCCTGCACGTTTGCAGACTCAAGACGCTCAGGTTGAGCACTCATATCAGTGTCGTAAGTAACAATGAATGAGTTGGTCGATTCAACGACCGGAGCTGTGGTTGGATTAGCTGCGACGGCTGGCAGGACAAAACCTGCAACCAATGTCGAAGCGGCACCGAGAGCAATCAAAGGCTTGCGAGCCATGAGTTTCTCCTTGGGGTGGGGGGGGGTTGGGGTGGTATGTCGAAATGAGGACATCTATGTGAGTCAACACAAGCATGCAAAAACTGTTTTGGGAAGTCGTTGTAACCAAAATGAGATCAATCAATTTTAACTTGAGCCGTTTAGTAATGGAGTGTGGATAGGTATTTTTTGCCAGTATTACTAAGAAAATGAGGGGCAATCGTTGCTCGATTATTGTCACTGTTTAAACTTTTCAGATAAAGAGCTTCGCTATGATGGTGGAGCAGGTCTGAGGAGGTCCACCCTGATGGTGACAGAGCCCGAAGCTCCCATTCGCGCTGGCGCATGGGTTCAAGTTCATGACATTGTTTTACAGCCCCAAGAACGAACCGGACGTATCCCTGCCGATACTAAATCCGTGCCGTTGGAATCATGGGTCAAAGGGATTTTGGTTGATGCTGAGGCCTGTATCGGAGACCAAGTCACTGTAGTGACTAAATGTGGCCGCCAGGTTTCAGGAGAACTAGTGGAAGTAAATCCCGGATACCACTACGGATTTGGAGATGCTGCAGTAGAAGAGCTACTTCACATTGGGGATCAGGTTCGTTCAATCCTGAAGAAGGCACAGCGATGACCGATCGTAGTTACGTTGGAGTAATGGCGCGTAACGGAGACATAATGAAGCAGGCTTTGGGAATTGACTATACCAAATATGAATCAGGGGGTATTGCCTTTGATTATGAAGCGCTCATGTCTGATGTTCCTTTCTCGATTGAAGAAATTCGAGCAATCCAACGACGGGTAGGAGTAGGAAATACACCGCTGCTGGAACTGCGAAATGTAACAGCGCTTGCTAGGGCTGTCGCTGAGCCGGGTAAAGGCGCTCGTATCTTTATTAAAGACGAACAATGCAACCCGTCAGGATCTTTTAAAGATCGTCGTGCTGCGATGAGTATTCATCAAGCTAAAGAACTTGGTTTCCCAGGGGTTATGAGCGCTACTTCAGGTAATTATGGCGCTGCAGTAGCCAGCCAAGCCGCAATGGCAAATCTGCCCTGCATCATTGTCCAAGAATGCTATGACTCGCGTAGCGTTGGGCAACCAGAAATTTTAGAAAAGCAGCGAAAATGCGAATCTTTAGGTGCTGAAGTTCTACAACTTTCAGTAGGACCAGAACTTTTCTACAGCTATTTATTAGTGTTGGAAGAAACTGGTTTCTTTAATGCTTCGCTGTACTCTCCCTACGGTATTGCCGGCGTCGAAACTCTAGGTTTAGAAATCGTTGAGCAATGCCAAGAGCTAATTGGAAAAGCTCCAGATTACGTCATCGCTACTAATGCTGGTGGCGGAAACTTAACTGGTACCGCCCGTGGTTTGCAGCGCGCTGGTGCTACAGATACCAAAGTTATTGGCGCGTCAGTGGACCTAACAGGTCTTCATATGGCGTCAGATACTGACTTTAACCGTAAGTCCTTTACTACTGGACACACCGGCTTCGGAGTTCCTTACGCAATTGATCCCGATCATTCAGACGTGCCGCGTTCAGCAGCTCGTCCGATGCGTTACATGGATGATTATCTTTTCGTGAAACAAGGCGAAGTATTTTGGATGACAGAAGTACTAGCCCAGCTGGAAGGAATGGAGCGAGGCCCAGCCGGTAATACGTCGCTGGCGGCAGCTTTTGCCTTGGCATTGACGTTGCCACAAGACCAGACAATCGTCGTACAGGAAACCGAGTACACCGGTGCTGGTAAGCACCCGCTAGCTCAGCTTTCTTTCGCTAAACAAAACGGTATTGAAGTCTCAATCGGTGATCCAGAAACGGAAGTTCCAGGTAAATCGATTGTGCTGCCAGATCATCCGTCGCGTTTTGCAGTACGGCATGCCAATATCGATCGGATGCGTGCCAGCTATATCAAACATGCGGTGAAGCATGTGGGTGCTACAACAGCTAATAAGGCTGATGTGGATTATCTAATGACCGAGACGCAAAGTTCACAAGAATTTGTAATCGAAAAACTTACTGAACTAGGTGTCATGGTTTCGCTTTAGCTAAAAGTAATTTAGTGGCAATAAGACGTGGTGGGGCAGTCATAGCGACGCCCCACCACGGTTGGTTGCCAACAAGCTAAGCGCAATTTTGTTGATCTATTAAGGGCACTGGCTTACGAGACGACGAATGTAGAAAAGTTCTAGTAGCAAGAGTCCCAAGATTTGTGCCGATGGCAAGTGCTGCACCAATAAGAAAAGCAGTGCTGAGAAGAGTCCCAGAATCTTGTCCAGCAAGCTGATTTGCGTCATGTTGCAGCGCGGCATAAAGCCCGCGATAAATTAGAACACCAGGAACGTGGGCAATTAACGCCGCTGAGATAAGAGCAACTAAAGGTACTCTGCAGCGGGGAGCTAACCAAGTTCCAGCAGCTGCAATGAAGAAAGCTGCAATACCGGCTCGAGCAGGGCCGTAATGAGTAACGAAGTCAGAAAGCCACACAACAGTCTGCCCGGCGGCTGCTAAGAGCGAAGCAATCAAAACTGCTCGCGGTCCGGCATGTCCACCGATAGCAAACGTTGTTGCCACAATTGCAGCACAGAGTAATCGAATAAGAAATGGCACATCGTTGGGGCTGGCTGTTGATAGGTAGGTGGCGATCCCAAATTGCATACCTAGCCACAGCGTTAAAGTAACGCCGATGACGATCCCAGCGGTTAATACCATTGCTTCGTACATGCGCGCTGCGGAGGTGATGTAATAGCCGTCAAGAGCATCTCGTGCTGCACTAACAAGGTTTAGTCCTGCCAATAGAGAAACGATGCCAGCGCCTACGATGATAGAAGGGCGAGGGGCATTGCTGCCGTGTGGCCATAATGCAACGATTATTGACCCGATTATGGTAGGAATCATGCCGCCAACAATGTTGGTAAAGAATGAAGGAACTTCCTGCTTATCGAGCAAACGAGAGACGATTTCGACTAATCCGGCAGACAAGATAGCAAAAATGATCTCCCACATGCCACCGCCTAACAGCATTGCTATGGCACCGCCACAGAACGCGCTTGCGGTTATGAGTACCCAGCGTCGATATGTGCGGGGCGCTACAGCAATATCGTTGAAGCGGCTACGCGCTGTAGCGATATCTATCTCGTGTGAAACGATCTTATGGACCAGACCCTCAAGACGGGATAACCGTTGGTAGTCAGTGCGCATAGCTTTGACAGTACGTAGGCTTGTCACTGGATCGCTGTGACGACCTCCTGGCTGGGAAATCATTACAGCAGTATTAGTGATATCGATATGAACATGAAGTCCTTGAGCTTGGCACATCTGAAGCACCATGTCGGTAGTTTCTGAAGCCGATGCTCCCGTAGCCAAGGACAACTCGGCAATCCGCATAACTAAATCGATAACCTCTCGGGCGCGGACTCGATCTGCTTCTTCCTGAATATCGCGAAGATGCAGGTTAGCTGAAGTATGGGTATCGCTTTTCCATACTCGTCGTGCTTGCGCGCGCCAGCTCAGGTGGTTTCGATCGTTACTGTCCACTCTCTAACCCAACCACATTTAACTGTGGAGGAGAAGAGACAGCGCTAAGGTGAGATAAGTTATTTTTTGTTGCTAAGTATCAAACGGTGAGTGGTGCAGCGCCGTTGAACTTTATGCGCATTGCGTCGATGACATTGCCGATAAACACTAAATTAGGCTTATCAAGGATATCGACAGCAGTATTTTGGATAGTTCCAGCCGCACCAACCCAAAGTAGCTCCACTAAGTTGTGAGTTCCTATCCGATAATCGACATATGATGACCACGGAATATAGACAGTTTTCTTGCTGAGTATCCCCGTGACAGCAGCAATTCCTTCAGTGCTGAAAGTTAAGTTGTAGAACTGATTTCCTTGAGCGGCGGCAGCCTGTCCAATACGAGGCCCAACCCTGCCGTGAAGCAAATCAATTAGCACAGCGTAAAGCTCGCGGCAGTGATTCTTTTTCTCGGAATGGCTTAGGCTGGAGATATTCCAATGAAGTTTGTGCTTTTTATTTGTGCAGTCAACTAAATCTACGCGCCATATACTGCCAGTATTTATGCCATATTGGGTATAGGAAGTAGCTGAGACGGAGGCTGAGATGATCGAATCCAGCGGGATAGTCTTATTTTTCCAAATGATCTGATTCTCGTCGCAATGTACCGGGAATTTCCTAAATCCTTTAGGGAATGTTGAATCGTAAGTCCATTGCTGCATAAGAGTAATCCTCTTCTGAAATAAGTTAGCGGGGGCGGCGGAAAACTGGAATCTGCGGCGTCGATAATTCAGCCAGGTAATAGTATCCTGCGGAATCAAAACGGGTTAGGTCGACGGCGGTATTAACACGTTCTTTCATAAGCCATCCGGCCATTTCACCGCGGGCTCGTTTTGCGTGGAAAGAGATAATTTTCCACTCGCCGTTGGTTGATTGATCTTCAAAACGTGGTGTTATAACTGGAATTGATAAGTCGCTAAGACGAGCTGCGGTGGCGTATTCAACAGAGGCTAGATTGACGATGATCGCTTCGCCAGGAGATTGAGTTACATCAGAAATTAAGGCATCGCGAAGCCGGTTTCCCCAAAAATCGTAAAGATTTCGTCCGCGCTCTGTGGGGAGTTGAGTCCCCATTTCTAGCCGATAAGGCTGAATGAGATCTAACGGGCGTAGCATTCCGTAAAAGCCAGAAAGAATGCGTAACGATTGTTGGCAGTAGTGGTAATCGTCAGCTACGAAGCGCTCGACGGCGCGTAAGCCTTGGTAAACGTCGCCCTGAAAGAGAGCAAGAGCTTGATGAGCGTTATCGACGGTAAAAGGGAACTCTATGTCGTGATAGCGGTTGACGTTGAGATGCGCTAATTTTTCTGAAATATGCATCAAGGTAGCTAGCTCTGCGGGGGAAAAATCACGAAGCACAGTTACAAGTTCAGCGGTGTCAGCTAAGAAACGTGGTTGTGAGTACTCCGGAACCGCGAGACTGGGATTCTGGGCAAGGGACTTTGCAGGTGATAGCAGAGCAAGCATGGAAATCAGCGTACTGGGTAGCGCCGATAAATAGCAGAGGTTGCTAATTTTTCTGATCTATCAAAGTTATAGAGAAGTTTCTATCTGGGAATAGTTGGGAAAGCTCGGTAGTTATACCCGATAGAAAAGTAGTAGATATTTCACTATTAAGGGAGCGGCTATGAAGATTGGTGTTGTAGTAGGTAGCGTTCGTCAGAACCGAGTAGGGCGAATTATTGGTGACTGGATTATGGAATCCGCCGCTGATCGTGAGGACACTACCTATGAGCTAGTCGATCTGATGGAACTCAACTTGCCATTTGCTACTGCAGCTATGCCCCCAGCAATGGCAAACCGCCAATACGAAGATCCCACCGTACAAGAGTGGAGCAAGCTCATCGATGGATTTGATGGGTTTATTTTCGTTACTCCCGAATACAACCATTCGATTCCGGGAGCATTTAAGAATGCTGTAGACCTACTTGGTCCAGAGTGGCGAGATAAGGCAATTGCTTTTGTGGGATATGCCGTAGCTGGTGGGGGAGCAGCTATTGATGCATGGCGACAAGTAGCAGCAAACTTCAATATGTTTGATGTTCGTAGCAGCGTTAATCTCAATATCTTCCAAGAAATTGTTGACGGCAAGCTCAACCTGAATGAGCGTCGCGCTGGAGAACTCAGTGCGTTGTTTGAATCGCTAGAAGCAGCAACTCGCGCTACAGCAGCGCTACGGGCATAACCGTAGTATTGCGAATATAAAGTGATGCCCCTCATCTAAGTTAGGTGGGGGCATCACTTTGGTTCAAGCCAGATCTAAATTGCGGCTTCTGCAGTAACGAGCCGGCTCTGGGCTTGCGGGAGAATAGTTCTAGTGGCGATATCGTTGATAACACGGATCGCTTCATCTGGAGTATGGTTCATACCTTCGCTACGGCGATCCTTCGTAGTGTGAGCGTCGGCGATAAGAGCTACAGAAACCCCCCGATAGAGGGCGCCAAAGAATGTATTGCGGATACAGAAATCAGTCATGGCTCCTACGAGAAGAATCTCGTTCACGTCAAGAGAAGCAAGCTGTTCTGCTAGTTCGGTGTCTACAAAAGAATCGCCAAAAGTTTTCTCCACAATGAGCTCGGTACCAATTGGAGAAAGCTCTGGAACAATCTGCCAGCCCGGAGAATTAGAGATTAAACTGCTGGAGCTGTGTCGAACCCAAATAACAGGTATTTCAGTAGCACGAGCTCGTTCCACTAGCTCGGCGATTGTCTTGATTACTTGATCGCGATTATGAGCCCCCGCCATGACGTCAACTTGAACATCGACTACAAGGAGTGCTGGCACAGTATTTTCCATGACTCTATTTATAGCAATGCAAGTTACTGCGTAATGCTGAATATCAGTATGTCCCGTAGCTGAGTGGGGTTGCTGGCGGAGACATTTTCGTTTACTAAAAGCGCATCTTGGGTCATACCAAGCGCACGAGGGATGGCGGCGCTGCGTTCGTTTAGAGCGTCGCAACGGATCTCAATACGTCGAAAACCTGCGGAAAGCATGGCGTCGATTAGTCCTTGACATGCTTCGCGCGCATATATGCGTTGCTATTGATTTAATGCAGAGCATTCCGAAGCGCTGCCGTAGCTCTAGCATAACTGAAAAGGTGAAACTAGAGGCCAACTGACCCATAGTGGCGGCATAATTGAGCGTATGCAACCGAAAATGCGAGTTGTCGCTAGCGCCCTAACAGCCACTATGGCCGCTGTGTGGATGACTGGTTGTTCTAACACTACTGAAGCTAACGCTGACTATGCTGAGATCTGCCAAGACCCTAAAACTAATAAGCGCTTGAATGACAGCGATTGCCAAGGAAGTAATGGGCGTTCGCGTGGACATTGGTCGTATATTCCAATTGCTGCTGGGAGTCGTGTAATACCTAAGATCGGTGAGTCCGTCCCAGGGGATGCGACGTCGGTACGTCCGGCAGGTTCTACCAGCACGCGGGTTTCGTCAAAGGGCGGCAGCTATGCCAAATCTGGGACTGGGCATGGTGGTTTTGGTGGTAAAGCAGGAGGCGGTTCCTAATGCGTCGGGTGGCATCTAAATCTCGTGAGGGTTGGCAAGATATTGTCGCTGGGCAAGGCTTGGTATTCGGTGAGGTTTGTAACGAAAATACCGGTCAAATGACGCATTACTGGAATGAGTCAGCCCGTTATGAGTTCACAATGGATGAGGTTACTTATCTAGAAAATGTGTCTGAAGAACTGCATCGAATGAGTATGGAAGCGACACTTTTCTTATCTGAAGAAGCTGGTAAAAAGGGTTCCCCGTGGCAGTTGGGAATTTCTGGTGAAGCGCTGGAATTGGCTCGGTTCTCTTTGCATCGTGGCGACCCTTGGCTGTACGGCCGGTTTGATCTGGTTTACGAATCATTAGCAGCAGGACCAGCAAAGATGCTGGAATACAATGCCGATACCCCTACCGGGTTGATCGAGGCTGCGCTAATTCAGTGGTACTGGTTTGAGGATGTGTGCGGTGGCCAGTTCTCTGGTTTGGACCAGTGGAATGGGCTACATGAGGCATTGGTGGAACGCTGGGCTTGGTTGGATAAAAAATTAGGTGAACCCTCGCTGATACATTTTGCTTATTCTGGCTTAGAAGAGTCAGGCGAAGACATGATGACTGTCGGATATCTGTTGGATACGGCGATACAGGCGCAGATTCCTGCGCAATTAGTAGATATTGGACAGTTAGGTTACGACGAGACTGCTGGTCGATTCGTAGGTGCAGATAATCGTTATCTGGAGGCAATCTTTGCATTGTATCCGTGGGAATGGCTGATGGCGGAGCCTTATGCGGCGGTGATGGCAAAGCATCGCCCCACAGGTTGGATTGAGCCAGCTTGGAAAATGTTTTTATCGACGAAGCTCCTTCCGGCAGCTTTATGGCATCTATATCCGGGGCATGAGAACCTACTGCCGACATTTATCGATAATGGGGTTGCGCCTGCTATGTCTGAATATGTGCGCAAACCTTTACACGGGCGAGAAGGCGACAATATCGAGCTGCATGGTGAAGGGCTGCATCTACGTAATCTAGGAGATTGTGGTTCTGAAGGTCATGTGATCCAGCAGTTCCAGAAACTTCCTGACTTCCCTGGCGAGGATCACTCACATAATCGCCCAGTCTTGGGCACGTGGATGATTGGCGACGAGTGTTTTGGCGTCGGAATCCGGGAATCTGACGGTCCTATCACTGACTACTACTGTCGATTCGTGCCCAACGTTATTGTGCGTGATTGAGATAGCGAATATAGAAGCAAATAAGAAGAGTCCCGATTTATTTAAATCGGGACTCTTCTTCTACGCGGAGGATACGAGATTCGAACTCGTGAGGGGTTGCCCCCAACCCGCTTTCCAAGCGAGCGCCATAGGCCTCTAGGCGAATCCTCCGTGGGGAACTCTACCTGATAGAACCACCTCAACGCCACCTGATCGGAAAAATATTGCTATTTTGTCTTGAGGAGCCAGCTATCTGGCAGGGTTCCTACCGGAAATGTGATCGCCAAGCCCGCCCACTATAGAAGGACCTTAAATGAAGCTGACAAGAAATGTCGTCGATTTGGGGATAGATCTTCATGCTGATGTTCCAGAACAGTGGCGGGAGTATCCGCAGCCGGGAACGCTTTTAGTGGTAGCTGCTCCAGTTGGGGAACGTGTTGCAGGTATTCGCCCCAATGTGGTGTGGGGATTTAGTGAAACAGCTGATTCAGAGCAGGCTTTCAGTGATATGAAAGCAGGACTACTTGGATTAGAGCGAGCGGCTGTTGTTGCAGAATCTAGGACGCAAGGAGTTCAGCCGTCGCAGCAGCTCACCGTTACTCACTATGCGGAAGGGCTAGGGACAGCTGTTGCTATTGTGCGACAAATTTTTGTTGACGCGAACCTCAGAGGCACAGTTGATATTTTTGCGACTATTGGCAGCGATGCAGATGCTACTGAAATTGAAGAATTAGCTGGAATTGTCGCAACATCTCGGGTGGTAGTTACTGTGCCATAGCTTGTCGGCTTTGGCATCGACGTCACTAACCTCTAGACTTAATATCAAGGTCCTCCGCGCGGCGGCACCTGACTAAACCTCCCCAGGGCCGGAAGGCAGTAAGGATAGGTCGGCTCTACCGGGTGCGCGGAGGACCCCTTTCTTTTATTTAACAAGGTATTTCCACAGATTTTGCTAATAGAGAATGCGGCGACGCTGACAAGTGTCGGTATCTCCAAGTAGGCTCAGTGGTGTGAGTGACAACCTCTTCGATGATGAGCTAGATCTATTCGGCGCCAGTGATGGCTACGAGCAAGACGGCCCCAGTTTGTTCGGCGATGAGCCGATTATTCAGGATGGGCCTGCTCTTTTTGAGGAACTGCCTGAACCAGATAGTGAAATCACAGAGTTAGCAGCCCCAGCAGCTCCGGTAAGAACTCGTATGGTTGATACCGCGCCAGCTGCTCCACTAGCGCTCTATCGACGTTATCGTCCCGATAGTTTTGCCGATGTTATTGGGCAGGAACACGTCACAGATCCGCTACAGCGAGCGTTGGTAAATAACCGCGTCAACCACGCCTATCTCTTTTCTGGGCCGCGCGGCTGCGGAAAAACGACATCGGCACGAATCTTGGCTCGCTGTTTGAACTGTGAGCAAGGCCCAACTCCCACCCCCTGCGGAGAATGTCAGTCATGTCGAGATTTAGCTCGAGGCGGCAATGGTTCTATCGATGTAATTGAAATTGATGCCGCTTCGCATGGTGGTGTCGATGATGCTAGAGATCTTCGAGAGCGGGCCTTCTTTGCGCCAGTTCATAGTCGTTACAAGATTTACATTATCGACGAAGCGCACATGGTTACCTCTGCTGGCTTCAACGCTTTACTTAAGTTAGTAGAAGAACCACCACCTCATGTGAAGTTTATTTTTGCAACAACAGAACCTGAAAAAGTTATCGGTACGATCCGTTCTCGCACGCATCACTATCCTTTCCGGCTAGTGCCGCCTAAGGTGCTAACTAGCTACCTCAGCACCTTGTGCGATAAAGAAGGCGTAGTAGTTGATCCAGCTGTAATGCCGCTAGTTGTGCGCGCTGGCGCTGGATCAGTACGTGATTCACTCTCGGTATTGGATCAGCTGTTAGGTGGAGCGCAGGCTGATGGCGTCAGCTATGAACATGCTTCGACGTTGTTGGGGTACACCCCAGATTCCTTGCTGGATCGGATTGTAGATGCTTTCGGAGCGGGGGATTCTTCAGAAGTTTTCGCGACGATAGATGCTGTCGTAGAGCAAGGGCAAGATCCACGTCGTTTTGCAGAAGATTTACTACGTCGGTTACGAGATTTGGTAGTAGTTGCTGCCGTCGATGATGCCATCACCTCTGGGCTGATTGACGTATCAGGAGATCAAGCTGAGCGATTGTCGCATCAGGCAGCAGCTATGGGGTTAGGTGAACTAACGCGTGCTGCTGAGGTTATTTCAACCGGTCTTACTCAGATGCGTGGCACAACAGCTCCTCGCCTGCACCTAGAACTCATGTGTGCACGAGTGCTATTGCCTGGCGCTGACGTAGATGAGCGTGGGATTCATGCTCGACTGGATCGGCTAGAGCGTCGCTTTGGTATGGGAGACCCGACCACGCCGCCTCCGACGTCAGTAGTAGCGGTGGATGTTGCTAAGGAAAAGCCTACGGTAGGCAGTTCTTCGCAGGGTCCTGAGATCTTAGCGCCGGAAGTTGCCCAACCCAAACCTGTTGTGGCAAATCTTGTTCAAGATAAGCCGGTTATGGCAGAGCCAGTTGCAACAGAGCCTGCAAGGTCAGAATCTGTAGTACCCGAGTTCGAGCAGATTCAGGAGGCTCCGCAGGTTGTTGCTGCAGAAGCGCGACTCACAATCGCTTTCGTGCGGCAGCAGTGGCCTCAGATCTTGGAGCAAGTGAAAGAACGTCGTCGCTTTACTTGGATCATGCTGAGTCAGAATGCGCATGTTATGGACGTACAAGGCGACCTGCTAACCCTTGGCATGGCTAATGTTGGTGCACGAGATAGCTGGGAACGTGGCGGTAATGCTGAGGTATTAACTGAAGTTATCGCTAAAATAATGGGTCATCGACTTCGTATTGAAGCTATCGTTGACGGTGCTGCTAGTCCCCGTCATGCTCCAGAGCCAGAATCGGAGCCATCAATCCCAACTGAGCCAAAGTCAGCTGTCAGCGCGCAAATTCAGCAAGTAGCCCGTGAGAATATTCGTCCTACCAGAATGGTGCCAGCAGAAACTGAACCAGCGTCAGAAGAGGACGAGTCACAATTTTCTCGTGACGACGAAAGTATTGATGTGAATGTATCCTCAGATGCGTTGCTACGAGATGTGCTGGGTGCACAACGTATCGATGAGCAGCAACTATAAAGCCGGCTGTGTTTCTCAGTTAGCACCGTGACATTTATTAAAAATAACAATCTTTACAAGGAGCATGTCGTGACTGAATCATCATCTCGATGGGATAAACCAGATTTTGATATGTCCGCGTCTAGCCCGTTTGGTTCAGGGGCAGATAGCGATATGGGCGGTTTTGATTTTGGCGGAATGAATATGTCCGACATCATGGCGCAAGCCCAAGCTATGCAAGCACAGATTGCCAACGCGCAAGCTGAACTTTCAACAATGACTTTTACTGGAACAGCTGGTGGTGGCCTAGTTTCAGCAATCGTTAGCGGTACTGGCGAATTAGAGAAAGTAGTTGTTCAACCAGAAGCCTGCGATCCTAGCGATACTGAATCCTTAGGTGATCTGATCGTCGCTGCGGTGCGGGACGCTCAAAATCAGATGGCAGCTGTTGCGCAAGCCAAGCTCGGTGTAGCTGGCGGCGGGATGGGTTTCTGATACCCACATGTATGAAGGACCTATTCAGGATCTGATTGATGAGTTAGGGCAGCTGCCGGGGATTGGCCCAAAAAGCGCGCAGCGCCTAGCTTTTCATCTCCTTGCGACAGAACCTGCTGACGTAGAGCGGCTTGCCACGACATTGATGCGTGTTAAGCAAGGCGCAAAGTTTTGTGAGCAGTGTGGCAATGTGTCGGAAGCTGAACGTTGTCGGATCTGTTCAGATCCGCGTCGTGACCTAACGATGATTTGCGTTGTCGAAGAAGTCAAAGATGTGGCAGCAATTGAGCGTACGAGAGAGTTCCGGGGAACATATCACGTACTTGGTGGCGCAATTTCCCCCATTGACGGTATTGGCCCGGGCGATCTACGGATTCGCGAACTGGTGCAACGTCTCAGCGATGGCGTGGTAGAGGAAGTTATTGTGGCAACTGACCCCAACCTAGAAGGGGAAGCCACTGCTACGTATTTATCACGACTTCTGAAGGATTTGGGAGTGACCGTGTCGCGGTTGGCCTCAGGTCTTCCAGTGGGAGGCGATTTAGAGTACGCCGATGAAGTCACATTAGGACGTGCTTTCCAAGGCCGACATGCTCTGGTTAGATCACATCGAGATCGTTATGAGACTGCGCCTGAGCCAGTTTCGTCGAATCAAGCTGCTGAGCCAGCAGCAGAGGAGAGTGGCTGGAGTTCGGTGTTGCGCTAGTAGCAGCGTCGATATCTAGCTAAAAACCGATATACACAGTAGGAAAAGATTGCATCGGCGGAACCTACATGCCAGTATTGCTACATACTGAGTATGGAGGTGGCTGATGTCGGTTAAACACAGCTTGTTGGCGTTGCTCACCGAGCAGTCACGGCATGGATATGAACTAAAAAATGAGTTTGAGGCACGTACGGGGGGATCTTGGCCGCTTAATATCGGTCAGGTCTACTCCACTCTTGATCGAGCAGAACGTGATGGGTTAGTCACAAAGTTTGATCCAGACCAAGAAGGTCGAGTTTTCTACGCCATCACTGATGCTGGTAGGAAAGAGGCTCAGTTATGGTTGTCGAGCGCGGTCGAAGTTACACAGCCGCCACGTAATGAACTTGCGATTAAGGTCGCGCTAGCAATGTCGCTAGTGGGCGTAGATCTAAGGCAACTACTTCAATCGCAACGTAAAGAAACTCTCCATACCTTGCAGCTTTGGACGCGCGCTAAACGTGATGCGAACCCAGAAGAAATACCTTGGTTATTGACGATTGAGCTAATGATCTTTACTGCTGAAGCCGAACTCAGATGGTTAGATTATTGTGAAAGTGCCGCAATTCGTCGGAGCAGATCGGTAGCGAAACCGGTGCCTGATAAACATCCTTGTGATGAGAAAGTACGTTCGTGACAGCTACGCTACGGTTGCAAGATGTCTCTCGAATATATGGTGTGGGGGACTTAGCCGTACCGGCGCTACGTAATGTTTCTATCGAAGTGCAGCCGGGGGAATTTATTGCGGTCATGGGGGCTTCTGGGTCTGGAAAATCAACGTTGTTAGCAACTGCTGGTGGATTGGATACTGGCGGATCTGGGGAAGTATATGTTTGCGGAAAATCGATGTCAGGGCTCAGTAAAAATGCGATAGCGCAGTTGCGGCGTCGTCATATCGGCTATGTTTTCCAAGACTATAACTTAGTTCCAACTCTTAGCGTCGTTGAAAACGTAGCACTTCCGCTAGAACTCGATAAGATCAAGCCTCGAAAAGCTCGTCAAACAGCTTTGGTGGCGCTACAGCAGGTGGATATGGCCGAACTTGCTGATCGAAGATTGGATCAGATTTCAGGCGGGCAACGTCAGCGGGTAGCTATCGCGAGAGCGATAGTCGGTGAGCGTAAGTTAGTGCTCGCTGATGAACCTACCGGGGCATTAGATTCAGTTTCTGGTGACGGCATCATGAAAGTTCTCCGAGAGCTAACCGACTCTGGTATTTCGGTAGTTTTGGTAACTCATGAGGCGCGGCATGCTGGTTGGGCAGACCGAGTAATTTTTCTGCGAGACGGTCGCATCGTAGATGAAAGTGCAGTAGATAGTCGAGTGGATTCGTTGTTATCGAGTTCGCTATGAAAAGGAGACAACCGAAAGTATCGCCAGGAGGCAGACTCCCGTTAGCGGCAAGGCTAGCGTTGCGGGACGCTCTTTGTCATAAATGGCGTAGCGCCCTGATTTTGACGCTAATTATGTTGCCAGTATTGGCAATGACAAGTTTAAGTACCTGGTATGTATCGACGATCGCTACCCCTGCTGAATTAGCGCAAGCGACGTTAGGGGATACGGTTGCCGCCAGAGTGCATCACGGATATGCGCCCTGCATCCAAAATCCGTTAGATGAACAAATGTGTTTTTCGGCGGACTCTGGCATGAAACCAATTGATCAAAAAAATATAAAGCCACTATCGGATGTACTTTCTGATGATTACGATATCCACTGGATAAAAAAGACAGAACTTTATTGGGAATCGCCACTACTGCAAGGCTATCTTAGCTACCGATTAAATACTTATAGTGGCGCTGCGCTACAGCCGCCATTGGCATCAGCATTTCCTATTATAGAAGGTGAAATGCCATGTGGCGATGAAATTGCCATTGATAGATCAATTGTAAAAGAGACTGGCGCTACTATCGGTATGAGCTTTAGGCTTTCTGGTAAAGATTATCGGATCTCGGCAATTGTAGGATCAGAGACGTTATATAACCCTATAATATTTCTATCTCCACAAACTCCTATGCCAAAGTCGGATGCAATTGAAGAACTTGCTAGTAGCGACAGTGAAGTTGCCTATTTAGTGGGGCCACCATTGTCGTGGGAAGCGTTGGTGGAACTTAATAAAGAAGGATGGGGTGGTTATTCACGTGCAGTTCTTGACAATCCGCCGACGGGATTGAGCGTAAATACTGATCTCTCAACCATGCATATGCAGAGATCGGTTGTTATTGGAGGAATTGGAATAGCTGCAGTCATTGCTATTTGTGGAACAGCATTTAGTATTACCGCAAAAAATCAGCGTCGCAGCGTGGGGTTGATGGCTGCTGTGGGCGCTGAGGCTAGCTTCATGCGAAAAGTTATGGTTTGGAATGGATTATGGCTAGGGGGTCTGGGGTCACTAGTTGGGGTAATTTTAGGGATTCCTTTTGGGTGGGCAATATCAGTTTTCTTAGATGCTCGTTATAGCGGTATTCATTGGGGTCATCATCTCAATATCAAGCTGACGGTATTTGCTTTCCTGCTGGGGATTGCTGCCGCTGTGATTGCAGCGTTGATTCCAACGCGGGAACTACGCAAAATGGATGCTTTAGCTGTAATGCGAACCGCGTCAGTTCCTAGCTCAAAAGCAAGATTCCCGCTTTGGGGGCTAGCTTCCACCATATTAGGGGCAATATTTCTGGTGGCGCCAAGATTCCTTGTTTATGTAACTGGCTATGACATAAGAAATGGCAGCTATGACTCGATCACTCCTAGTTTAAGTGTAGGAATGATCGTCGCCGGTTCGTTACTGCTATCGGTGGGGGCATTATTGACGTTGGGATGGGTGATTCGGCTAGCTTCTGAGATTTGGTCGCCGCTTCCACTTCGGCTTTCGCTTCGCGATAGTTCGCGTAATCGAGGTCGTACTATCACTGCAATAGCAGCAACTATGGCGGCGACGGTGTTAGCGTCCTTGGTGGTTGTGATGCAGGAAGCATCGCTAAATGATCAGCAAAGAATCAATGCTGCTTTGGGATCTCCAACTGCTAACGTTATAGAAGTATCAGTTGCAGATAGATGGAAAAACATTTCTCCCGATATTGATATAGAAAAGTTGCGTAAAAGTGTATCTGAATATGTGCCGGTAGCGGCAGCGGAAAAATTGCAATTAGTCAATGTGAATATAGAAGTACCTAAAGATAATTATTGCAATAAATCAGTTCGAGATCCACAATATCGGCTAGATTGGCGTTGTAGTCGGTCGGGCAATGGTCACTATTTAAATCCTGCTGTTATAGCGGGAGGAGCCCAACTAGCTTTTTTGCTAGGCAGGGAGCCGTCACAAGCAGAACGAACTGCCTATAAACAAGGACAAGGTCTAGCATTAGATAAATCAGTTGAAATCTCTGGGCGCTGCTATCTTAGTCGCCGATTCCCTAAAGATGTAATTTCTTTAACTCCAGAAGAATTAGATAACGATCGTTTTATAATGCCCTGTCTGCTAGTGGAAAACGATCTAAAGTATTACTATGCACCTTTTATTGTTTCTGATAAAGCTGCCGAGGCTGCTGGTATCGAAAAAACTAAAGATAGTCGAGTAGTTATTGTCCTAGAACATGATCTAGAGTGGAAAGAGTTATCAGAAATAATAGCTGCCATAAATAAGGAAATTCCATATAGCGATATAAAACATGCTCGAATTTTATCGCCAATAGAGCGTACGGCTGGGTGGCTGCTGACAGTGTTAGCTATGGGTTTCGTACTACTAGTAACCGCTACAACTACAGCACTGGTGATAGTAGATTCACGATCCGATGAAGCTACTTTCGCTGCCGTAGGAGCAGGAAGTCGATTCCGAAAACAAATGGCAGCAAGTCAAGTAGTAGTGACAGCAACTCTGGGAGTTGTTTTAGGGACAGCGCTAACGATTGCGGTATCACTAGCCGTAGCGGAGGCATCAATACTGGTACAAGAAGGCACATCTATCAAGATTCCTTGGGCGCAATTACTGACGCTTATAGTGGCAACACCGATCGTCGGTGGGTTAGTTGCCTGGGTAGTTACACCATCGCAACTAACGATGATCCGACGCTTAGAGTAAGAAAACTGTAGAGAATAAACAGCAGATAAAAATAGCGCTTCTAAAACCTGAGGATTATGGCTTAGAATAGTTTCGTCGCAAGGCGAAGAAAGGGCTATCACCCTGGAGCTGTCGGAAGAACAGTACAAACTTAGTAGAACCGACTGCGGCAAGTAAGAGCGGTTGGCTGGCATCACCAAAATGATGTTTCGGTCAACAAGAAGGGTGGTACCGCGGCCTCTCTACAATGAGTGGGTCGTCCCTTTATCGATTAGAAATCGTGACGAAGGGATTACTGGTGTCTGATACAACCCAACCTCTATATAGCGCTGTGTCGCCACATATTGATTTACCAAATATGGAGCGCGAAATCCTTGAACTCTGGGAACGTAATAACACCTTCGCTCAGTCGCTAGAACAGACCGCTGATGCTCCACACTGGGTTTTCTTTGAGGGGCCACCCACCGCAAATGGTGTTCCTGGTGCACACCACGTCGAAGCCCGCGTATTCAAAGATGTTTTCCCACGCTTCAAAACGATGCAAGGTTTCCGCGTCGACCGTAAAGCTGGCTGGGACTGCCACGGATTGCCCGTTGAACTAGCCGTCGAAAAAGAACTCGGGTTTAACGGGAAAGGCGATATTGAGGCCTACGGAATCGAACCATTCAACACTAAATGTCGCGAATCGGTACTCGGAAATGTTGATGCTTTCACCGCAATGACTAGACGTATGGGCTATTGGGTGAACCTCGATGAGGCATACCAGACAATGAGCCCGGAATACGTTGAAAGCGTATGGTGGGCACTAAAAACCATCTTCGATAAAGGGCTACTCGTCGAAGATTATCGAGTCGCCCCCTACTGCCCGCGCTGTGGAACGACACTATCTGATCATGAGCTAGCCCAAGGCTATGAAGATGTGATCGACCCATCAGTATTTGTTCGGTTCCCGCTGACCTCAGGCCCACTTGCAGGGAAAGCTGCAATGCTGGTTTGGACCACAACTCCTTGGACGCTTATCACAAATACGGCTGTTGCAGTCCATCCCGATGTCACCTATGTGACCGTCACTAACGGTAGCGAGACCTTAGTTGTTGCCGAGCCCCTTATCGAAAAAGCGCTAGGGGAGGGCTGGGCTATCACCGGCAGTTTCCTAGGGAAAGACATGGAACGCTGGACCTACCAGCGCCCCTTCGACTACGTAGAATTCCCCAGCCAAGCTCACTACGTAGTGCTTGCCCAATATGTCACCACCGAAGACGGAACCGGTCTAGTCCACCAAGCACCAGCTTTCGGTGCTGACGACATGATCACATGCAAAGGTTACGACCTACCCATGGTCAACCCCATCCGCCCAGATGGCTCCTTTGAGACAGAAATCCCGCTAGTCGGAGGAATGTTCTTTAAGACAGCTAACAAGCCGCTAGTGAAAGACCTTGCTGAGCGGGGCATCCTCTTTGAAGCCCACGACCATGAGCACTCCTACCCACACTGCTGGCGTTGTGCAACAGCATTGCTCTACTACGCCCAGCCGTCGTGGTACATTCGCACCACTGCGATCAAAGACCAATTAGTTGCCCAAAATGAGGCCACAACTTGGTACCCAGAAACCATCAAACATGGACGTTTTGGCGACTGGCTAGAGAACAACATTGACTGGGCGCTTTCGCGTAAACGCTACTGGGGAACACCACTACCTATCTGGCGCAACGACGTCGATCCAACCAAGATGGTATGTATCGGATCGTTGAAAGAACTAGGTGAATACGCTGGACAAGACCTACTGGGACTAGAACCACACCGACCCTTCGTTGACGACGTCACCTTCACTATCGAAGGAGAAGAGGGAACCTACCGTCGAGTTCCAGAAGTTATTGATGCGTGGTTCGACTCCGGATCAATGCCTTTCGCGCAATGGGGATACCCGTGGGTGGAAGGGTCACAAGAAAAATTTGAGCAGCACTATCCGGCAGATTTCATTGCCGAAGCTATCGACCAAACTCGTGGCTGGTTCTACACCATGATGGCAGTAGGAACACTGGTATTTGAAGAATCATCCTACAAAAACGTCGTATGTTTGGGACATATTCTTGCCGAAGATGGACGCAAAATGAGCAAACATCTAGGCAATATCTTGCTGCCAATTCCACTAATGGACACCCATGGAGCTGACTCGCTGCGCTGGTTCATGGCAGCTGGCGGATCCCCGTGGGCAGCGCGTCGTGTCGGAGACGTAACCTTGCAAGAAATCGTCCGTAAGGTGCTGTTGACCTACTGGAATACGGTCGCTTTCCATGCCCTTTATGCGCGCACCAATAACTGGTCGCCTACCGGAACAGCACCCCAGATGAGGCAGCGTCATGTACTGGACAGATGGCTTGCTTCAGCAACCCAAATCCTAGTTCGAGAAGTAACCGAAGCTCTCGAAAAGTACGATACCCTGCGAGTAGGTGCGCTCCTAAGCGAGTTCATTGACGATATGTCTAACTGGTATGTCCGCCGGAGCCGTCGTCGTTTCTGGGATGGGGAAGAAAGCGCGCTGTGGACACTCCACGAAACCATCGACACCGTGACCCGACTCATGGCGCCGATAGCTCCGTTTATTACAGAACGAGTTTGGCAAGATCTGATCGTAGCTACAGACCCGACACAACCCACATCGGTTCACCTAGCAAAATGGCCAGTAGCAGATGAGAATGTCATTGATTCTTCGCTACAAGAACGCATGGCTACGACACGTCGTCTGGTGGAATTGGGGCGGTCTGCTCGTGCCGAATCTAAGATGAAGATCCGCCAGCCATTGTCGCGAATTTTAGTGCCCTCGGCAGCGTTCGCTCAGTTAGATGAGGCACTCTTAGCAGAGGTTACTAGCGAGCTAAACGTACTGTCTGTGGAATCTTTCGCAGGTGCAGGGGAACTGGTTGATTACTCTGCTAAAGGAAACTTCCGAGCGTTAGGTAAGCGTTTCGGTAAGGAAACACCAATTATCGCCAATAAGATTGCAGCCGCTGATGCAGCAGCTCTAGTGGCAGCGTTGACAGCAGATGGAAAAGCTCTGGTTGATGGTGTTGAGGTGCTAGCTGATGAGGTTCTGATCTCAGAGCGTCCGCGAGAAGGATGGTCTGTAGTGAGTGAAACTGGCGAAACAGTAGCGCTTGATCTAGAACTGACACCAGAATTGATCAAGGCTGGGCTGGCGCGAGAAGCAATCCGACTGATACAAGAAACTCGCAAGAACACTGGCTTAGATGTGAGCGATCGTATTGTGCTGCAGTGGGCTGCTGAAGCAGAGGTAGCAGCAGCGCTGCGTGAACATTCTGAGTTAGTTGCTGATGAGGTACTGGCTGTATCAATCTCCGAAGCTGCGGTTCAGGACGATTGGGTCAAAGATGAAGATCTCGGGCTAGCGGTGAAGGTCGCGAAAGCTTAAATATTAGGCGGGGTTGCTCCTTAAAAAAGGAGCAACCCCGTTTCTGTTGTAGAAGAATCTGCCTCAGATTGCCGAAGATCGCTTAAACGGCACTAAAACCCGAAAAATCTTATCAGCGGGCATTTTCTGGCAGATTTTTTGGACTAAATGTGTGAGCAGCTAGCTAGCAGGTAGCCTTAACTTGTGATTTCTCCTTTGGTGCGCCGTTCGTTGTCTTTTTTTATGCTCACGACGATAAGTTTTTCGGCAGTGGCTTGTTCAGCAACCAAAGAATCGAATACGCCGCAGCAGCCCACTGCTAGTGCCAGTCCAGTTGAAGAATTGCCTAAGACATCACCAACAACTAATCCGGTAGCTAGTTGTTCAGGAGCAGCAGCAAAAATGTCAGTCGCTCAAAAAGCTGCCCAAGTCATGATGGTGGGTGTTAATCCATCAAGTACTGCGCTAGATCCCGCGACAGTGGCCTTATTGAAGCAAGATATTGGATCGGTAATTTATATCCCTGCGACAACTGCTTCAGCAGTTTCCGTTAAGAAACTTTCCGACAGCATTCATGACCAAAGCAAAATATCTCCGCTGATCGCTGTCGATCAAGAAGGCGGCGAAGTTGTTCGTTTCTCCGGGCAAGGATTCAGCCAGATGCCTGACGCGGCAACTCAGGCGTCATGGGGTAGCGATGTACTACAGCAACGTGCCACTATCTGGGGTAAGGATTTGCTCGCAGCTGGCATCGATGTGGATTTAGCTCCAGTGGCTGATGTAGTTCCGCTGGCGAAAGTAAATACTAATGAACCCGTAGCATTACTACGGCGTGGCTACGGCAATGATCCTGCGACCGTGTCGGATATGGTTGGAGCTTTCCAAAAAGGTATGAACGCTGGTGGCGTAGGAACTGCGATAAAGCATTACCCCGGGTTGGGGAATACCACCACCAATACAGACTTTGGGGTAGCTGTCGATAACGTCACTACTTTGGCTGATGCTGATCTTGGATCTTTCCGAGAGCAAGCAAAAAATGCGTCGATGGTGATGGTATCGACAGTGCGCTACAACAAAATAGATGGCAAGCAGGCAGCATTCTCAGAGTTAGTAATGTCTTCGGTTCGAAATGATCTGAAGTTTGCTGGCCCTATTGTTTCTGACGATCTGGGAGCTGCCGCTGCGGTGTCCCATCTAACGCCAGCACAACGAGCAGTGAGTTTCATTGCTGCTGGTGGAGATATTGTGGTTACTGTTGATATCGATGTAGCGCAGCTAATGATGTCGGCTTTGGAATCAACGGCAAACAATGATACAGCTTTCGCAAAGCGATTAACAGATGCGGCTGAAAGAGTTTTGACGCTAAAAGCTAAGCGTGGTCTTTATACCTGCTGATTAAACTTGTGGCGGCTATCGTGATTTAGGTAGCCGCCACAATTCGTTATTGCGCCATAGCTTTTAGCTGATCGGAGATGATAAGAGTAGCTCCGGTTGCAGCTTGAATTTCAGCTACTGTGAATAGTGGATTCTGCTCGATAAGAGTTAAGCCTGCATCTTCGACAGTCATTACTCCCATTTCGGTGATAATCATATCTACGCAGCCAGCTGCCGTCAGCGGCAAGGTACAGGTTTCCAGGATTTTATGGCTGCCTTTTTGAGTGTGTTCCATAGCAACAATTACGCGTTTGGCGCCCACTACCAAGTCCATAGCGCCACCCATTCCGGGCACCATTTTTCCGGGAATAATCCAGTTAGCAAGATTGCCGGCAGCGTCGACCTGAAGTGCGCCTAGGACGGTAGCATCAACGTGCCCGCCACGAATTAGTGCAAATGACATTGCTGAGGAGACGAAAGCGCCACCTAGTTTGGCTGATGCCGGAGCTCCACCAGCGTCGACGATGAATGGGTCTGCTTCTTCTGGAGGTCCACCAACACATACGATGCCATCTTCAGCTTCCAGCATGACATTGACGTTCTTGGGAAGATACTGAGGTACAAGTGTGGGAATGCCGATACCAAGATTTACAAAATCTCCGTCGCGTAGTTCTAGCGCGACGCGGCGTGCGATCGTAGTTTTGATTTGGTCTTTATCCATCATGAGTTGCTCCCATCTACGATGTAGTCAACGAGGACACCAGGTGTTACAACGTTTTCTGGTTCAATCCCACCTACATCGACAAGGTGAGTGGCTTCGACAATGACCGTATCGGCAGCCATTGCCATGACGTCATTGAAGTTACGTGATGTGCCTTTATACCAAATGTTTCCAGCCATATCGACGGTGTGCCCGCCAAGAATAGCGATATCAGCTCGTAACGGTTTTTCTAATAGGTAAGGCTTGCCGTCAACCGTAATGATTTCTTTGTCTTCAGCAACCAACGTTCCCAACCCAGTAGGGGTAAGAACACCACCGAGTCCGGCGCCTCCTGCCCGGATCTTCTCGACGAGGGATCCTTGTGGAACTAAAGTTACTTCCATCTCGCCGGAATTCATGAGAGCGCCAGCTTCTGGATTAGTGCCAATGTGGCTAGCGATCAAGGTAGATACCTGTTTGTTGGCAATTAGCTGCCCGCCGCCATAGTCGATACGTGCGCCGTCATTAACAATGAGAGTTAGATTCTTTACTCCAGAGTTAGCGATGCTAGCTAAGGTTTTATGGGCGCTGCCACACCCTAGAAAACCACCAACCATTATGGTCATGCCATCTTTAATTAGCGCGACTGCCTCGTCGGTCTCAATAAGTTTTGCCATCGTCTGCTGCCTCCTTGTGCAGGGGATTGCGTATAGCGCAACGCTAGTACGTCGATGGTTATCCCAATCAAGAGGGGGTACTCCCAGAAAATGAGATAATTTCCGGGAAGTTATTTTCTGAGTAATTTAGCTAAATCTTGATGATGTTAAGTAGCTCGTCACCTCGAGCTAGCCTGCCAAGTTGATCTTGCAAAAAAGCATGCATACGAGAAAATTGGGCCTGTGAATGTCCGCCTACGTGAGGAAAAATGATGGCTCCTGGCGCACTCCAGAGCGGATGATTATCAGGGAGTGGTTCAGGATCAGTGACGTCTAAAGCTGCCCGAATTTTGCCAGCCTCTAACGCTACGAGGAGTGCGTCAGTGTCAATGAGTCCGCCCCGACCTACGTTGACAAGTAATGCTCCGTCGCGACAGCGATTAAGGAAATTGGCATCAACTATATGTCTAGTTTGTTCAGATAGCGGCATTACTAAGATGATGATATCGAACTGCTCAGGGCTGGTAAGAAGGTCTGCTATGGGGCGAACTTCGTCAACGTATTCATCGCCAGCTCGGCTAGTGCGAGCAAAACCAGTAGGGATAGCTTCGCAGGCGCGTAATCTCTGGGCAATAGCTTTTCCGATGTCTCCGTAGCCAGCAATTGCAACCTGATTGTCTGCAAGACCTGGTGGTATGGGGTTTATGGTTCCCCATCGTTTTTCTTGCTGAAAAGCAAACATGGTAGGGAGATTTCGTTGCGCCGCTAATATCAGAGCAAGTGTGTCTTCGGCAGTGGCAGTGGTATGAATGCCGCGACCATTTGATAGGACAGCGCCAGCAGGGATTGCTCCGAGTACATGGTCATAGCCAGCTGATAATACTTGTACTACTCCGATCCGAGATGGCCATGCCAGAGCAAGACGATTATCTGCGGTCATAGGATAGGTGAGTACACACAAGTCAATGTCTTTACAAGGCGGAGGTGTGCGTAAATCCCATAGTGAAATTTCTAATCCAGCGATGGTTCCTACAGCATCTATGAGTTCTTGGCTAGGTAAAGTTACGGTGCGCATGAACTCAGATTAGCGGTGGTGGGATTAGTTCTCTGCCTCAGATTGCCAAAGATTACCGAAACGGAGTAATTAGAGCCATTTTGCTTAAATTTGGCAATCTGAGGCAGATTTTTCTGGGAGTTGCAGGCGCGCCAAAAAGCCCTTGCAGGTACAATCCGTGCCTACAAGGGCTTTTCAGTCGGGGTAACAGGATTTGAACCTGCGGCCTCTTCGTCCCGAACGAAGCGCGCTACCAAGCTGCGCCATACCCCGCCATCTTCCAAAGAAGACGGTAAAACTCTATCCCAGATAGGGGAGTCGCGCCAATCGGCCGCTACTCACCAGCAACAAGGGTAAGGAGAGTCACTTCTGGTGGGCAAGCAAAACGATAGGGGGCAAAGGGGGACATACCTAGCCCTGCGCTGACATGCAACGGAAGTGGTGCTCCGTGCGGACGTTCGATGTAACTTAAACCTTTTGCCTGAGTAGTTGGTAGATCACAGTTTGTAGTTAAGGCGCGGCCTTCTTGGGCCGCCCACGGGGTAGGGATACAAACCTGCCCGCCATGAGTATGTCCACAGAACATGAGGTCTACGTCATCTGCGGCAGCTGCCTCAACGAGGTTGAGATAGGGGGCATGAGAAAGTCCGATAGATAGGTCAACACCTTTATCACGAGCTCCAGCAACAGTAGACCAATCTGCTCGCCCTATATGAGCGTCGCCAGTGCCGCGTAGCTCTACGCTGATCCCACGGATAGAGAAAATACTTCGACGATCTTCGACGAATTTCCACCGTCCAGAGGTAAGTCCGGCGCAGAGATCATCGGCAGGAAGTAATCCGGAATGACGGCTAGAACCACGACCAGTGAGGTAGATAAAGGGGTTTTTGAAAATTGGGGCAGTGTAATCGTTGGAGCCAAAAACTAGCCCACCAGGAATATCCAGCAAAGGACCAAGTGCATCAAGAAGTGGAGATATCGCTTCAGCTTGAGAAAGGTTATCGCCAGTATTGATGACTAGATCTGGTCGTAGCGAACTAAGGCCAGCAAGGAAAGCGAGCTTTCCTTCTTGTCGCGCCATTAGATGGATATCAGAAATATGAAGAATGCGAATTGGGTGAGATCCGGCAGGGAGCAGCGGCAGGCGTAATTGTCGAATATGACGATCGCTGCCTTCGCAGATTCCGTATCCCACACATGCGGCACCAAAGCTGGCAATGCCAGCAGCAGTCCAACCTAGAACAGAACGGATACTCATATTAGGACGGTTTTGTGGTCGGTTCTGTGGGGGCAGTAGCTACTGGAGCTGTAGGTTCAGCTTTCTTTGTTGCTGCGGTAGTTGGTGCTACGTAGCGTTGCCCGTTAGAGAACATCAACTGAATTTGGGTTCCTGCTGGGACTTTTCCCGTAGGAGTGATTCCTAAATAGGTGCCGTAGGTAGCGGTGTTGTTCACATATATACGAGAGACGCTAAGCCCAAGTGCTTTTAGTTTTGCTTCATCTGTGTCAGCGTTTCCGCTAGTAGCTGGGACGTCAACCATTTTACCGACAAGAATTTCACTAGGCGGAGCAGTGAACTTTGTTCCGGGGGTTGTTTTTAGCAGCGAACGCAAGATAGGAGCCCAAATATTAGTTACGTCAGGAGAACCATAGCCTTGCAAGAAAGTACCTGATTTAGGCAATGTCATATTGCCTAGGGAACGAGTATGGGTTGACCAGTATGGATCAGTTTTATCGATGGTAATCATACCGGTGCCAGCGATATCAGGAGAATATCCGGCGTACCATACAGCGGCGGCGTCATCGGTAGTACCAGTTTTTCCGGCAAGATCATATCCAGCGGTATAGGTAGGGTTTCCGGAGCCAGTTCGAGCTTCTACAACAGTACGCATGACAGCGTTAACACCGTCTGCTACTTCTGGACGAATAGTTTGCTGACATTTGGTATCAATGCCAGCGACTTTCTGATTATCTTTTGTTTCGATGGAATCGATAATAGTATTTTCGCAGCGAACTCCCCGGGCAGCGAATGTAGCGTAAGCGTTGGCAACTGAAAGTGGTGACACTTCATCTGAGCCTAGGGTGAAGCTAGGTTTACCAGAAGATTCAGCAAGAGGTTTTCCGCTAGCTAGCTTAATCCCAGCCAGTTCTGCCATCTTAGTTACTTCACAAATACCAGTGGCTTGTTCCAGCTGTAGGAAATATGTGTTGACTGACTGCTGGGCTGCGACATACATATTTGGGGTACCAGAAAAATTATGGTCATTTTTAGGGCTATAAGATTCAGTGAACTTGAATGGACCTTGGCAAGAGCTGAAAGTTTGTCCAGTGAAGCTCATAGTGGCTGGAGAAACGTAGGTTCGATTGGGGGTGATCCCTTTTTCTAGAGCTGCTGCAACCGTAAAAATTTTAAAGGTTGATCCGGCTTGGTAGCCTTCTGCGCCGCCTGATCCGATACTGGCGTTGTAGTTCCACCAAGTTTGGCCAGGTTGATCGCCAATCTCGTTACGGTTCTGGGCAAAAACTCGGATTTTTCCAGTACCTGGCTGAACAAATGCTGTGGTGGCAATAACTGGATCAGTGGCTGCAACCCGACGGTTGATTTCGGTTTGCGCTATTGCCTGATTAGCTGGATCAATAGTGAGAGTAATTTTGTAGGCAGAACGCCCAATTGTTGCCAGGCGCTCTTCAGGAGTGTTGCCAGGGATATTCGGGTTTTTAGTTAGTTCACTTACCGCATATAGACATAGGTGGGGGAATGACGATCCGACGCATCCGTTGCGTTTAGGTTGAACATTATCTGGATTAAAATTTTCAGCTTTAGCAGCTTCATACTCTTCTTTTGTGATTTCGTTAAGATCGTACATACGGAAAAGTACAGTATTGCGTCTTTCTATAGCAGCTTTGGGGTGGGCTGCTGGGTTAAAAGCAGCTGGGTTTTGTACGATTCCAGCAAGCATTGCTGCTTGAGCCAACGTAAGATCTTTAGCGGTGGTATTAAAGAAATGGTGAGCGGCCGCTTCAACTCCGTAGGCGCCATCTCCGTATAAGGCAATGTTTAGGTAGCGCTCAAGAATCTGATCTTTGGTTAGCTTATGTTCCATAGCTATGGCATACCGAAGTTCTTGTATCTTGCGAGACATAGTTCTTTCGGTGGCTTTATCTACGCCTTCGTTGTCGCCACTAGCGAATGCTGCTTCTACCTGAACTAGCTTTACGTATTGCTGCGTAAGGGTAGAGCCTCCCTGGCTGCCGCCGGATTTAAGGAGTGCTCGCATAGCGCCATAAAAATCGAGCGCGCCGTGTTCGTAAAAACGGTGATCTTCGATCGCGACTTGAGCTTTTTGTATAAGGGGAGAGATCTCAGACAATGGCTTGTAAGTACGATTTTCTTCGTAGATTTCAGCTAGAAGTGTGCCATCGGATAGGTAGATTTTCGATCCCTCAGATTGCGGAGGGGTTTCGAGCTCTGCAGGCAGATTCTCAAGAGTTGAGGATAATGCCTTTGCGCTAAGTCCTGCCGCAGCAGCGAAAGGGATAATCAAACCTGACATTAAAAGCCCAGACAGTACGCTGACGACGGCAAACATCATCCCTGCATAGACTTTATTGCTGACCTTAGATGGTGACGGCATGAAACCAATTCTAGTAGACGTTTCCAACCTGAGCACGAATCCCGCTCGGAGAGCTGATTATTTTACTAAGTAGCGTTATTTTAAGAATTTTTACGAAACCTGAGAAATAATCGGATTCTTCTCATATGATTTATAGGCATTTTCCTCTGGCGTGTCGAGATGATTGCTAGCTACAGTCGTAGAAACTTGATGCGAATAAGGAGGTAAAACGTGCTGTCTCGCTATCCAGATGATTGGACGTTACGCGCCAAGTGCCGTGGAATGGAAGATGCGCTTTTTCCAGAGGGTGCTGACCAAAAAAGGGCACGGCAGATCTGCATGGGTTGCCCGGTTCGTAACGAATGCTTAGTTGAAGCACTCGATAATCGCATTGAATGGGGTGTTTGGGGCGGGATGACCGAACGCGAACGCCGTCAATTGTTGCGCCAACGTACAGATATTACTTCGTGGAGCGAAGTAATATTAGGGGATCGTCAAGGCAAAACTGTCGGAACGATTACTAGAAAATCATTGCCGGTAGTGCAACAGATGGCTGTTTTGAAAGAATCCTGACCCCTATCTCTATCCTTGAAGCAGTTCTACGGCTAGGCTCGTTCCATGTCGACTATCACGAAGTGGGAGTATGCTTCCGCGCCAGTTCTCACCCACGCTACAAAGCAGATTCTTGATGCGTGGGGCTCAGATGGCTGGGAGCTTGTCAGCCTTATTGCTGGCCCTCAATCAGATAATCTTGTCGCCTTCTTTAAGCGTCCTCTCCAGTAAAGGAAAAATCCATGGCTCAAATCACTGTTAGCGCTCGTCTCAAAGAACTCGGTTACGATGTTCCAGCTGTAGCCAAGCCATTGGCTGCTTATGTTCCAGCAGTTCGCGTAGGCGATGAAGTATGGACCTCCGGACAGTTGCCGCTAGTTGATGGCAATCTAACTATTCGTGGCAAGGTAGGCGCTGAAGTTTCCCTTGAAGAAGCAGTTCAAGCTGCTCGCATATGCGCCTTGAACGCTCTTGCTGCTGCCGGCATGGTAGCTGGCGGTATCGATAACATCGTTCGGGTCCTGAAAGCAACGATCTTTGTTGCCTCAGCACCTGACTTTACACAGCAGCCCAAGGTTGGCAATGGAGCCTCTGAGCTACTTGCTATGACCTTTGGTTCTGAAGGACAGCATGTGCGTAGCGCTGTCGGCGTCGCATCCTTACCGATGGATGCGCCCGTCGAAATTGAGCTAGTAGTGCTAGTAGCTGATCCAGAATAAATCTTTATTCTTGGGGGTCGCGGGTTGAGAGAAGACGCTCAGCCCGCGACGCCAACCCTTCGGGATCTACGACAACAAATGTGCGGTAACTCAAAGTTATGACGCCGTGATCGGTTAGATCCATTAAAAACTTGTTGACGCTTTCTCTAGAAGCACCCACCATATGAGCAATTTCTTGCTGGGTCAGACCATGGCGAACAATAGTTCCTTGGCTGCTGGGCTCGCCGAAGAGTTCAGTAAGATGCTGCAAGGTGCGGGCAGTTCGACCATTGACGTCATTAAGAACTAAATCGCTGGCATAGTCAGTAGCGTGTCGAAGTCTACGAGCTAACTGCCGCATTAGACCTTCTGCTATTTCTGGATATGCCTGTAGTATTAGCTTCAGATCCGTGCTTGATAAAACTCCCAGTTCACATACAGTGATGGCAGAAGCGGTAGTGGTGCGCGGCCCAGGATCGAGAACTGAAAGTTCGCCAAATACCTGACCATCGCCAAGAACGGTAAGGAGTGATTCGCGACGGGGATCGTCGTCGTAGCGTCGCGATAGTTTCATTTTGCCCGAGCGCAGCACATAGAGTTCGGTGGCAGGATCGCCAGACTCGAAAAGTTGTCCACCGCGCGGTAGATGCCGAGAGGTGAGTTTTGACTCTAAGTGCGCACGAATATCGTCGTTCACGTCACCAAAAAGTGAGGTGATCCAATCGGGGGCTTCAATGCTCATAGGATTCAGTCTAGACAAAAGTTGAGTGACTTTGTGATCCAGACCACGAAAAAGAGGCTTTATGCTGGTTTTATGTTGTCTGATCGATCTCCTAGCCACCTTGCTACAGTGCGTCGTGCTCGCATAATGTATCGGTCGTTGGCAGAGCTTTACCCAGATGCTCGCTGCGAGTTAGATTTTTCTAACCCATGGGAATTGATCGTGGCAACGGTGCTGTCAGCTCAATCCACCGATAAGCGCGTAAACCTAATTACTCCGCAACTTTTTAGAACGTGGCCAACTCCTGCCGCGTTAGCGAGCGCACAACGTGATGAACTAGAAGCAGTAATCCACCCCACAGGATTTTTTAGAGCAAAAGCAGACCATCTTCTAAAAATGGCTGTGATTGTCGAACGTGACCACGACGGGAAAGTTCCCAATACAATGGCAGAGCTAGTGGCGTTACCTGGGGTAGGGCGTAAAACTGCCAATGTGGTGCTCGGAAATGCTTTTGGAGTTCCAGGGATTACCCCAGATACACACTTTATGCGGCTGACGCGTCGCTTTGGATGGACGACGGCAACTACCCCTGACAAGATCGAATCTGAGGTCGGAGAACTCTTTGATAAAAAAGATTGGGTGCAGCTCTGCCATGTAGTTATTTGGCATGGCAGAAGACGTTGCCATGCGCGTCGCCCTGCTTGTGGCGCGTGTCCGGTTGCTGTCTCTTGTCCCTCTTTTGGCGAAGGACCGATCGACGCTACTGTCGCGGAAAAACTTGTACGAGAACCTCGCGGATAACTTTCAAGAAAGAGGCGTCAAATGACAGAAGCAGTTGTTTCGGTAGCGCAGGCGCTTGCTGCTGGAACCTTGGGGGCTTCGCTGGCAGCAGCACGCCCAGCACAAGGTTCGCGCTCTAGCGCAGTTTTAGTGTTGCTGACTGTTGATTCGGTGCTGCTGCTACGACGATCTGAGCAGTTGCGTCATCATGGTGGGCAGGTAGCTTTTCCCGGTGGCGCGGCAGATCCAGATGAAACTCCAGTAGAAACTGCGTTGCGGGAAACTTGGGAAGAAACTGGTATTGATCCAACCCAGGTTCGAGTCTTAGGGCAGATGCCAGCTACCCATATCCCAGTATCATCCTTTGATGTCACACCAGTTGTTGCTTGGTGGACTCAACCAACACTGGGATTGCGAGGCAACCCAACCGAAGTAGCTGCTATCGAATTGGTGTTCTTGGCAGAGCTGGCGGCCCCGGAGAATCGATTTACTGCTATTCATGAACCTTCTGGGTTTACTACTCCAGGTTTCAAAGTTAACCAGTTATGGATTTGGGGTTTTACTGGTTTCGTACTCGATGAAATTTTGCAAGCAGCTGGGGTAACTGAACCTTGGGATATAACCGATATTCGTCCCGTACCAGCTAAGTTTTTAGCAGGAAAGAACTAGCTTTTAGTCACTTTTGTAATTTTGAGAGCAAGAACTAACTACTTGACAAGACGGCGAGCAATCTTTTCGGGGTTAGCGTTGGAAGAGCCTTTGATCTCTGCTGTGGTACGGGTAATGGCATCTTTAACGCTGCTGATAGTGGCAGCAGCTTCGGCCTTTGTACTGTCAGGACCTGTGATCTTCTTCATCTTGGATTTTCCGATAAGCGCAAGGATTCCAGCGATAGGAAGCAGAATTGCTGCGACGATCACAAAACCGATAGCAAGCCCACCTAGGATTGACCAACCAAGTTTCTGATTGAATAAAAGTCCGATTCCAACTCCAGCGGCAAGGAAGAGTAGTGAGGCAGCGTTAACGGCAAGATAGCCGGCACTTCCTAGCAGTCCAGCGCCTACTCCAGCAGTTTTTCCTGAAGGAATTAGTTCTGCTTTTGCTAACTCAATTTCTGTTGAAACGATAGTTTTAAAATCATCGGTAATGTTTTTGATGATCTCAGAGACCTCAATAGCCATGATGGACTTCCTTCCACTAAATCATGATCAGTTTAGTTTGAGTAAGCCCATCATGGTGAGAGTTTTGCTAGTTTCTTAGGAAATATCCTTTAGAGCGGCATGTTTATGATTACGACGACGTAGCACTATGCCACCGATAATCGCAGAAATAAGAGAAGCCATCAAAACGGCAGCTTTACCTTGTGCTAGGTGCTCAGGTTGGGACGCGAAAGTTAGCTCTACCAGTAGTAGCGAGACTGTAAAACCGATACCTGCTAGCTGTGCGGTGCCTGCGACGTCGATCCAGTTCACATTGTCGTCTTGAGATTTAGTAAGACGGGCAGTGATTCGAGAACCACAAAAAACGCCAATGAGTTTACCTAGTACTAAACCAGCGAGGATTCCTAGTGGAACTGGGCTAGTGAAGATTGTAGAAAGAACCGAGGCGTCGAGAGTAACCCCGGCAGAAAAGAGCGCAAAGAGCGGAACTACTAGCCCTGCAGACCACGGTAATAGTGCGTTTTGCCATACGTCGAGGGTGTCGTCGTCCTCATCAAGTTTGGTGCGAACTAGAAGCCCTAATGCTACGCCAGCGATCGTGGCATGAATTCCAGAAGCGTGCATAAGCCACCAAGCAGCGATCCCTAGTGGAATATAAATCCACGGAGAGCGAACCTTGAAATGTTGGAGGATTCCCCAGACTGCTATGACAGCTAATGCACCAGCTAATGCCAGCCAATTCATGGAACCTGCATAGAAAATAGCAATGATGATGATGGCGCCAAGATCATCGACGATCGCCAACGTCAAAAGGAAGCTTCGGATCGATGGGGGCAGTTGCGAACCGACTATCGAGAGCACTGCAACGGCGAAAGCAATATCGGTTGCCATCGGGATCGCCCAGCCATGGGAAACACCGCCAGGGGCAAGATTGACGAGGGTATAGATGATGGCAGGAACTGCCATGCCACAGATTGCTGCCACGATAGGGACGAGCGCAGAAGCAGGACGCCGTAGCGATCCTTCTACGAACTCACGCTTGAGTTCCAGTCCAGCCACAAAGAAAAAAATAGTGAGTAGCCCGTCACTCATCCAATGCGCAATGCTGAGCGGACCTAGGTGGGTTTGGGAAATATTTTGGTAGCTCGTAGGAGAAATATTTGCCCAAAGTAGTGCGATGGCAGCTGCCGCCATCATAAGAAGACCGCCGGCAGTTTCTTGGCGGAGGATATTGCCAAGATGGCGCTCGTCGGCTTCAGTGGTTGGGCCAAAAAGAACAGAGGCGATACGAGACATTAGAGTTCACTTTCGGGGTCTATCGGGCAGATCACTGTCCGCGGACAGCGGCCGACCAGACTTCCCGGCACACCAAGAAGTCCATCCTACAGTTACGTGTGAGCAATGATTACTGGGGGCAGCTTAGAAGATCCGAAGCCCATCTTCATAGGTAATAGGAATACTTAGTTCATCTTGGGCAACCATAGCTCGCCAACATACTGCTTGATAAGGTAAAAGTAGCGGTTCTGGAGCGCGAGACATCGCATCGTAATGAGCAGCTACCTCTGAAATTAGGGAATCTTGGGCTGCTTTGTTGAGATGAGAAAAAATTGGCCGCCCTTGAACCATATTGATCAGGCCATTGCGATCTATCGGGAACCACGTTCGGAAACTTTGTTCCTCGACGTGTGGGAAATAGCGGGAGCGGTATAGAGAATCAATGGACTCAGCACCGTAATCGCCACGCATAGCAGTGGGATCAACAGTTTGGATAGTCGAAGCAAGTCGCTTCACCCACGGAACAGTATCGTCGCGGGTGGTGTAAACAACAGCGATACTACCTTGTTGAGTAAGGACTCTAGCGATCTCTGCTAAGGCAGTACGGTGAGCTAGCAGGTGAAAGTTTTGTGATAGTAGCACCACATCAAACTGGCAGGGTGCGAATGGCAGATTTTCGGTATTAGCGGCAATACAAGTGGCGGTATTATCAGCGCCAGCCCGGTTGAGAGCCACTAGCGATGAATCTATACAGGTCACTTGGTGGTTTAAGTTTACTAGCATGCGCACTAGCGCACGGCTGCCTCCGACGAGTAATACGCGTGCTCGTTCGCCAGTCATCCAAGAAACAGCTTGTGGGGGAAAAGGGTTCTGGGGGGAAGCCATAGAGATGAGAGTAGCTCGAATAGCTGTGAAAGGTGACTTTGACAACTAAATACTTATCAACAGGAAAAATATTCTTAGGTTTATCCACAGAGAGTTGCAATTAGTGAGCAGATAGTCAGTGGGATCTCCCACAGTAGAGATATGACGACTGCCAAAACTGTATCGCTACTGACGCGAGACGAAGAACTGTCAGATATCGTGCTTTCGAGTGCAGCTGCTGCTGGTGTAACAGTCCAGTTAGTATCAAAAGTATCGTCGGTATCAGGACTTTTATTCGTCGGATCTGATGCAATAGCCGATGTTGTTGAGCAAGGAACGCCACTTCGTACTCAAATTGTTCTGATAGGTGAAGATCCAGACGAACTTGCTTACGGGTCAATGTCTTTGAACGCAAGAGTGTTGGTGCTGCCAGACGGGAAACCGTGGTTAAGCCAATTATTAGCAACTTCAGCAATGCAGACACAAGGCAAAGTGATTGGTGTTGTTGGCGGTAGCGGCGGTGTAGGTACTAGCACTACGGCAGCAGGTTTAGCGTATTCGCTACGAGATCAGGGGCGGCGAATAGCTTTAGTTGATGCTGACATTGGATCTGGTGGGCTAGATCTGTTGCTAGCAGCTGAAACTGCTCGCGGCTGGCGCTGGCCAGCACTTATTCATGCTTCTGGGGATGTAGCTGATTTAAGCGAAAGCATCATTGATCTGGACGGGATAAGTCTTGTTTCGCAAGCGAGAAATGGCACAACCCCGCCGCTGACTGCGGTAGAAGCTGTTGTTCGCTCGTTGTCTCGGTCGCATGAAGTAGTTGTTATGGACTTAGGGCGAGAAAGTAAAAATATGACGTCATGGTGTGACTACATACTTATGGTGGTAGCAGGAAATGTTATGTCGGTAGCGGCCGCATCTCGGGCTGTAGACAATATGCGTTCAGTATTACAGGGTGCTGCTGGGTTAGTAGTACGGCAGGGAGCGATCCATGAAACAGAAGTTGCGGCAGCAATTGGAATGCCTCTAGTAGGGAAAGTAGTTAACGATAAAGGACTACTTCGCGGATATAACGAAGGAGTTGCTCCCTCAGATTGTGCTGGGCGGCTTTGGCGAAAAAACATGACGGTTATCGCACATGAGGTTATGGAATGACGGTACTTAATGTAATACGTCCGCGGTTAGCTGCCTTAGAACATGCACCTACACCTGCTGATGTGGCTACCGCTTTAAGAGCAGAAGGGCTTGTTGTTAGCGATGCCTCGGTCCTTGATGCAGTAGCTGAGCTACGTCGAGAATCTACAGGTGCTGGAGTACTAGAGGCACTTCTGGAAGTTGATGGGGTGACAGATGTTTTAGTTAATGGCCCAAAACAAGTTTTTATTGATAGAGGTAGAGGGCTAGAGCCAACAGATGTTTACTTTGCTGACGATTCAGAAGTTCGTTCACTCGCAGTTCGGTTGGCTGCGTCAGTAGGGCGACGTCTCGACGATGCTCAGCCATGGGTAGACGCCCGGTTAGCAGACGGCACTAGATTTCACGCAGTTTTATCGCCGCTTTCTGATCCGGGAACATGTTTGAGTTTACGAGTTCCGTCACGACGTAGATTGTCGCTCGATGATCTAGTGCGTTACCGGGCATTGTCGGAACCAGCTGCAGATATGTTACGAAAAGTAGTTAACGAAAAGTTAGCTTTCCTAATTTCAGGAGGAACTGGAACTGGGAAAACTACGTTGTTAGCAGCGATGTTGGCAGAAGTAACACCCCATGATCGAATCCTCATCGTGGAAGATTCTAGGGAGCTAGAACCATGCCATCCTCATGTAATTAGGCTTGAAGGCAGACAAGCAAATGCTGAAGGATCTGGAGCAGTACCACTATCGCTTTTAGTAAAACAGTCATTGCGAATGCGTCCAGATCGTGTTGTGGTAGGAGAAGTTCGCGGCGCTGAAGTTGTGGATCTACTTGCTGCTTTGAACACTGGACATGAAGGAGGATGCGGAACGGTTCATGCCAATTCTGCTGCTGATGTTCCAGCTCGACTGGAGGCACTAGCTGCATTAGCTGGGATGCCCAGAGATGCCCTCCACTCGCAAGCAATATCAGCATTACAAGCCATACTTCATGTGAAGCGAACTCCGCAAGGGCGAAAAGTAGCTGGAATACATGTATTAGAACGAGACCAAGAAGGTTGGTTGGCTGCTATAAATGCAGTGACATTTACCTCTGACGGAGTTATGCCCGGACAAGGTTGGGATCGTTTAGAAAAGATGCTGGGATGAATGTCGTAGCTGCGCTATGCGCTAGTTTTGCTAGCTGGCTTATTGCTAAATCCGAAAATAATTGTGATCGGTTATCTGCGTCAGCAACAACTTCGGTGCGATCTAGATACTGGCTATGGGTATTGGTTATTCTCGGAATAAGTAGCTTAGCTATTTTTGTGTTATTGCCAGTAGGAAGACTTAGAGTCCTTGGCGTTGTAGCAGCAGAGATAGCAATGGTCGCGGTAATTTTTATTCACGGATGGAAAGCAGAACGTTGTGCTCGCAGGCGTCGAGATGAAGTAGCTCGTAGTTGCTGGGAACTAGCTGGAGAAGTTACTGCCGGGAGAGTTCCTTTTGAGGCATTGAAAATAGTTGCCAATGATATTCCTGTCATGAAAAAGGCTGCCGGAATTGCTGAGTTAGGAGGAGACATACCGGCTTGTTGGCGAGAACAAGCACAAATTTCTGGTTATGAAGGATTACTTACTTTAGCTAGAGCTTGGGAAGTTTCAGTAAAAACAGGCGCTCCAATGGCAGGATCACTTAGAGGAGTCGCCGAATCAATACGCGATCGACGTCGGCTTTCCAATACAGTGGCAGGAGAGTTAGCTGCGCCTAGAGCAACCGGGCGACTTTTAGTGTGCTTACCTGCTTTGGGAGTAGCTTTAGGTTTTGCTTTTGGAGGCAATCCATTGCAGTTTTTGCTAGAGACTCTTGTAGGACAGTTATGTTTGATTTCAGCAGTAGCTCTTGCTGGTACTGGGCTTTTATGGAGCGAAAGACAAGCAAGTAAGGCGGTCGTGTCATGACTGCAGCGCTATGTATAGCTTGTGCGGTGTGGTTATGGATTCCATCTAGCCAGGGGCTTGCCAGATTAACTTTGCAATCTAGAGATCTTTACCCAAAGTGGATACAACCTGTCCCAGGAGCGGCTCCGCTTAGAATCCGTGTCATAGGAGGCAGCTGTGTCGGATTACTGATGCTCTTATTACTAGGAGGAAGACTGTTAGTAGTTTTCTTAGCACTAGTTATAGGAGTAGGCGCAACTATCGGAATGGGGAAAGTAGCAAGCAGCTCCCATAAGCAGCTCCAGGAAAAAGAAGCATGGGATTTGCCGCAAGCTCTTGATCTAATGGTGGCAGGGCTGGAAGCAGGATTGCCTTTACGAATTGCTACCCAAGCAGTAGCTACAGTTTTTGATGGCCCGGTTCATGAGCGGCTGATAGCAGTTGCTGCCAGAGTTGCAGTAGGTGAAAAAGAATCGCAGGCTTGGCGAATAAGTGGAGATGCAGAGACTAGTTTTGGCAGGATGTCCAGCGATATCGCCAGATCATTGGATTCAGGTACGGCATTAGCTCCTACGTTATATCGGCACAGTGTCGATGCTCGTAGTGAACACCGTGCTCGGGTGGAGTCTAATGCTAAAGCTATTGGGGTTAGAAGTGTTTGGCCAACGATGCTGTGTTTTTTGCCGGCATTTTTATTGACCGGAGTAGTGCCGATTATCGCTGGAGTGGCACTGCAATTCTTCTGAAATAACTACTTATAGATAGGCTAAATATAGGGCTACAGCGTTCTTATGCCAGAGGAGATATTGCTCTGGCATAAGAACGTATTTTTCTGCTATCTAGTAGGAATATAGACAATATCCAGTGTTTGATAAGAAGGTAGTAACGGTCATCATATTTTAGATTTTTCCACAGCTGAAGATATTTCTGAGTAAGTTTCCACAGATTCCTAATTAACTGAAACTTTATTGCTAGCTATTACCACTGTGTTAATACACCAGCAAATAAGCAGGTGGCGGTGCAATAGGCGCTGAACCAGTAGAAGAAAGGGAAAATCCAATGAAGAAAGTTGTAGCAAAGCGAGTCGAACGAGGAATGGCTACCGCAGAATATGCAGTTGCTACCTTGGCAGCTCTTACCTTAGGCGGTGTCTTACTTAAAGTGATGATGGATGGACGCATTTTTGAACTGCTACTTAAGATCATTCAATTTGTTTTCCAGCATGTTCTAAAAATGGGGTAGTTAAGTAGTTGATGGGGTAACTAGGTGGCGTAGCAGGGCGGAGGAGAAAATAATCCTCCGCCCTCAGTAACTAGATAAGTTTAAGGATCTAGACCATGAGGAAAGCACTTAATAAGGAGCGGGGTATGGTGACTGCCGAACTTGCAGTAGGACTATTGACCGTTATTGTGTTGGCAACTTTTGCTCTTTGGGGAATAGCGTTAATAGTGCAGCAAATTCGTACCAGCGATATAGCGGCTGCTTGCGTACGCCAACATGCGCGAGGCGAAAAAGAAATATGTCAGCAACTCTTGGCCGCTAATCCCGGAGCACATATTCAGATTCGTCATAACGGTGACATGGTGGTGGCAGATGCTTTGCTTTGTGGTCACTCTTGGGGAGCTCTACCGTCGATAACGACTAGAGCAACAGCCGTAGCTGCTCAGGAACCAGAACACTGATGGCAACTAACGAGAAAGGTTCTGGATCAGTACTAGCCGGGATCGTAGCGTTGGCAGGGCTGATAGGAATGAGCATCGCAATGGTAGTCATTATTGGAATAGCTGGACAGCGACAGGCGCGGCATAGTGCTGATCTGGCGTCATTAGGGGCAGCACAGGCGCTACAGCAAGGTAATGCGCCATGTGTTGCAGCAGAAAAGATTGCATATTTGAATCGCTCCCGGCTGGGACAATGTCAAATATCTGGTGATGATGTCAGCGTCGAGACGGTTGTTACTGCTCGATGGCATCTGCCGGGATTACCACACGAATTTCATGCGAATGCAGTAGCTGGCCCGCTGCGTTAAAGATTCACGGTGTTGCAAAAGCCTTAGCTAGGCGTAACCCATCAGCTTTATCAAGATATTGGTTAGCGTTACCGCATTTAGGAGAAACAATGCAGGCCGGGCAACCAGCTTCACAAGGACAATTTGTAAGACGTTCCGCTGTGGCTGTTAGCCATTTGTCAGCTTGTTCGAAGCCAGCTTCAGCGAAACCAGCCCCTCCCGGATGGGCGTCGTGAACAAAAATGGTGCATTCATTGGTATCTGGGTGGAAGACAGTTGAAAGACCTCCAACATCCCAACGGTCACATGATGCAAAAGCTGAGAGGAGACCAATAGCGGTATGTTCTTGAGCGTGAGCAGCAGCACCTAATGCGGCACCTTCTAGTTGTAACGATCGGCATACTTGAGCTGGTAGCACCCACCATACAGATTGAGTTTGATAAGTCTGTGCAGGCAAGGTGAGCGGAGTTTCGTCCCATACGTCCTGTGAAATGTCGTCTCGTCGTAAATAGTGGGTTACCTGATTGCGGATCTCGACGTCTCCAAAACAGATATATCCAGCCCCAAGCGGTCGTCGCTGCTGTTCAGCCACGATAGTGACCTCAGATAAACCTTGTGCCTGGGTCCAATAGGCGGGTTGGCAAGGAGAGACTAGTGCCTCCCCAGCGTCAAAATCGAGTGAAAGAACGAGCCATTGTTCACCTTGGTGAAGATAAATTGCTCCCGGAAAAACAGTACGGTCAGCAGCGGTGCGATCAACTTCACCGAGAACTCGCCCAGTTGTTTTCTCGACGATATAAATACCACGACCGCCCGAGGACCTAATATCGATGGAATCGACTGCCCGTTCCGGTCTAGCCCAGAACCAACCATTAGGCCGTTTCCGAAGCAGGTTTACAGCTACAAGTCGATCAGCAAGAGCAGTCATTGCAGCACCAAAAAACTCGGTATCTGCTGGGAGAAGTGCAGATTCTTGGGCGGCAGCACAAAGATGGGGGCCAAGGATATTAGGGTTATCTGGGTGCAGAATAGTTCGCTCGACCGGGTGGTCAAAAAGTAGTTCTGGATGTTGAAAAAGATACGCATCTAACGGATCTGGTTTTGCTAAAACTATGGCAAGAGAATCTTGATTAGCTCTACCAGCACGTCCGATCTGCTGCCATAAAGCAGATAATGTTCCGGGAAATCCCGCCACAATAACTGCGTCCATGCCAGCAATATCGACACCCAGTTCTAAAGCATTCGTCGCAGCAACACCAGCAAGATGGCCAGACTGTAGCTGTGCTTCAATTGCTCGTCGATCATGAGCAAGATACCCAGCGCGATAAGCTGCTACCTTTGCGGTTGTAGTTACTTGGCTTTGTGCGGTAACTGCAATGCGTTCTGCCATATGTCGGCTAGGAACAAAGGTGATCGTTTGCATTCCCTCATCAACGCAACGAGCCATCAGCAATGAAGCATCGCAAAAGTGTGATTCCTGTGGCTGCCACAACACGGTTGTGCGGCTACCGTGGCGAGAAAAGTCTTGATCGACCACAGTAATATCGGTCGGATCAACTCCAATGAGTGCCGACATTGCTTCGGCAGTATTAGTGGAAGTTGCTGAAGCACAAATGAAAATCGGATTAGCCCCATAGTGACGGCATAGGCGTCGCAATCGCCGAAGCACCGCAGAAACATGAGAGCCAAAAACTCCCTTATAACGGTGAGATTCATCGACTACGACGTAACGTAGCGACTGTAAAAATCCTGCCCAGCGCGAATGCGAAGGTAGTACCGAAGCGTGGAGCATATCGGGATTAGTTAGTACCCAAGTAGCAGTTTCGCGCGCGAAACGTCGCTCAGACTCGTCAGAATCACCGTCTAGAGCAGTAACTTTCCAAGAAGGAATCCCGAGGTCTTGTGCTACTCGAAGCTGGTCATGGGCAAGAGCTTTGGTAGGGGATAAGTAGAGCGCGGTGTGTTGGCGTTGTGGCAGCATTAAACGAGAACGTAAAGAGGTGGTTTCGACTCCAACACTTGCGTCAACGCCACCGTAAGTTGCCGCTAAAACCGGCATTAAATAAGCCAAAGATTTACCAGAAGCAGTGCCGGTGGCAATCGCGACATGGCGGCCAGAGTAAGCAGCTTCAGCGACAGTGCGTTGATGTTTCCATGGGGAGCTGATGCCAGTTTCTTGTAAAGATTCCTTGATGGCGGCAGGAAGCCAGCTAGGCCAACTGTCGCGTTCGCCGGGAGTTGCTGGTTGCACATGGACATGACGTACCTGTTCGGCATCGCATAGCCATGAAGGAATCATGAGTATTAGCTTGTCATGAGAGTCTGACAAAACAGATATTGCAGACAGATTCGTATGAAAATATTAGAAAGCACGTAGGCTGGTCATTATGATTGATGCTGTCGCGTTACGTAAACGTCTCCTTGCTGCCGATTATACCTTTGAAGCAGTAGCAGCAGCTTTGGGAGAACACGGGCAGCTAGGTTTAGCGCGCAACCAAACTATGCCTGCGCAAATAGCATTGGCTGGCCGCGACGATGCGGTCGCTATACTTATTCGACTTTTTATTTTGCAACTCGGACAACCTGCAAATAGCGTCACAGAAATTTTAGGAGAACAGCCAGAAATCATTGAGATTCGTGGGCAGCAAGCCTATGCGCTCATCGATATTCGTCCCTATGGCAGCCCCGACGATGATGCAACTGGGTGGGTGGTTTCAGATCTGATGCCTGGTCTTAATGGAGTTACAACACCGACTCGTCCCGACTACGTATTAGGGGTAAGTCCGGCTTCGCAAACTTTGACTGAAATGACGATTCGACGTCCAGTAACTGCGGCCTTGGATTTAGGTACAGGTTGCGGTGTGCAGTCACTACATTTAGCTCATCACGCTCAGCGGATTGTCGCTACAGATTTGAACCCGCGGGCTGTCGAATTGGCGCGGCTCACATTTGCGCTTAACCAGCAAGATATTGAAATAGTTGAGGGTTCGCTTTTTGAGCCGGTAGCAGACCAAAAATTTGATCTGATCGTTTCTAATCCGCCTTACGTCATGAGCCCGCCACGAATAGTAGGTGAAAAACTTACTTATCGGGAAGGGGGATTGGTTGCCGATGAGCTAGTACGTCGAGTGGTAGTTGAGGGCGTAGATCATCTTGCTCCTGGTGGGGTGGTGCAGGTGCTTGCTAACTGGGTGGCAGCAGCTGAAGGTGCTGCTGCTGGCGAACGGATTGTGGGCTGGCTTGGTGACCGTGATGATATTGACATTGTGGTCATGGAGCGAGAACGGCTAGATAAATTCGCTTATGTTGAAATGTGGTTAACTGACGCGGGGTTGGCTGGAGATTCAGCATGGGAGAGTCGATACCAAGAATGGTTATCGTATTTTGATGATTTAGATATTGCTGAAGTATCGATGGGGTGGATCGTTGTACGTCGTCGTCGAGAGCAAGATCTTGGGGAACGCTATGTTCGAGTAGAACAGTGGTCGCACGCAGTATCACAGCCAGTCGGAGATGCTTTTATGCGAGATCTCGACGGCATTGAACGTTCTCGGGCGCTTTCGGACACGGAGCTACTAGCGGCGAATCTAGCCTTGCGAGAACACATTCAAGAAGAACGCTACGGTGTGCCAGGGGCAGCCGATCCAGCATCTATTGTGTTGCGACAGCAGTCTGGATTCTGTCGCGGATATTTATGCACGACGCAGTTAGCGGCTGTCTTAGGTGCTTGCGATGGTGAGTTGTCGTTGGGGACGATTGTTGACGTCGTCGCGCAAATTACTGAGGTTGACGTCGATGAACTACGTCGTGAGGTGCTTTGTGAGGTGCGAGAGCTCATGCAGCAAGGGTGGTTTTGCTGAGTATATTTTCGTCAGCTCCTATCTGTAGCACAGCAAACGCTGCCAGTTGCCGGGGTTTCCTACAGTTGCCTCGACAATAAACAGGGCAATTGTAAAAGGTTAGGGCAACTGGAGCAGATCGGAACTTGCTGATGAAATTAAGTAGAGGCGTGCCTGTCGTAAGCGTCGCCATTTTGGCTCGGTGCGATATGCTCATCGCGAACCACCCGCTACAGAGAGTTGTACTGTGACTGCCCTCGTGATCGTCGAGTCGCCCACCAAGGCCACCAAAATCGCTAGCTTCTTAGGCGATGGCTACATTGTGGAGTCATCGCGGGGTCACGTTCGTGACCTTCCAACTGGTGCTAGTGATGTTCCAGCGAAATACAAAGGTGAGCCGTGGGCGCGTACCGGCATCGACGTAGATCACGACTTTGCTCCGCTTTATGTTGTTAGCGCCGATAAAAAGAGCACTATTCGGGATTTGAAAGCCAAACTTAAAGGCGTCGATGAACTTTATCTGGCAACGGACGAGGACCGCGAAGGGGAAGCTATCGCTTGGCACCTTTTGCAGGAACTCAAACCAAAAATCCCCGTCAAGCGGATGGTTTTCCATGAGATTACGCCGCAAGCAATCACGGAAGCAGTCACTAATCCGCGTGATCTCGACACGGATTTAGTCGACGCCCAAGAGACTCGACGTATTCTTGACCGACTTTACGGATATGAAGTCAGCCCAGTGCTGTGGAAAAAAGTTATGCCGCGACTGTCGGCAGGACGAGTCCAGTCTGTGGCGACGCGGCTTGTAGTTGATCGCGAAAAGGAACGCATGGCGTTCCGGGCAGCAAATTACGCCGATATTATGGCAACTCTTGACGCTGGACAGGGGGCAGAACCTCCTACTTTTGATACAAAAATTGTGTCAGTCGATGGCAAAAAAGTTGCGGGCGGAAAAGACTTTGACGCCACTGGGTCACTCGTCGGCAAGAATGTTGTGCAGTTGGACGAGGCGACAGCTCAACAGCTAGCAGCAGCCTTGGAAAAGGCGGCGTTTACGGTAGCCAGCGTCGATACTAAACCGTTTACTCGTCGCCCGTATGCACCATTTCGTACCACTACCTTGCAGCAGGAAGCTGGTCGAAAACTAGGATTCTCTGCGCAGCGAACCATGAGTGTGGCACAGGATCTATACGAGCGTGGTTTCATCACCTATATGCGTACCGATTCGGTGACGTTATCAGCGACAGCTATTAACGCTTCCCGTCACGCAGTGCGCGAACTATTTGGCGATAAATACCTACCGGCCAAACCCCGGGTCTACACCTCAAAGGTGAAGAATGCTCAGGAAGCCCACGAAGCTATTCGTCCAGCTGGTGATGTCTTTAAATCTCCTAGCTCTACCGGGCTGACCGGAGACCACGCACGACTATACGAGCTGATTTGGATGCGTACGATGGCATCGCAAATGGCTGACGCTGAGGGGCTAACGGTCACCGCACGCCTCGACGTAGCAACTGAAGCTACTCCGCAGCAAGAGCCGCAGCAGTGTGTTTTCTCCGCATCAGGTTCTACGATCACTTTCCCCGGTTTCTTGAAAGCCTACGTCGAAAGTCTCGATGAGTCCGATGAGGAAGAGGCCAGCACTCGTATTCCCCGGCTTGTCGATGGACAGCAGTTGACTGCATTGCAGGTGAATGCAGTAGCCCATGCTACGAAGCCGCCAGCTCGCTACACGGAGCCATCGTTGGTGGCTAAGTTGGAAGAATTGGAGATCGGTCGCCCGTCTACTTATGCGTCGATTATCCGTACTATCACTTCGCGCGATTACGTTTTCAAAAAAGGTTCAGCGCTAGTTCCGACGTGGTTAGCTTTTGCGGTGACTCGACTATTAGTGGAACATTTTTCGTCATTAGTGGATTACCGATTCACCGCTGAAATGGAAGATATTCTCGACGAGATCGCTGCTGGTAATGCTGACCGAGTAGCAACTCTGAAAGATTTTTATTTCGGTAAAGGTGATAGCGCTGAAGGCCTAAAACGCGCTGTCGAAGATCTTGGCGATATTGATGCCAGAGAGTTATCGACATTTGTGCTGAATCCGGCCGCGGCAGCACAAGAGCAGGTTTCGGTACGAGTTGGACGCTACGGTACTTATGTAGAAGATGCTGCGGAAAATCGTGCCAATGTCGATGATCAGTTGCCGCCAGATGAGCTGACTTTAGAGAAATCCCGGGAACTATTAGCAAACCCGATGGGTGAGGAGCGAGAGCTGGGTGTTGATCCTACCTCCGGTCTGATGGTGGTAGCTAAGGCTGGTCGATTCGGGCCTTATGTGACTGAGGTATTACCAGAAGGGGCTAAAGGTAAGCCGCGAACTGGCTCACTTTTCGCGTCGATGGATGTGCAAACTGTAACTTTGGAAGAAGCTGGGAAGCTGCTGTCGCTGCCGCGTATCGTCGGAACTGATGCTGACGGGGTAGAGATTACTGCCCAAAATGGCCGCTACGGTCCGTATCTCAAAAAGGGTACTGATTCGCGATCATTGACTAGCGAAGATCAGATTTTCTCGGTGACGTTGGAAGAAGCCCAAGCTATTTACTCGCAGCCTAAGCAGCGGGGGCGTGCGGCCGCTAAACCGCCGTTACGTGAGTTTGGTGCAGATCCGCATTCGGGGCGTCCAATCGTACTGAAAGAGGGTCGTTTTGGGGCTTACGTAACCGATGGTGAATACAATGCGACGCTTCGTCGCGACGACGATCCTACGACGATGACTGCCGAACGAGCAGCAGATTTGTTGGCAGAAAAACGGGCGAAAGGCCCAGCTAAGAAGCCAGCTGCCAAGAAACCGGCGGCAAAGAAAACTGTGGCTAAGAAGCCAGCTGCCAAAAAGCCTGCCGTTAAGACAACAACAAAAACAACTGTAAAGAAGACCACCGCGAAGAAAACGACCTAACCAGCACAGGAGCTTTTAATGACCACTGATGTGCGACGCTACGACCTTCCTTATGGGGCGCTAGTTCCAGCAATTGTTAATGATGAGGTAGGTATTAATCGCATTGTCGCTCGTGGTGATGCGGACTCATACCGAATGGAAGTGACGCTGCTGGATGCACCAGACCATCGGTTAGTGCGGGCTGGAGTGGTGTTAGCGCACCGGGTTTTTGAAGGCGTAGGAGAGTGGTATCTAGCAGCTCCTGGTTGGCAGCCCTATTTGCCGGTAGAAGCAGTAGAGTCAGTAGGGGAGGATCTTCCTACTACTTTCGCGGCACTTGTGGAGCCATTTCGACGCGGTGCGGCATTAGGTCCGGCGGCGGGAATGAGTTGTCAGCGTACTGAATACGGTATTCGGGGTCATGATGATGCAGTGATTGCGTTGCTGCGGGACGAATTGGTTACCGTAACTCGTAGTGGGTTGACGACCGCGCGCTATCGAGAAGTTACCGTGACTCGAATCACTGGAAATGATGAACAGATGGCGTGGATCACGGAGGCGCTATCGCTTATTGGTGGTGCTGAAGTATCAGAGTTCCCCAGTTTTGTGAGACGGCTAGGCGCACCAGCAACCGGGTTATCAGATTTGCCAGTGAAACGTCGCGGGCAGGGTGACGACACTTTAGAGTCTTATGTTCAATCAGTGTTAGGCAGACATTTACGGTCGCTAATTAAAGCTGATCTAGCGTTACGTAGCGGGCACAAAAAGAACATTAAAGATCTAAAGAAAGCCTTGGAGCGGTTACGGCGTGATCTATGGGGGCTACACCCAGTTCTCGACCAAGAGTGGCAAACCGATTTAGTAGCAGATATTGATTTGTTGCGGGCTGTTGATGAAAATGATGACCCAGCTCGGGTGCGAGCTGAGATTTATAGTTCAGTACTGGAGCGGTTAGTTCAAGCTACGCGGGCACCTCGCTTGGGGCCGTTAGCGCGGGATCGTGCCGATGAGGTCTTAGCTCAATCGCTGCGGGATTCGTTGCGGTTTTTCTTAGAGTGTGGCGCCAAACTTGGTAGCGGAGATGATCAAGCTTGGGTGGCGGCATTGTCGTCAGCTCGAAATGCGCGCGCTGTCGCTGAAGTGTGTGCTCCTTTGTTGGGGAAGAAAGCAGATCGTGCAGTAGAGCGTATGACCCAGATTGTGCATGAATTGGAATGGTCTATGCAGGTTTCTACTGCAGAGCCAATTGCTGATATTGAGGGATTGGATCCGTTGGCGGCATTCCGGTTGGGGCGCTCGTATGAACGTGACGTGTTGGTACAGCAGGCGGTACGGGAAGATTTCATCGATCATTGGGAACGTCACGCGCGTAAGGTAGCAAGATTGGTGGCGCAGTGACTTCCGGGCTATTTATTGTTTTTGAAGGCGGTGATGGTGCCGGAAAAACTACGCAAGCAGAGTTATTAGCTAATTTCTTGCAAGAGCGTGGTGAGACAGTTGTGATGACTCGTCAACCAGGTGGTACTGGTACAGGTACAAAGATCCGCCAGATTGTGTTGGCGGCGCCGGGGGGAGAGCCATTGTCGCCGCGGGCAGAGTTCTTGCTGTTTGCAGCCGATAAGGCGCAGCATGTTGCTGAGTTGGTACGTCCAGCTTTGGGTCGTGGTGAGGTTGTAGTGTGTGATCGTTACACCGACTCATCGTTGGCATATCAAGGTGCTGGACGAGTGTTATCGGTTGCTGAGTTGGCAGAACTTTTGGAATGGGCGACAGATGCTTTGGTGCCAGATCTGACGGTGCTTCTCGACGTCGCCCCAGAAGCTAGCGTCGTAGCTAAAGAAGGCAAAGATCGTATCGAGATCGAAGGTGTCGAGTTTCACGAACGGGTAAGGCAAGGATTTTTGACGTTAGCGCGACGTCACCCGTCGCGTTATCTGGTTTTGAATGCTCGAGATTCGCGGGATCAGATTGCTGACGCCGTCGCGGCACGTGTCGAAAAGTTGCTTTGTGCAGAATAAGTTTTAGAGCAGGTTTTGCACGCTAAGTACGGCAGATTAGCGTGCAAAACCTGTATATAAACAAAAGTTGTACATAGCTGTTGTGTAGCGGCAGTAAATTGTCGGTGCGAGCCTCTAAGGTGGTGTATGTGGATCAAGGTGTATGGGGCGAGCTTGTCGGACAGTCGTCAGCGGTAGCGACGCTACGTCGTGCGGTGGCGGGAGAATCTCATGCCATGACACATGCGTGGTTATTGTGCGGCCCGCCAGGATCAGGTCGTTCTAATGCGGCACGAGCTTTTGCAGCAGCGCTTCAATGTCACGACGGTGGCTGCGGTGAGTGTCAAGATTGCCGTACGTCGTTGTCGGGGGCACATCCCGACGTAACGTTAATTCGTACCGAAAAAATATCAATTGGTGTCGATGAAATCCGCGAATTAGTACGACGGGCAGCAATGTCTCCAACAAAGGGTCGGCAGCAAGTGCTAGTCATCGAAGATGCTGACCGTATTACGGAACGAGGCGCGGACGCTCTACTTAAGGCTATCGAGGAACCAGCGCCTAAAACCGTGTGGCTACTGTGTGCGCCGACTCCTGATGATGTGATTGTGACGATTCGTTCAAGATGCCGGGCATTACGGTTAGCGACGCCACAGGCAGCTGATGTGGCACAGCTACTTGTCGAACGCGATGGTATTTCCCCAGAAGCAGCCGGACACGCAGCCCGGGCGGCGCAAGGTCATATTGGGCGAGCCCGCAGGCTGGCTACTGATGACGCTGCTAGAACTCGCCGCTGGGAGATTTTGCAATTACCTAAAAAAATCACAGATGTTAGTTCTTGTCTACACGCTGCTGCAGGAGTGGTTGAGTTAGCTAAATCAGAAACTGAAGAGCAGGCAGCAAAAATTGAGGCTACCGAGAATGCAGAGTTTGAGCGAGCTCTTGGTTTTGGCACTAAGGGTGCACGTCCGAAACAAGCGGCTGCGGCTAAGAAAGATTTAGAAGAGCAGCAGAAAGCTCGTCGTACCCGATTACATCGGGACGCCATTGACCGGGTGTTAACCGAACTTACTGGGTACTACCGAGATATTTTGCTGCTTCAGACTAGTGTTCAAGAACGCGATAAATTAGCGGATCTAGTAATTAATAGCGAGGTACTTACACAGCTATGTGAGCAGGCTTCGCGTACTACTGCTGAGATGACAGTCAAGGCTATGGATGCGATTTTGGCATGTAGAACCGCACTTGAAACGAATGTACCTCCGCTGCTTGCAGTAGAGGCATTAATGATGGAATTAGCTCAACAACAAGGCTATAGAAGAAAATAATTGCGATAATGAAGTGTCGCTTCCTGCATTTTGTGACTTTCCCTGTGACACTGGAAACGATTGACTTCCCCTAGGAGGAACCTTGACTGAATCTGAAGGCATGGCCTCACGCGTCAACGCTTTGATCAATGCCCTTTCTGGCTCTGATAAAAAGCAAGACGTAAAAACTACCGAACAAGCAGATGCTACAGATATAGCTGAGACTGTAGAGCAGACAGTTGCCGTATCCGCAGCTGAGACTGTAGCAGAGGCTCGGAACGACGAACCTACACGTGTTGATATACCGTTGGTTACATCCGATGATGACGACTTGCCTGGGACTGCCGTAAGTGCGGTTGCCTCCATGACGACGAAAGAGGCCGCTGCGGTGTCTACTGAACCAACAGTTCCAATGGATTCGCTTTTCCGTGATGAGAAGACTCGCATTATGGAAATGCCAAGTGACGAGGCAACGGCAGAAAAGACAGCTGTAATTGATATGGCTGATAGCGAACGAGAAGCAGCACGGGAAGCTCGTGCCAAGCGGCTAGGTATTGTTTCGGCTGCTCCTGTTTCGACTGATCCGGTTGTTCCGCCGCGTAAGGCTAAGCGCACTACCGATAAATGGAACGGATCGTTGGGGCTATTTTTATTGCGCCTTGCCACTGCGGCATTGCTCTTCACCCAAGGGTATTCAAACCTTATGCATTGGACAGCAACTAAAGAGTTCTTTGCCCGTTCCGTTCTGCCGAATCCCACCTACTTTGCTATTGGAGTAACTGCTGCAGAACTGATTGCTGCGGTACTTCTAGTCCTAGGTTTGATGACTCGTTTTGCAGGTATATTGCTGGTTGCGGTCGAAGCAATCTTGTTGGTGTTCTTTATTTACGGTAAATCTGGGGCTATCTACACCCCAGGTGAACCAGGATTCCGTGGCGATGTTGAGATTCTGTTAGCAGCTATCGGAATGCTGTTCTTCTTGCTCGGTGCTGGTGGTTTAGCGATCGATCGAATTGTTCGTCGTAAGCGCGCCATCCGTAAAGAGCAGAAGTTATTGGGTAATACGGTCTAATCTATAACTATGATGAAAACAGCCGCCGTCGAGTTCGAACCTCGTGGGCGGCTGTTTCACGTCGATGCGGGGGATTTCGAGCTTCATGTAGGGGACAAAGTGATGTTCCCGACAGAGCTTGGTCCAGAGTTGGCGACAGTCGTGTGGCCGCCTACGGAGACTTCAGTACATGATCTACCTCGGATAGTCCGGCTGGCTACAGATACTGATATTGAGCGTGATGATCGGATGCGCGCAGATCGTGCTCGATGCCTGTTGGTAGCTAGAGAACTAGTGGCATTACGCGATCTTCCGATGTCCATGGTGGCGGTTGATATTGATGATCGGGATCCAGAAGTAGGTCGTAGTGTTGCTTTCTATTTCACAGCTCCAGGGCGAGTGGATTTTCGGGCGTTAGTCCCAGAATTAGCGCGAGCAGTTAGTGCTCGTATCGATTTGAGGCAGATCGCTGGCAGGGAAGAAGCCAAACTATTGGGTGGGGTTGGTCATTGCGGTCGCGAATTGTGTTGTACGACGTGGCTGGAAACCTTTGAAACGATTCCATTACGACTGGCCAAACTGCAAGATATGGGTGCAAATCCGCTAAATATCCAAGGTGCTTGCGGGAAACTTTTGTGTTGCATCGCTTACGAGGCAGAGCATTATGCAGAGTTTGCTAGGACTGCTCCGGGGGTTAGAGAGCAGGTAGTCACGCCAGAAGGAGAAGGGACAGTTGTTGGGTTGTCGCTGCAACTCAATGCGGTTCATGTCAGACTTCCGGGCGGGAATGTAACAACTTGTAATGTCGGCGAGGTATGTCAAAAGCGGGCAACTGCTCGCCAGAGCATTCCTCGTCCGCCTGTTTCAACGTCTTCGATAGAGGAGTAGTCGTATGGATCGGCGATTTATCTCGTTAGGTTCGTTTATGTTGCTAGCAGTAACTGCTTGCAGCCCGGTAACTAAAGAGACCATTCAGGCGGAATCACCATCGTCAACTGCGACCTCGACTAGAACTCCAATTTCTGTCCCGACAGATGCGTTAACTCATCTGTCACCAGATCGTCCTACGGTAACGTTGCCGCGAGTTGATGTGCCGGGAATGGCTACGGCGCCAGCTGGTGGGTATGAGGCGCAAAAGTTGGAGTGGAAGCCTTGTGAGGCAGTAGAGTGCGCTCAAGTGCTAGCTCCGATGGATCGTAGTGACCCGGCTTCGCCAGCGATTACGTTACATTTGACTCGCAAAAAAGCTGCTGAGGAGCGACAAGGTTCACTCTTCGTTAATCCGGGCGGTCCAGGCGCTGACGCAGGATGGTTGGCTGCTTCTGGACGTTTTAAAGGTGCCAAGAATCTAGACACTATTGGAATGGATCCTCGCGGTACTGGGAAATCGACGCCGATATTGTGTGCCGATAACCCGACAGCTCCGCAGCCGTGGATTGATGCGCTACAAGAAGTTGATAGTTCTCCCGATAGCGATGCCGAATACGATGCGCTACGGCAAGCCCAAGCAACATTAGTAGCTTCCTGTCAGCAGCATATGGGTGACTATCTTGCGCATATCGGAACTCCAGATGTTATTGCTGATATGGATTTGGTGCGTACTTTGTTGGGCGATCCAGTGTTTAACTATGTTGGATATTCCTATGGGACTTGGCTGGGGGCGGTCTACGCTACTACTTACCCAGACAAGGTAGGTCGAATGGTTTTGGACTCGCCAGTTAATCCTCATGGCAAAGATGTAGTGACCCAAGCAGAAGGTTTCGAGAGAGCTTTTGGTCTTTTTGCCGAATGGGCAGGTAAACATCGCAGCGATTTGGGGACAGATGCTGCATCGATTACTAGCAAAGTAGTGGCTTTCATCGATGGGTTAGATGCACAACCAATCACAGTTGGTAATCGTCACCTAACCCAGTCCATCGCGGTAAATGGCATTGCTGCCATGCTTTACGGTGGTGAAGCAGAGTGGCAGATGCTTGACGGCGCAATCACTTCGGCTATCTCAGGTGATGGCGACGCGCTGATGGTGATGTCAGATCAGATGAGTGACCGTGCTGATAGCGGTTCCTACGGGCCAATGTTCTTCGCATTCCCAGCTATTTTGTGCTTAGACGAAGGTGATGATGGTTTTGCGGCAGCAAAGTCAGAATGGTCAGAAAATATTAAAAAAGCCCCGAACTTTGGTCGTTGGTTTGGTCCATCGGTGGCTTGTCAAGGTTGGCCTGTGAAGCCGATACAACGGACTCGTATTAATGCTGCATCGGTGGCGACGCCGATCGTCGTAGTTGCTTCTACCGGAGATCCAGCAACACCATATGAATACGGTGCTGCCATGACTCAAGCTTTGGGTAAAGCGTCGTTGCTTACCTTAGATGGCCCTGGGCATGGTGCTTATGGTGACGGAAACGCATGTATTGATAAGGAAGTAGATACCTTCCTTGCTGAAGGGGTTGTTCCGCAAAACGGTTTCGTCTGCCATAGCTAGAGTTAATATTTGTTAGATGCAATAAAAAGATCAGTGCTGGTGGTGACTAGGTAATCTAGCCGCCACCAGCACTGTTTTTGCTAGATATTTGCTGGTTCTTCAGTTCCAACGCCGCGACGACGAACTGGAACCTCTTCTTCGCTGTGGCAAGATCCGGTGCCGACACTTGGGCAGCTGCTGCAAGAGCCACAGCCGTCGGCGGCTTCGCCATGATGTGACGCCATAGCGGCTGCTGCTGCGGCCGCTAGTTGACCGTCTTCGTCGCCTTCGATCTCTAGGCCAAGGTCTTGGATCATCGCTAGATCGGCTGCCCCGGCTTGTCCTTCGCTGGTTAGATAATCGCCTAGGAAAATTGAGTTAGCGATCAACATAGCTAGTGGTTGCAGGCTGCGTAGGTGGTATTCGCGGCCAGCTGCGGCGCGAACTTCAGTATCGGGGTGGACGAAACGCACCATAGCAAGAATGCGAAGGCATCGTTGGGGGGTGAGGTCGCGGTGCCCGGCAAAGGGGGTACCTTCAAATGGCAGGAGGAAGTTCACCGGAACTGAATCGACGCCAAGTTCGCGGAGCGCAAAAACTACGTCAACTAGCTGCTCATCGGTTTCTCCCATGCCAGCAATCAAGCCAGAGCAAGGTGATAGCCCACCTACGCGAGCTTTTTCGACGGTATCTACGCGGTCAGCGTAGTCGTGGGTAGAACAAATATCGGAGTAGTGATCTTCGGAGGTATTTAGATTGTGGTTATAGGCGTCGGCGCCAGCTTCGTGGAGACGGGTCGCCTGTTGCTCAGTTAGGAAGCCTAAGCAGGCGCACACCTCTACGTCGGGTGATTCTTCATGGATAGCACCGATAATGTCGGCGACTCGTTCGACGTCTCGGTCGGTTGGTTTACGGCCAGAAGCTACTAGACATACGCGACGAGCTCCGCCAGCGACACCAGCTGCTGCAGCATGGGCGGCAGTGTCTTTGTCTAGCCACTTGTATTTGAGTACATCAGTGTCAGCAGTTTTAGCTTGGGAGCAGTAGGAGCAGTCTTCGGGGCATAGCCCAGATTTGAGATTAACTAGGTAGTTGAGTTTCATTTTGTTGCCAAAAAATTGGCGACGTACCTGAGCGGCTGCTGAGGAAAGTTCGGTAAGGTCAACTTCGTCAGTCAACATTGCGAGGGCTTCTTCGCGCGAGGCGGGTTCTCCGCGGAGAGCGGCGGCTGTCACACTGGAAAGGTTCATGGGTAGTCTTCTTTGGTGAGGAGGTGGATAGGTTGTCGTTGTCACAAGAGCGGATCGTTAGACATGCTCTGGAAATTCTTGATTCTTATGGGTTGGCGGATCTGACGATGCGTCGGCTGGGAGATGGGCTAGGGGTGCGAGCGAGCGCCTTATATTGGCATGTTCCTAATAAACAGTCGTTGTTGGCATTGGTTGCTGACGCAATGGTGCAGCAAGTGCAGCAGCCGCTGGAGGGAACCCCATGGCGAGAAGCTTTAGTTATGTGGATGGGGGCATTGCGAACTTCGTTGTTATCCCATCGAGATTCAGCTGAGTTATGTGCAGCGGCCCGAGCGTCGGGGCTAACTAAACATGACATGCTTATCACTCCTACCCGGGTTTTGGTTGCGGCTGGGATGGCAGAAACGACGGCTCGTTCCTGCGCAGCTACTTTGATCCATTTGTTGTTGGGGGCAGTTGCTGACGAGCAAGCCCACCATGAATGGAATAGGTTACGAGGCAGCGAAGTTGTCAGCGTCGAAGTTGGTAGTGATTTCACTTTTGGCCTCGGGCTGATACTTGACGGTATTGCTGCGGAGTTGATGTAACCAGCTCGGCTGCTACTTGTTGTACTACTGTTGGATCTGTTCCGATATTTTCGGGTAGGCAAGCAAGTAGCGGGGCGATACGGGTTAGGTCGTCGCGGTTACAAGAGCTTGCTAGGTCAGGGTGCTGCGGCCAAGAGCCGATGATGATTCCAGCAACGGGTAGTCCAGCGTCGCGAAGTGCGTTAACGGTAAGCCCAGTGTGGTTCAGGGTGCCTAGCCCAGATCTAGCTACCACGATTGTGGCAGGAGTTATCCCACGCGCTATGAGCGCTTTGCCTAAATCGATTAGGGTGGCTCCGGCGGAATCAATTCCTACTAATACCCCGCCAGCACCTTCTACCAGAAGTTGTTCATGTTGGTTAGCTAAGGCGCATAGCCGGTCAGCGATTTCGGCTACATCAGGAAGTTGTACGCCAGCTCGATGCGCGGCAGTGGTAGGAGCTAGTGGTTCTGGTAGCCGAGACCATTCCTGAACCTGTTTATCATTCAGGCCGGCAAGGTAGGCGACAGTTTCGCTATCGCCGTTGGGCTCGTCGGCTATAAGACCAGTTTGGGCAGGTTTGATGACGACGACGTCGATCCCGTTTTGCTGGGCGTAAGCAGCTAGTACTGCGGTAGCAACAGTTTTCCCGACGTCAGTATCAGTGCCGGTGACGAAGGTGATGCCAGAGGTAGGGATAGTCATCGAGGCTCCTGATGGTGGGCAACAACAGCATGTATGCCAGCAGCGATCTGGTCGAGTTCTTCGTCGCTGCAAATATAGGGGGGAAGGGTGTAGACCAGCTTCCCGAAGGGGCGTAGCCAAACACCAGCATCGATAGCGGCTTGTGTAGCCACAGCCATGGTTACGGGGGTGTGCAGCTCGACAGCTACTGCGCCGCCCAGACCGCGTATTGAAGCGACGCGGGGATCATCATTTAGGTCTGCTAGCGCTGGGAGGAGGCGGCTAGCGATTCGAGGAACCGCTGTGCGCCAAGCGCCGCTATCGAGTAGCTCTAGGCTGGCTAGGCTAGCGGCACAGGCGAGCGGATTCGCCATGAAGGTAGGGCCGTGCATGAGCGCCCCGAAAGTTCCAGTTCCGATGGTGGTGGCTATTGCGTCGCGACAGAGTACTGCTGCTTGGGTTAGATAACCGCCGGTGAGGGATTTTCCTAGAACTAAAATATCGGGGACGATGTTGGCATGGTCACAGCCAAAAAGGGTTCCAGTGCGGCCTAGTCCGGTGGCGATTTCATCGGCTATTAGAAGCAGTTGGTAGCTATCGGCTAGTTCTCTAAGGATTCGTAGTGCAGCAGGAGACCAGAACCACATGCCGCCGGCTCCTTGCAGAATTGGTTCGACGACGATTCCGGCAAGCTGATCTCGATGTTCATGGATTATCGATTTAGTCTGATCTGCCCAAGCTGTGATGCTGGCTTCGTCGGCGTCGAAAGCTGGTGGCCGGGGTAGGAAAATGTTGTTGGGAACAACTCCGGCCCAAGCAGCATGCATGCTGGTTTGCGGGTCGCAAATACTCATGGCGCCTAGGGTGTCGCCGTGGTAAGCGCCGCTGAGTGCGGCAACTTTAGTGCGGTTACTGCCGGGGTGGGCAGCTTGCGCCCATTGTCGCGCAATTTTGAGGGATACTTCCATGGCGACGCTGCCAGAGTCTGCTAGAAATACTCGGCTGAGACGGTCTTGGGTTAGCTCGCCTAGTCGTTGGCATAGGGTTACGGCTGGCTCGTGGGTGAGGCCGCCAAACATGACGTGGGAGAAGCGATCTATTTGGGAGTGGAGGGCGGCATCAAGATGTGGGTGGCGGTATCCGTGGATTTGGCACCACCACGAAGCCATAGCGTCGATGACGTCGTATTGGCGGGTTCCGTCGTCGAGAAGAAGATGTGTGCCGCGGGCTTCTTTAACTGCATATAGGGGGCCGGGGGCGGTGGTGTTGGCATAGGGGTGCCAGACCCGGGCTCGGTCGGTAGCTAGTAGCAAAGAAACATCGTGCACGGCGTGACATTAGCACCAGACTTGAACGCCGTTCAGTGCGGGGGTAGGGGAAGTGACTTGCTCGACTAGGTTGAGACCGATATTGTTTTGCCTTGACGCTTTCTCGTCACGCCACCTTAGCTCAGTTGGTAGAGCAACGCACTCGTAATGCGTAGGTCGGGGGTTCGACTCCCCCAGGTGGCTCTCTTTTGTTTCTGGCTCGAACGGAACTGATTTTAGTTGTCTCAATCTTATTGAGCTTTATGCTGCGCTGCTGCAATCTGCATGGTTATACTTAATTTACTAAACTACGAAGATTATGGGGTATTGGTATGGGATTTTTTTCTTCTAAGAAACCTGAAACTTCGGTGCCGCAAGGAGTATTTCCGTATATTCCTCAATATCCGGGGGTCTATGATGTTGCGCCCCATCAACCCCCTGCTGCTCCTTATGGATCTGCCCCAACTCAAGGATATGTAGGAAGTACTTTACCTGCATTTACAAAAGATCGAGTTCGTAATTTTTTAGAGCAAGAGAAAATATCTTATCGAGTTGATGAAGATGGAGATATTTCTGCTTCATGGGAATCTGCTATTATATTATTTCTAGTTTCTGGAAAAGAAAATAAGATATTACAAGTACGAGGATTATGGCGTCCAGATTTAGCTATTGATGATATGCAGAAAGCATTGACTGTTTGCAATAAATGGAATGCTGATAAGTTTTTCCCTAAAACTTATGTCTTCCAAACAAAAACGGGTGTGGTTCAAGTTGTTGCTGAAACGACTATGGATTGTTCAGATGGTATTACCGATGAGCAGCTTATATCTTGCCTAAACGGGGGTATTGCATTTGCTATACAGTTTTTTGACTCATTGGAAGAAGTTTTTCCGGGCAGATTGGCTGCTTGCTTGTCACGCTAGCAGCAAAAATAATCTTGCAAGATAGCGCTTATTCGGTATTTCTGATCGTAGCATTGCTATGGAAATATTGCTATAGATGCGAGGCTCTTCATCGGCTCAACAAATTTTTCTTGGGTGAGTATTAGTGATGTGGAGAGGAACTCTGCTTTTAGGCCTGCGATATCTTGATCTAAGCTAACGTTGGCAGTATGAGTAAAATATGATGTAGCTGCTCAGTTTGAAATGTGTACTCTGTGGCAAGGAAAGTGTTTTTGAGGGTATCGCTGTGTGCTAAGGATGGATTTATATTTATTTCTGCAGCTTTCCAATACTTTTCTCGGTTATCTCCATAGTTCGCGGATCGTTCGATTAGACCTGCTTCAACTAAAACTTTTAGATGGAAGCTAATTAGGTTTATTGGCCTGTTGAAGCGGACAAGATCATGAATACTTGGTAAATATCCAATCGGAATGGCGGTATTGAGCTGCTCTGGAATAGAAACTATCTGTTTTCCTGAATTTGGCGCAAAGAGTAGGAAGTCTCTCTGTAAGGGAAGTCGATTGTCGATAAGTTGTGGCGAAGCGCTTAAGTGAAAAGCGATAGCCATCGGACGCGGGGTTCGACCTATGTCCAATGCCTATCGCATATATTCTAGGTAATTGAGGTTTTCGCTATCCGTAATCCTATTCTAGCAAATTAAATTAGGATTTATTCGTATTATTGATACGAATGACGGCAAAGAGTAGGCACACTGCTATTCCTGAGAATAGTAGCCCAAGCCATGATAGAAGCCTTTGGTGGCTATAGTCTGTATAGCTTAAGAATATTCCTGCTACGCTTATGCAGATGCCTATTATTCCAGAGAATATGGTTAAATATCTTAAGAGATTGATTTTTTTCATTGCGTTACTCCTTTGTAACAGGGTGGAAAACTATTAAGTTCCCAGAACTTGGTTTAAGGTTCCAGGTTTGATTTCCAAACTCGATAACAGCAATAGTGGCAGTGTTGAAGCCTTGCTGGTTGACGGTTTTGATAGCTGTCAAATCGGATAGTTTGGGTGCTGTTAGGTGCGTGACAAGGTCATGGACAGTTGGTAGGTGTCCTACCAGAATGGCGGTATTGCGTTGTTCTGGAATAGTAGAAATTACTTCAAGGTAGGAAGTTGCTCCGCCGTCGTAGAGGGAAGTATCGACTTGGGGGAGGATTCCTAGATCAAGCTCAGTGAAAGTTTGTTGGGTGCGTTGTGCTGGAGAAACCAGTGCGTGATCTATCTGGAATCCTTGGGAAGTAATAAAGTCACGAGCAGTTTGAGCTTGCTGGCGGCCATAATCGCTTAACGGGCGAGCTAAATCGCTAACGGCTGCAAACTCAGCTTGTGCATGCCGCATAACTAAAAGCGTGCGCTTCATTCCTCAAACCCTTTAACGCCGACGATCAAATCTCGGTGAATAGCAGAATCGACGCGATGTCCAAACCGCTCCCACGGACCATCGGCGCACACCTCTAAACCAGCATCGGACATTAGCGCAGCTAGATCCTCACGAGATAAACCGAAAGTATTCCAAGAAATACCCATCGCTCCACCACGAATCAACTGTGAAGCCCACACCGGTATGGCTTCGCGTAATAGACCAGCAGGGGAGCGATCCTTGCCTTTATGGCCAAAACCACCCCGCACATCAGAATGTGCGCCATGGACAATCCCGTAGGGGGCATCACAAACAATGGCATCAAATTTTTTCTTACCAAAAAGTGCTGACGAATCACGAGTATCGCCAGTGAAGACCGTCAGATTTAGATCACTGTCACTCAAAGTAGCGTCGAAACGCTGCCCGATAGCGCGACCTTCGCGACGAACTGGGGTGAGAGTAGCGGTGTGCTTATAGCGACCTCGCCGAAGATAGGTTTTTAAGAAAGACGCGTAAGCCTCAACGGACTTATCGTCGCCCTCAACGCCGCACGCATCACAGCCCTGTCGCCAAGCCTCTGAAAGCGTAGTGCCTCGACCAGCTAACGGATCAAGGACAATACGACGCTTGCGTGGTTTTACGATCTGCGACAACGTCACATTCAATAAAAGTCGCGTGAACTGCTCATTAGTTTTCCCTTGATATTTAGGGATCGTCACTAGGTCATCTGGCAATAGTGCTGTATCAGTCATAGCGATAGGGCCAAGAAGATCATTACTACGCTCAAAGAGCGCCAGCGATGCTGAAAGGCGACCTACGGTAGCAGCGTCAATATCGGTGCCAGAAAAAGTTAGATAAGGTACGCCAGCAATCATCGTGGCAGCAATATCAGTTGCTTGCGGTAGACAGATCTCTAACTCTGCTGCGGCGAGCTTATCGGATTCCCCCGCATATACACGGTTAGCGCTGGGAGCTAAAAGAAGAGCATGATCTGTCATAGCTTTATCTTCGCGCATTCTTGACACATACGGTAGCTGCTACCAGAAGTAACCTGATCAAGACCCCGCCTAGAGCCTCATTAATAGGCAATGAGAAGATAAGCTGTGTTGCGTTAAACAAAGAAGTTGAACGCAAATCTGATGATGAAGTCAGTGGTAAGTGCTCGGTAATGAAGGACTACGAATGTTTGCTGCCATCCAGGCGATCGTGATCGTCGGGGGTACGTTATATGGTCTGCCGCAATTACTCCGAATTAAGCGCTCTGGAACAACATCGGGCGTTGCCTTACTGACCTGGCAGATAACTTTTGCCACCATGGCAGCCTGGACTATTCATGGATTACTAGAAGCAAATATTGGGCTAATAATTCCTTGTTTTGTCAGCACTGCTGCGGCAGCGACAGTAGTGGTGCAGATTGTGCAAGAACGAGAACTCAACTGGGTGACGATCCTAGCTCCAGTAGCTGTGATGTTTAGTATTTGTGTAGGGCTAAGACTGGTTGCCGGGCCGCTTGTTTTCGGGATTTTTGTCATCTTGCCGCAGATAGTTGCCCAGTCCGGACAATTCTGCGAGCTAGTACGTAACCGCAACATAACAGGGATTTCGGTAGGTTTTCTCTGGCTAGGTTCATTCCTACAAGTGATGTGGTTGAAGTTTGGAATGATGCTCCACGATGATGCACTTATTGTGTCGTCAATTGTTACGCTCATGATCTTTGCAACTAACTTAACTTGGTTCTATTTACGTAGTTGGGGAATAGTAGCTGCCCGACCGGACTTCATGCGGCAACGCCCAACTGTATCTGACCTCTGGCAATCTATAAGATCGCTAACACCAACTCTGCGACGCAGCTACACCACGAGCGAAGAAAACTAATTCTGTCGGGTTAGCGCGGCGTAATTGCAGCTCGCAAAGTTAATAAGTAACGCTCGGCAAAATCTTCTATTAGACTAGGAGTACATCAAGGGACCTTCATGGCCGCGTGTGAGGTAGGGAGCGCGGTCGCGTTTGCGCACCATGAAAGGGTTTCTCTTGTCTTCTCGTCGCTCATTACCCCAGCTGGCTGGCTGGGAGTTCTTAACTACTGCATTTATCTCTCGACTCCCAGCATCTATGGTGCAATTGGGATATTTAATGGTGCTCGCTCAAGACGGGCGCGGCTTTGGAATTGCCGGGCTAGCTGTAGCCGCAGTAGGGCTAGGCTCGGCTGTCAGCGCACCTATCTTGGGGCGATTCATGGATCGGATTGGACCGTTTCCAGTAGTAGCAACAGCAACCGTGACGTCGCTGATAGGGCAGTTGAGTTTCTTGGCGGCACTGTTGGCTCACCAACCATCATGGGTTTTGCTAGCTTGTGCGGCGCTAGTAGGGCTATCTAACCCGCAAATAGGTTCGGTAGCGCGTAGCTACTGGTCGCGGTTAGCTGAACGGCATCACGACAATACGTTGATATCGCGGGCGTTGGGATATGAAGGCGCTATCGACGAGATCGGGTTTGTCATTGGCCCGATCCTGTCTAGCTTGCTAGTGAGCCTGCAAGGTGCCGCGACAGCAACTATCACGATGGCGGTCATGACGGCGCTACTACAAGGCACTTTCTTGACCCACCTATTTCGCCACCGCCATGAATGGGTGAAGAATAGTGTTACCCATCAAAACCATGCACATGGTCGAATCGGATCTATTGTGGTGCTGCCAATGCTGGCTGCAATTGCGGTAGGAACTGTTTTCGGAAGCACCCAAACCGCGCTCACGAATCTATATCAGCTACGCAATACTGCCGCTATGACAGGTGTGGTTTACGGATGCGTCGGTATTGGATCAGGAACAGCTAGTTTGCTGATCGGGCGCTACGCACATCAGCTGTCACGGCGAGCCAAAGTGGCAGCAGGCGGCCTATTCATCCTGATCGGTGGGGCGCTTTTGTTGCTACTGCCAGCACCATTATTGGCGCTAGGAATGGCAGTGATCCTAGGTGCTGGAGCCGGTATCACGCTAGTAAGTGCATTTACGTGGATGGAATCAGTCGCTCCACGCGATCGCATCGCTACCATGATGACGGCGCTATCAACCTGCATCACACTGGGAGTCAGCCTGGGGGCAGTTGTAAGCGGACGGCTCGCTAGCGTCCCTATCCATGCCTTCTTGCCGGCACTCGTTGCTGGTGTAGTGACTTTAACTGTTGCGGTGAAAGCGTCGTAACTTACGACGTCAACGCTATTGCCAAAGCGGCGCTAGCTGACGTCGCTAGCATCATCGCCAGCAGGTGGCAGCATGCCCACAAAAATCGGCCATCGCGTAACCCGGCAGCCACCTGCACTAGGGCAGTAGAAAAGGTAGTAAAACCGCCACAAAAACCAGTGCCGACAAGCAGCAATAGCGATGCGGAGCTGTGTCTTATTAGCAGCCCTAGCAGAAAAGATCCGCCGATATTTACCAGATAGGTTGCCGCGACGATTGGTGCCCGGTGCATTAGCGCACGATCTACCAACCAACGAAATGTCGCACCTAAACCTCCGCTTAGTGCCATAGCTAGAATCATGATGTAGCCCTGTTACAACGCATTGACCCCAGTTGCATACCTATCAGCGCTGAAGCAAGACCAGTAGCCAATGCCAGAACAGCATGCCCAATACCAGCCCATAGCTGAGCCTGAGCTATTCCTACCGCCAAGGAGGAGTAAGTAGTAAAAGCCCCACAAAAACCAGTACCAAGAAAAAGTTTTAGTTGCTGACGGCGTATCCCTAACACAACGGTAAGAAAACCAAGCAGGGCAGTACCGCCGATATTAACTAGATGGGTTCCCCATAGCCCCGATACTGCTAGACCTAATCCCCAGCGAGATAGAGTTCCTAAAACTGCGCCGCTATAAACGAGCGCTGCCGCCACAAGAGTGGGGCAGCGCTCAGATAGTGATGACACCAGCAGATTAATGTCCGCGGTGCAGTTCGTGAGACTTCAGCTCGAAAGAGGTGCCTTTGGCGCGCTCGAAAGAAGCACGAATCTCCTGCTCGGCAGCTTCGCGACCAACCCAGACGGCGCCTTCTACTGATTTTCCAGGTTCAAGGTCTTTGTAGACAGTGAAGAAGTGCTCCATCTCTAGTCGAGCGTAGACAGGCATATCTTCAAGATCAGTTAGGTAATCGCGACGATGGTCAGCTACTGGAACGCAAAGAACCTTATCGTCGCCGCCCATTTCGTCTTTCATACGGAACATACCGATGGCGCGGCACTCAATGAGTGCGCCAGGGAAAGTTGGTTCGGGGACAATAACCATGGCGTCTAGCGGATCACCGTCTTGGCCGAGTGTACCCTCAATAAAACCGTAATCTTGCGGGTACTGGGTTGCGGTAAAGAGAGTGCGATCCAGCCGGATACGTCCGGTTTCATGGTCCATCTCGTACTTGTTCTTACCGCCCTTGGGAATTTCGACGGTCACATCGAAAGAGATACCTTTCGGGACCGGCGCCGAATGGACGAAATATTCCTCAGTCACGGTTGCTCCTCACAGCAGAATGGATCTACTGCTGAGCTTACCGTGTTTTGGTTACAGAAGCGTTAAGCAACAAAAGAGACAACAGAAAGAAGCATGAAAGTAAGGAGAGCGGCTAGGCTCAAGAACTATGAGCTTAGTTCCACCCATCAATGGGAATGCGGCCCTGAGTGCTGCTCGGGCTATCGCAAAACCGAGTCCGGCATTAACAACACAAGAAAAAGAAGACTGTGTTGCTGAACTACACCGGGCTGCCATTGTTGCGCAACAGTTGGCATGTGATGCTGCAGAACTACCAGACCCGGGTTGCCATGTTCGATTGCTGGTGACGAACCGTTCGGGGTGGGCGGGGGCAAATATCGAATCTTTTCCATTCATGCTTGCCGATGCGGCAGCAACCTCGTCGCGTCAAGAATTGGGTTACGCTAACCGCATCAAAGCCCAGCTATATGGGGTGCAATTTGGTACAGCGTTAGGGATGATTTCTTCGCGAGTGCTAGGACAATTTGATCCTTTTATTCCGGGCGGAAGACTAGTGATTGTTGCCCCAAATATTGTTGAGGCTGAAAAGGAACTTGCGCTCTGTCCTAGCGATTTCAGATTATGGGTAAGTGTCCACGAACTTACACATCGACTGCAATTTCATGCAGCACCGTGGCTGGCTAGTTATCTGCAAGATCTGATTCTGCAGTTACTAGCAGAAACCAAGAACCAAGAAGCAGTATTTTGGCGAGAACTATCGCCAATCAATCTGGCGGCGCTAGATAAAGTGACAGCAGTTATGAGCATCCTTGAAGGACATGCGGATGTGATGATGGACGAAGTTGGAACTGAGGTTATCGCGACGTTGCCCACATTACGTACCGCTCTTGCCCAACGACGTCGACGCAATAGCGACAAAATCTTGCGGAAAATCTTGGGATTGGACACCAAAATGGCACAGTATCGTGACGGGGCTGCTTTCTGTCGCGATGTGCTTTCTCGCGCCGACAAAACAACTCTGAATCAAGTTTTTGCTTCAGCTGAATCGTTACCTACTAAAGCTGAACTAAGCGATGCTGCGGCGTGGCTAGCCCGGATTGGTTGATAGTAAATGGCTAAACGTGAACTAACAGCAGCACAACTTGCGGTAGCCCAGAGCGTCGTAACTGCATTGGGTGATACTTCTGGCGCTGTAGTGGTGGCAGTTAGTGGGGGAGCGGACTCGCTAGCTCTTGCAGCTGGTACCGCTTGGGCAGCACGACAGTTGGCTATTACGCCAACCTGCGTCGTGGTAAACCATCAACTACAAGAAGGTTCTGCTGAGATTGCCGAAGTTGCAGCACAGCAGTGTCGCGATTTGGGGTTGGCGGCTGCTGTAGAAAAAGTTACAGTAGCGGCGGCAGGAGGGCCAGAAGCAGCAGCACGAGATGCCCGATATGCGGCACTACTTTCCTACCAAGGGCCAGTTTTATTAGGACATACTCTGGACGATCAAGCCGAAACAGTTTTATTGGGGCTAGCTCGCGGTAGCGGAACCAGATCGCTGGCGGGAATAGCGCCACGTCGCGGACGGTTGCTACGCCCAATGCTAGGTTTACGTCGCACTACAGTGGCGCAAGCCTGCCAAGATTGGGGACTTGCCCCGTGGAGTGATCCTCACAATAACGACCCACGTTATGCGCGGGTGCGAGTTCGGGAAAAAGCATTGCCGCTACTGGAAACATTATTAGGGCCGGGCATGGCAGAAGCCCTTGCCCGAACTGCAGAATTAGCTCGTCAAGATGCAGATTTTCTCGACAGTTGCGTGGCTGACTACGAACTTACCGAAGAGATCTGTGTTGCTGAAATAGCTAAACTTCCCGACGCTATCCGTACCCGACTAGTGCGACGGTGGTTAATTTCGCATGGAGCTAACCCGACGGCTGCCCATGTCGCGGCGGTTGATCGGCTCATCATGGCATGGCGAGGACAAGGCACAGTAGATGTGGGAGTGAGCGTACGGAGAAGCAACGGGAAACTTATCGTCGAATAGAAAATAAACCGCCAGGTTGCCAGTATTCGCTATCGCCCTTACTAAAGGTAGGATAGTGATAGTGGAAGCAAAGGATATCGCCGCAGACCTCACGAAGGTCCACTACACCCATGACCAGATTCAGACTCGACTCAGCGAAATAGCTGCCCAGATCGACACTGACTACCAAGGCAAAGACCCACTCTTTATTGGGGTGCTTACTGGTGCAGTTATGGTGATGGCAGACTTAACCCGCCATCTCCATATTGATATGGAAATGGATTGGATGGCCGTTTCTTCATACGGATCAGGCACTAAGAGCTCTGGAGTCGTAAGGATTCTCAAAGACCTAAGTATTGATCTTAAAGATCGACACGTTGTTGTCGTCGAAGACATCATCGACACCGGTCTGACCCTAAGCTACTTGCTTTCTAACCTTGCTAGTCGGGAACCAGCAAGCCTAGAAATCATGGCAATGTTCCGTAAACCTGAAGCCGCAGCAGTCGATATCGACGTCAAATACGTTGGTTTTGATATTCCTAACGAATTCGTGGTGGGTTATGGCCTTGACTACAACGGTAAATACCGCAATCTAATCGACGTCGGCACGCTCGCGCCGCATGTGTACAGCTAACAGTAATCTGCCCCAAGGTTGTCATAGTTAGCTAAACTCAAGATGTTGCAGCGCACTCTGTGCTGCGTGATTAAGGTGGACGATGAAGAAGAATAGCTTCACGAAAGGGCCCTTCGCATGGGTCCTGGGTGCACTTCTCTTGCTCGTGACGTTCATGCTGCTATCGCAGTCCTTGAACGGATACAAAGAAGTACCCATTTCAGAAATCCAGACGATTATCGAGGGAGACAAGCCTCTCGAATCGGCGTCGATTATTGATAATGAACAGAAAATCCGCATTGAGGTAGCTGGAGACAAAAAACAGCGTTTTCAGGCAACTTGGGTAGGTACTCAGAATAAAGATTTAGCTGATTCCCTCAAAAAGCGAGTTGCTGAAGGCACGCTGAAAGAATGGAAGGGCGAGAATCCTGACCAATCTTTCTGGCCGGCAGTCCTTAACATTGCGTTACTTGGCGGACTTGTTCTGCTAACACTGTTCATGATGAACTCAGCGCAAGGTGGCGGAAAGATCCGTTCCTTTGGAAAGTCAAAAGCCAAAGTAGCAACTAAAGACACTCCACAAACTACTTTTGCTGATGTCGCCGGATGTGATGAGGCTATCGAGGAACTACAAGAAGTAAAAGAGTTCTTGAAAGAGCCGGCTAAGTTCACCGCAGTAGGAGCAAAGATTCCCAAAGGTGTGCTGCTTTACGGGCAGCCCGGTACTGGTAAAACTTTGCTTGCGCGTGCAGTAGCTGGGGAAGCAGGAGTCCCGTTCTTCTCGATCTCTGGCTCAGACTTCGTAGAAATGTTTGTCGGTGTGGGTGCTTCTCGCGTCCGTGATCTTTTTGAGCAGGCCAAAGAAAACGCCCCCGCAATTATCTTCATCGATGAGATCGACGCAGTGGGTCGTCATCGTGGTGCTGGTACTGGTGGCGGACATGACGAGCGTGAGCAAACCTTGAACCAGTTGCTGGTCGAGATGGATGGATTCGATGTTCGTGGTGGCGTCATTTTGATTGCTGCAACTAACCGTCCTGATGTGTTAGACCCAGCGCTGCTACGCCCAGGACGATTTGACCGTCAGATTGGTGTAGATGCTCCAGATCTCAAGGGGCGTCTCAAGATTTTGCAGGTGCATGCTCAAGGGAAACCTTTCGCAGCTGATGTTGATTTAGAGTCAATCGCTCGTCGTACTCCCGGATTTACGGGTGCAGATCTGGCCAACGTTCTCAACGAAGCTGCACTACTTACCGCTCGTATGAATCTGCGACAGATTGGTAAGGAGCAGCTCGATGAAGCTATTGATCGAGTTATTGCTGGCCCGCAGAAGAAGACTCGTTTGATGGATAACCATGAGCGACTAGTCACTGCTTACCATGAAGGCGGGCACGCGCTAGTGGCTGCCGCCATGCCCGGTAATGATCCAGTGCAAAAGGTTACAATTTTGCCGCGTGGTCGTGCTTTGGGCTACACGATGGTTATGCCAGATGAAGACAAGTACTCCCAGACTCGTGGCGAGCTGCAAGATCAACTCGCATATATGTTGGGTGGCCGTGCAGCCGAAGAGCTGATCTTCCATGATCCGACAACTGGTGCTAGTAACGATATTGAGAAAGCCACCAAGGTAGCTCGTGCAATGGTGACTCAATACGGCATGAGTGAACGTATTGGAGCTGTGAGACTTTCTGGCGGAGACCGAGAACCTTTCCTGGGTATGGCTGGTAGCAGCAGTGGGCTAGAGATCTCTGACAAGGTTGCTGGAATCATTGATGAAGAAGTTTCAGCTCTTATCAATGCTGCCCATCAAGAAGCCTTCGATGTTCTTGCAGAGAACCGGGAGGTTCTTGATGAATTGGTTCGTCAGCTCTTTGCTCATGAGACTTTAGATAAAGAACAAGTGGCAGAAATCTTTGTTCCGTTGAAGCGGCGTCCGCGTCGTGGGGCATGGACTGGTTCGGATACTCGTATCCCATCAGATGTTCCGCCGGTGATGCCACCACCAGCAGCACCTATCTCTGAATAAGTTCCAAATTAAGGGAGGGGTCACGTGTAAGCGTAGCCCCTCCTTAATTTGAAATCTCTGCCTCAGATTGCCAAAGATCAAGAAAAACGCTGTTTTTAAGCTATTTTTGGCATCTTTGGCAATCTGAGGCAGATTGAGTCTCTAAGATTAAGCAGGTGACTAGCACCACTTCTGTACCGACAGACCAGACATCGAATATCGACACTAAACGTATCGAGGCTGCCGTTCGTGAAATTCTTATTGCGATTGGTGACGATCCTGATCGTGAAGGATTGCAGCAGACCCCTGCCCGAGTAGCGCGCGCCTATAACGAGATCTTTTCTGGAATGGGAAAAAGCGCCGATGATGTTCTATCTACAACCTTCGATATCGGACATGACGAACTTGTTTTGGTGAAAGATATTGAACTGTGGAGTGTGTGTGAACACCATCTGCTGCCATTTACCGGAGTAGCTCATGTGGGATATATCCCAGATAAAGATGGTCGGATTACTGGACTATCTAAATTAGCGCGACTAGTTGATGTCTACGCCAAACGTCCTCAGGTGCAGGAGCGCTTAACCACGCAAGTTGCAGATGCGTTAGTTGAGCATCTAAATGCTCGGGGAGTCATCGTAGTGATTGAAGCAGAACACCAGTGCATGGTGATGCGGGGAGTGAAGAAGCCAGGGGCAAAAACAATCACATCAGCTGTACGAGGTGTGATGCGTCACCCAGCCACTCGAGCTGAGGTCATGGGCCTCATCACGAGCCGTTAATGGCGACATTGTCTCAGTGGGTTGAAGGTGCTCGTCCCCGAACTCTCCCCGCTGCAGTTGCACCCATTGTCGCGGGAACAGGCGTAGCTTTTTTCGTCCATCGTGTTGATTTAGTACGGGCAGTATTGGCGTTAGTAGTGGCGCTTGCACTGCAAATTGGCGTGAACTTTGCTAATGATTATTCCGACGGTATCCGAGGAACTGACGCTAACCGGGTAGGGCCGTTGCGGTTAACCGGGTTAGGGCTGGCTAAACCAAAACAAGTAAAGTTGGCCGCGTTCTCCTGTTTTGGAGCAGGGGCAGCAGCTGGTTTCGTTCTAGTTGCTTTGACGGGGCACTGGTGGTTGTTAGGTATCGGAGCAGCCGCTATTTTGGCGGCATGGTTTTATACCGGAGGTAAGCACCCCTACGGTTATGCCGGGTTAGGGGAAGTTTTTGTCTTTGTTTTCTTTGGTCTGGTAGCGGTTGCCGGGACCACCTATGTTCAGTGTGATGAGGTTCCTATATCGGCTTGGTGCGTGGCAGTAGCTATTGGATCATTAGCATGCCTTATTCTCGTGGCAAATAATCTACGGGACCGAGTCGGTGATTTAGCTTCTGGTAAGCGGACTTTGGCAACTAGATTAGGTGACCGAGGCACGCGCTGGTTTTTCCTGCTGTTGATGGTTATTGCTATAGCGGCTGTGATAGCTGCTGCAGTAGCTTCGACGTGGTGGGCGATGCTAGGACTCGCATTTGTAGTGCTGGTTTTTTCTCCGACACGCGCAGTGCTTGCTGGGGTGCATGGACGTGATCTTATTGCAGTATTAAAGACAATAGGAATAGCTGAATTAGTATGCGCCTGTGGGCTAGCTATAGGCATGGCGATAGGAGGCTAGATGAAACGTATATTTTTTGGTCCAGCAGCTATTTTTTCGGTGCTATTAGCAATTGGGTTTTTTATTCTGGCAGGATTAGCTGCTTTTTGGTCTATTAGTGGTACTGCTTCTCTTATCGCGCCAGCAGCAGTATTTGCGATAGTTGGTTTTATTGTGTTGGTTTTAGGGGCTCGTACAGCTGTGAAACTAGGGGATACTGGTATTGAGGTGCTGGGTGATCCTATGATTCCTTACTCCGATATTGACGGGGTACGTTTGGAACGTCGCGGGAAAACTTGGTGGCAAGGTGCCCGGGCGCTGCCAATTATCGAAGTAGCTGAAGGTCGTGCGGTGCGCGATATCCCACTAGATGGGTTATTAGCGGCTTCTGGTTCTCGACGGTTGCGTGCGCAAGCTGAGCGTATTGCAGAATTAGCGCACGTAAAGTTGGATGATACGGGTATTATTTATGACGTCAAAGTAGCGCCACGTCGAGGACTATAAATTTCAATCTTTTCTAATTAAATAATGCTGTCTAGAAAAATATCTAGACAGCATTATTTTTATATGAAGAGATGTTACTAAGAGTAAATAGCGAGCCAATCACGTAATGCGACAGTTGCTCGTACGTCGTCTTCGTTATATTCCAGAACTCGTTGGGCAGCGGCGTTACGTATGTCAGCAGTCTCTCCATGGACTGCTTCGGTAAACCAGGATTGAGAGTTCAAACCACCAGGATCTTCGTCGCGCCATTCAAAGCCAGGTCCTTCATGAGCTACTACTTTTAGTCCCAGACCATGAGTACCAAAGAAGTTTCGTTTTACGATGGCGAAAAGATCGACAAAGTGCTCGCGTGCCCATTCCACCGCCCACAGTAAATCAGGCGAATTATTACGGTTAGCTAGGCGTTGCAGCCGAACTACTTCGTAGTCGGAGTAATGATAAACCCGAATATCGTGCCCAGCTTCGGCTAGTGTTCGTAGCCACTGCATAGCCTTAACCGCAAGAGCAGTTTCTGCTTGATCGTCAAGGTCTGTAAACTCAACAAAGGGAATAAAACCTTGGGGAACGCCTTGCTCTGCACCCCCGCGTATTTGGAAACCCCATAAGTACACTCGGTCATCGCTAGAGGTTTCGATATCAAAATCAATCTCGACAGCAGCTGAAGGCACGACGATAGGGGAGTCTCCTTCACGCTCTAAAGCGATGCCAGCAGTTAGTAGTCGAGCTCGTCGCGCTGCAAGTCGTAGTCGTCCTTCAGTTCCTGAACGATGTGTTACTTGCGGTAAATAAGCAGTTAGTAATGTTTCTACGTCTGCTTTAGCTAGGTCAGATACCGTGAAAATTTTTAGAGCCCGTAATGCTGAGATTTCTCGAACATCTAGCGGAGTTTTATCGATCCGTAGCGAAAGGTCTTCGGGGGGAAGTTGTAATTGGCAGTTTTCCCACCAACGACATGAGGAACATTCTCTTATCGCGATGGGAGCAACCATCAACGGAGGACAGCTAGTGCTATCTGCTTGTTGTTGGGAAGCTACTTGCGCCACTCGTACCCGAAACCCGTGTTCGTGGTCGTAGCGTTCCAGCGGGGATCGTAATTTCCAACCGTCAGCAGCGGTGCGACTAAAAGTCCGGATAGTTTTTTCTGCTAAATCAACCCATACGATCAGCGGTACGCCGTTAGCATCAGTTTCGTTGCCGACAATACCTGCCCAAGCTGTTGTCGCATCAGCATATCTGTGGGCTTCGAGCAGCTTACGGTAGTGGGCTGCTTGTAGTAGATCATTTTCTCTACTGGTACTGCGAAATACTCGGTCAGGAATTATTAGTGATGTTTCCTGCCCGGGAGTAGTTACAGGCGAACACATCATTTCGTGGATAACATCTTTGCCAGATTGACGCCGCTCCAAGACTGCATGGTTTTTGATTTTCACTGGAGAATATCCGGGCATTCCGGTTTCGGTAACTCCAGTACGTTGCCACCAAGTTGGGCGTCCACTACGGTGCCCGGCTAAATCTTGCGGCAAGGCTCCACCAAGAATGATCTCGACACCTTCTGCCATAGCCGCTAGGCAGGCACTTTCCTTAGCTTCCCATGATTGGTCAGATAAGGAACGCAAATCACAGATACTGCCAGTGAATCCTGCAAGGAGGGCAGAAATGACAGTATTTTCATGTTCATGACTGCGTGCGAAAATATCAGCAAGACCGTCATCTATGGTGCGAGGTCCGGGGTCGCTAATTAGCGGGTGGAAGGTATTTTGCACCTTCACTGGACAGCTATATGCCGCACTGGCATCAAGAACGATCTTGGTCATCGGGTTAATAATGTTAATTCATGCAACGGTGCAGCGCGACAATGCCGCCAGACAGGTTCTTCCAAGAAACATCATGCCAGCCGGCTGCCACGAGTAGATCTGCTAAGGCAGCCTGATCTGGCCAAGCGATAATGCTTTCAGCTAGGTAGGCGTAGGCGGGGGCATTCGTGGAGGCGATAGCGGCAAGCCTCGGTAAAGCTGCCATGATCCAGTCGCGGTAAATAACTCGAAATGGCGCCCAAGTGGGAGTGGAAAATTCGTTTACCACTAACCGTCCGCCAGGTTTTACGACTCGTCGCATTTCGCGTAGCGCAGCGACAGTGTCCTCTACATTACGCAGACCGTAGGAAATAGTGACCGCATCAAAGGTATGGTCTGCGAAGGGAAGTGCTAAAGCATCTCCGTTGATGAAAGGAAGTTCTGGGTGTTTGCGTTTTCCTTCGCTTAGCATCCCAAAGGATAGATCGCAGGCAATGACATCGGCTCCTGCCTCAACAAGTCCAAGTGAACTTGAGCCAGGACCAGCAGCTAAATCAAGAATTTTTTCTCCGGGCTGGGGGGCTACTGCTGCCAGCATTGCTTGCCGCCATAATGGCACTGCGCCGGGTGCCATCAGGTTATTCATTAGGTCGTAGCGTGGTGCTACGCGGTCGAACATGGCCTGCATTTCGGCGCGTTTTTTGTCGAGCTGTGCTCGTACCTCATCATTATCCACACCTACAGACTGCCAGATTGGGCGCAGAAGTGACATGTGAGAGACAATCAAAGTATGGCCAGCAAGCGCACAGCAGTTCTTCAAGTGTCCGGACTCACGAAATCTTTCGGTCCGGTTCGGATCATCAATAACGTTGATCTTGATGTGAGAGCAGGGGAGTGCGTCATTCTTACCGGACGTAATGGTGCCGGAAAATCGACGCTGCTTCGCTGCATTATTGGTGCCGAACGTCCTGATTCGGGAACGGTTACGGTTAATGGTTCTGCGATGACTGAGATTGATCCAGATATTCGCCGTGCTGTTGCAACCGTCATCGACGATCTTGATTTTTTCCCAGATTTGTCAGTTGTGGAACATTTAGATTTATTGGCGCGGGCACATGGCATTACAGAACCAGAAGCTATCGTCGATGAAATTTTAGAAGAGGTGCAGTTGGTTCCGCAGTCGGGTCAACTGCCTGGAACACTTAGTTCGGGACAGCGGCGTCGGTTAGCGCTAGCGACAGCTTTCGTTCGGCCACGTCAATTATTGATTCTCGACGAACCAGAGCAACGACTCGATGTTGAGGGAATCGACTGGTTAGCGAAACGACTAAAAGAGGAAATGGGTAAGGGTCTGGCTATTCTCATGGCTACTCACGAACCTAAGCTCGTTGATGAAGTAGCGACCCGGGTGGTTTCTATTGGTGAAGGTCGATCATGAGCGTGGCAAATGAGCTCAATTTGGCAGAGTTAGAAACCGAAAAAGCCGATGAGCGTGATCTGATCAGATTGATGAATGCTTGGCGTAAAGGTCGAGCTACAAAGTCTTTCTGGGCAGTTTTTACTGAGAGCTATGTAACTGTCTTTGCGCTGGTAATGGTTGGTGCAATGGTGGTGTCTGCGTTGATGCAGACTCAACAAAATGCGGCAGCTTGTACAGATGCTGGTTGTTTATCGGCTAGAGCGTTACTCCCGATGGGTGCTACGGCAGGAACCTTAGGAATAGCACTCTTTATCTCTCGGCTTTTTGGTCCGGTAGTGGCATCAGCAGCGGAGGGTTTTTGGCTGTTAGATGCGCCACTGGATCGACGTCGCATGCTCATTAAGCGATTCTGTGCCATTGTTGCGATAGCTACTTTAGGCGGAGCACTTATTGGAGCATTAGTGTCGACGCTGGTTGGTGCCTCAGCTACAAGTATTGTGGTTTGGGCGTTAGCTACAGCTTGTTCCTGTGCAGCGGTAGTTACTTTTGCTGCTGCTGAACAAGGAGCTGAGCGTACTTTCTTAGTCAGAGCTGGACAGGGTCTGATGATGGTAGTGACGCTAATTTTGATGACGTTAGTAGTAGCGATTTCGGCTCAGTGGATATCGCTGGCAGTGAATGTAGAGCTATCTGTTCAGATTGGCTGGCTGGTTGCGGCGGCAGCAGCTGTTATTTTTGTGGCATCTTTTGTCATTGCGATTTCTCGGCTCAGATTGATTCGTCGGGCACGGTTGCAGTCAGGTGGATCGTTAGTCTCAGGTATGCAGGGAGCAGCTTTTGCTCTTGATTTTGGGTTGATGCGAGACATTTTAGTTGAGCGAGAAATGATCACTAAAGGACATGTTTCGCCTACTCGAGGTCGTGGTAGCGGTCCAGCAGCAATTACTTGGCGTGATGTGCAGCGACTTTTTAGATCCCCAATACCAGTGTTGTTGGTGCTGGCATCTGTAGTGGTTCCGTATGCGATTTCAGCGTTGGGGTTCGCTCGTATGAATCCTTTCCTATCTGGTTCAATACTGTGTTTTTTGTTGATTCCGTTATTGGGATCATTGCGAGTGCTATCTCGGACTCCAGGATTACTTCGCATGATGCCGTTTTCGACGTCGCAAGTGCGGATGGCAGCAGTTACCGTACCTGCGATCATTTCTGTGGTTTGGCTATTGTTGTCGATTCCAGCTTTCGTGGGAGTAGCTGCTAATGGTTCAAAAACCGAAATTTCTGATGCGGTAACAGCAGCTTTTTGTACAGCTTTTGCGGGGCTGCTAGGTGCGGTTCGGTGGACGGTAGCAAAGAGTGCTAACTATCAGGCTCCCACTATGGCTACGACGATGGGTGCGGTGCCGCCGTCAATGATCTTTAGCTTATTTAAGGGTTTTGACATGGTTGCGTTGGTGACTTTCCCGCTCGTCTTAGGGTGGCCTTCCTTGATAGGTGTGGTACTAGGTGTGATTGCCTTTTGTACGTTGATTGGTGGAGCGAATATGGAAGAACTCCAAGCGCAAAGCCAGCGACAAAAAGAATTAGCAGTCCAAGCCAAGGTCGAAGCAGCAGCAAAACAGCGGAAAAAGTAGCTTCCAATATGTTTCAACATGAAGGTGGGAGTTAAGAGTTCGGTTTCGCCTTAAAGGCAAGACCGAACTAAGATTGATCCGACTCGTGAAGCCGCTCACAAGCGTGGCGTGAGTCAGTCAAAGGAGAGACCGCAGATGGTGAATAACCCCGATCAGAGAACCGCTGGCACCGCTAGCGATAGTTCTCTTGAGGCTGACGTCATCGTTGTAGGAGCCGGCCCCGGTGGCTCGTCTACTGCCGCGCACCTTGCTCGAATGGGCGTCGACGTTATTCTGCTGGAAAAAGCAGTATTTCCACGCGATAAAGTCTGTGGTGATGGTCTTACTCCCAGAGGCACTAAAGCGCTGACGAAGCTGGGTATTGATACCTCAGAAGAAGCAGGTTGGATCCATAACACAGGACTACGTGTTCATGGCGGCCCGATTCCTTCCTTCGCTATGGAATGGCCAGAACTGAAGGATTGGCCTAACTATGGGTTAGCTTGTCCTCGTATGAGACTTGATGAGATGTTGGCTCGACATGCTCAAAAATTGGGTGCGACGCTGTTTGAAGACTGTGCAGTAACAGATCCAATTTTGTCTGCTGATGATCGAATTGTCGGAGTTCGATCTAAAGATGGTCGTGAATTCCGGGCACCAGTCGTCGTAGCTGCTGATGGGAACTCCTCGCGGCTAGCGGTGAAGATGGGTGTCCAAAAGCGTGATGATCGTCCGATGGGTGTAGCGGTACGCGGCTACTACACTTCCCCTAAAACTAACTCCCCGGAGATGGAATCTTGGGTTGAGATGTGGGATGGGAAACCTCATCAATCAGATTTGCTTCCCGGTTATGGATGGTTATTTCCGCTAGGAGATGGCACCGTAAACGTCGGTTTGGGAATGCTAAATACCTCTAAATGGTTTGGGCAGACCGATTACAAAGATTTGATGCATCGCTGGCTTGCTAATAACACTCCACCTGAGTGGGGTTTGAATGACGATAACCTAGTTGGCGAAATCCGTAGTGCTGCTTTGCCTATGGCATTTAACCGACAGCCACACTATGGGCGAGGACTGCTATTAGTTGGCGATGCTGGCGGCATGGTTAATCCCTTTAATGGCGAGGGGATTCCTTATGCGATGGAAGCTGGCGAAATGGCGGCATTAGCGATTGCTGATGCGCGGGCGCGAGGTTTTGGTTCGCGTTCAGCTGAGCGGGCGTTAAGCGCTTATGCTAGCCGTCTGAAGTCTGAATGGGGCGGTTACTACCGTCTCGGCATTATTTTTGCGCACCTTATTGGGGACCCGCGGGTGATGAAAATCTGCACCAAGTATGGTTTACCAAGAAAAAATCTCATGAAGTTTGTCCATAAGTTACTTGCTCACCTCACGGATGAGACTGATGGTGACGCCATGGACCACATTATTAACACCTTGATCAAGATGGCGCCGTCAGCATGAGCGGCGCTTTTATCCGGGAGGGGAGGGTTTCATGATCGACTATTTACCGATTGTGTTCCTCGTCGGCTTTGCCACGATCTTCGTGGTGGCTGCTATTGGTATGAGCCTTGTTATTGGCCCACGCCGTTACAACCGCACGAAGTATGACCGCTATGAATGTGGCATTGAGCCCACTCCGATGCCGGAGGGCGGTGGCCGGTTCCCAGTTAAGTACTACGTTATTGCCATGTTGTTCATTGTCTTCGACATCGAAACAGTGTTCATGTACCCGTGGGCAGTGCGTTTCAAAGAGCTGGGCGCATTTGCGCTGATTGAAATGATCCTATTCGTACTCACCTGCTTTGTCGCCTACGTCTACGTGTGGCGTCGCGGCGGCCTGGACTGGGACTGAGGAAGGAATCCATTCATGGGTATCGAAGAGAGTTTGCCCCCAGGCATATTACTGACCAGCATGGAAGCAATTGTCGGTTGGACGCGGCATTGGTCGCTATGGCCGTTGACGATGGGCTTGGCATGCTGCGCTATTGAGATGATGGACTACGGCTGTGACCGTTCTGACGCCGACCGCTGGGGACAGGCGATTTTCCGCGCCTCACCTCGTCAGGCAGATGTCATGATTGTTTCAGGTCGTGTCTGCCAGAAAATGGCTCCGGTCGTGCGTCGGGTATATGACCAGATGCCTAATCCCAAGTGGGTTATTTCTATGGGTGCGTGCGCCAGTTCTGGTGGCATGTTCAATAACTACGCAGTTATTCAAGGCTGTGACCATATCGTTCCAGTTGATGTTTATCTGCCAGGCTGCCCACCACGCCCGGAAATGCTCATCGATGCAATGTTCAAGCTGAAATTGGGTATGGACTGGAAGAAGTCAGTCATGGATGGGGAGAAGATTAAGTTCCCCACTAACTCGATTAAGGGTTGGCCGCTAGGTGCTCATGCGCAAGAAGTATGGGACGAAGAGGAGAAGCAGGCGCTGGTTGCTCCTGCTACTCATGAGATGAAAGGTCTCATGCGATGACTGACGCCCCAAAGTCCACTACGGGCGATAAAGCAGCAACAGAGCAGAGCGTGGTTGTTCCAGAAGAACAACACAACGAACTTGCTACAGCCGCCCCAGCGCAGAACTTAGTTATGGCTCAGCGCTCCGGTATGTGGAGTTCTGGCACCGGTGATACTTCTGGATATTCTGGAATGGATCGCACGGTTGAAATGCCGGGTCTAGCCCAAGCTCCTTTTGGAGGTTGGTTCGATGAGGTATATAACCGGCTACATGAGTTGGTTCCAGGCCTGAAAGTGACGCACGTTTTTGTAGATCGTGGCGAGTTCACCATGTTTGTAGCACGCGAGAATCTCGCTGAGGTGGTTAAAGAACTCCGTGATGATGCTCACTTGCGGTTCGAGGTTTGTTCGTCAGTATCGGGCGTCCATTACCCGACTATGACTGGTGCTGAATTGCATGCGGTTTATCACTTGCTATCAATCACCCATAACCGTCGTATCCGTCTTGAGGTGACTTGTCCAGAGGGAGATCCCCATATTCCTTCGGTAGTAGCCACTTATCCGATGGCTGACTTCCATGAGCGGGAAACTTGGGATTTCTTCGGAATTATTTTCGACGGTCACCCGAACCTTACCCGGATCTTGATGCCCGATGACTGGGTTGGGCACCCCCAGCGTAAGGATTACCCGCTTGGTGGGGTCCCGATTGAGTATAAGGGTGCGGTTGTCCCGCCCCCGGATCAGCGCAGGAGCTACAACGCATGAGCACTATGCACCCATCCGAAGATATTTACGCTGGTCCGCTGGACCCGCAAGATCTTCCTGCGTACTACCCAAATGGTGGTGACTGGGACGAACTTGTACGCGCTCAGCAAGAGCGTAGTGACGAAATCATGGTCGTCAATTTTGGTCCGCACCACCCAGCAACTCACGGTGTGCTGCGCCTAATTCTGGAGCTAGACGGCGAAACAGTAGTATCACTGCGACCGGGTTTAGGCTTCTTGCATACCGGTATTGAAAAGAATATGGAGTTCAAAACTTGGACTCAAGGCGTCGCATATGCCACTCGTATGGATTACTGCGCCCCGCTATTTAACGAAGCAGTTTACTGTCTTGCTGTTGAACGGCTACTAGGGATCGAGCATGAGGTTCCGCAGCGTGCCCAAGATATTCGGGTATTGATGTTGGAGCTGAACCGTATTGCTTCGCACCTTATCGCTATCGGTACTGGTGGTTTGGAGCTTGGTGCCTTCACCCCGGCGACGATCGGTTTCCGTGAGCGCGATGTCATTTTGGACTTCTTCGAAGCAACAACTGGTTTGCGTATGAACCATGAGTACATTCGCCCGGGCGGCGTATCGGCAGATCTGATGCCAGATGCTATCGCTCAGCTGCGTGAACTCATTAAATGGATGGAAAAGAACCTTCCTGATTACGCTCGGTTGTCAAACGAAAACCCAATTTTCAAGAGTCGTTTGCAAAATGTTGCGGTAATGGATCTTCCTACCTGTATGGCTTTGGGCGTCAGTGGTCCACCGCTACGAGCTACTGGCTTCAGCTGGGATCTACGTAAGTCGCAACCATACTTTGGTTACGATACTTACGATTTCGATGTTTGTACTTGGAATACCAATGATGCGTATGGACGTTTCCGAATTCGTATCAATGAAATGTTTGAGTCTCTCAAGATCGTGAAGCAGGCTACTGATCGTCTAGAAAAGAGCCAAGGCGAGCCAGTAATGGTGGAGAATGCCAAGGTTGGTTGGCCGGCCAAGCTGACGGTAGGACCTGACGGTCAAGGTAACTCTAATGAGCATGTGAAGCACATCATGGGCGAGTCCATGGAAGCACTCATTCACCACTTCAAGCTGGTTTCGGAAGGCTTCAAGGTTCCAGCTGGCCAAGTTTATGCGGCGATCGAATCACCTAAGGGTGAGATTGGCTGTCATGCGGTATCTACTGGCGGTAACCGTCCGTACCGAGTTCACTTCCGTGATCCTGGGTTTAACCACATGCAGTCTCTGCCGGCTCTCACCGAGGGTGGCATGATCTCAGACATCGTCGTTGCCGTAGCCAGTATGGACGGCGTTTTGGGAGGTATCGACCGATGAGTGGTCACGAATTTACAACGCATTTCGTAGAAAGCGGCGACGTCGATCACAGCGACAACTCATCGTCGCTCACGATACAGAATGTGGAAGAGATGCGTTCCATAATGGCGCGCTACCCGCAGCCACGTTCTGCCATCATGCCGATGTTGCACTATGTACAGTCAGTTGACGGCCGTATTAGCCCTAAAGGGGTGTCAATAGTTGCTGAGCTTATTGGCATTACCGAGGCACAGGTTAATGGGGTAGCAACTTTCTACACCATGTACAAACGTAAGCCTGCTGGTAAGCAGCATGTGGGTGTGTGTGTCACATCTTTGTGCGCCATCATGGGCGGTGACTACATTATGGAAGCCTGCGAAAGCCACTTGGGAATTAAAGCTGGCCAGACAACTCCTGACGGTGCTATCTCACTGGAAGCAGTGGAATGTAATGCTGCTTGTGACTTTGCTCCCGTAATGATGGTCAACTGGGAATTCATGGACAATATGACCCCAGAAACTGCGCTAGAACTGGTGGATAAGCTTCGTAACGATGAAGAAGTTCACTCCACTCGCGGCGCCAAGATCACTAGCTGGAAAGAAGCCGAACGAGTGCTTGCTGGCTTCCCCGACGGTCGCGCTGATGAAGGTCCTTCAGCTGGACATGCCTCGTTGGTAGGTCGCGAGATCGCTAAGGAGAAGGGGTGGAGCGCACCGGACCCAGCATCGCTTCCTGCTCCGACCATGACGGAGGAGCAAAAGTGACTGACTTATTAACTCCGGTTCTTACCGCCCATTGGGGTGAAGAACGCTCTTGGAAGCTGGATCAGTACCAAGCTAAAGGTGGGTATCGCGCGATGCGTAAAGCATTTGCGATGCAGCCTGATGATGTTATTGCTGAAGTACGTGATGCGAATCTGCGTGGTCGTGGTGGTGCTGGCTTCGCTGCGGGTGTTAAATGGGGCTTCTTGCCTAAGGACAACCCCAAACCGCGCTACCTAGTTATCAATGCTGACGAATCTGAGCCGGGTACCTGTAAAGATATTCCGCTAATGATGGCTACTCCGCATATGTTGCTAGAAGGCATCATTATTGCGTGCTATTCCTTCAATGCCCATCACGCTTTTATTTACTGCCGTGGTGAAGTACTGCATGTCATTCGTCGCCTACAGCAAGCGGTAGAAGAAGCCTATGCTGCAGGTTACTTAGGTAAGAACATTCTTGGTACTGGATTTGATCTAGAAGTAACTGTTCATGCTGGTGCTGGCGCCTATATTTGTGGTGAAGAAACTGCTTTGCTTAGCGCGTTAGAAGGCACCCGCGGACAGCCACGACTTAAGCCACCGTTCCCTGCTGTTGCTGGTTTGTATGCTTGCCCAACCATCGTCAATAATGTAGAGACAATTGCTTCAGTGCCGTCGATCCTTAACGACGGTAAGCAGTGGTTCGCTTCTATGGGTACCGAAAAGTCCAAAGGTTTTACTTTGTACTCGGTATCAGGTCACGTCAATAAACCGGGACAGTTTGAAGCTCCTATGGGTATTACCATGCGGGAGTTACTAGAACTTGCTGGTGGAATCCGCCATGGTCACAAACTTAAGTTCTTCTGCCCAGGTGGCGCATCAGCACCCATCCTGACCGCTGATGATATTGATGTTGCTATGGACTATGAAGGTTTGGCAGCTAAGGGCACCATGCTCGGTTCCAAAGCTATTCAGGTTTTCGACGAAACCACTTCGGCAGTTCGCGCCGCTTTGCGTTACATGGAGTTCTTCAAACACGAATCCTGTGGTAAGTGCTCACCCTGTCGAGAAGGTTCTTGGTGGACCACGCAAATTATGCAGCGTATCGAGGCTGGTGAAGGCGAGAGTGGTGATGTTGATAAGCTCATCGATATCACCAGCAATGTTGCTGGGCGCAGCTTCTGTTTGCTGGGTGACTCGTTCTGCATGATGCTCAATGGTTATATAAAACATTTCCGTGAAGAATTCGAGGCTGGTTGCAATGGCACTCCAGCTTGGGAACTATTCCCTTATGAGAAGTCAGCGATCTTCCCTGTTAAGTCCGAAGGAGTTCACTCATGAGCACCGACGTCGCTACCCAAGTTGAGGAAGTGACACTCACCGTTGATGGTGTAGCGGTCAGTGTCCCCAAGGGCTCGCTGATTATTCGTGCTGCTGAAAAGCTAGGCGTCGAGATTCCGCGATTCTGCGATCATCCGCTACTGGATCCGATGGGCGCGTGCCGTCAGTGTCTAGTCGATATTCCAGACGCTGGCAATGGGCGCGGATTCCCGAAACCACAAGCAGCTTGTACGACAGAAGTATCGCCAGGCATGGTTGTCAGCACTGCTGCTACTAGCCAGGTTGTCGAAAAAGCTCAACGTGGTGTTCTCGAATTACTTTTGGTGAACCACCCGCTGGATTGTCCCATCTGCGACAAAGCTGGCGAATGTCCACTTCAAAATCAAGCAATGGCTCACGGGCAAGGCGAGTCACGGTTCCATGATAAGAAGCGTACTTTCCCCAAGCCTGTTAGCGTTTCAGCACAGATTCTGCTGGATCGAGAGCGTTGCGTTTTGTGCGCCCGCTGTACGCGATTCTCAGAGCAGATTGCTGGCGACCCCTTCATCGCGCTCGCTGAACGTGGCGCGCTACAGCAAGTGGGTCATTTCGAGACCGAGCCTTATGACTCTTACTTCTCGGGCAATGTTGTACAGATCTGTCCAGTAGGTGCGCTTACCAGCTCGGATTACCGTTTCCAGTCACGTCCCTTTGACTTAATGTCTACGGTGTCAGTTTGCGAACATTGTGCAGCAGGTTGCGCGCTTCGCGTCGATCATCGTCATTTCCAAGTGAAGCGTCGTCTCGCTGGTACGGATATGGCTGTTAACGAAGAATGGAACTGCGATAAAGGTCGGTTTGGCTTCCACTATGGGCGCCAAAATGATCGACTTCGTTCTCCCCTGATTCGCGAAAATGGCGAGCTACGCCCAGCATCGTGGGCAGAAGCTATTGATGCGGCAGTACAAGGTCTGAAAGCAGCTGGATCACAGGTAGGTGTACTTACTGGTGGTCGTCTGACGATGGAAGCTGCTTATGGATATTCCAAGTTTGCTCGCACCATTATTGGAACTAACGATATTGACTTTAGATCGCGTCCGCTGAGCGTCGAAGAAACAGATTTCTTGGGTGCACATGTGGCTGGTAAAGCCCTAGGTGATGTGCCAACCTATGATGATCTAGCGCAGGCTTCTACCGTCGTTTTGGTCGGATTTGAGCCAGAAGAAGAATCCCCAATCGTATTCTTGAGATTGCGGAGAGCTTTCCGTAAGAATGCTACGAAGATCATCACGGTCGCACCATTCCTCAGTAGAGGTGCTGACAAGCTAGGGGCGACCTTAGTTAAGACAGCGCCGGGCCGAGAAGCTAATGCTCTTGATGAACTACCAGTCTCACTAGATGCTGGTTCAGTTATCTTGGTAGGGGAGCGAGCGGGTCTTGCTGCAGGTGCTTTGACAGCAGCAGTACGTCTTGCTGGAACTAGCGGTGCTAAATTGGCGTGGATCCCGCGTCGAGCTGGCGATCGAGGAGCTATCGAAGCTGGCTGTCTGCCGACCTTACTTCCGGGCGCACGTCCGGTAGTAGATGCAGCAGCTCGGGTCGATGTGCAGACTGCATGGGGAGTAGAGAATCTTCCGACTACGCCAGGGCGCGATGCTGAACAGATCATAGCCGCTGCCAACACCGGAGCTATCAAAGCGCTGTTGGTTGCCGGGGTGGAAGCTCGGGACTTTGCAGATGCGATTGCAGCTCGGGAAGCATTAGAGGCTGTAGATTTTGTGGTTTCTTTGGAAGCTCGAATCACTGATGTTACCGATCGCGCTGACGTAGTATTCCCAGTGGCTTTGATGGAAGAACAAGCCGGATCTTTCCTTAACTGGGAAGGTCGCCTGCGTGAGTTTGGCGTCGTGATTTCGCACAACGTCTCTCCGATGACTGATCTACGTACCTTGGCGGCGCTTGCCGATGCGATGGGTTCTGATTTAGGTGTACGCACTCCGGCAACAGCTCGTGCTGAACTTGCTGAGTTGGGAGTATGGGACGGAAAGCGTGTCAGTATGGCGGCTACTTCGGTAGCACCATTAACTGCTACCGACGGTTTGATTCTTGCTACTTGGCGTCTGGCTCTCGACGATGCCCGAGCTTTGGACGGATCAAATGCATTAGCTAAGACAGCACCACAGGCAGTAATGCGGGTTAGCCCAACTACAGCTCGTAGGTTGAAGCTAGGGCGATTCGCCACAATTCGTACGGAAGCTGGTGCTATTACGCTTCCGGTTGTTATCACCGATCCAATGGTTGATGATGTCGTCTGGGTTCCTGCGAACTCGGTCGGTTCCTGCGTCGCCGAGACGCTTCGTACCAGCACCGGCACTCGCGTGCAGGTAACCAATGAAGGAGAAGCCCGATGAATGCCGACGGCCTGTTCTTTCATGACCCGTGGTGGCTTGCTTTAGCTAAAGCAGTACTCGCGGTTGTTGTGTTGTTGCTATGGACGATCATGAACGTATGGTTCGAGCGACGTACCTTCGCTAAAATGTTGCAGCGTATCGGACCTAACATGAACGGTCCGCTAGGTTTGTGGCAGACCATTGCTGAAGGTGTTAAATGTCTTCTCAAGGAAGATTTTGCGCCTGGGCATGTTGATAAATGGGTCTACAACCTTGCCCCAATTTTGACTGGTGTAGCTGCCTTCTCCACTTGGGCGGTGCTGCCGTTGGGTGGTGAGGTCAGCATCTTTGGGCATACGACTCGCTTGCAGGTTATTGATCTGCCAGTAGCAGTGCTTTATATTTTCGCAGTTGCTTCAATCGGTATTTACGGCATCGTATTAGCTGGTTGGGCATCATCGGATTCATATTCCTTGCTCGGTTCATTGCGATCCAGCGCGCAGATGATCTCTTACGAAGTTGCTATGGGACTGTCACTGGTTCCGGTATTTTTGGCATCGGGTACTATGTCCACTTCAGGTATTGCTGATGCTCAGGCACAACATATTTTGTTCCGGGGCGTCGATCTGGGACTGCCAGCATGGTACTTCCTACTGTTATTCCCAAGTTTTTGTATCTTCGGTATTTCAGCTTTGGGCGAAGCAAACCGTACGCCTTTTGACTTGTCTGAGTGTGAGCAGGAATTGGTTTCTGGTCACATCACTGAGTACACCGGTTTTCGATACGCGTTGTACTACTTAGGTGAGTACATTGCGATGGCAACACAGGCGTCTATCGCAACAACTCTTTTCTTGGGCGGTTACCACGCGCCGTGGCCTATCAACTGGATTGCACCAAGTCTTGATCCGACGGTGGGACAAGGCAATGGCTGGTGGGGTCTGCTGTGGTTCTTCTTGAAGGCCCAAGTATTGATCTTTGTGATTATTTGGATCCGTGCATCAGTTCCTCGCTTCCGCTATGACCAATTCATGTCCTTGGGTTGGAAACGTTTGATTCCTATCTCCTTGGTCTGGATTGTGGCTGTTGCTACTTGGATGACTGCCGCTGACAATGGTTGGTTTGCTACTACGGCAGGTCGGGTCGGCGTAGGAGTTATCTGTCTAGGGTTGCTGGCATGGGCATTTTGGCCACAAAAGAAGAAACAAGAAGAGGTGGCAACTGCATCAGGAGAGTTTGATGCTTTCGCTGGAGGTTATCCAGTTCCGCCGATGCCTGGACAAGTGTTGCCTGAGCTCGTAACCACTGTGAAGGAGGCCTAATTATGGGAATGCTTGATGCATGGGCAGGTTTTGGCGTCACCTTTAAGACGATGTTCCGTAAGCCCTTCACTGCTAAGTACCCGCAAGCTCCTTTTGTGACGGCACCGCGGTTCCACGGTCGGCATCAGCTCAATCGTTGGCCCGATGGTTTGGAAAAGTGTGTAGGTTGCGAACTTTGTGCATGGGCTTGCCCCGCTGACGCTATTTACGTAGAAGCTGGCGACAATACTGACGAGAATCGTTTCTCGCCAGGGGAGCGCTATGGCATGGTTTACCAAATCAACTACCTACGCTGCATCCTGTGTGGGTTATGTATTGAGGCATGCCCAACGCGTGCGCTAACCATGACTAATGACTTTGAGCTAGCTAATACTTCGCGAGCTAACTTGATCTACACCAAGGATCAGTTACTTGCCCCGCTGCTACCAGGAATGGAGCAGCCACCGCATCCTCGTCGTCTCGGCGATGATGAGAAGGATTATTTCTTGGGTCTGCCAGCAACTGGCACACCTGATACTCGTTCGGGAGCACACTCATGATCCCAGCCCTTATCCCGCTTGTATCGGGTTCAGTCATTACCTTTTGGTTTTGTGCTGTGTTGATGGTGCCTGCAGCGCTTGGCATGGTTTTTGCTAAGAAGCCAGTCCATGCTGCGTTATGTCTTGCAGCAGTAATGGTGCTATTGGCTTTCCTCTATGGTTCGCTGAATGCGCCGTTCCTGCTGATGACCCAAATCATTGTCTACACCGGAGCAGTTTTGATGCTGTTCTTGTTCGTGGTGATGTTGGTTGGTGTAGAACAAGCTGACTCGCTCGTCGAATCAATTAAAGGTCAGCGTATCGCGGCGATTGTCGCGGTAGTTGCGCTAGCCGCGATGGTTATTGGCGGTATCGGAAATGCAATTGTTACCAAGCCGATTGGTTTAGAGAAAGCTAATAAGGTTGGCGGCGACAACGTAGGTTCGCTTGCTGAAATTATCTTCTCTGATTATGTTTTCGCTTTTGAAGCAGCTTCTGCATTGTTGTTGACGGCAGCTCTTGCTGCGATGGTGCTAGCTCACCGGGAACGTTTCCGTCCCAAGGCTGGGCAGGCAGCAATGCAGCGCGAACGTATTCGTCGTTACGCTACTTCGGGTGAGCACCCAGGCGCATTGCCAGCTCCTGGTGTTTATGCTCGCTCTAACAACATTGCAACCCCGGCACTGCTGCCCGATGGCACAGTTTCGGAACGTTCGGTATCCAAAGTCTTGGCTTCCCGTAACGCAACTATTGATCCGGCGTCTCTTGCAGCGCCAACTGTCAAGGCTTTCGAACAAATCGAAAGCATCGAGCGAGGGGAACTGGAGAAGTGAACCCGAACGCCTATGTGATTTTGTCCGCAATTTTGTTTTGTATTGGGGTATTTGGCTTCCTAACACGACGTAACGCAATCATCGCGTTCATGTCGGTGGAACTCATGCTTAATGCATGCAATCTGGCGCTAGTAGCTTTCTCTAACCTAAATGGTGGTTTAGACGGGCAGGTTGCTGCTCTCTTCGTCATGGTTATTGCTGCCGCTGAAGTCGTGGTGGGATTAGCCATCATTGTCGCTATCTACCGTACGCGCCGTTCGACATCTGTTGACGACGCTAACTTGCTGAAGTTCTAGGGGGACTGGTGCTTCCATACGAATCCTTAACCCCTGTTGCGGCCACGGGAATTTTCTCAGTGGCGTGGCTGATGATTGCAATTCCGTTTGCTATGGCAGCGATCTTGCTTTTAATAGGGAAAATCTCTAATCCGTGGGGACATTTTGTTGCAACGCTGTCACCGATAATCTCTTTCGGGATCGCATTAGCATGTTTCATCTCTATGATGGGAGCTCCTGAGGCAGAACGTGCAGTTACAGTTCCTTTATGGGAGTGGCTGACCACAGGCTCGTGGACCTTCTCCTTAGGTTTACTGATTGACCCACTGTCGATTCTTTTCGCTTTGCTGATCACCGGAGTTGGATCGTTGATCCATATTTACTCCATTGGTTATATGTCTCATGATCCGCGTCGTCGTAGGTTCTTTGCTTACCTGAACCTCTTCATCGCAGCCATGCTTACCTTGGTGCTAGCTAATAGCTACGTCATGTTGTTCATGGGTTGGGAAGGCGTGGGTCTAGCTTCCTACTTGTTGATCTCATTCTGGCAACACAAGCCGTCGGCTGCTGCTGCTGGTAAGAAGGCATTCGTCGTCAATCGTATTGCTGATATGGGATTGATGATGGCGATCATGTCGATGCTGGCTCAGTTCGGTAGCACTTCCTTTGTCGAGGTAGCTCACCATGCTCATCAACTAACGCCAGCTTGGGCGACGGCAATCGGTATTTTCTTGCTGGTAGGTGCTTGCGGTAAGTCGGCACAGTTCCCGCTACAGTCCTGGCTGCTGGACGCGATGGAAGGCCCCACTCCGGTGTCGGCACTGATCCACGCTGCCACAATGGTTACTGCTGGCGTGTATTTGATTACACGTTCTAACCCGATTTATGTTGAATCAGAAACTGCTCGTACTGCGGTAATGGCTATTGGTGCTATCACCTTGCTTATGGGTGCGTGGATTGGTTGCGCTAAGGATGATATTAAGAAGGTTTTGGCTGGTTCTACCATGTCGCAGATCGGCTACATGATCTTGGCCGCTGGTATTGGTCCGGCTGGATATGCTTTCGCTATCTTCCACTTGGTCACGCATGGTTTCTTCAAAGCCAATATGTTCTTGGGTGCAGGTTCGCTCATGCATGGCATGAATGATGACGTCAACATGCGTCATTACGGTGCGTTGGCTAAGCCGATGCGCTGGACGTTCCTGACTTTTGCTATGGGATATCTGGCAATTCTAGGTATTCCAGGTTTTGCCGGCTTCTTCTCCAAAGATCACATCATTGAGGCAGCTTTCCACCAGTCACCGGTTGCGGGTGTGCTCGCTATCGTGGGTGCCTGTGTGACGGCTTTCTACATGACCCGACTGATGCTGATGACCTTCTTTGGTCAGAAGCGTTGGCAAGAAGGCGTGCATCCTCATGAATCTCCACTGGTAATGGTTATTCCGTTGGTAGTTTTGGCTATCTTGTCGGTGATCTCCGGTTGGTTGATGAATGGTTGGATCGCTGGCTGGTTAGCTCCAGTCGTAGGAGCTCATGAAGGTCATGAAACCCCAGGTTTCTTGGAGATGATTGTAGATCCGCTAGGTCTTATCACCTTGGCAGGCGTTCTTGCTGGTGTCGTCGTGGCATGGTTTACCTTCGGCGGTAAAAAGAAGATTCCGTTGGTTGCTCCTAAGACGAATAATCCGCTTATTGTTGCGGGGCGTCGAGATCTTTTTGCCGAAGATATCAATGTTCATGTGTTCCGGGATGGCGGACGTGCTGTTATCAGTACGTTGAAAGGTTTCGATGAGGTAGCTATTGACGGCGCTGCCGTAGGTACTGCTGCCAGCATTGGTGGTCTGTCCAAAGTGCTTCGCAAGGGGCAAACGGGCTACGTCCGTTCGTATGGCCTGACGATGGTGGCTGGCACTATCGCTCTTGGGCTCATCATGGTCCTTAGCCGGTTGGGCTGAGGGGAGGAGTTGAGATGACGTTCCCGTGGCTCACAGTACTGGGTCTTATCCCCATTATTGGTTCGCTCGCATCGTTCTTTCTGAAAGGGAAGTCCGGTAAAATCGCTGGTATGGCGATCGCGTTGGCGACGCTTCTGCTAGGTCTTGTTATAGCTGCTAAGTTCACCGTTGATGGTGGTATGCAGTTCACTGAAGATCTGCCGTGGATCCCAGCCTTTGGCGCCCACTATGCGCTTGGTCTTGATGGTATGGGACTAGCAATGGTGTTACTGACGGTGGTCTTAGTTCCGCTGGTTCTTTGGGCAGAGTGGTCTTATAACGATCGCTCTGGCCGTTGGGGTGGCAATATCTTCTTTGGTCTAGTCCTGTTTCTTGAAGGGCTATCGATCTTTGTTTTTGCTGCAACAGATCTATTGCTGTTCTACCTCTTCTTTGAGGCAACCCTGATCCCGATGTACTTAATGATCGCTGGCTACGGCGGTCCTCGTCGTCGCTACGCTGCGATGAAGTTCTTGTTGTTCTCGCTGGCTGGCGGTTTGATCATGCTGGTCTCAGTGGTTGGTTTAGGTGTCAAGAGTGCTGAGGCTGGTACTGCAAGCTACCTACTTTCCGACCTTGCCAAGCTCGATATTTCTTCGGGGTTGGGCCGCTGGTTGATGGTGGGTTTCTTGATTGCCTTTGTGATCAAGGCTCCGATGGCTCCGCTGCACTCTTGGTTGCCAGATACCGCAGAACAGTCCACTCCAGGCACCGCTACTTTGTTGATTGGTATTTTGGACAAGATCGGTACTTTTGGCATGATTCGCTACTGCGTCGGGCTTTTCCCTGAGGCTAGCCAGTGGGTTGCGCCAGTAATGATTGTGCTGGCAGTAGGCAATATCATTTACGGCGGTCTAATTGCTATCGGGCAAAAGGATCTTATGCGCTTGGTCGCATTTATCTCGGTATCTCACTTCGGCGTGATGGTGCTAGGTATTTACGCTTTCACTACGCAGTCGCTATCGGGCACGGTTTTCTACATGGTCAACCATGGTCTTTCGACGGCCGCTTTAATGTTTGCCATTCTCTTTATGGTGAAACGTCGTGGTTCTACGCGTATCAGTGATTACAATGGCGTGCAGAAGTATGCTCCAGTGTTAGCTGGCGTCACCTTGATGGCAGGTCTTTCAGCGCTGGGTTTGCCGGGTATGTCTAGCTTTGTGTCAGAGTTTGTGGTGCTATCGGGAGTATGGTCACGGCATCGTGTTGCTGCCGGTATTGCTACTTTTGGAATCGTGCTCTCTGCCATCTACGTGTTGAATATGTATAAGAACACCATGACTGGTCCGGTGACGGCAGAAACTGATGAGTACCTCAGCAAGGATCTATCGCTTAACGAACGGCTAGTGATTGCTCCGCTGCTGGTTGCCCTTATTGCTTTGGGGTTCTTCCCGAAGCCGCTGATGCAGGTTGCTGAAGGAACCTCGAAGGCCACCATGGCTGCTGTGGGTATTGCTGATCCTCAGCCTCAGGTTGGAAAGGAAGGAAAGTGATGAACCCACTGGAGTTCGTAATTCCAAACCTCCATATGTCGGCTATGGCGCCGATCTTGGTGATCTTTGCTGGTGCTGCAGTAGGAATGCTTGTTGAGGCTTTTGTCTCGCGGCGGGACCGTTTCGGTGCACAACTTATTGTGACGCTGGTAACGATCTTGGCAGCTCTTATTTCGGCGATTCGCAACTGGGCAATAGGAAAGCAGACGATTGCTGCTGGGCAAGCGTTATCGGTTGATGGTCCAGCTTATTTCTTGTGGACTTTGATCTTGATCTTCTCTGGGCTTTCAGTGCTGCTCTTTAGCGAACGGAAGCTTTACAACGGCGTCTCAATATTTACGCCGCTGGGGATTTCAGTTCCTGGTTCGCTAGATGAGCGGGAAGCTATTGCAGTCCGAAATGAGCACACCGAGGTATATCCGTTAGCTCTCTTTGCTACTGCAGGCATGCTTATTTTCTGTGCTGCTAATGATCTGCTTACGCTTTTCGTTGCGCTGGAAGTTATGTCTTTACCGCTTTATGTATTAGCTGGGCTAGCGCGTCGTCGTCGCTTGCTATCCCAAGAGTCAGCTTTGAAGTACTTCCTGTTGGGGTCTTTATCGTCAGCATTCTTCCTGTATGGGATCGCGTTGACTTATGGTTTCTCGGGATCTTTCAACTACAGCAATATCGGAAATGCGATTGTTATTAGCGAACAGAAATATGCGCTGCTAATAGCTGGCATAGCCTTTATGTGTGTAGGTTTGCTCTTCAAAATTGGTGCCGTACCATTCCATAACTGGACTCCAGATGTGTACCAAGGAGCTCCGACTCCGGTAACAGCATTCTTTGCTTCTTGCACCAAGATTGCTGCCATTGGGGCGCTATTGCGTTTGCTGTATTCAGCTTTGGGTGCAGCTCGCTGGGATTGGCAGCCACTGATTGCGGCTGTCGCTGCGGTCACGATTGTGGTGGGTTCGCTATTAGCACTTACCCAAACGGATATGAAGCGTATGTTGGCGTATTCTTCGGTTGCGCATGCAGGTTTCTTATTAGCAGCTATCGTGGGCGCAACAACCTATGCCACTGGTATCGGTGATGGGCAAGTCACTTCAGTGTCGGCAGTACTGTTCTACTTAGCAACGTACGGCTTTGCTACGCTGGGTGTTTTCGCTATCGTCACGATGGTACGTACTAGCGCTGGTGAAGCTAATACAATCGAGTCTTGGTCTGGAATGGGACGTAAGAACCCATTCCTAGGTTTAGCAATGTCGGTCTTCTTGATGTCATTTGCTGGATTACCACTGACTGCTGGCTTCATCGGTAAGTGGTCAGTCTTTGCTTCAGCATGGCGTGGCGGGTTTGCTTGGCTAGTGATCATAGCTGTTTTGGCGTCACTAGTGTCTGCCTACTTCTACTTGCGTATTATCTTGGTAATGTTTGCTACAGATTCGGCGCAGGAGAAAGTTGTCGATGGCGGGCTCGACGTTGAGGTTGGTCGGGCAAGCTTGGCTACTTGGATTCCTATCGTGCTGGGTTTTGTTATGACACTTGCTTTGGGTCTGGTTCCAGGCCCGCTGATGGATCTGGCCACCCGGGCCAGCCAGTTCCTGCACTAGGAGAATAGTGACTCACGCTCCCCAAGAGGTCAGTGAAGAATTCAGTCAGGCAGTCTTAGATCGGTTGTCTGAGATTGAAGATGATTTGGTGGTGTCAGATCAGGCTGACACCCCATTCATGACTGAAGCTGCTCAGCACATCATCAATGCGGGCGGGAAGCGTTTCCGTCCAGCATTAGTTGTGACAGCGGCGCATCTTGGGGTCGATATTTCCCGATGGGAAAAAGATAACGACGATTTGCGTAAAGCAGCGCTAGTTATGGAACTTACCCATGTGGCAAGTCTTTACCATGACGACGTAATAGACGATGCCGATACTCGTCGAGGAGTGCCAGCAGCCAATCGTCGCTGGGATAATACAGTTGCCATTCTGGTTGGAGATTATCTCTTTGCTCGCGCATCATCTTTGGTGGCAGAACTAGGCACCGAATATGTGAAACTACAAGCCGATACGTTTTCTCGGCTCGTCCAAGGGCAGGTAGCCGAAGTTCGTCGACCAAGCGCTGACGAAGATCCGCTACAACACTATCTGGGTGTAGTAGCTGATAAGACAGGATCTCTGATCGCTGCATCGGCAGTTTTTGGAGGCATGGTTGCTGGTCACGATGAGAAAGTTTTAGCAGCCCTTTCAGCTTTCGGAGAAGAAATCGGGGTAGTTTTCCAGCTCAGTGATGACATTATCGACATCACTAGCGATAGCACTGGCAAGACTCCGGGCATTGATCTACGTGAGCATGTGCCAACATTGCCAACGTTGATGTTGCGAGATCGGGTAGCACGCGGCAATGGTAACGATGACGATATTGCTCTGGTTGCAGCGCTAGATACAGATCTTGCCGACGATGCTAGGTTGGCAACAACTTTGGCGGCATTACGCTCTAACACGGTGATTGATGAGGCACGGCAAGAGATTCAGCGCCGAGCAGAGGTAGCGCGTCAATATCTTGCAGAACTACCACAAGGAGATGCGGCATTGGCATTGTCAGCTCTTTGTGATTCGGTAGTTAGTAGATCTTTCTAAATCTGTAACGATCGATAAGGGCCCCTCTCATGACGCAGATAGCAGTAGCGTGGAGAGGTTTATTGCCAGCTCGTGATGATTACCGCGAGCTGCCGCATACTTGGCGCAAAGATCTGCTAGCAGGCATCACTGTAGGGGTAGTGGCATTACCGCTAGCGCTAGGTTTTGGCGTCACCTCAGGCATGGGTGCTTCTGCTGGAATCGTTACTGCCATCGTCGCGGGCTTAGTTGCAGCAATTTTGGGCGGTTCGGATGTTCAAGTTTCCGGACCTACCGGAGCTATGACGGTGGTGCTAGTGCCACTAGCTGCTCGTTACGGAGTAGCCGCTGTGCCAGTGGTGGGAATCATGGCTGGCATTATGGTTGCTTTCGCCGGACTTATGAGATTAGGAAGGATTCTGTCCTACCTACCTTGGTCAGTGGTGGAAGGTTTTACGCTAGGTATCGCTGCGATTATTGGATTACAGCAGATCCCAGCGGCGTTAGGGGTTGCTAAACCTGCTGGAGAAAATACCGCAGTTGTTGCTGCACGAGCTATCGTCGCTGCCGCGCAAGGAGCCATATCGTGGCATAGCGTAGCTCTAGTGGCCTTAGTAATGGCTGTGATGGCTGTTTTGCGATGGTTACGCCCAACATTCCCCGGATCGTTGCTAGCGGTCATTATCGCGACATTAGTGTCATGGGGATTAGGTTTTGATGTTGCGACGATTGGCGCACTACCGCAAGCACTACCCCAACTGCGTATTCCTAGCGTCGAGTGGGGAATGCTACAAACCTATGTTGCCCCTGCAGTGGCCGTAGCTGCGTTAGCCGGTATTGAGAGTTTACTGTCGGCTAAAGTTGCTGACGCGATGACTCATGAGCGTCCCCATAACCCAGATCGTGAACTATGGGGGCAAGGGTTAGCTACGATCGCAGCTTGTTTATGTGGCGGTATGCCTGCCACTGGGGCTATCGCTCGCACTGCGGTAAATGTTCGTTCGGGGGGACGGACACGATTATCGGCGATTGTGCATGCAGTAGCGCTGATATTGGTAGTGCTAGTTGGTTCAGCTTTGGTATCAAAAATACCAGTTTCCGCTCTTGCTGGGGTATTGCTCATGACATCTATTTGTATGGTTGATCGAGCTAATCTATCGGTAGTGACACACACGACTCGCTCTGATGCAGTGGTACTGGTACTGACGGCATTAGCGACAGTTGCTTTTGATCTGATTGTGGCAGTGGAACTGGGAGTTTTTATTGCTGGGATCTTGGCACTACGGCATGTGGCACGTACCTCGTCGGTTACGGCAGCGCCGCTGGTGTTAGATCTTGCTGACCAGAGCGAAGCAGCTTTCATAAAAGAGCGGGTGGCTAAATATCGCATCGATGGTGCGCTATTTTTTGGTACGGCTCAGCGGTTCTTGGACGAATTTTCGCAAATTAGTGGTGTGACCGTTGTAATTTTGCAACTAAATAATTTGCGAGTTCTCGACGCTACGGGGGCGCAGACTTTGGGAGAAATTGTTAGAACTTTAGGGGAGCGACAGGTAACTGTCATGATAGAGGGCGCTCGTGGTGAACATGAGGCTGCATTAGCTCAGATTCCTGATTTTGCTGAAGTTTTTGAGCAAGGTCATATTTTTATTACCCAGCAAGCAGCGATAGCTCATACACGTCTTCATATTCACAATATCGAGCACCCTAGACGGCATCGTGCTCCAGCTAATAGTCAGGAAACTCCGCAATTTTAGCGGCAATATTTTGGGGTCTGGCTCTGCTATTTAAGCAAGGCCAGACCCCAAAAGTTTATTGCTAAGTGGTTACCAGATAGATACTCGATCGGCAGGATCTAGCCACAACTGGTCAGACTCTGTCACACCAAAAGCGGTGTAGAAATCATCGATATTACGCACAATCTGATTAGCGCGGAACTCATTAGGAGAGTGCGGATCAGTTGCCAGGCGAGCTTTCATCGCCTCGGCGCGAGTTTTTTGCTGCCAGACAGTAGCCCAAGCGAAGAACAGCCGCTGCTCGCCGGTGAGACCGTCGATGTCAGGAGTGTCTTGACCTTCGGTAGCGATCCGCCACGCCTTCAAAGCAATCGACAATCCGCCCAAGTCACCGATGTTTTCACCAATAGTTAGCGAACCATTTACGTGAATGCCAGGAGTTTCTTCTGGCTCTAGTGCATCGTACTGAGCAATGAGCTTGGAGGTGCGCTGAGTAAATGCTTCCTTGTCAGCGGCAGTCCACCAATTTCGTAGACGCCCGTCGCCATCGCAAGTGGAACCTTGATCATCGAAACCATGTCCGATTTCGTGGCCGATTACGCCACCGATACCACCGTAATTTATTGCATCATCAGCATCGACATTAAAGAATGGTGGCTGCAAGATAGCGGCAGGGAAAACAATCTCGTTACGGAGCGGGTGGTAGTAGGCATTTACTGTTTGCGGGTACATCAACCATTCGTCACGATCAATGGGTCCGCCTGCCTTGCGGAGCGTATCGGCAAGCTCAAAAGCAGCGGCACGACGCATATTGCCAACCAGATCATCGGCGATAATAGCTAAATCAGAGTAATCGCGCCATGTTTGTGGATACCCAATCTTGGGAGTGAATTTGGAAAGCTTCTCCAAAGCTTGAGTCTTAGTCTCTGCAGTCATCCAGTTCAGATCAATAATTGAGCGCCGGTAGGCCTCCAGCAAGTTAGCTACTAAAACGTCCATACGTTCTTTAGCAACCGCAGAAAAGTGACGTTCAACGTAAACTTTTCCGATAGCTTCACCGAGTATGGATTCGACGCGACGGACGCCGCGCTTCCAGCGTGGCTCTAGCTCAGGAGTTCCAGATAGCGTCGTTCCCACAAATGAGAAGTTCTCTTGGACGAATGCGTCAGAAAGACAAGATGCGAAGGCTTCCAGTACGCGCCAGCGTAGCCATGCCTTCCACGCAGACAAGTTCTCGATGCTCATCAATTTCTGGAGCTCTACGAAGAATGAAGGCTGTCCATTAACGAGCGTAGCTAGCTTCGCAGCAGGAATCCCAGCAGCTTGGCAGAATAAGTTCAAACGTAGCTCAGGAGCTGCCGCAGTAAACTCGTCAAAAGTCATTGGGTTATAGCCAGATTCCAGATCACGGCAGCGAACATTATCCCAATGGCAGGCAGCGATCTTTGTTTCAAGATCCATAACTAGCTCGGCAGTCTTAGCCGGATCAGCTAATTCGGCTAGCTCACACATGCGTTGAATATGAGCTACGTACGCTTCCCGGATCGAAGCATGATTATCAGCATGGTAGTAAGCCTCATCTGGCAGACCTATCCCAGCTTGTCCCACCATCATGATGTAACGAGTCGGGTCACCTGGATCGGCGTCAACACCCATACCGAAGAAAGCATTAACGCCTTCACTAGATAGCTTTCCACTCACGGTAACAACGTCGTCTAGCGAAGTAACAGCATCAATAGCGGCAAACATATCAGCTAGCGGAGTAGCCCCCAGCTCTTCGATTCGTTGCTCATCCATGTAAGAGGTGTAGAGGTCAGCTATCTTCTTGGCATCAGGATCTTGGGTAGTTCCAGCTGCAAGATCAGTGATGATGTCAGAAACAGCTTTTATGGCGGCTTCGCGTAGTTCTGCAAAAGCTCCCCATGCTGGCTTGTCATCAGGAATGGTGGCAGAACCTAACCAACCACCGTTGACATGGCGGTATAGGTCGTCCTGAGGACGCACCGAAGTGTCGAATAGGTCAAGGCGTAACGCAGGTGTACTCACAGGGTCAGCCTACTCGTCGAATTTTTTTCAGCGACGCAGGGTTGGGAAAGTTCGCGTAGAGCTAACTAACGAACCAAGTATCAGAGCCAGCGAAAATAGTTTCTAAAGCGCTAGTTTGATTGATTTTTGGGTCGGTGACTGAAGCAATTTGCTCCCGCACCCCATCATCATAGGAAGGCCGCTCTACATCACGGAAAATGCCGATCGGAGCTAATGAAAGATCCTCGTGGGTAGTTAATCTACTAAGCGCGAAAGCATAAGAAATATTGGCAGTATGCGCATCATGGATCACAATATTTTCTGGAGCGACATCAGCAGTATTTGCGATAGCAAAACCGTGTTCCGCAGCGATAACGCACCGGGAACCTTCGGGGCCAAAAATAATAGGTTCTCCTTGAACTAGGGGAATTACGCCAGCATCGGCGCCTTTTACCCCGTCAAAAGCACCATCATTGAAAATGGGGCAGTTCTGATAAATCTCGACGAGGCTGGTTCCTCGATGTTGAGTAGCTGCTCGCAATGCTTCAGTTAGACCAGCTCGGTCAGAATCGACGGCCCGAGCTACAAAACTTGCTTCCGCCCCTAAAGCTAGCGATACCGCGTTAAAGGGAGTGTCAATCGAACCCATCGGGCTAGATTTTGTTACTTTTCCAGTCTCTGAAGTAGGAGAGTACTGGCCTTTAGTCAAACCATAAATACGGTTATTGAAAAGCAAAATCGTCATGTTTACGTTACGTCGCATGGCATGAATCAGGTGGTTGCCGCCGATGGAGAGCGCGTCACCATCGCCAGTAACAACAAAAACAGCTAAATCTTCGCGGGCAGTTGCCACACCAGTTGCAATTGCTGCTGCTCGACCATGGATTGAATGAAGGCCGTAGCTATCAACGTAGTAGGGGAATCGAGAAGAACAGCCAATTCCAGAGACAATTACGGTATTTTCACGACGAATGCCTAGTTCAGGTAGTACCCCTTGGAATGCCGCCAAGATGGAGTAGTCACCACATCCAGGGCACCAGCGAACCTCTTGGTCAGAGGTGAAATTTTTACGCGTTAAGGGTTCAACTGCTAGGGGGACTCCAGCGAGTCCATGACCAGAAGTCACTGAGCCATCTCCTTCAACATCTGAGTAAGGTCGCCAGCTAACTCATCGGAGCTAAATGGCAGCCCGCGAACCCGGGTATGAGATTGAGCATCTACCAGGAACTTCGCTCGTAGCATCATGGCAAGTTGTCCCATATTCATTTCTGGAACTACCACTCGACGGTAATTACGTAACACCTGTTCGGTATTAGCTGGGAAAGGGTTTAAATGGCGTAGGTGGGCGTGAGCAATTTTACCGCCGGCTTCTCGAATCTGGCGGATAGCTTCCGCGCACGGCCCATAGGTAGAGCCCCATCCGATAACAAGTAGTTCAGCTGTGCTGCTGGGATCGTCTACGACCAGATCGGGCACCTTGATTCCTGCTACTTTCGCGTCACGCAAGCGGATCATTTTTTCATGGTTTGCAGGGTCGTATGAGATAGCACCAGTCAGGTCAGCTTTTTCAATGCCGCCGATGCGGTGTTCTAAACCGGGAGTTCCTGGAATTGCCCACGGTCGAGCTAGCGTCTCAGGATCTCGTAGGTACGGTAAGAAAAATGGGGTGCCATCGGCGTGGGTGGCGTTATTTTCTGTGATCTGGTTAGCGTTAATAGCTGGCAGTTCGTCGAGAGAAGGAATAGCCCACGGTTCAGCACCATTAGCAAGATAGCCGTCGGTAAGCAGAATCACGGGGGTACGGTATTCCACTGCAATCCGACATGCGTCAACTGCAATATCGAAGCATTCTGCAGGAGTGCCCGGAGCAAGTACTGGCACCGGAGATTCACCATTGCGACCAAACATAGCTTGCAGTAGATCTGCCTGTTCAGTTTTAGTCGGTAAGCCTGTGGAAGGCCCAGCTCGCTGTACATCAACAATGACAAGAGGTAGTTCAGTCATTACTGCGAGTCCAATAGTTTCAGATTTTAGCGCTAGCCCTGGGCCAGAAGTAGTAGTTACTCCTAGCGAACCAGCAAAACTTGCGCCAAGAGCTGCTCCGATTCCAGCAATCTCATCTTCGGCTTGCACAGTGATTACGCCGACGTTTTTATGTTTGCTGAGCTCATGCAAAATATCTGATGCCGGAGTGATGGGGTAGGAGCCAAGGAAGAGCTGTAATTCAGCTTTATGGGCGCCGGCCATTAATCCGTAAGCAGTAGCGGTATTTCCAGTAATCTGACGGTACTGTCCAGCGGGCATAGGTGCGGCCGCTATTTGGTGACGCACTACGAAATCTTCGGTTGTTTCTCCGAAAGCGTAACCAGCCTTGTAGGCAGCCATATTTGCATCACGGATAGCTGGTTTATTCGCAAATTTCTTTTCTAAAAACTCTAGTGTGCCTTCAGTGGAGCGGTGATACATCCACGTCAGTAGCCCCAGCGTAAACATATTTTTGGCACGACCAGCGTCTTTGCGAGTAAGCCCAAATTCTTTAACTGCCGCAGTTGCTAATCCGGTTAGGTCTAGCGCATGTACGTGGTATCCCGACAAGGAATCATCGTCGAGAGGGTTAGCCTCGTAGTGCACTTTCGCTAAATTACGTTTAGTGAACTCGGAAGTATCAATGATGAGAGTGGCGCCGCGTGGTACTTCATGCAGGTTAGCTTTTAATGCTGCTGGGTTCATCGCGACGAGCACGTCCGGGGCGTCTCCGGGAGTCATTACGTCTTGGCTAGCAAAGTGAACTTGGAAACTTGATACCCCTGGAAGAGTCCCCTGTGGGGCGCGAATTTCAGCTGGATAGTTAGGCAGCGTCGAAACATCGTTGCCTATGCTGGCCGCGTCAGAGGTAAAGCGGTCGCCAACGAGCTGCATGCCGTCACCGGAATCACCGGCAAACCTAATGACGACACGGTCGAGTGTGGAGACGTCGGACAAGTCACAACTCCCTGGAGGATCGGATTCCCCTCCATCTTATGCCGCTGAGCGCTCGTAGCAATTCAACAGCGCCCCGCATGGGACTAGATAGCTGTAGAAAATGGGTATTTTTCCAAGTTATGGCTAAGAAAAGAGGTATCTGAGAAGCCAGTAGCCTAGGCTTGCTCTGTGGAGATGGTGGATTGGTTTGGCGACGGTAGCGTCGTTGTAGCAGAACTTGGCTTGGCATGTTGCGCCGTCGAGTTCGCTGCTGCTGCCCGTACCCGCTCACGGTTAACAGATATTCCGGAGACTGCACGTCGGGTTTTAGTGGTATCTGGAACAGTGACTCATAACCTTGCAGATCGAGTAGTACAAGCAGCTGAAAATCTTAATGCGACGCACGTAGTTGCTTTTGGAGCGTGTGCTTCTGCTGGGGGGCCTTATTGGGATTCGCCAGTTGTGACAACAGTGCCAGAATTGCTCGATGTTGCTGCGTGTATTCCTGGGTGTGCGCCAACTCCAGAAGCTCTCAATAAAGCGCTGGAGACATTGCGATGACCTGGTATGAACAAGCGCAGGCTGCCCGAGATAGTGGCGCTACTTGGTTTTGTTTCCTTGATGCTGTTGATGATATTGGAGCAAGCAACACCATCACAGTGACACTACGGTTAATCAACCCGGAAACAAATGATCCTGTTGTGCTAAAAACAGTTTTAGATCGAGATAACCCACGGTTGGTTTCATTGCGAGAATTATGGGCTGCTGCTGGCAATGCCGAAAGAGCTATTGCTGAAAGTTTTGGAGTTCTTATTGAAGGCTCTCAGGTCAGGCCTTTGTTGCGTCATGAGAGTGACAATGCGCCCAAAAATGTTATGCGTAAAGATGTACTATTAGCTGCCCGCCAAGAAATATCATGGCCAGGGTCGCGTAATGATGATGGTAAAGCACGACGACGTGATACTGCTCCAGGGGTAGCTCCAGAAGGACTTACGCCACAAGAATTAGTAGCACAAGCCTATGGCGGCGGACGGGGACGACGATGACCTCTCATGCCTCTATCAAACTGATTGAAGAGCGTTGTACTTCATGTGTGATTTGCGCGCGAGAATGTCCAGCATGGTGCATCAATATTGAGTCTCATGCAGAAGCAGGTGCTCCAGCGGGGCGTCGAGAGCGAGCACATCGAGTATTGGATAAGTTCTCTATCAATTTTGGGACATGTCTCTATTGCGGTATTTGCATTGAGGAATGTCCTTTCGATGCTTTGGAATGGTCGCCGACTCCAGTAACGGCTCATGCTGAGCCACAAGGCTTAGTCTTAGATAAGGAGCGGCTCGCGCAACGCGCGTAGGTTCACCATGGTTATCAGCGTAGTTCGTATTAAAAACCAGCTAGAAGGTGTTACTAAATCGCTATGGCAGGCGTGGCAACATCGGTGGGTAAAGCTAGGTTTTGCTGCGTCGACGCTAATTGTTATTGGTTCGATTACGCCAGCGTATCTGCCACAGAATTCACCTTTCTGGAAATATGTAAGGGCAGCCCATCTTGACGGTGTTCCCGGAAAAATAGGGGGAACGCTGCTGGTGTTAGGAGGATTGGCGCTACTGACTCAAGCATGGCTGGAAATGCGACTGGTGGTGTACCGCGGAGTGAAACACTGGTCAATATTGTGTTGGTGGGCGTTACCGCTTATCTTTGCGCCGCCAGTATTTTCACACGATGCCTACAGCTATGCTGCGCAAGGATGGCTTGCTCATAACGGTCTTAATCCCTACGACGTAGGTCCAGGAGTCTTACCCGGAACTTTTGCCGATCAAGCGCCGTGGGTATGGCGTTTTACTCCAACCCCTTATGGTCCGCTTGCTATCCGAGTTGCGCAAGGTCTGGTAGAGCTATGTGGCAATCAACCTTATCTTTCGGCGGTAGCTCAACGAATCCCTGCTTTGGTTGGGGTAGCGATGATTGTTTGGGCAGTGCCGCGGATCGCACAGCGTATGGGAGTAAACGCAGCTTTTGCTACTTGGTTTGCTGTTCTTAATCCTATTTTGGTGATGGATTACATTGGTGGAGCCCACAACGACGCCCTGATGGTAGGGCTTACCTTAATGGGAATTTGGTTATCATTTCAGCAACAAGCAATTCTAGGGGCAGCTGTTATTGGGGTAGCGGCAGCCGTGAAACAGCCAGCTTTTCTTGCCGCATATGCTGTGGCATTTATCGATCATCCTTGGTTGAGTTGGCGCTGGCCAGATCTATGGCGAGCCGCATGGCGTGCATTCTGTACCTGCATAACTGCAATCGGAACTTTTGTTTTGATATCTGTCCTATGCCAGTTAGGTTTTGGCTGGAGCCATGCGGTCAATGTGCCCGGAATGGTCGTGACGATCTCTCCTTTTACTGTTTTAGGGCAAGGTTTACAGCAGCTTCTTAACTTATTTCATCTGGATGCTAGTGGTCGGCTTGCTATTTGGTTAACTCGTGCTGCCGGTATGGCAGTTAGTGGTGGAATCATTGGCTGGTTAGCCTTAACGAAGGTACGTCGCCAACCAATTACTTTTCTTTCTTGGTCGTATCTAGCGGTTGCTTTATGTGGGCCAGCTTTGCATGGGTGGTACATGCTTTGGGGCGGAGTACTTTTGCCGCATACTCGCCCGTCCCAGAAAGTGGTGCGAGCAGCAGTATGGACCTCGGTAGCGTTACTTTCGTATGCTGCTATCAACTTGGCGTGGCGTAATGGTGCGACAGCGTTAGGAATTGCTGCTATCGCACCGTTGGCATGGCAAGTTATGCATCACCACCAAAAATCTTTAGATGCTCCTGAGGAGAATAATGACTGAGATTGCGGAATCTATGTGGGTAGCTAGCTCTTCTGGGGAGTTGCGTACTTGTCTTGTTTCTGGGGTGGCTCATGCGCAGCTTCATCGGCCGCGTGCGATCAATGCCTTAACTTCGACGCTGGTTGCTGATCTACGAGCAGCATTAGGGGAATGGGCAGATGATGACGAGGTGGACTCTGTTGTTCTCGAAGGTGTAGGGGAAAAAGGTTTTTGTGCTGGTGGAGATGTCCGTGCCTGCCGCGAATTCATTATTGCTGGAAATAGTGCTTCAGCTGCTAGCTTTTGGCATGATGAGTATGCACTATTACGGGAAGTTCGGCACTACAACAAACCTGTTATTGCAATACAGCACGGGGTGGTCATGGGTGGTGGTATCGGGCTATCTGCGGCGGCGGCAGATTCTATTTCTGATGCGAATGCATGTTTTGCTATGCCAGAAACTCAAATTGGGTTTATCCCCGATGCTGGTGCCATGTTCTTCCTGTCTAGAGCTGGTAATTTAGGGCGCCATTTAGCGCTTTCAGGGGCAACAACTAATACCGGTGATGCAATAGCTGTTGGATTTTCACAGCGATGCAGCACTACTGCTCCGATGGGAACTTTTGCGCAAGAAGAATGGCTGGCGGCCTATGATGCCAGTGATCCTGCAGAGGTAATAGAGCGGTTGCAGTCTTACCAATCACAATCAGCCGATGATGCGGCTGCACTGCTGGCATCTCGCTCGCCGCTCATGGTTAAGATAACAGCTCGTGCGTTAGAACAAGCCAGAACTATGACCTGGGATGAGGTGCTAATTCAGGATTTCACTATCGCGTCGCATGTTATGGAACATCCTGACTTCAGCGAAGGAGTACGGGCACAGCTCGTCGATAAAGACCGTAACCCCAGCTGGCGACACACCAATTTTGACGAAGTGACAGCAACTGAAGTTGATAGTTTCTTTGGCTAGTTACGGGCGCGGGTCACAGAGCATAAGATCGTAGTCAACAACTACTGGCGCATGATCTGAGAGACGTTCGTCGTAGCTGGCTTCTCGATCAGTCCCGCCGGATAAAGCGCGCTTAGCAAGTCCGGGAGTAGCAAGGTGATAGTCGATTCTCCAGCCGGTATCGTTGGTGAATGCTTGGCCACGCCATGACCACCATGAATATGGGCCATTTTCGTCAGGATGTAGTGACCGCACCACATCAACGAGAGTGTGTGGTGATAATTGTTCGCTAAACCAAGCTCGCTCTTCAGGGAGGAACCCTTCAGATTTTTGGTTGCTTCGCCAATTTTTTAGATCTTGTTGAGTATGAGCAATATTGAAATCACCCATTACAACAAATTCTCGCTGTTCTTTTACCGCTTGGCGTCGAGCTGACGTTAGGTATCGAGAAAAAGCGGCCATGAAACGCATTTTTCGATCGTATTTCTCTGGAGATTCCTCTTGAGTGGCGCCTTTTGGTAGGTATAGCGAAGCGAAAGTAACTGCAGAAATATCTGGATGGTCGCAAGCAATATCTACTTCGATGTAGCGACCTTCGTCAGCAAATTCGCGGTTTTGAAACCCGATGCGAACAGCTTGGGGTTGTTGTCTGGTTAGTAGCGCTACGCCGTTGCGTCCAGGTATCTGCCCAGAATCGTAGCTAAGATGCCAACCATCAAAAATTTCTTGTGGTAGATCAGCTACACGACAACGCATCTCTTGGATGGCCACGACGTCACAACCGCGAGTCTCTAACCAAGTAGCGAAGCCACGCTTATGGCTTGCTCGGATGCCATTGACGTTGACAGTAGCTACGCGCATGAAAAGTTTCCTTCAGAGCTAGGTTAGAGATATTTATAGGGGAATTGCCCAATCGCGGTACAAAGAAACATTATGGAAACCAAGAGAGCTATTGATCTCACAGATTCCATTAATTCTGTCATCAAATAAAGTACGAATGCCAGTAGCATTAGCTGGATTTTCATAAATAGCAAGAATGGCTGCAGCGGTTATAGCGCGACCAATTCCGCGAAGACGTTCTGGAGTAGCAACTATAAGAGTTAGTTGTTCAGCTAAAGGATCTTGTGGGCCGTATTGGAATTCGCAAGCTCCTACTAACTCGCCGTTTTCTTTATTATGTGCGAGTGCAGTTATTACGATACGTCCTGCCGCTACAACGGTTTTGTAGTTATGGAGAGCTTCTGTGAAGGTACGTGTTTCACCTATGGTGATAACTGGATCAATATTGTTGTGATAAAGATCTAAACCAGCTTGTAGATTAGCTTCGCTGGGTACTCCAATTGTTACGGTTATGTCGTAATTACCTGGACATCTAGCTACATAAGTTTGCAAAAGAGCTGTATCGATATTTGAGATGCGTAAGTATTGGCGTAGCAATCTAGCAACTTCAGTACCTCGATGGCGGCGAATGAAACGAGTTGCGTGATCGTCTCGATCGCTACGGCCGCTCCCTAATCCGATAATCTGTTTGCGCCCGTGTTCGTGTGTTCGTTTTTTGGCGAAAGCTAGAGCTTCTGTGCCAAATCCATATCCGGAAAAATCATCAAGAATTCGTAAAAAAACCTGAGCGGCGTCAGGATAATTTATGTCAGAGACAATAAATTCAATAAGTCCAACGGTATTATTTAGCTGATCGTTTAGCTGTAAAAGATATAGTTCAACGATATCTTCAGTGCTTTGGATATCAGCTATAAACTCACTTGCGGGACGATTTTGGGCTAATTCTTCACCGACATCTTCGACGATGCCACGGTGGGCAATATCGGCATAAGTTTCTATCTGAGGTAAATTAGCTAGATCGCAGCGGAGAATATTTAGGCTGCTCATCGGTAATTAGTGAATTGGACGGCGAAATCGTAATCAGCTGCTTTGATAAGAGCCTGGGCGGTCTGGAGATCGTTTCGAGATTTACTGGAGACGCGTAGTTCGTCTCCTTGGATCTGAGTCTTAATACCTTTGGGGCCTTCGTCGCGGAGCAGTTTGGAAATTTTTTTGGCATTCTCTTGGGAGATGCCCTCTTTCATAGATGCAGTAATTTTCCAGATTTTTCCAGAGACGCGCGCATCGCCCGCATCGAGAGCTTTAAGATTTAGGCCGCGACGAACGAGTTTGGATTGGAAGACGTCGAGAACGGCTTTAACTCGTTCTTCAGAGACAGCTTCCATTTCGATGTTCTCTCCGCTCCAGCGGATAGTGGCATCAGTATTTTTGAAATCGAAACGCTGGCTAACTTCTTTTGCTGCTTGGTTGAGCGCATTGTCGACTTCTTGGCGGTCAACCTTGCTGACGATGTCGAAGCTGCTATCGCTGGCCATTATCAATCCCTTCTTGATCTCTCCACTATTGAAGCAGATATCGAGTAATTACGGTAAGCGAATGGGGGATTAGTGAACAATTTTGAAACTCAGTTTCCACTATTGCTCGAAGATTGATATGCTCAGTTTCGCGCGCAGCGCATTGGCAGATTGCCCGAGTGGCCAAAGGGAGCGGTCTGTAAAACCGTCGGCATCGCCTACGTAGGTTCGAACCCTACATCTGCCACTGCAGAAGACCCCCAGATTACTCTGGGGGTCTTCTCGATTTTCTGGAGGTAACTAGCTGACGATGGCTTTCAGGGCAATTTCAACCATGGCGCGATAACTAGTTTCGCGTTCTTCGGAAGTCATATCTTCGGCGGGGTTAGTGATGTGATCGGAAACGGTTAGTACCGCAAGGGCTTCGCGGCGTTCTTTCGTTGCGCAGTAGTAGAGTCCGGCGGCTTCCATTTCGACGCCGAGAGTCCCTACTGATTCGAGTGCTGCTGCGGTATCGTCGCGCTGGACGTAGAAGTAATCGCTGGAGTAGATAGCTCCAAGATGAACCGCGGCATTAGATTCTTGGGCGGCATCTGCGGCGCCACGAAGTAGAGGGTAGCTGGGTGCTAAGGAGAGAGTTGCTCCGGGGGAGGCAAAGGTGGAGATTGATGAATTGGTGTGTGCTGCGGTAGCTATTACCACGTCACGTACTTTGACGCTATCGCTGATACCGCCGCAGGTTCCTACGCGAATAATGCGCTGTACGTCGAAGAACCGGAAAAGTTCGGTGGCATAGAGGCTGATGGTGGGAATACCCATTCCAGAAGCCATTACTGATACGGCGTGACCTTCCCAGGTTCCGGTATGGCATTGGATGCCGCGGACGTCAGAAACGATGCGGCTATTGACGAGAAAGTCTTTGGCGATGCGGGCAGCCCGGTAAGGGTCGCCAGGCATGAGGACGCGAGGAGCGATATCTCCTAGTTGTGCGCTGATATGCGGTGTGCTCATGGGCACATCTTTGCCGATAGTAGGTATCCCTGTCACGCCATAATCAAATTAACTGGCATGTTGAGGTAGTTAGTATGGTTTCTTTCTGAGAAAACACTTTGGGTTTCGAGGTGGAAACTGTGCTGCTAGTAGTGCGAGATTGATGTATTAAGTCTTGAGAAGAAGCCAATTTTGAAAACTTCTTTAAGATGATGTAGATTAGTGCGTCGCTGGCCCCTATAGCTCAGTAGGTAGAGCGTCTCCATGGTAAGGAGAAGGTCTGCGGTTCGATTCCGCATGGGGGCTCTCGGTAGTTCAAGTAGGCGATGACCGTGCGCCCTCGAGAAATCGGGATTGGACCCATGGCGGGATAGCTCAGGCGGTAGAGCAAGCGGCTCATAATCGCTGTGTCGCGGGTTCGAGTCCCGCTCCCGCTACCACCATGTAAGACACCAGAGCAGATCGAGGAAGTATCATGGCTAAGAAGTCGGGCGACGTTCGCCCTAAGATCACGCTCGCCTGCACTGAGTGCAAGGAGCGCAACTACATCACAAAGAAGAACCGTCGTAATGACCCTGACCGCATGGAACTGCAGAAGTTCTGCCCCCGATGCGGTAAGCATCAGGCTCATCGCGAATCGCGCTAGTCGTAATTCGTAGCTTGTTAAGGTCGTCTCCACCTGTGGAGGCGACCTTAAGCGCGTTAAAGCGCATCGTAAGTCGGAGACTCATGCGCCCTTAATGGTAGTTATTGCTGGTTAAGGAAAGTTTTAGACAAAGTTTTAGACGATATGTATTTATTTTCTAATCCGCATTCTTGTTCTAAAGCGGGTAAGTTTATAGGTATGTCTTCGTCTTTTGTCTTGCTGAGCAAAGTGCCTGTTGAGTCTGTGACGCAGATATCGCAAAGCCGGGTAGCAGAATATCTCCGAGCTTTGGGCGGGGAGTTCAGCGGAACTATTCCAGAAACTTTCTTAGCAGTCCTTGCTGTATCGGCGTGGCAACAGCTCTTTAAGTCGGCAGAACTGGGAATTGCTCTGGCGCGAACGTTGCACGTTTCGCAGGATATAAAGGTAGTTTCTGCATTGCAGATCGGGGATGAAATCTCTAGCACGCTGCAAGTGACGCAGTTGCGCGCTAGAGGCGAAAAGACAGTCCTTTCCTGCCGGGTGGAAATATATGCAGGCCGCCAGCTTCGAGGAGTAGTAGATTCCACTTTTTGGTGTATGCAGGAAGTAGTATGACAATGCTTTTAGTGGGGGAAACCTTAGGTCCGTGGGAGATCTCAGTAGACCGTTCAATGATTCGTGCTTATGCCGAGGTGTCAGGAGACTTGAACCCTATCCATCTGGAAGATGCGGCAGCTAGAAAGCTGGGTTTGCCAGAAGTAGTTGCGCATGGAATGTGGACTATGGGGCTATCTTTAAGAATCCTTAACGACAGTCTTTCGACAATGGGTGCAATAACGTCAGGGGATAGTATCCGATCTGCGCAAGCTAAGTTCATTAGCCCGCTAGTGCTGCCGGCAGATCGTTCGATAGTAGTTAAAGTTATCGCTAGGGTCTTAAAAGTTACTGCGGAGGAGAAACGTTTTTCCGTAGAATCAGTAGCTACAGTTGATGGCGCTCAAGCCCGTCTTGCCAAGATGGAGGTCGTTTATGGCTGACAAGGTGGAAACTCAGCAAGAAGATAATTGGAGAGCCGATATGCCAGCAGTGACGCAGTCGCTTCTTTTATCAACGCACACCACTATGAGAGTTGGTGGTGCAGCCAAGCAGTTGGTGGTAGCTGAAACTGAAGCTGAGTTGATAGCTGCGGTGCAGGCTGCAGATGAGGCTAAGCAACCAGTTTTGATTCTTTCGGGTGGTTCTAACATAGTTGCTGCTGATACAGGTTTTGCTGGAACTGTTATTAAAGTAGCGACGCGAGGGATCCGTGCTGACGTATCTGCTTGCGGCGGGGCGCTCGTCACTGTGGCTGCAGGTGAGCCATGGGATGGCTTTGTGCAAGAAGCGGTTACTCGTGGCTGGGTAGGAATTGAAGCGTTATCAGGTATCCCCGGTTTAGTTGGATCGACTCCGATGCAAAATGTAGGCGCATATGGACAAGAAGTAGCAGCCACCATTGCTCGGGTGCGTACGTGGGATAGGACGAACAAAATTCAGCGCACATTTGTTGCTGCAGAATGTGATTTTTCGTATCGTCATTCCTGTTTCAAAGCAGAGCCAGGGCGTTACGTGATCCTTGAAGTAACTTTCCAATTTGAGCTAGGCGAATTAGGGCTTCCTATCGCTTACGCTGAGCTCGCTAAAAGTTTAGGAGTCAGCATCGGCGAGCGTGCTCCGATGAAGGATATTCGAGCTAAAGTGCTGGAGCTACGCCGAGGTAAAGGCATGGTTTTTGATGAAACTGATCCAGATACTTGGTCTTGTGGTTCGTTCTTTACTAATCCAATTTTGTCGTGCGAACAAGCTGCTGACCTTCCTGCAGAAGCACCAAGATTTGCTGCTGGTGCTGGATTAGTGAAGTCAAGTGCAGCTTGGCTTATTGAACATGCTGGTTTTTCAAAAGGTTATGGTAGCGGTGCGGCAAAATTATCGACAAAACATGTGCTGGCACTTACAAATCGGGGCTCTGCAACAAGTGCAGATGTGATCGAGTTAGCAAAAGAGATAGTCGCTGGGGTGGAAAAAGCTTATGGTATTAGGCTGGTTCCTGAACCAATCATCATGGAGGAGTGGCAATGAATCTTACTGCATTGAGAGAAGCTCACCAGGAGCTGGTAGCCAAGGGTCTTAAGCTAGACCTTACTCGTGGTAAACCAGCAACTGCTCAGCTTGATCTTTCTAACGAGCTTCTTGGCGCTATTGATCCTTATGATGATAGTGGTACTGATACGCGTAACTATGGCGGTTTGATAGGTTTACCAGCTATGCGCGCAGTAATGGCCGATATTTTGGGAACTCTTCCAGAAGAAACGGTTGCTTTTGGCGCGTCTTCGCTTTCGCTTATGGCAGATACTCTTACCCATTTGATGCTTCATGGAGATGGCGATAGCCCCTCATGGGTGCAGCAAGCAGCTGAATCTGGACGCCCCGTAAAGATGTTGTGTCCGGTACCTGGGTATGACCGCCACTTTGAGCTAGCAGCTCATCTGGGTATGGAATTGGTTGCAGTTCCCATGACTGATCATGGTCCGGATGCTGCTGCTATTGCAGAGCTAGCGGTGGATCCAATGGTCAAGGGAGTTTGGGTTGTGCCAACCTATGCTAACCCAACCGGTGTGACCTGTGATGAAGCTACTGCGCGGGCTTTGCTAACTATGCCAGCAGCCTCTGATTTCAGAATTATGTGGGATGACGCCTATGTGGTGCACCACTTAACCGATGATGAACCTGCTCCGAAGCCAATCTTGCGGTGGGCTCAGGAAGCTGGACATCCTGATCGAGTAATCGTATTTGGTTCAACCTCAAAGATGAGTTTTGCTGGTGCTGGAGTGGCTGCGTTGGCTTCTAGCGAGCGCAATATCCAGTGGTGGTCAAAGCACCAAGGAAAACGAGCTATTGGTCCCGATAAGATCAATCAGTTGCGGCATTTGAGGTTCTTTGGAAATGCTGACGGTATCCGGGCTCATATGCGCGGACATCGAGAGCTATTAGCTCCTAAGTTTGCGATTGTCGATGAGATCTTTACTGAACGTCTCCAAGGCGCTGATGTCTCTTGGACGCATCCATCGGGTGGCTATTTCATTACTCTTACAACTCCTGATGGTCTTGCCTCGCGGGTTGTTGAGTTGGCTAAAGAGGCTGGAGTTGCTTTAACTGCGGCAGGATCGTCTCATCCATACGGTATTGATCCACGCGATCATGTGATTAGATTAGCTCCTTCGTACCCATCGGTAGCTGAGCTTCGGCAAGCTATGGATGTAGTTGCTATGTGCGTACTATTAGCGCTGACAGAGAAAGAATCTAGTTAGAATATGGCTAGATGCTAGTCGAACTTGAGGGGATTTATGTCCCTCAGTTCGACGTTGGAGTCGAAAGGGCGTATAGTGTGAATCTCGGTGGACAACACCGATGATGAAGTGCGCTCGTTCTGCGGTCGTACGGAATCGAAGGGCAATAGCTCAATTGGCAGAGCAGCGGTCTCCAAAACCGCAGGTTGGGGGTTCAAGTCCCTCTTGCCCTGCGCGATATTCGCGCCACAATCTAGTGGCCCTGAACTTGTGAGGAACTCTTGACTGACGACAAGACTACCGATTCTCCAGAATCGGACGAGATCGAAATCGTCGCGCCCGAGGAAATCACGGACGGCGTAGATGATACTGCTACGCCAGTTAGCTTGCGTCCTAAAAAGCGTTCGTCGGATGTCGCTAAAAAGGGGAGTGCTACTCCTAAGCAGAAGAATGCGCGGGATGAAGCGGTTAAGCGAACCTCCCCAAGTCAATTTTTACGCGAGGTTGTTGAGGAACTCCGTAAGGTTGTTTGGCTGAATAGATCTCAGCTATGGCAATATTTCATAGTTGTTCTAGTTTTTGTACTCTTTATTATTCTTTTCGTGAGCCTGCTTGACGGTGTGTTCGCGTGGGTTCTACTGCGCCTCTTTGGCTGAGCGCGCCCCGTCTGCAGAAAGGTATTCCTATGACCGACATGCGTGACGAGTTCGACGCTATCGACGTTGATCTCAATCTCGATACCACTCCCGTGGAAGATATATCTGACGATATTGTGCTCGACTTGGACGATGACGATAGTGAACCAGTTGAAGAAAGCGAATTGAATTTCGATTTTGATGCAACTGTTGAAGAGGTTAAAGAAGATCTGACGCCGCTAGATTTAGGCGAAGACGCACCTACTGTTGTCGAGGATTCTGCTACCGATTCAGATCTTAGCCCAGAACACTCTGCTGGTATTGAGCTGGCGATGGAGGAGCTACGAGATCGGTTAGCTAGCCAGCCAGGTGATTGGTATGTAATTCATACCTATTCTGGTATGGAAAATCGTGTTAAGCAGAACTTGGAAAGCCGTGTTAAGACGCAGAACGTCGAAGATGAGATCTTCGAAGCTGTTGTTCCCACCGAACAAGTTGATGAACTGCGTGGCAATCAGAAGAAGACGATTACTCGCACAGTTCTCCCCGGATATGTTCTAGTTCGGATGGATTTGACTGATAAGTCATGGGCAGTTGTACGACAGACCCCGTCGGTTACGGGCTTTGTAGGACATGCTCAGTCTCCTGTCCCAATCAGTATTGAGGACGTCGAGAAGATGCTTGCTCCTTCGGTTATCGCTGCAGCTACTCAAGCTACAACGGGTAAGCCGATGAAGCGTAAGATCGAAGTTGCTGACTACAAAGTTGGCGATTCGGTTCAGGTGGATGATGGCGCTTTCGCAGGCGTGCATGCTTCCATCGTTGAGATCAATCCGCATAATCAGCGAGTTAAGGTACTGGTCGAGATCCTCGGCCGCGAGACACCTATTGATCTCACATTTGCCCAGATCAAGAAGATCTAGGTTACTCTAGGAAGTCGTTCTACTCTGTTATGAGTAAAACGCTCTAAGGCGCAGGTATATAATCGTCGTCTTAGAAGAACTATCAACAGCAAGGACCCAACCATGCCTCCCAAGAAGAAGGTTGCAGCGATCGTCAAGGTTGCCTTGAACGCTGGCGCTGCTACCCCCGCACCGCCGGTCGGTACCGCTCTCGGCCCGCACGGCGTTAACATCATGGAATTCTGCAAGGCGTACAACGCTCAGACAGAAGCCATGCGTGGCAACGTTATCCCCGTTGAAATTACCATCTACGAGGATCGTACATTCACCTTCATTACGAAGACCCCACCAGCTGCTGAGATGATCAAAAAGGCTGCCGGTCTACAGAAGGGTTCGCCAATTCCGCATAAAGACAAGGTCGGCAAAGTTACTGCCGCTCAGATTCGCGAAATTGCCGAAACTAAGATGCCCGACCTTAACGCCAATGACGTTGAGGCTGCTATGAAGATCATCGCCGGTACTGCCCGTTCCATGGGCGTTACGGTCGAAGACTAATTTTTCTTTGATCTGTTTCTGACAGATCGTCATTACAGTGGGGGAGCCAAGCGCGGCTCACACCACGACTGGTTGAAAGGAAACCAGCATGAAGCGCAGTAAGGGTTACAAGGCGGCAGCCGAAAAATTCGACGCCGCTCAGCTCCATTCCGCTGAGGCTGCTCTAGAAGCTGTCAAGGCTGGAGCTAGCAAGAAATTTGACGAGACGATTGACGTGGCTATGCGCCTAGGTGTCGATCCTCGTAAAGCCGATCAGATGGTTCGCGGTACGGTCAACCTCCCCAACGGTACTGGCAAGACGGCAAGGGTCCTCGTCTTCGCTAATGGTGCTAAGGCTGAGGAAGCTCGTGCAGCTGGCGCTGATGAGGTCGGTGGTGATGAGCTGATCGATAAGGTCGCCGCTGGATACCTTGATTTCGACGCCGTTGTTGCTACTCCTGATCTCATGGGTAAGGTAGGTCGTCTTGGTCGCGTCCTCGGCCCGCGTAGCCTAATGCCAAACCCCAAGACCGGTACGGTCACTATGGATGTGGCTAAAGCTGTTACTGATATCAAGGGCGGCAAGATTGAGTTCCGCGTGGATCGTCACTCGAACCTTCACTTCATTGTAGGAAAAGCTTCCTTCTCCGCTGAGAAGCTTGCTGAAAACTACTTTGCTGCTCTTGAAGAGATCCTGCGTCTCAAGCCGTCGGCTGCCAAAGGTCGCTACATCTCGAAGATCGTTGTATCTTCTACGATGGGTCCTGGTATCGCTATCGATCCTGCTAAGACCAAGCCAGAAGGTCAGGCTTAATCACTAGCTTGTTGACAGTGCTCCTCAGCTTTTTGGCTAGGGAGCACTGTTCTTTTTAGGTAGTAGCTAAAAAGTCCGATGGATAATTTCCTCGACTTTGCTGATTGATATAAATCGCGTAGTATGGATAGAGCCGAAGATCGCTGGTTGCTGCATGCAGCACTAAATCCGCTACGGAGCCCGCGCAGGCGTGTGTTTAAAGAGAAGAGATTCCCTTGAGCCCCGTGCCTGTGCGCCGGGGCTTTTTTGTTCCAGTTTTCGAGGCATCAACTATGGAAGTGGGAAGGAGACCCAATGGCGAGGCCGGACAAGGCAGCCGCGGTCAAGGAGTTGACGGAGCTATTCGCCAACTCGGATGCCGCAGTGCTGACCGAGTATCGCGGACTCACGGTCAAGGATTTGAAGACGCTTCGTCGATCCTTGGGTGAGACTGCCACCTACGCCGTTGCGAAGAACACTCTGGCCCAGATTGCTGCCAAGGATGCCGGAATTGAGGGGCTCGAAGAGCAACTCACCGGTCCTACTGCTATCGCCTTTATTTCTGGCGATGTAGCTTCGGTAGCTAAGGGCTTGAAGAACTTCGCGAAGGACAATCCGCTTCTGGTCATCAAGGGCGGTGTCATGGATGGTCAAGTCCTCGACGCCGATGCCGTCAAGAAACTCGCTGATCTTGAATCGCGCGAGGTACTGCTGGCCAAGATGGCTGGTGCGATGAAGGGCTCGCTACAGAACGCTGTATCTCTGTTTGCTGCTCCACTCGCGACGGCTGCTCGTGTCTTCGGTGCGCTCGAGCGCACCGCAGCCGAGAACCCTTCAATCATCGGTGGTGCCGGACAGGCCCCTGTGGTTGCAGACGAGAAGCTTGCTGAAGCTGCTGCTTCAGCCCCGGTATCGGAGGCTGCCGCCGTCGATACCAATACCGATGCAGCTGATGCTGCTGAGGCCAACTGATCGCGGCTGAGGCTGCACAAAAAACCTAAGGGAAGGAAGCCATCATGGCGAAGCTGAGCAATGAAGAGCTCATCGAGGCTTTCAAGGAAATGTCGCTCATCGAGCTCTCTGAGTTCGTGAAGCTCTTCGAAGATACCTTCGAGGTCACCGCTGCCGCTCCGGTTGCCGTTGCCGCTGCAGTTCCTGCTGCTGCTGGTGGCAGCGAAGGTGGCGCTGAGGAGAAGGATTCCTTCGACGTCATTCTTGAGACCGCTGGCGACAAGAAGATCGGTGTTATCAAGGAGGTGCGCGCGCTCACCAACCTCGGTCTGAAGGAGGCTAAGGATCTGGTTGAGGGTGCACCGAAGGCTATCCTCGAGGGCGTCAAGAAGGACGTTGCTGAGAAGGCCAAGGAGCAGCTTGAGGCTGCTGGCGCCACCATCACCCTCAAGTGATTTGGCGCTGCATCTTGCAGCATTATGAGCTCTAAAGCTCTACGAAAGGCGATCCATTCTCGGATCGCCTTTCGTGCTTTTCTAAAATAAAATTCTTCTTTTTCGGCGCGCCGCTGCCTAAATACTTACTTTTTAGCTCGGAGTTGCGTATTCTCGTGGCGGCGAGTCAATGGCGACTCGTTACCTGCTGCGTGACTCTTCGATTTGCGTAGTGCGCTTATTTGCACTAACGTAGTTTTTTGCCCCATCGCTATATGGGTGATCCGTATCATCTTTCGGATCACCTTGCACGCAACATACCCCAATCGGGTGCTTGGAAGGAACCAGTCTTGGCCGCCTCGCGCAATGCGTCGAAGAACACCCACGTTATCTCATCCACTGGCCGTATCTCGTTCGCGAAGATCGCTGAGCCGATGGAAGTACCGAACCTTCTCGACCTTCAGGTCGAATCGTTCGATTGGCTTATTGGAAATGAGAAGTGGCACCAGCGCGTCGATAACGCGCTTGCCGCTGGTCGTACCGACGTGAATACAAAGTCCGGGCTTACGGAGATCTTTGAGGAGATCTCTCCCATTGAGGACTTTTCTCAGACTATGAGTCTGTCATTCTCAGAGCCGCGCTTTGAGGATCCTAAAGCCACCGTGGAGGAATGTCGCGATCGTGACATCACCTACGCGGCGCCTTTGCATGTCAAAGCAGAATTCATGAACAACGAAACTGGTGAAATCAAGGGCCAGACCGTTTTCATGGGAGAGTTCCCGTTGATGACCCCGCAAGGGACTTTCGTCATCAACGGTACCGAGCGCGTCGTTGTGTCGCAGCTCGTACGTTCTCCTGGTGTCTACTTTGAGCAGACTCCCGACAAGACCTCGGATAAGGATATCTTCACTTGTAAGATCATTCCTTCACGTGGTGCATGGCTAGAATTTGAAGTAGATAAGCGCGACTTAGTTGGCGTTCGTCTAGACCGTAAGCGTAAGCAGAACGTCACAGTTTTGCTTAAGGCTCTGGGCTGGACTAACGACCAGATCCTCGAGGAGTTTGGCGAGTTCGAGTCAATGCGTATCACCTTGGAGAAGGATCACGTATCCACTCAAGATGAAGCTCTTCTCGATATTTACCGTAAACTTCGTCCTGGTGAACCACCAACCCGCGAAGCTGCTCAGCAGCTGCTAGAGAATTACTACTTCAACCCGAAGCGTTATGACACCGCTAAGGTTGGTCGTTACAAGATCAACAAAAAGCTGGGGCTAAATCTGCCGTTCGACCAGCAGGTACTAACCACCGACGATATCGTTCGCGCTATCAAGTTCGTGGTTGCTCTCCATGAGGGTCGTACTGATCTTGATGGCCTCATTATCGAAGCCGACGACATTGACCACTTCGGTAACCGTCGCCTTCGTACCGTTGGTGAGTTGATCCAGAATCAGCTTCGCACCGGTCTTGGTCGTATGGAGCGTGTTGTTCGCGATCGTATGACCACTCAGGATATTGAGGCGATTACTCCGCAAACATTGATCAATATCCGTCCTGTGGTTGCAGCGCTGAAAGAGTTCTTTGGAACTTCGCAGCTGTCGCAGTTTATGGACCAGAACAACCCGCTTTCAGAGCTGACGCATAAGCGTCGTCTTTCAGCTCTAGGACCTGGTGGTTTGTCTCGCGATCGTGCTGGCATGGAAGTTCGTGACGTTCACCCGTCGCACTACGGACGTATGTGCCCGATCGAAACTCCTGAAGGCCCCAATATCGGTTTGATTGGTTCTCTAGCATCTTTCGCTCGCGTTAATGCTTTTGGTTTCATCGAGACCCCATACCGTAAGTGTGTCGATGGCAAAGTAACCGATCAGATCGATTACTTGAGCGCAGATGAAGAAGATCGTTTCATAGTGGCACAGGCTAACGCTGTCCTTGATGAAAATGGTTGTTTCGCGGAAGAGCGCGTATTAGTACGCGTGCGCCATGGAGATATCGACACCGTGCCACCAACAGAGGTCGATTATATGGACGTTTCGCCACGTCAGATGGTCTCTGTAGCTACAGCGTTAATTCCATTCCTTGAGCATGACGATGCTTCGCGAGCCTTGATGGGCGCCAACATGCAGCGTCAGGCAGTGCCGCTAATTAAGAATGAGGCACCTTTTGTTGGTACCGGTATGGAGTATCGTTCCGCAGTTGACGTCGGCGAGGTAACTCTTGCTGAGAAGGCTGGTGTAGTCACTAGCGTTTCAGCAGATCTCATTGACGTTGCTTGTGATGATGGCACTTACCAGACTTACAAACTTTCCAAGTTCCGTCGCTCGAACGCTGGAACCTGCACGAACCAGCGTCCACTAGTTGCCCCAGGGCAGCGAGTTGAGGTTGGCGTGCCTTTGGCTGATGGTCCGTGTACCGATCAAGGCGAAATGGCTCTTGGACGGAACATGCTTGTAGCCTTCATGCCTTGGGAAGGGCATAACTACGAGGATGCCATCATTCTTTCGCAGCGAATTGTGCAAGAAGATGTCCTAACCTCGATTCATATCGAGGAGCATGAGGTTGATGCTCGTGACACCAAACTTGGTGCCGAAGAGATCACTCGGGATATCCCCAACGTCGGTGAAGATATGCTTGCCAATCTTGACGAGCGTGGCATCATCCGTATCGGTGCTGAGGTCACAACTGGCGATATTTTAGTAGGTAAGGTCACCCCGAAGGGTGAAACCGAACTTACACCAGAAGAACGTCTGTTGCGCGCCATCTTTGGCGAAAAGGCTCGTGAAGTTCGCGATACTTCGATGCGCGTTCCGCACGGTGAGACTGGCGTTGTTATCGGCGTTCGTATCTTCGATCGTGAAGAGGGCGACGAACTTCCTCCAGGCGTGAACCAAATGGTTCGGGTCCATGTTGCGCAGAAGCGTAAGATTTCTGATGGTGACAAGCTCGCTGGTCGCCACGGAAATAAGGGTGTTATTTCCAAGATTCTTCCGGTAGAAGATATGCCATTCCTTGAGGATGGAACTCCGGTCGATATTGTTCTGAACCCCCTTGGTGTTCCTTCTCGAATGAACATCGGTCAGGTATTGGAAACCCACCTTGGCTGGATCGCTAAGACTGGTTGGGATATTACTGAATCGGAAGAGCCGTGGGCTAAGCGCCTGATCGAGCTGGGGCTAGGTTCTATGCCTGGTAACCAGATCGTTGCTACGCCAGTCTTCGACGGCGCTACTGAGGAAGAAATTACTGGTCTTCTTGGTTACTCCAACCCAACTCGCGACGGTATCCGTATCGTCGACGAGGGCGGTAAGGCGCAACTATTCGACGGTCGTACCGGCGAGCCTTTCCCAGCTAAAACTGGTATCGGCTACATGTACATGTTGAAGCTGCACCACTTGGTAGATGACAAGATTCACGCTCGTTCAACGGGTCCATACTCGATGATCACCCAGCAGCCACTTGGTGGTAAAGCACAGTTCGGTGGTCAGCGTTTTGGTGAGATGGAAGTTTGGGCGCTTGAGGCATACGGTGCCGCCTGGGCACTCCAAGAGCTCCTTACCATCAAATCTGATGATGTCTCGGGCCGCGTGAAAGTTTATGAAGCCATTGTTAAGGGCGAAAATATCCCTGAACCAGGAATCCCTGAATCATTCAAGGTTTTGGTCAAGGAAATGAAGTCGCTCTGCCTTAGCGTCGATGTTCTATCGAGCGACGGCAGCATCGTCGAACTCCGTGACGTGGAAGATGATTACCGCGCTTCGGATGATTTCGGCATCGACCTGTCCCGTCGTCCCGGTGGCGCCGATAGCTTCGTCGCCGTTGAAGAAGTCTGAGTTAACGCTCAGTCAACCGACACTAACTCAGACGACCCCAAGGAAAGAGAAGCAACGTGCTGGACGTGAACTTCTTCGACGAGCTGCGTATCGGGCTCGCTACAGCGGAACAGATCCGCGAGTGGAGCTACGGCGAGGTTAAAAAGCCGGAGACCATTAATTACCGTACCCTCAAGCCCGAGCGTGACGGCCTCTTCTGTGAGAAGATCTTTGGCCCCACCCGTGACTGGGAGTGCACCTGTGGCAAGTACAAGCGTGTCCGTTTCAAGGGCATCATTTGTGAACGATGTGGCGTTGAGGTCACTCGTTCCAATGTGCGCCGTGATCGTATGGGACACATTGAACTAGCTGCTCCTGTTACTCATATTTGGTACTTCAAGGGCGTTCCTTCGCGCTTGGGATACCTATTAGATATTGCTCCGAAGGACCTGGAAAAGGTCATTTACTTCGCGGCATACATGATTACTGCTGTTGACGAGGATGCCCGTCATCGTGATCTACCGTCTCTTGAGGCTAAGGTCACTACAGAGCGGGCACAGATCGAAAAGAAGCGCGACGCTAATATCGAGGCTCGCATGAGCAAGCTTGAGGAGGATTTGGCGCAGCTTGAAGCTGAGGGTGCTAAAGCTGAACTCCGCAAGAAGGTTCGTGACGCAAGCGAAAAGGAAATCAAGCAGCTGCGTGACCGCGCACAGCGTGATACCGATCGTTTGGATGCAGTGTGGGCACGATTCAAGTCACTCAAGGTACAAGACCTTGAAGGCGATGAGATCCTTTACCGCGAGATGAAGAATCGCTTTGGTCGTTACTTCGAAGGTTCGATGGGTGCTGCTGCAGTGCAGCGTCGTCTACAGGACTTCGATCTTGCTTCTGAGGTTGAATCGCTCCGCAACACTATTAAGACAGGCAAGGGGCAGCGTAAGACGCGAGCTCTCAAGCGGTTGAAGGTAGTTTCGGCATTCCTAGCTACAGGAAATTCTCCGGCAGCAATGGTTCTCGACTGTGTTCCTGTTATTCCGCCAGATCTACGTCCAATGGTGCAGCTTGATGGTGGACGCTTCGCAACGTCAGACTTGAACGACCTCTACCGTCGAGTTATCAACCGTAATAACCGTCTCAAGCGGCTATTGGATCTTGGCGCTCCAGAGATCATCGTCAATAACGAAAAGCGTATGCTGCAGGAAGCAGTTGATTCGCTCTTCGATAATGGTCGTCGTGGCCGTCCAGTTACTGGTCCAGGCAACCGTCCGCTTAAGTCCATTTCGGACATGCTCAAAGGCAAGCAAGGACGATTCCGTCAGAACTTGCTGGGTAAGCGTGTTGATTACTCAGGCCGTTCAGTTATCGTTGTTGGCCCGCAACTGAAGCTACATCAGTGTGGTCTGCCAAAGGATATGGCGCTAGAGCTGTTCAAGCCTTTCGTTATGAAGCGTCTTGATGATCTGAGCTTGGCTCAAAACATCAAGGCCGCCAAGCGCATGGTTGAGCGTCGTCACCCGCATGTTTGGGATGTGCTAGAAGAGGTTATTCGCGAGCATCCAGTACTACTCAACCGTGCGCCTACGCTGCACCGTCTGGGTATTCAGGCATTCGAACCTCAGCTGATCGAGGGTAAGGCTATCCAGCTACACCCATTGGTCTGTGCAGCCTTCAACGCTGACTTTGACGGTGACCAGATGGCTGTCCATCTACCACTATCGGCAGAGGCACAGGCAGAGGCTCGCGTGTTGATGCTTTCGAGCAATAACATCCTCAAGCCTGCTGATGGTCGTCCGGTGGCATTGCCATCGCACGAGATGATCATCGGCATGTACTTCTTGACAATGGCACTTGATGGTCAGCCTGGTGAAGGACGTGCATTCTCCTCGGTTGCTGAAGCCATGATGGCTTTTGATCGTGGCGAAATCTCGGTCAGCTCCAAGGTCAAGATTCGGATGACAGGTATCGTCCCGCCAGCTGGTAAACAGCTGCGTGCTGACGGTTCGGTTGTTCTGGATACGACGCTGGGGCAGGCTTTATTCAATGAGGCTTTGCCGAATGATTACCCATTCGTCGATTTCCTCGTGGGTAAGAAGCAGATTGGCCATATCGTCAATGAGCTAGCTGAGCGTTACATGATGGTTGAGGTAACTCAGGTTCTGGACGCTTTGAAGGATCTTGGATTCCGTTGGGGTTCACGTTCAGGCGTTACTGTATCTATTTCTGATGTAATGACTCCTCCTAATAAGCCAGAGATTTTGGCTCGTTACGAGGTCAAGGCTGCCAAGATCGATAAGCTCTATGAACGTGGTCAGGTAACTGAAGAAGAGAAGCGTTCTGAGCTGAACCAGATTTGGACTGAAGCTACTGCCGAGCTAACTCAAGCTATGGAAAAGAACTTCACCAAGACCAACCCGATCTTCATGATGGTTGACTCTGGTGCACGAGGCAATATGACTCAGATGCGTCAGATTGCTGCTATGCGAGGCTTGGTGGCTAACCCGAAGGGTGAGATTATTCCTCGCCCGATCAAGTCGAACTTCCGTGAAGGTCTTTCGGTTTTGGAGTACTTCATTTCGACACATGGTGGACGTAAGGGACAGGCTGATACCGCTCTACGTACTGCTGACTCGGGTTACTTGACTCGTCGTCTTGTTGACGTTTCGCAAGATGTCATCATCCGTGAAGAGGATTGTGGTACTGAGCGTGGTCTGATGAAGTCCATTGCGACGACATCAGCTAGTGGCAAGTTGGTTCTTGCTGGCGACGTTGAGACAGCTGTTTACGCTCGTACGTTGGCTGAGGATGTGACTGATGCTAAGGGTGAAATTCTCGTAGCTGCAGGAACTGACCTCGGCGATGTAAACATTCAGATGCTAGTTGGCACTGGTGTTTCAGAAGTTAAGGTTCGTTCAGTCCTTACCTGTGACGCTGCTGCGGGTGCTTGCGCTATGTGCTATGGACGTTCGCTGGCAACCGGCAAGGTTGTTGATGTAGGCGAGGCCGTTGGCATCGTTGCTGCTCAGTCCATTGGCGAGCCTGGTACTCAGTTGACGATGCGTACCTTCCATACTGGTGGTGTGGCTGGTGACGACATCACTCAGGGTCTACCTCGTGTACAGGAGCTTTTCGAAGCTCGTACGCCAAAGGGTAAGGCTCCTATGGCTGGTGCTGCTGGTGTGGTGATGATCGATGAAGGTGATCGCTCTCGTAAGATCATCATCAAGCGTGAAGATGGCGAAGAGGACTTGGAATACCAGGTACCGCGTCGTATTCGCCTTGAGGTTGCTGATGGCGAACGCGTTGTCGCTGGGCAGCAACTCACCTTCGGTATCCTTGATCCTCAGGATGTGTTGAACTTGCGTGGTCTGCGCGCAGTGCAGCAGTTCCTTGTTGACGAGGTTCAGAAGGTGTACGCCACACAGGGCGCTCCGATCCACGATAAGCACATCGAAATCATCATTCGCCAGATGTTGCGTCGAGTGACGGTTATCGAGTCTGGTGATACTCAGATGCTTCCAGGTGAGCTAGCTGATCGTCAGTCCTTCGAGAGCGCGAACCGCAAGGTAGTAGCTGAAGGACAGCAGCCAGCACAGGGTCGTCCGGTTTTGATGGGTATTACAAAGGCCTCGTTGGCTACCGAATCTTGGCTCTCAGCTGCCTCCTTCCAGGAGACAACGAAGGTACTTACCGATGCTGCGATCAATGGCAAGTCAGACAAGCTGGTTGGTCTTAAAGAGAATGTTATTCTCGGTAAGCTCATTCCTGCTGGTACTGGTTTGGATCGTTACCGCGATATCAAGGTGGAGCCTACGGCAGAAGCACGTGCAGCTGCTTACACCGTGAGCTACGACCCGTATGATTACGACTTCGGCATGGGATCAGGAGCAGCCATTCCGCTGGACGATATTGATTACGGAAACTTTGGTCTCTGACCTTTAGTAATTTCATAAAGCGGTGGGACAGTTGCTTCGGCACTGTCCCACCGTTCTTTTTATGGGATATGGGTTCGCGGCAGTATTTCTCTAGGGTTAAGAAAGACCGCTAAGCTTCTATTATGCGTATTGCTGTTGGATCAGATCATGCCGGTTTCGCGATGAAAGAAATTATTCGTGAGTATGTTGTTTCGTTGGGACATGAGGTGCTTCATCTGGGGCCAGAAACTGCTGAGCGTACTGACTACCCACTCTGGGGTGCTGCTGTTGGGCGTTCGGTAGTTAACGGGGAAGCTGATTTAGGTATTGCGATATGCGGTTCTGGAGTAGGTATCTCCATTGCGGCCAACAAAGTTCCAGGCGTGCGTGCAGCTTGTGTTTCTGAGCCGTATTCGGCTCGTTACTGCCGTTTACACAATAATGCCAATGTGTTGTGTTTTGGAGGGAGAGTAGTGGGGGAGGATGTGGCTCGACTTCTCGTAGATGAGTTCTTGGGGGCTTCTTTTGAAGGCGGACGGCATGCTGAGCGAGTAGCGCTAATCGGTCAGCTAGACAAGGAGCATACTGCTGCGGCATCGTAAACTGGTATTTGTCGACAGCATCTAAAAAGTTTTTCGGTGTGTCGCCTTGACCAGCGATTTTGACCCAAAGCCTTAGGCGAGATAGCCTTATGTATTGGTTCGGCATGTCCCGAGCCACGTGCGCGTCCCTTCGCTTCCGGCACCTTCTCGTTGCGAGGTGAATCGGCTGGAGTCGTGGAGCGTACGGCAGTGATGTGATTTCTTGAAAGTAGCCGCCTGTTGCTGGGTCGGGTATCGGAGGGAATGAAGGTTTCTGCGCAGTTAAGTGGAGCGAACCCGCTCACACTTCAGACAACGAAAGAGATTTAGGCCAGTGCCTACTATTCAGCAGCTGGTCCGCAAGGGCCGGACCGATAAGGTCAGCAAGAATAAGACCCCCGCGCTTAAGGGTTCCCCGCAGCGCCGCGGCGTGTGCACTCGTGTGTACACCACTACTCCTAAGAAGCCGAACTCGGCTCTTCGTAAAGTAGCCCGTGTGCGTTTGTCATCTGGTATTGAGGTGACTGCGTACATCCCAGGCGTCGGACATAACCTTCAGGAGCACTCAATGGTGCTCGTGCGTGGTGGTCGTGTTAAGGACCTCCCGGGTGTTCGTTACAAGATCATTCGTGGCGCTCTCGATACGCAGGGTGTTAAGAACCGCAAGCAGGCTCGTAGCCGCTACGGCGCAAAGAAGGAGAAGTAATGCCTCGCAAGGGTCCCGCTCCCAAGCGTCCCGTAATGGTGGATCCGGTTTACGGTTCCCCAGTCGTTTCTCAGCTCGTCAGCAAGATTTTGCTTGATGGCAAGAAGACCACGGCGCAGAACATCGTTTACACCGCCCTCGAAGGCACCCGTGAGAAGACCGGCATCGATCCGGTTCAGACTCTCAAGCGCGCGCTGGACAATGTCCGCCCCGCCGTTGAGGTTCGCTCACGTCGTGTTGGCGGCGCTACCTACCAGGTTCCAGTCGAGGTAAAGCCGGCTCGCGCTAACACGCTTGCTATGCGTTGGCTCGTCGGATACTCCCGTCAGCGTCGTGAGAAGACGATGGCCGAGCGTCTCATGAATGAGATCCTAGATGCCTCCAACGGCCTAGGTGCTGCGGTCAAGAAGCGCGAAGATACGCACAAGATGGCTGAAGCCAACCGTGCCTTCGCTCACTACCGCTGGTGATCAGCGCGTTCCCTAACCACTTCAACGGATAAGGATCCCGAGTGTCCATCGACATCAATGTCGACCTGCACAAGGTTCGCAATATCGGCATCATGGCTCACATCGATGCTGGCAAGACCACCACGACTGAGCGCATCCTGTTCTACACCGGTATTACCTACAAAATCGGTGAAGTTCATGACGGCGCTGCCACCATGGACTGGATGGAGCAGGAGCAGGAGCGTGGTATCACGATTACTTCTGCTGCTACCACCTGTTTCTGGGACAACCACCAGATCAACATCATCGATACCCCCGGACACGTGGACTTCACCATGGAGGTGGAGCGTTCGCTCCGCGTCCTTGACGGTGCTGTCGCCGTATTCGACGGTGTAGCTGGTGTTGAACCGCAGTCGCAGACCGTATGGCGTCAGGCCACGAAGTACAACGTTCCGCGTATCTGCTACTTCAACAAGATGGACCGTACTGGTGCATCGTTCGACCACTGCCTAAAGACAGTTAAGGAACGCCTTATGGCGAACCCAATTGTCATTCAGCTGCCTATCGGTGCCGAGCAGGAATTCCGTGGCGTCATCGATTTAGTTCAGATGAAGGCATACATGTGGGAGCTAGACGTTAAGCCGGCTCTTGTCGACTACGAACTGGTTGAGATTCCAGCCGAGCATATGGATCGGGCTATTGAAGGCCGCGCCGAAATGCTCGAAACTCTGGCTGACATGGATGATGAGTTCGCTGAGCTCTACCTTGATGCCGAGGATCATGACGCAATTGAAATTTCAGTCATTAAGGCTGCGATCCGTCGTTCGGTTCTCGACAATAAGGGCAATGCCATCGTCTGTGGTACATCGTTCAAAAACAAGGGTGTCCAGCCGCTGCTTGACGCCATTGTCGATTACCTTCCATCGCCGCTCGATATCCCCGCCATTGACGGCTACAAGCCAGGCAATGAAGCAGTGGAGCTAGAGCGTCACCCAGCTAATGATGAGCCACTTTCGGCGCTAGCTTTCAAGATCGCAGCTGACCCGCATTTGGGTAAGTTGACCTTCGTTCGAGTTTACTCGGGTGTTCTTGAAGCTGGTACTCAGGTTCTTAACGGAACCAAGGGTAAGAAAGAGCGCATCGGTAAGATCTACCAGATGCATGCCAATAAGCGCGAAGAACTATCCGCTATTGGTGCGGGTATGATTTGCGCCGTCATGGGACTCAAGGACACCGGAACCGGTGAAACCTTGTGTGATCCAGCCAACCCAATCATTTTGGAGTCCATGGAATTCCCGGCTCCAGTTATTGAGCAGGCTATCGAGCCCAAGACTAAGTCTGACCAGGAGAAGCTCGGTATGGCGATTCAGCGCCTTGCCGAAGAAGATCCAACCTTCCGCGTCCATACGGATGAGGAAACCGGACAGACCATCATCGCTGGTATGGGAGAGCTGCACCTAGAGATCTTGATTGACCGCATGAAGCGTGAATTCAAGGTTGAGGCCAATGTTGGTAAGCCACAGGTTGCTTACCGCGAAACATTGCGTCGCAAGGCTGAGCACGTCGAATACACCCACAAGAAGCAGTCGGGTGGTTCGGGTCAGTACGGCAAGGTCGTTATCACGATTGAGCCGCAGGAGCCGGGCTTCGGCTACGAATTCGTCAATGGTGTTACCGGTGGACGTATTCCTCGCGAATACATTCCTGCCGTTGATGCTGGCATCAAGGACGCCATGCAGTTCGGTGTTCTTGCTGGCTACGCTGTTGAAGATATTAAGGTTACCCTCGAAGATGGCGCCTACCATGACGTTGACTCTTCGGAAATGGCCTTCAAGATCGCCGGTTCTATGGCCTTCAAAGAAGCTGCACGCAAAGCCGATCCGGCTCTGCTGGAGCCATTGATGGCTGTCGAAGTTACCACACCTGAGGATTACTTAGGTACAGTTATCGGTGATATCAACGCACGTCGCGGACAGATTCGTGAAATGGACGAAGTCCATGGAAACAAGGTTGTTCGTGCCGCTGTACCGCTATCGGAGATGTTCGGCTATGTCGGCGATCTTCGTTCCAAGACCTCAGGGCAGGCTTCGTACTCCATGGAGTTCGATTCCTACGCTGAGACTCCCAAGAATATCTCTGATGAGATCATTCAGAAGGCTCGTGGCGGCGAGTAAAAACTAAATTTTGAGTATGAGGGGCAGGAAAAATTCCTGTTGGAGTTGACTCTCCTGCCCCTTGTGCACAAAACTGGTTGAGTCCTCTATCGAGGATCAACTACTCTGTCAGTAGAAGTAAACCACGCTCCGCGACCGCGGTGCATTCAACAACAAGGAGCCCCAGTGGCAAAGGCCAAGTTCGAGCGGACCAAGCCGCACTGCAACATCGGCACCATCGGGCACATCGACCACGGCAAGACCACCCTCACCGCGGCGATCTCGAAGGTGCTCCACGACAAGTACCCGACCCTCAATGAGGCCTCGCCGTTCGATCAGATCGACAAGGCCCCCGAAGAGCGTCAGCGCGGTATCACCATCTCGATCGCTCACATCGAGTACCAGACTGAACAGCGTCACTACGCTCACGTTGACTGCCCCGGCCACGCCGACTACGTCAAGAACATGATCACCGGTGCTGCTCAGATGGACGGCGCGATTCTCGTTGTCGCCGCCACCGACGGTCCGATGCCTCAGACCCGTGAGCACGTCCTTCTAGCTCGCCAGGTTGGCGTTCCGGCCATCGTCGTTGCTCTTAACAAGTGCGACATGGTTGACGACGAAGAGCTCATCGAGCTCGTCGAGATGGAGGTCCGTGAACTCCTGTCTTCGCAGGAATTCGACGGTGACAACTGCCCAGTCGTCCGCGTTGCTGCCTTCCCGGCACTCAACGGTGACGCCAAGTGGGGCGACGCCATCGGCGAACTCATGGACGCCGTTGACTCCTACATCCCACAGCCTGAGCGTGAGACGGACAAGCCGTTCCTCATGCCAGTTGAGGATGTCTTCACCATCACCGGTCGTGGCACCGTTATCACCGGTCGTATCGAGCGTGGCATCGTGAACACGGGCGACGTCGTCGACATCATCGGTATCCGTCCCGAGAAGCAGACCACCACCGTTACCGGTGTTGAGATGTTCCGCAAGATCCTCGACGAGGGTCGCGCTGGCGAGAACGTCGGTCTGTTGCTTCGCGGTACCAAGAAGGAAGACGTAGAGCGCGGCATGGTTGTTATCAAGCCGGGTTCGACCACTCCTCACACCGACTTCGAGGGTAACGTCTACATCCTAACCAAGGAGGAGGGTGGCCGTCACAAGCCGTTCTTCACCAACTACTCACCTCAGTTCTACTTCCGTACCACGGACGTAACTGGCGTAGTAACCCTGCCTGAGGGCAAGGACATGGTTATGCCTGGTGACAACACCGACATGACCGTGCACCTGAACAAGCCGATCGCTATGGAAGATCAGCTCAAGTTCGCCATCCGCGAGGGTGGACGCACGGTTGGCGCCGGTCGCGTTACCAAGATCATTGCCTGATCTTAACTAACGCAGGCACTGCCTGATCGTTTTAGAAGATCCGCTTCCCTTAACCGGGGAGCGGATCTTCTGCGTTATAACGATCTTCGATATTTGGGAACAGGTTCAAATAATGTAACTAGGCGACGTAAGATTTGAGAATTGCTGGAGACTTGTAGCGGGCAGGCGGGGATGAAATCCCAGCGTCCAAAAATTAGGTAACTTTGAGATCAAAGCCAACTGGTTGAAAAGCTCATAGCGTCAAAATTATGAAGAAACAGCAATAACCAGAATTAGCCAAGCAGCTAACTGTCCTACTTCAACTAAAGATCCAAACATATCCCCAGTTAGACCTCCCAGCCGGAGTAGTAGATGTTTACGCCAGAGTAGATCAACTAGTAGCGAACCTACTGCCGCGGCACAGGCGTAGAGCACACCAGCCCAGCTACCAGCCCAGAACCCTACTCCAGCTAGTGTCGCAATAAGTAATGCTGTGGAGCTAACTGCTTGCCAGCCAGGAGTAACCTCAGCAAATAGCGAACCAAAACCACCTGGGCGGATACAAGGAATCCCGCGTCGAGTAGCGAGCAAAATACTGGCGCGACCGATAGCTGGCCCCAGTAAAGCCGCGACGATAAGCCACTGCCAGCTAGGCAGAGATCCTAAGAGTGCTGCCCCCAACAATAGATCAAGAACTAGGGTGGCAACTCCCATCGGTCCAATATCAGATTTTTTCATGATGGTAAGGGCAACATCGATACTTTGTCGCGACCCTAACCCGTCGGCAGTATCAGCGATACCATCAAGATGCATAGCGCCAGTAGTGGCTGAGAGCACTGTCAGGACTGTAATACCAGCTAAGAAACCCATACCAGTGCGCCACCACAAGAGGCCTCCTACGATTGCGCTGAGCGCTCCAAGGATAAGACCTAGCCATGGCATCACTACTACCGCACGACGGGCATCGTCGCGATCAACGTTGAGCAGTGGTGGAACCGGAATGATCGTGAAAAAACTAAAACTAGCCCGAAATGCCCGGATCATGACTTAGCCCCGTTGCTCTTTATCGGAACACCTATCCCAGCGACGTAGAACGTAACCTCATCACAGATAGCAGCAAGATTAGCGTTGAGCCGACCCAGCTCGTCGGCGAATAGTCGTCCGGAAGCATAAGCTGGTACTACGCCCCAACCCACCTCATTAGTGACCAAAATGACATCACGATGAGTGTTTTTTACAGCAGTTACTAAGTCTTCGCAGTGCTGACGAGCGGCTTGAAGACAAGTTTGCGGTAGCGGTTCCTGCCAGCATTCAGTTTGCGTCAAGATACGCGTTAGCCAGACACCGATACAGTCAACAAGAACTACAGCACTATCATCACGCGATAGTTCGCCGGCAATGTCTAACGTCTCTAGGACATTCCAATGTGCAGGGCGACGACTTTCATGCAGGCGAATACGAGATTGCCATTCGGGATCGTCGTCGCGTCGCTGGGAAGTTGCTAGGTAAGTGACATTTGGGTAAGTAAGAGCGATTTGTTCGCCGTGATGAGATTTTCCTGAGCGAACGCCGCCGGTGAGAAGCATCTTCATAGGTCAATCCGATCTGACACTGCTGCGCTATCAAAGGTAGCCATATCGTTAAGAATACGTGCTCCACCTTGGACAAGAGGTACCGCACATAGGGCGCCAGTACCTTCCCCTAGTCGTAAACCTAATGAGACTAGGGGAGTTAACCTCAACTGAGCATGAGCTACAGCAATACCTGGTTCAGCTCCTACATGACCAGCAATCAAGTAACCAGTTATCTCAGGGCACAGTCGCTGTGTAACCAGAGCGGCGGCACAAGCAATAATCCCATCAAGCACGATAGGGATATTTTTACTTGCTGCGCCAAGATATAGCCCTACCATGGCAGCATGTTCTAAACCGCCCAGCGCAGCAAGTAATTCAATAGGGTCAGTTAACTTTTGATGGCGCAACAAACCAGCGGCGACAACCTGCTGCTTACGTAGCAGCATCTCATCACCAGCATCAGCACCTCTACCTGTCACTAAGGCTGGATCAGAGCCAGTAAAAGCAGCAATAAGAGCTGCTGCTGGGGTGGTATTTCCGATCCCTACTTCACCGGGGAGAATTAGGTTAGCGCCGCCTGAAATCTCCTCGTGAGCAATCGATATGCCAGTTTCGATAGCAGCACGAGCCTCAGCGATAGTTAAGGCTGGCTGCACTGTGAAATCAGCGGTACCGGCACAAATACGACGGTCCTCTACGCCGGCGCTAGCTGGAAGTGGCGTCAGCATACCTAGATCGATGACTCGCATCGTAGCCCCCATACTGCGAGCAAGTACAGATCCACCAGCGCCACCAGCAGCGAGGTTGCTGGCCATCTGCAAAGTAACTGCTTGCGGCCACGGTGAAATATGGTGCCGGTAAATACCGTGATCGCCAGCAAAAATGATTAGCGAAGGATGCGTTGGGACAGGTGGTGGGCATTGCTGGGCAATAGCACAAAGCTGGTTCCCGACAGTTTCTAGCATTCCTAGTGAACCCGGAGGTTTGGTGAGCGTCAGCTGATGTGCTTCAGCTTGATGGAGATATTGCTCATCGATAGGGAAGATCGCCGCTAAGGTTTCATCGAGAAGACTCACTGTTGTTCCTTAAGTTGAACAAGAGCGGCAACGAAAGCAGACATAGTGGCTTCATCGCGTTGCGCTATACGAATCCATGAAGTGCCCAAACCGGGGAAAGATTCGCCCCGACGTACTGCAAAACCTAGCTTAGCTAGTGATTCGCGTATTGGAAGATCGCCCAATGTAGCGCAATCTACCAGTAGGAATGGGGTAGCGGGAGTTCCGACGACTGGGAAGCCAGCTTCTCGTAGTTTGGTCACTAATTGTTTGCGAGGAGCGATGAGGGATTGTGCCCAGCTATTGGCTGCGGCAGTTGCAGTATCGCTAGAGCAAGCAATCATCGCGTCAGCAGCAGGTGTGGATACCGACCAAGGAGGCTGTATTGCAGCAAGTTTTGCAATTAACTTAGGATCTCCGACGACGTAGCCAGCTCGAATCCCAGCTAATGACCAAGTTTTCGTCAATGAACGAATAACTAGAATCCCAGCCATATTATTGCTGATCATCGATTCAGTTTCGTCAGGAACCGCATCCATGAAAGCTTCATCTACCAGAACGATGCGATCGGGGGTTGCTAGAGAACCAATAGCGCGGCGTGAGTGAAGTGCCCCAGTTGGGTTCGTGGGATTTCCAATGGCAACTAGAGCGCTGTTATCACTTTGGATCTGCGGTAACACTGGAGCTAATGAGAAACTTTCTGCAGCAGTTAGTAGTAGGCGGTTAATCTTCCAGCCAGCACTACGTAGAGCTTGTTCTGGCTCTGTGAATTGCGGGTGCACGATAGTTGCAGTAGCTGGCCCGAACGCTTGGGCAATAAGAGTGAAGGCTTCTGCCCCGCCAGCGGTGGGTAACACCATATCGACGGGAACTTTATGTCGAGCAGCGATAGCTTCACGAGCTTTGGTTACATCAGGATAACGAGCCCACTGACTAGCACCGGAAATGAGCGTTTCTTGCAGCCAAGCAGGGGGAGTAGCATCCCTCACATTGACGGCAAGATCTATCAATCCGGGTACGGCATCTTGATCCCCGTGATGTCGTAAATCTGGTTCGTCAGCTGGGACAGAAGCAGGCGGAGGCAGAATCTGGTTACGGGCTGCTTCCCACGGCTGCAATTGTTGCGCAGAGCGCTGTGCTTTATGCGAAGCTGCTGCTGCTGCGAAACGTTGGCAGATCTGTGGATGTCCGGCCCAATGAATATGCTGGTAGGTGGCTAATAGCGTCGAAGTGCCGGTATTTGCAGGATCTACGCAGATACCTTCCCCAGTATTGTCTCCTCGATTGAAGGCTGTCAGATAGCCATCATCAAAGGTTGTGACAGTGCGATGGAACTCGTGGGCAGTAAGAGTGGTTCCAGCCTCGCCAGCTAACGAATCATGCTCACAGCTGATGTCGTGGTAACGCAAAGTTAGTGTCTTAGTCATGACTGCGTCCGCGTCGATTGCACCAGCCATTTCTGCTCCGTCAAGGGTGCGACACAAATACAGTAAACCAGCACATTCGGCGATAGTAGGAAGCCCAGATTTCACTGCACGGGAGATATCAGTTCGCAGGGAGATATTTGCCGATAATGCGGCAGCATGTTCTTCAGGGAATCCGCCGCCGATAAGTAACCCGTCAATATCGCTAGGCAATTGCAGATCGCAGATAGGGTCGATAGGAACAGGTTCACAGCCAGCAGCTCGTAGTAGATCATCAGTTTCGGCGTAGCGGAAAGTGAAAGCTCGACCAGTTGCAACAGCGATTCGAGGACGTCCGGAAACAGGTGTTACTTCAGCAGCAGGATTCCAAGGTTCACTAGTTAGCTCGGGGGCGCTCTGGGCCAATGCCAAAATAGCGTCAAGGTCACAATTATCTGTGACCAGTTGCGTTGCTGCTGCCAGTACCGAACTGGATTTGGCTAGTTCGGCAGCAGGAATAAGGCCTAGGTGACGAGAAGGTGCTTGTACGGTAGAACTTTTGGGAAGTGTACCTACGACTGGAAGCCCATCAGCTTCAAGAATACGACGGATTTCAGCGATATTACGGGCTGATCCACATCGATTAAGTAAAACTCCAGCTACTTTAACAGCGGGGTCATGGTGTGCCATGCCAGCAGCAACTGCAGCAACGGTACGAGAAGATTTAGAAGCGTCTAGAACCAACAGAACCGGTGTTTGTGTCAGAGCGACAACGTGAGCACTAGAACCAAAAGCTCCGCCACCTATCGCATCAGTGCCAATCCGGCCGTCGAATAGCCCCATCGCACCTTCGAGAATGGCAATATCAGCTCCTGCAGCTCCATGCGCAAGTAGCGGCGCTATTCGATCTTCGCCACACAAGTGAGGATCAAGATTGCGTCCTACTCGGTGGGCTGCCATCGTATGAAAACCCGGATCAATATAGTCTGGTCCAATTTTGAAAGGTGCTACGACAAGGCCACGGGCATATAGGGCACCTAGTAAACCAATAGTGGCAGTAGTTTTACCTTGGCTGGAAGCGATAGCGCCTAATGCCAAACGAGGGACGGTTACCATTCGATGCCTGCCTGTCCTTTAGCTCCTTTATCAAAAGGATGCTTTATTTTCGTCATTTCGGTAACTAAGTCAGCAGCTTCTACGAGTGCTGCGGGAGCTCCTCGCCCAGTAACAATGACGTGCTGATAGCCGGGGCGGTTACGAAGAACATCAATGACCTCATCGGTGTCGAGCCATCCGCGGCTGAGGGTATAGGTGAACTCATCAAGAACATAAAGATCATGGGTTTGTGCAGCTAGTAGCGCGCGAACATGATCCCATCCTTGCCGCGCCAACTCTGCTTGATCGATATCGGCGGTAGAACGCAACCAAGTCCAGCCTGCTCCCATTACCTCCCAAGTTACTGGTCCGCCGACGCCAGTTGCTTGATGGAGGTGCCCCAATTCCTCTAGGGCAGTACGTTCTCCGACATGCCATTTTGCTGATTTTACGAATTGGAAAACTCCAATGGAGAACCCTTGCGACCAACCGCGTAATGCGGTGCCGAATGCGGCTGTCGATTTGCCTTTGCCTTCTCCAGTATTGACGATAAGTCTGGGCTGGCGGCGTAGCTCGCGAGTGCTGGGGCCTGTGGTAGTAGGGGGGACGCCTTTCATGACTGCTCCTTGGCAAGATTAAGTAGTGCGGTAACGTCAAGATGTTCGTCGACAGCGTCAGCAAGAGTTTCGATCATCATCTCGCGACGATCGCTGTATCCGGGGGTATCAGGGGCAGGGGTCCAGCTGCGTCCCACTGCTTGAGCCATTTCCGATAGCCAGGCTCTTCGGAAAGAATCACATTCAAAAGCACCGTGCCATAACGTACCGAAAGTATTTTTGACGCGACAGCCGTCTAAGAAAGGCTCGGCAGCGCCATTGACCTGACAGATTCCGTGATGAATCTCATAGCCATCAACTTGATGTTCTCGCCACTGTCCTTGTGGACGAGCTAGGATCTTTTCTTCCCCGAAAAGCACAGAAACTGGAAGTGCTCCCAACCCAGCTACTAGCCCATTTTTTGATTCGATATCGTCATCAATAGTGTCTGCGAGCATTTGATAGCCACCACAAATGCCAACGATCGGACGACCAGCTTGGTGACGAGCCACGATCACTTCAGCAATGCCTTCGCGGTGTAACCATGCTAGATCATCGACAGTTGATCTAGAACCAGGGATAACCACAATGTCAGCGCCAGCAATAATACGGGGATCTGTGGTAACCATGACATGAACACCTGGTTCGTTGGCTAGTGCATCGACGTCGGTAGCATTAGAGATTCGCGGTAGGCGCACCACAGCAATCCGAAGATCGCTATCGCCAATGTCTAGAGATTCGTTACGCCATCTGCCTACTTCCAGCGCGTCTTCGCCGTCGAGCCATACCCCGTGGAGCCATGGCAAAACACCAAAGTTACGTAACCCGGAGCGGGAAGTAATATCGATAAGGCCGGGAGCTAGAACGCTACTATCGCCACGAAATTTGTTGATGATGTATCCAGAAAGTAGCCCCCGGTCAGCATCTTCAAGTAACGCCCAGGTTCCGTAAAGGCTCGCAAGAACCCCACCACGATCGATATCTCCTACCAGTACTACGGGCAGGTTGAACGCGCGAGCTAACCCCATATTGACGTAATCCCCAGCACGAAGATTTATTTCTGCCGGAGATCCGGCTCCTTCGCATAACACTAGTTCGTGACTAGCTGCGAGTTCTTGGTAAGCAGCATGGGCAGCTTCTTTGAGGTGAGCACGTCCGGTTGCATATTGTCCGGCTTCGAGTACCCCATCGGGACGTCCTCGGGTCACCACAAAACTACGACGATCAGTCCCCGGCTTCAGCAGCACCGGATTCATCGCACTGCTGGGTTCTACCTTGGCTGCTTGCGCTTGTAGGTATTGAGCGCGGCCGATTTCAGATCCGTCGCGGCAAACCATGGAGTTATTACTCATATTTTGTGCTTTATAAGGCACTACATCTACGCCACGACGTACTAATGCGCGGGCTAGTCCAGTGACGACAAGTGACTTGCCAGCATCTGAAGAAGTTCCCGCAATTAAGAGACCGCTCATCGACGGTTCCTTTCGTCATGGCGACGCGATCGCATCGCAAGAGTTGTCAATGTGACACCAGCTAGGGCAGTCGCCCCTACTGTCACTGCTCGCAATAGTTTTGCGGCACGGCGTGCATCAGCAGGTTCTGGACGTGGCCCATCCCCTAACAGACCTCGATCTTCAACGCGTCCGCCAGAGTACACGTTACGTCCGCCTAACGTGACGTTAAGAGCTCCCGCCCAAGCAGATTCGCACCAACCGCCGTTAGGGGAGGGGTGTTGGTTAGCATCGCGGAGCATTATTTTCCAGGCTTGGATTGGATCACCAGATACGGTACGAGCGCATAAACAGCCAAGCGTTCCGGTGATTCGTGCGGAGATCCATGCGGCGGCATCGTCGAGGCGTGCTGAAGTAGCCCCAAAGTTTTCGTAACGGGAATTGTGGTGCCCAATCATCGCATCAAGTGTGTTGATAGCTCGATGAGTTACGATTCCGGGGATACCAGCGATAGCTACCCAAAATATTGGGGCTACGACCGCGTCGTTAGCATTTTCGGCTATGGATTCTACTGCGGCTCGGGTTAATTCTGAGGATGACAGATCATCAGCTAGTCGGCCACATAGGTGGCTTAGTCGCGCCCGGCTTTGGCTAAGGTCGCCAGCTTCTAAAAGATCAGACATAATCATGCCTTCACGCGCTAGTGAAGTGGCTCCCACACATGCCCAGGTTGATAGCGCGGTAGCGGCAAGATAGGTCAGGCGATGGCGTCGAGATAACTGCTCTAGCACCCAACCTCCAATAGCTACGGGTGCGACTGCTGTTGTCCAAAATAGGGTGCCGCGGGTGACAGAATCTGCCCAGCAACGTTTTTCTAGCCAGAGTGCCCAATTGCCGAAACCAGCGACCGGATGCCAGCGCTGTGGATCACCAACATAAGTATCAATAATGATCCCCAAGGCGACAGCAGCGCCGCGAGTGGCTAGGGTTCCTGCATGCCCCGGTTTTATTTTGTTCGCCACGGTGAGTCCTCCTGGAATGTCGAAAAGCGTTTGCAAGGACAGACGATGCAGGTGCCGTTGACGGAAAAAGGTTGGGAGCAAGCTGCGCAGGTTGCAGCTGAGTTAGCCGAGCGTGATTTAGGCGCCACTATGCTATTGAGTAGCGACCAAGATCGAGCTATGCAGACTGCTGAAGTTATCGCTGCCCGTTTGGGGTTGCAAGTGGTGGCAGAGCCAGCGTTGCGCGAGCAGTCATTAGGTTCGTTGGAAGGCAAACGGCATGACGAGCTCGTCGCTGAACCTACGCCAACAGGTATGGATATTTCTGAGATCCGGTGGGGCGGCGGTGAATCTATCGCTGATGTGTATCTACGCATGACAGCTCTTCTAGAGCGAATCAGAGAATACGATGTTGATTCGATCATCATGGTGTCCCATGGTGATGCAATTCGGGTGGCGCTAGCTGCGGCAGCAGGTGTTGGGCATCGCAATGTTGCATGGATAAAAATTGGCAATGGTGAAGTGGTAGCAGTTTCATGATGAATCATTGCTACTATCCTTCCCCTCGCTAGAGCGCCGTAGGGAGGGGCAAACGCCCACCTGTCCGTCGCAGATGTGGTGATATGAGTTCGATAGAGGCGACCGGGCTCGTCTTTTTAGGACACACCGTTGCGCAGACAGCGTCGGGTTCGCACCGACTTCGCTCCAACGATCACTATCGGCTGTGCCGATGGTTTAACCTTAAGCTATGGGAGTCTATTCGTAAGACACGGGTGAGATAGTGGATAGGTATTTTCGCTGTAACTAAGGCTCAGATTGCGTGCAGGCTGCGCGCAAGACATAAGGTCGATAGACTAATGAGTATGACTGAGACACCTGTAACTATTGACGATTTCATTCGGACCAAGGTTCGCGAGGATATCGCCGCAGGTCAACAGCGAGTCCAAACCCGTTTCCCACCCGAACCTAACGGTTATCTACACGTGGGACACGCTAAAGCTATTATTCAAGATTTTGATGTTGCGCGAGAGTTTGGTGGCGTCTGCAAGCTACGTTTTGACGACACCAACCCCGAAACTGAAAAGACCGAATATATCGAGTCGATTATTGACGATATTGCCTGGTTGGGGTTCGTCCCAGACGAGGTTGTTTACGCATCTGATTATTTCGACAAACTTTATGAGTGGGCACAATTCCTGATTAAAGAAGGTAAAGCCTACGTCGATGAGCAGACAGCAGAAGAAATCTCTGCCCAGCGCGGCGGGTTTGGGAAGCCGGGTGTTCATTCTCGGTACCGGGATAGGCCAGCTACTGAAAGCCTAGAGCTATTTGCTCGGATGAAGGCAGGGGAGTTCCCCGATGGCTCTAAATGCCTACGAGCCAAGATCGATATGCAACATGAAAATGTGTGGTTACGAGATCCAGTAATGTACCGCATTCGTCATGAAGAGCATCCGCGTACTAAAGATCAGTGGTGTATTTATCCCACCTATGACTGGGCACATGGTCAATCTGACGCGATTGAAGGGGTTACCCATTCAATCTGCACGTTAGAATTTGATTCCCATCGGCCACTCTATGACTGGTATTTAGCGAATCTTCCATTGGCTGAAGTCACAGACGTAGCTCCCCAGCAGCTGGAATTTGCTCGGTTGGAACTCACTCATACGGTGACCAGTAAGCGTAAATTACGTGCACTTGTGGAACAAGGCATTGTTGACGGATGGGATGATCCGCGAATGCCTACGTTGCGCGCGTTCCGTCGTCGCGGTTATCCAGCTGAGGCGTTGCGAGAGTTTTGTCGGGCTATCGGTACGAAAAAAACTAATTCAACAAAGCAAATAGAGGAATTAGAATCCTATGTTCGTCGGTTGTTAAACCGAGACGCTTTGCGGCGACTGGCAGTTGTTGATCCAGTTAAGTTAGTTATCGATAACTGGCCCACGCAAGCTGATGGTAGCCCGGTTGTTGAGTATGTAGAGCTAGTCAACAATCCTGAAGATGAGCATGCGGGAACCCGTAAGGTGCCTTTCGCTGGGGAATTATGGATTGAGCGAGATGATTTTGCAGCAGTCCCGCCGCCTAAGTATTTCCGGTTGCAGCCGGGTAAAGAAGTCCGGTTGCGCGGAGCTTACTATGTGGCATATGCCAGCCATGAGGTTGATGATCAGGGCACGGTGACGACGGTACACGTAACCTATGATCCGCAAACTCAAGGTGGGCAAGCTCCAGATGGACGTAAGGTTAAAGCGACAATTCACTGGGTGTCGGCAGCCCACGCCATTGATGCGACTGCTTTGAATTTTGAGCGGTTATTCCCAGTCGAAAATCCGGGGGAGCGTACGGGAGATCCACTCGACGATGTTTCGGCAGCGTCGGTGCAGACATTTACTCAGGTCAAAGCAGAACCAAGTATTGGTGATATGGCCTCAGGATCTGTTATTCAGCTAGAACGGCTGGGGTACTACGCAATAGAACGTGCTAGTGACAGAGCTCTCAAGCTGGTGCGCACGATTGGACTCAAGGACGACTGGGCGCGTTCTCAGAAGAAGAACTGATCCTAAATGGGTATCGATGAAAGGCTTTCTCCTATGACTGCTCCAGCTCGGCTTCGGGTAGCGCCTTCTCCTACGGGAGATCCGCATGTAGGCACAGCGTATATGGCACTTTTTGATAAGGCATATGCTGTTAAAACTGGCGGAAAATTTGTGCTACGTATTGAAGATACCGATCAGGCGCGCTTGGTGGCATCGTCGGAACAGCAAATCTATGACACTTTGGAGTGGCTAGGGTTAGCGCCAGATGAGTCTCCGCTCGTAGGTGGGCCATACGCTCCATATAAACAATCTGAGCGGTTAGATACCTATGCCCCTTATGTTCAACAGCTAGTTGATGCTGGGCATGCTTACTATTGCTGGTGTTCTTCGGAGCGGTTGCAGCAGATGCGAGCTGAGCAGCAAGCAGCTAAGCAGGATCCAGGCTATGACCGGCTCTGCTTAGGCAAGACGCAGCAAGAGCGAGCCTTGCTGCCTGGTTTTCAGGAAAAGCCAGTGGTGCGAATGCTGATTCCCCAGGATGTGGAATTAACATTTGATGATTTGATTAATGGTCAGACTTCGGCTCCTCGCCCTGATGACCAGGTCATTCTTAAAACTGACGGATTCCCTACTTATCATTTAGCGGTTGTGGTTGACGACCATCTAATGGGTATTACCCATGTGGTGAGAGGCCAAGAGTGGATTAGCTCCACTCCGAAACATCTACTGCTATATAAGTGGCTGGGTTGGCAAGCCCCGGCATTTGCTCATATGCCGTTATTGCGTGAGAAAGATCGCTCTAAGATCTCTAAGCGTAAGAATCCGGCAGCTCGATTGATGTGGTTCCGGGAGCAAGGGTATCTACCAGAAGCATTGCTTAACTTTTTGATGTTGCTGGGGTATCCGCCTATTGATGAAGATAACGAGATTCAGTCCTTTGATGACTTTGTTGCTGCTTTTGACTGGGCGAAGATCAACCCGGCGGGGCCGATTTTTGATACCGATAAGCTGAATTGGCTCAACGGACAGTACATTAGGCAGCTTTCAGCTGAGGAATTGTCGAGCCGTATTGTCACCTACCAGCGTGAGCAAGGCGATGAGGTTAGTGATGATCAGGTAGCGATGATCAGGCAGGCAACTCCGCTGATTCAAGAGCGGCTCACCTTGTTACAGGAAGCTAAAGAAAAATTAGCGTTCTTCTTCTATGACGATGCCGCTATTGAGGTTGCTGATGATCTAAAAGCGTCATTGCCAGAAAATACCGCCGAGATCTGCAAAGCTGCGATAGCTGCTTTGCAAGGGCTAACTTCGTGGGAAGCCGATTCCATTCACACCGTGCTACGAGAGCAGCTGGTTGAGGCTATGGCTATTAAGCCTAAATTTGCTTTCACCCCATTACGGGTTGGGCTGACTGGTTCTAAAGTATCGCCGCCGCTATTTGAGTCAATGGTAGTGCTGGGGCAGAATCGAACCCTGCTTCGACTGCGGTCTTTTCTGTCTAATCTATAAATCTATGTGTTTTTGAGAGAGGGGCGTTCATGCAGGTAGCAGTCTGTTTATTGCCAGAAAGAGAGCTTGCTGCTGAGCTTGTCGTCTTTGCTCAAAGCCATGCAACATGGCTAGGTGCTGGAGTCCCATCATTGGCTACGAACCGTCCGCGGCTCTTGTTATGTTCAGGGGAGGTTGATGAGTGGGCTGTGACGCCAGAACTGTTGGAGGAGATGGCTCCGCCGCAGCCGTTAGCTGCGCGGTTTGGTGCGTTATCGCTGGTTTCGGGAACTATCTTTGGTCCGTTAGTATCCATGGGCGGCGCGGATTCGAGAGCGTTGGTGAGTTTGCAGGCTCGGATAACCGTACGGTTAGGGCTGCAACTTCCCGATAGCTGGATTCCGGGCATTGAACTAGGTAAGACCACTGAAGAACGACTACGTCCGACGGTAAAGGCTGGCTGGGCTACTACGATGGAAGGTCGTGCGGTGGCATTAAACCGGCTAGGTTTCCTCCGCCTAGATGCCGATGGGCGCGCCCATGCGACGATTGCTTCCCACGCTCTTGGGTAAAAAGTGACAAAATACCCCGATTTGGTTTCTCGGCAAGCACGTGGGAGACTAGTGCAGTTGCTCCGTCGAGACCGCCGGGGTGGATTATTGAACAGGGTCGACGACACAGATCGTTGCTGAAGCTCAGTTTTTCGCGTCCCCGTGTGGTCTCAATGCCAGCAAGGCAGCTCACCGCAAGGTGGCGGCGACCGCTGGCCTAGCAATCTCGAAGAGGGAGAAATCCGCTCTTCGAGATACTTGGGTCAGCGACACGCCCGACCGCGGGGGTCGGGACAACACCTAGTCAGGAACTCCACCCAGGCTAGTAGGGACGAGAGAAGGACGAACTGTGGCGGGACAAAAGATCCGCATCAGGCTCCGGGCCTATGACCACGAGGTCATCGATTCGTCGGCACGCAAGATTGTCGACACGGTGACCCGTACGGGTGCGAAGGTAGCCGGCCCGGTGCCGCTACCAACGGAAAAGAACGTATTCTGCGTGATCCGTTCGCCCCACAAGTACAAGGACAGCCGTGAGCATTTCGAGATGCGTACACATAAGCGGCTGATTGACATCCTCGACCCGACACCGAAGACGGTTGATTCGCTAATGCGTCTCGACCTCCCGGCCGGTGTCGACATCGAGATCAAGCTCCCCTGAGGTAGATAAGCATGAGCACTGAACGTAAGGTGAAGGGCATCCTGGGCACTAAGCTCGGCATGACCCAGCTCTGGGATGACAACAACAAGGTTGTCCCTGTAACCGTGATCCAGGCCGGCCCGTGTGTTGTCACTCAGGTTCGCACCCCCGAGGTTGATGGCTATAACGCCATTCAGCTTGGGTTTGGAGCGAAAAAGGCTAAAAAGATCACCAAGCCAGAGGCGGGTCATTTCGCCAAGGCTGATACCACCGCACGCAAGCACCTAATGGAGCTGCGCACACTCGACGCTTCCGAGTACACACTCGGACAGGAACTCACAGTTGAGCTTTTCGAAGCTGCTGAGATCGTCGATGTGACTGGTGTAACAAAGGGTAAGGGCACTGCCGGTGTCATGAAGCGTCATGGATTCAAGGGTCTTAAGGCCAGCCATGGTGTACACCGCAAGCACCGCGCCCCAGGTTCTATTGGTGGTTGCTCGACCCCAGGTCGAGTTTTCCGAGGACTCAAGATGGCCGGTCGTATGGGTAATGCCCGTAAGACTGTCCAGAATTTGACCGTGCATGCGGTCGACGCCGAGCGCGGCCTCATCCTGGTTCGCGGTGCGATCCCAGGCAATAAGGGCAGCCTTGTCGTCGTACGCTCCGCCGCCAAGAAGGGAGTTGTGGCATGAGCGAGTCCATCAAGGTGGACGTTCTGAGCGCCGAAGGTAAGAAGGCCGGTCAGGCTGAGCTTCCCGCCGCTCTATTTGATGCGCAGACCAACGTCCCGCTGATCCATCAGGTTGTTGTTGCTCAGCTAGCTGCGGCTCGCCAGGGCACTCATTCGACCAAAACCCGCGGCGAGGTTCGCGGCGGTGGCATCAAGCCATGGCGTCAAAAGGGTACCGGTCGCGCCCGTCAGGGTTCGCGTCGCGCCCCGCAGTGGGCTGGCGGTGGCACCGTTCATGGTCCACAGCCACGTAGCTACGACCAGCGCACCCCGAAAAAGATGATCGCTGCAGCTTTGCGAGGTGCTCTTTCGGATCGCGCTCGTGATGGCAAAGTTTTTGTTCTTGACTCGATCGTTACTGGCGAGACCCCCAAGACCAAGGACGCCATCAAGGCTTTGTCCGCTATTGGCGATGTGAACAAGATGCTCGTCGTCTTGGATCGTGACGAGGATATCGCGTGGTTGTCACTGCGTAACGTTCCTTCAGTTCACGCTCTAGCCGTCGATCAGCTGAACGCATACGACGTGCTCTGCAATGACGCCGTTGTTTTCACCAAGGCTGCTCTTGACGTTTTCGTCATCGGTCCGGTGAAGGGTCGTTCGGTTAAGGCCGTCGCCACTGAGTCCGAGGCTGACGCTGAGGAGAAGGAGACCGACAAGTGAACGTTCTAAAGATCCGCGACCATCGCGACATTTTGCTCGCCCCGGTCGTCTCGGAGAAGAGCTACTCGCTCATCGACGAGAACAAGTACACGTTCCTGGTCGCGCCTAACGCGAACAAGACTGAGATCAAGATTGCCGTTGAGAAGATCTACGGTGTCAAGGTCGCAAGTGTCAACACGATCAACCGCCTTGGCAAGAAGCGTCGTACCCGTGCAGGTTGGGGCAAGCGCCCTGATACCAAGCGCGCTATCGTGACGCTAGCCGAGGGTGACCGCATCGACATTTTCGGAGCTCCGACGGCCTAAGGCCGCTGGAGAGTGAGGACTGAAGAGTCATGGGTATCCGTAAGTACAAGCCGACAACGCCGGGCCGTCGCGGCTCCAGCGTCGCCGATTTCGTCGAGTTGACGCGTTCCACGCCAGAGAAGTCGCTACTTCGCCCACAAGTAAAAACGGGTGGACGTAACAACACTGGTCGTATTACGACGCGTCATATTGGTGGTGGCCACAAGCAGGCTTACCGCTTGGTCGACTTCAAGCGCTACGACAAGGACGGTATTCCGGCCAAGGTTGCGCATATTGAATACGATCCAAACCGTACCGCTCGCATCGCTTTGCTGCATTACGCAGACGGCGAAAAGCGCTACATCATTGCTCCGGCCGGTCTAACCCAGGGCACGGTTATCGTGTCCGGCGAGGGTGCTGACATTAAGCCGGGCAACAACCTTCCGCTACGTAACATCCCTGTTGGCACCACGGTGCACAACGTTGAGCTTCGCCCCGGTGGCGGCGCCAAGATGGGTCGTTCGGCTGGCGCTGCTATTCAGCTCGTTGCTCGTGAGGGCAAATATGCGACGCTGCGTATGCCGTCAGGCGAAATGCGTATGGTTGACGTCCGCTGTCGCGCCTCCGTTGGTGAGGTCGGCAACGCTGAACAGAGCAACATCAACTGGGGCAAGGCCGGCCGTATGCGCTGGAAGGGCCGTCGTCCCACGGTTCGTGGTGTTGCAATGAACCCGATCGATCACCCACATGGTGGTGGTGAGGGCAAGACCTCCGGTGGTCGCCACCCGGTCTCCCCGTGGGGTAAGCCTGAGGGCCGCACCCGTGACAAGAACAAGGCCAGCTCGCGACTTATCATCCGTCGCCGCAAGGCCAACGGCAAGAAGCGCTGATCAGGAGCCTGAGAAAATATGCCACGCAGCCTGAAGAAGGGCCCCTTCATCGACGAGCATCTTCAAAAGAAGGTCGATGCTCAGAATGAAAAGGGCACCAAAAATGTCATCAAGACTTGGTCACGTCGGTCGATGATTAGCCCCGACATGATCGGGCATACCATCGCTGTTCATGACGGTCGTAAGCACGTGCCGGTCTTCGTCACCGAGGCCATGATCGGTCATAAACTTGGTGAGTTTGCCCCGACGCGTACCTTTAAGGGACACGTCAAGGACGACAAGAAGTCGCGCCGGCGCTGAGCTGGCAGGAGGAACTATCAGATATGAGTGAGAACTCCCGTCCCAGCCGCCGTCAGGCGCTTCTGGGTGACCGTCCCGGTTCGTACGCCATTGCGCGTCACGTCCGTATGACCCCGCAGAAGGTCCGTCGCGTTGTCGACATGGTCCGCGGGCTCGATGCTAATGAGGCTTTGACCCTCTTGAAGTTTGCCCCTCAGGCAGCTTCGGAGCCGGTTTACAAGGTCCTTGCATCAGCCATGGCCAATGCCGAGAACGCTGAAGGACTTAACGGTGACGATCTATTCGTCTCGCAGATCTTCGTCGACGAAGGTGTGACCATGCGTCGCATCCGCGCTCGCGCTAAGGGATCTGCCAGCCGTATCCTCAAGCGCGGTAGCCACATCACTGTGGTTGTCGAGCCCCGTTCCGAGAAGAAGGGAGCCTGAGCATGGGCCAGAAGATTAACCCCAATGGCTTCCGTCTCGGCATCACTACCGATCACACAACCCGCTGGTTCGCTGACAAGCAGTACGCCGAGCTCCTCGGCGAAGATGTCAAGATCCGCGAGTTCCTAACAAAGAACCTCGAGCGCGCTGGTATCAGCAAGATCGAGATCGAGCGTCGCTCTGAGCGCGTCACGATCTTCCTTCATGCTGCTCGCCCGGGCATTGTCATCGGTCGCTCCGGCGCCGAGGCAGAGCGCGTCCGCAACTCCTTGGAGAAGCTGACGGGCAAGCAGGTTCAGCTCAACATTCTTGAGGTCAAGAACCCCGAGATTGATGCGCAGCTAGTAGCACAGGGAGTTGCTGAGCAGCTCGGTGCTCGTGTTGCATTCCGTCGTGCAATGCGTAAAGCCCAGCAGTCGGCTATGCGTGCAGGCGCCCAGGGCATCCGTATCAAGTGCTCAGGTCGTCTTGGCGGAGCTGAAATGAGCCGCTCCGAGTTCTACCGCGAAGGTCGTGTGCCCTTGCACACTCTCCGCGCTGACATTGACTACGGCTTCTATGAGGCTCGTACGACGTTCGGTCGTATCGGCGTCAAGGTGTGGATCTACAAGGGTGACGTCACCGGCAACCGTGCCGAGCGCGCCGCCCAGAAGGCTGCCCGTGCCGCTGCTAGCCAGCGTCCCGGCCGTGGCCGTCGCGGTGAGGGCCGTGGCCGCGGTGATCGTCCGGAGCGTGGCGGTCGCCGTCGCGCCGAGGCTGCGCCGACCGAGGCTGCTGTAGCGGCTGAGTCTGCGCCTGCCACTGAGAACGCAGGAGCGTAACATGCTGATTCCCCGTCGCGTTAAGTACCGCAAGCAGCACCACCCCAAGCGTGATGGTGCTGCTAAGGGCGGAACACAGCTCGCCTTTGGTGAGTATGGCATTCAGGCGTTGGAGAGCTCATACCTCACCAACCGTCAGATCGAGTCCGCTCGTATTGCCATGACCCGTCATATTAAGCGTGGTGGCAAGGTGTGGATTAACGTCTACCCAGACCGTCCGCTGACCAAGCACCCAGCCGAATCCCGCATGGGTTCGGGTAAGGGCTCCCCGGAGCACTGGGTGGCCAACATCAAGCCGGGCCGTGTGCTCTTCGAGCTCTCCGGTGTCCCGGAGGAAGTAGCTCGTGAAGCCATGCGCTTGGCTATCCACAAGCTGCCCTTCAAGGCGCGGTTCATTAAGCGTGAAGCAGGTGAGATCTAAATGGCGAAGACCCTTGAGGCGCACGAGCTGCGCCAGATGAGCCGAGATGAGCTCAACGCTAAGGTCCTCGAACTGAAGGAGGAGCTGTTCACGCTCCGTTTCCAGGCGGCCACTGGTCAGATGGAAACCCAGGGTCGGCTACGTGCAGTCCGTAAGGATATTGCACGTATCTACACCGTGCTCCAAGAGCGCAACCTGGGCATCGTGGCTGATCCCGATCTCGAGAAGAAGGCGTAATCATGGCTGAGACCACTGAGAAGATCGAGCGCACTGCGCGCAAGGTCCGCGAGGGCCTCGTCGTGTCAAGTAAGATGGATAAGACGATTGTCATTGAGGTAGAAGATCGTGTAAAGCACGCTCTCTATGGCAAAGTTATGACTAAGACTGTCCGTCTTAAGGCTCACGACGAGAATAATGAAGCTGGGTTGGGCGACCGCGTGCGTATCATGGAGACGCGCCCGTTGTCGGCAACCAAGCGCTGGCGTCTACTCGAGATCATCGAGAAGGCCAAGTAACCCACACTCGCCTGGCAAAAATCCAGGGAGTAACTATCGTTCCGTAAGGCCGCAAGGAACCAACGGAACAGAGGAGAAAAGATGATCCAGCAGGAATCGCGGCTTAGGGTCGCTGATAACACTGGTGCAAAGGAACTTCTTTGCATCCGTGTTCTCGGTGGTTCCAAGCGCCGCTATGCCGGCCTCGGAGACACCATTGTGTGTAGCGTTAAAGACGCTATTCCGGGCGGCAACGTAAAGAAGGGCGATGTCGTGAAAGCGGTTATCGTCCGTACTGTGAAGTCCAGCCGTCGTCCCGACGGTTCCTACATCAAGTTTGACGAAAATGCTGCCGTCATCCTGAAGAACGACGGGGAGCCTCGCGGCACCCGTATCTTCGGTCCGGTCGGCCGTGAGCTACGTGAGAAGAAATTCATGCGTATTGTTTCGCTCGCTCCGGAGGTGATCTAACATGCAGTCGCTTTCCATCAAAAAGGGTGACCGCGTCAAGGTGATCGCTGGAAAAGACAAGGGAAAGACCGGAGAAGTTATTTCCGTCGATCCTCAGTCTGAGCGCGTTATCGTCGAAGGCGTAAACATTGTTACTCGCCATGTTAAGGACCACCAGGGCGGCAACGGTCAGGTAGTCAAGGGTGGCCGCGTTCAGTCCGAAGCCCCAATTCACGTTTCTAACGTGGCATTGTTGGTCAAGGTTGATGGCAAAGAAGTTACTACGCGTGTTGGTTACAAGCGCGTAGAGGTTTCTAAGCGTCGTCCTGATGGCACTGAATACAAGGCTGAGCGTAGCGTTCGTATCGCTCGCAAGACGCTTGAGGAGATCTGATGACTGACACCGTTAAGCGCGAGTTGCCACGTCTGAAGAAGCAGTACCGCGAGGTTATTGCTCCTGCGATGCATGACGAGTTCAAATACCAGAATGTGATGCAAATCCCAGGTCTGGTCAAGATCGTCGTCAACATGGGTGTTGGTGAAGCTGCACGTGACTCGAAGATCATTGATGGCGCTATTCGCGACCTCACTGCTATCACCGGTCAGAAGCCGCAGGTTACCAAGGCTCGCAAGTCCATTGCTCAGTTCAAGCTGCGCGAAGGAATGCCCATTGGTTGCCACGTAACGCTACGTGGCGATCGCATGTGGGAATTCGCTGACCGTCTTATCACGCTGGCTTTGCCTCGTATCCGCGACTTCCGCGGTATGTCGAGCAACCAGTTTGATGGCAAGGGTAACTACACCTTTGGCCTAAACGAGCAGGTCATGTTCCACGAAATCGATCAGGATCGAATTGATCGAGTACGTGGTATGGACATCACTTTCGTCACGACTGCTTCGACAGATGAGGAAGGCCGCGCGCTGCTTAAGCACATGGGCTTCCCATTCAAGAACGATCTTGGTGAGAAGAAGGCTAAGGCAAAGGCTAAAGGCCCTGCCTACGGCGGCAAGAAAAAGAAGAAGTGAGCTGAGGAGAGAAAATGGCCAAGACAGCTCTGAAAGTTAAGCAGTCACGCAAACCGAAGTTTGGTGTGCGCGCCTACACCCGCTGCCAGCGTTGCGGGCGTCCCAAGTCGGTTTACCGTAAGTTCGGTCTTTGCCGTGTATGTCTTCGTGAGATGGCACACCGCGGCGAGCTTCCGGGCGTAACGACTTCTTCTTGGTGATTCTTCACCAAACCAACCACTAACGCGGTAGGTCCGCACCCCGTGTCCGGGGTGCGGAAACCACGCGAGAAAGAAGATCCTCAGCCATGACTATGACTGATCCGATCGCAGACATGCTGACGCGTCTGCGTAACGCCAACCAGGCGTACCACGAGACGACGTCCATGCCGACGTCGAAAATTAAGGTGGGTATTGCGGAGATCCTTAAACAAGAGGGTTACATCTCCGGTTTCGAGGTTACTGAGCCTGCTGAAGGCGAAGTTTCTAAGACCCTTACTCTTACCCTCAAATATGGCGATAGCCGTGAGCGTTCTATCGCTGGCATCCGCCGTATCAGCAAGCCCGGTCTGCGCGTTTACGCAAAGTCGAATGAGCTTCCCAAGGTCCTCGGTGGCATGGGAATTGCAATCATTTCGACCTCACAGGGTCTGTTGACTGATAAAGATGCCAACCGTAAGAGCGTCGGCGGGGAAGTCCTCGCCTACGTCTGGTAACGAGCGAGAGGAGAGGAAAGCATGTCCCGTATTGGAAAGCTCCCTATCGCCGTTCCTAACGGTGTGGAGATCAAAATTGACGGCCAGAGCATCGAGGTAAAAGGTCCTAAGGGAACCTTGAGCCATGTTGTTCGTGAGCCAATCACTGTCACCCGCAATGAAGATGGACAACTTGAGGTTGCCCGTCCCGATGACGAGCGTATGTCGAAGTCGCTCCACGGTCTTACCCGCACGCTTGTGAACAACATGATCGTGGGAGTAACCGAGGGCTACGAGAAGAAGCTCGAAATCGTGGGTGTCGGTTACCGCGTCATGGCAAAGAGCCCGACGCAGCTCGAGTTCGCACTCGGCTTCAGCCATCCGGTCGTCATTGACGCTCCAGAAGGCATCACCTTCAATGTCGAAGCTCCGACCAAGTTCTCGGTCAGTGGCATCGACAAGCAGGCGGTTGGCGAGGTTGCGGCAAATATCCGCAAGATCCGCAAGCCTGAGCCGTACAAGGGCAAGGGCGTCCGCTACGCGGGCGAGCACGTCCGCCGCAAGGTTGGAAAGGCCGGTAAGTAACCATGGGTATTTCACTGGGGGTCCACAAGGGCCTTGCTCCCAAGACAGCATCCCGTATGCGTCGTCAGGCCCGTGGCCGCAAGAAGGTCTTCGGTTCAGCCGAGCGTCCGCGTCTGGTTGTCACTCGTTCCGCGCGCCACATCTTGGTGCAGGTTATCGACGACACCAAGGGCATTACGCTCGCCTCTGCTTCTACCTTAGAAGCAGATCTTCGCAACGTTACCGGCGACAAGTCGGCAAAGTCTGCGCAGGTTGGCAAGCTCCTTGCAGAGCGCGCCAAGAAGGCTGGCATCGAGAAGGTCGTCTTCGACCGTGCCGGTAACAAGTACCATGGCCGCATCGCTGCGCTGGCTGACGCCGCGCGCGAAGCTGGGCTGGACTTCTAAGAGTCTCGGACAAGAAAGAGGAATGCGATGAATGGAACTGAGCGCCGCGGTAGCGGTGCACAGGGTGATCGCCGCGGCCGAGACGATCGTCGTGGCGGCAACCGCGAGGAGAAGAAGTCGGACCTGATCGAGCGCGTTGTCAACGTTAACCGCGTTGCCAAGGTTGTTCAGGGTGGTCGTCGCTTCAGCTTCACGGCGCTAGTCGTCGTTGGTGATGGCAACGGTACTGTGGGCGTAGGTTACGGAAAAGCCAAAGAGGTGCCTGCAGCTATTGCTAAGGGCGTCGAGGATGCAAAGAAGAATTTCTTCCGCGTACCTCGTATCCAAGGCACTATCCCGCATCCAGTTCAGGGTGAGAAGGCTGCTGGCGTTGTTATGCTTCGCCCAGCTGCTCCGGGTACCGGTGTAATCGCCGGCGGTTCAGCTCGCGCTGTACTAGAGTGCGCTGGAATCTCTGATATTTTGGCGAAGTCACTTGGCTCGTCAAATGCTCTTAACGTGGTACACGCCACTGTGGCTGCTCTCAAGCAGTTGGAGGAGCCAGAGCAGATTGCAAAGCGTCGTGGAAAGTCCGTCGAGGACGTAACACCCGCTGCTATCTTGCGTGCCCGTAAGGGGGTGTCTGAGTGATGCAGCTCAAAGTAACTCAGCTCAAGTCAGGTATTGGCGGCAAGCAGAATCAGCGGGAGACATTGCGCTCCCTTGGTCTCAAGCGCATCGGCGATGTTGTGGTGAAGGAGGATCGTCCCGAGATTCGCGGGATGATCAACACTGTCATTCACCTCATTGCTGTTGAGGAGGTGAAGTGACGATGGCTCTCAAGGTTCATCACTTGCGTCCGGCACCGGGCGCCAATCAACCGAAGAAGCGCGTCGGTCGCGGTGAAGGTGGCAAGGGCGGCAAAACTGCCGGTCGTGGTACCAAGGGAACGGGTGCTCGTAAGAACACTCCGCAGAACTTCGAGGGTGGTCAGATGCCATTGCATATGCGCCTTCCGAAGCTTCGTGGTTTCCAGAACCCATTCCGTGTTGAGTTCCAGACGGTTAACGTAGCTCGTCTTCAGGATTTATTCCCAGAAGGCGGCGAAATCACCGTTGCTGACCTAGTAGCTAAGGGGGCTGTGCGCTCAGGTTACCCGGTCAAGGTTCTTGGTGCGGGTGAGATCACCGTAGCTATGAAGATTGCTGTTGACGCTTTCTCAGCGTCAGCTAAAGAGAAGATTGAAAAGGCCGGCGGCTCTGCCGACGAGCTCTAAATCGCTCTTAGCTTTCATATAAATAGTGGAGCCCCTGGCCGTAAGGTCGGGGGCTCTGCTGCGTCGTATCTAGGTTAGAAATATCTGTGGTAGCTGATTGTTAGGGGCTAGCTAGGCGATTCGACAGCAATACGATATTGTCAACAGCGAACACGGGAGTCCGCGGAGGCGGGCTGAGAGGAGGGCGAACTGCCCTCGACCGTCAAACCTGATCCAGATCATGCTGGCGCAGGAAGGTCCTTGTAGAGCGAAGGTCGCTGTTACACCCGTGCCCATAACTGGAGGGCACACATAATGACTCGTAATACCTCAGAAATTGCTTCCCGCTATCGGTGGCGGGTAGTAGACATTGTTGTCGCAGCAGTATTAGCCGTAGCTACCGGATTGATATTCCTTATGTGGAATATCGTGGGTGGCGCCGGACTGGAAATAGTTGGTGCGCTCACTCCCGGACTAGGTGGGTTAGTCGTAGGAATTTGGCTGCTAGGTGGCATACTAGGTGGTCTTATCATCAGAAAACCTGGAGCTGCAATAGCTGTAGAACTATTGGCGGCATGCTTTTCGGCAGCTCTGGGGAGCCAATGGGGAATATCGACGATCTACTCCGGTTTAGCCCAAGGGCTAGGAGCAGAACTGATATTTGCACTATTTTGCTACAAACGTTGGAATCTTCCAATCGCTATGTTTGCTGGAGCAGGTGCTGGAGCCGGGGCATGGATTTTAGAGTTCATCATGGGCAATGCTGCAAAAAGTTTTAGCTTTAATGCTGTCTACGTGATTACGTTGCTGATCTCAGGTGCAGTGCTAGCAGGAGTACTTGGCTGGTACCTAGTGAAAGCTTTAGCAAGTACAGGGGTGCTGGATCGCTTTGAAGCTGGCCGCGAAGCTCGTCGTCACGGTGTCTAGCCAGCGACCGCTCGGTATCGCCGCTCATCAATGGGGGTGGCGGCATGTCGGCAGAATGGCATATGCCGTAAAAAATCTAGATCTTGTAATAGAGCCAGGAGAGCGAATCCTGCTGCTGGGAGCTTCTGGTGCGGGAAAATCTACGCTGCTGCATGGACTAGCTGGCATCCTCGGTAAAGATGGCGATGGCGATAGTCAGGGCTCTCTTTTAATCGACGGTAAGCCGGCTACGGAGCCAGCCGCACCTGTTGGATTAGTTATGCAAGACCCCGATTCTCAAGTTGTGCTAGCTCGAGTAGGTGATGAGGTAGCTTTTGGATTAGAGAACCTTGCGGTGCCCAGAGAAGAAATTTGGGGGCGCGTCAATGAGAGTCTGGCAGCTGTTGGGTTGGGCGTTCCTCTTGGACAGTCAACAGATCAGTTATCGGGAGGGCAACGGCAACGATTAGCCCTTGCTGGGGTGATCGCGATGCGTCCGGGGTTGCTTTTGTTGGATGAACCAACTGCAAATCTTGATCCTACCGGAGTAATAGAAGTACGAGATGCGGTAGCTCAATTAGCAGCAGATCGGCAGATTACAGTTGTCGTAGTTGAGCATCGGGTTGAAGTGTGGGCAGATTTCGTGGATCGAGTTATTGTTCTCGGATCTGATGGAGTAATAGCCGATGGCAAACCGCACGATATTTTCTCTCAACAAGCAGCTACGTTAGCTGCAGCTGGAGTATGGGTGCCCGGGCTAACAGCTCCGGAAGCACTTACGTCGCTGGCTAGTAGTAATTCGACGATTCTAGCGGCGTCACAACTTTCTATCGGATATCAGAGAAACTGCCCTATCCGTACTATGGATGTGGCGATCCCGCGTGGAGTATCTACCTGTTTAATAGGCCCAAATGGTGCTGGGAAATCGACGTTAGCGCTGACCTTGGCCGGGCTGTTGCCAGAAGTTTCTGGACAAGTTCAGGCAGCGGCAGGTCTAGTGCCGCCGCGGCGTTCATCGCGGCCCATAACATGGCGTTCTAAAGAATTACTTACTCGCATTGGTACGGTTTTTCAAGATCCGGAGCATCAATTTGTGTCGGCATCAGTTCATAAAGAATTGGCTGTGGGGTTACATGCTTTGCGTTGGAACACTGCTGCTTGTGATGCCAAAGTAAGTGAACTTTTGGAGCGACTACGACTATCCCACCTTGCTAATGCGCACCCGTTTACGTTGTCGGGGGGTGAAAAACGCCGACTGTCGGTAGCGACTGTTTTAGCGACAGGCCCAGAGGTTATTTTTCTCGATGAGCCAACTTTTGGGCAAGATCGCGTGACTTGGATAGAAATAGTATCGCTAGTAAAAGAACTGCGAATGCAAGGGCATACGGTCGTATCAGTTACTCATGACCAAGATTATGTAGCCGCCTTGGGTGAGAACATCATTGACTTAGCGGAGCTGTCATGAACATCTTGAATCGGTGCAATCCCGTGACGCGACTTTTGGCTGCTGTGATAGTTACTTCACCACTATTAGCAACCTTGGATTGGCTCAGCGCGAAGGTAGCGTTAGTGCTAGAGATTTTAGGGTTTCTTGGTATCGGGTTAGCTCCAATAAAAATTGTGAAAAGGATACTGCCGCTATTAGTTATGGCGCCGCTATCGGGAATATCTATGTTGTTCTATGCGGCTCCGGCAGGTAAAGAGTTTTTCAGTTGGGGATTGATCCATATCACGGAAGGTTCTATATATTTAGCAATCGCTATGATGCTGCGAGTATTAGCTCTCTCGGTGCCGGTAGTGCTGTTACTAGCTGAAATAGATGCCACCGATCTTGCTGATGGGTTAGCGCAGGTTTGTAAATTACCTGCCCGGTTTGTGCTAGGGACACTAGCTGGCGCACGAATGATGAGCTTACTCGTAGCTGATTGGCGTCGGTTAGGGCAAGCGCGACGAGCGCGAGGTTTAGGCGATGGGGGGCGATTTAGGCGTTTTGTGACTATGACCTTCGCATTATTGGTTTTCGCTCTTAGAAGAGGACAAAAATTGGCGACAGCGATGGAAGTTCGTCAATTTGATACCCGGAAGCGAACCTGGGCTAGGCGTTCTACGGTAGGACGCTTTGATGCGGCACTATTAGCGGTTGCAGTTGCTATCGTCGCAATAGCTTTAGGGGCAGCAGTGCTTGCTGGAACATTTCATACGGTGTGGGCTAGATGACCGTCGAAGAATTATGGCAGCAGGCGCTCAAGAGCGGAAAAAAGTATCCCACGATCATCATCGACGGCGGCTCTGGGGCTGGGAAAACGTCGTTAGGTCAGCAGTTGTTAGCTGTAGCTCCGATTCGGGCAGTTCTGGTTAGTATGGATGACTTCTATCCGGGGTGGGAGGGACTTGCCGCAGCATCACAGATGGTGCTTGAAGACATTCTGAAAAGTGAAAACCCGGGATACTGGCGTTGGGATTGGAATAGATCAGCTACAGACCGATGGGTGAGTTTACCGAGGGATGTGGCACTAATAATTGAAGGCTGTGGAGCGTTAACGCAGGAATCTAAACATTACGCAGACTTAGCGATATGGCTAGAAATGAGTGCAAAAGAGCGGCATAGTCGGGCTATAAAACGTGATGGTGATAGTTATGAATCATATTGGGATCAGTGGGCAAAACAAGAGCGACATCATTGGGAACGGCATAATCCGTCAGCGCTAGCTGATGTTGTTATTGTCACATTCTGATAGCGATGGGTATGCCCTTTTCTATATCCTTGCTAAGATCAGAGAGCTGTCAGTACCGGCAGTACCACCCAGTGCGTCCTGAATACAGTCAGGACACTCGTCGATCAAGGAAAGAGGGCTCGAGTGCTCGCCGCCTTCGGTAATGCGTTCCGAACTCCGGATCTTCGCAAAAAGATCCTGTTCACGCTATGTGTCCTTGCTGTTTTTCGTCTCGGATCAGCAATCCCCGTCCCTAACGTAAATCTGCAGCAGATCAATGTTTGTCGTAGAGCTGCCGAGGCGGGCGATCAAGCTGGTTTGTATTCGATGATCAACCTATTCTCAGGTGGTGCGCTCTTGCAGCTTGCCATCTTTGCGTTAGGGATCATGCCGTACATTACGGCGTCGATTATCTTGCAGCTAATGACTGTAGTAGTGCCTCACCTAGAGGCGCTAAAGAAAGAAGGAGCTGCTGGGCAGACGAAAATCACCCAGTACACCCGGTACTTAACTTTGGCTTTGGCAGTCCTTAACGCTACAGCTTTTGTTACGTTGGCAGTTAGCGGACAGCTCTTTAATGGGTGTCCAGGCATTGTTTATGACAAAGGTATTTTCTCTGTTGTCGTGATGATTCTCACGATGACTGCAGGTACTGGTTTGATCATGTGGATGGGTGAGCTCATCACAGAACGTGGTATCGGCAATGGTATGTCAGTGATGATTTTCACCCAGATTGCTGCTCAATTCCCGGCATCGCTATGGGCTATCAAGGTGCAGCATTCTGCTGGTCGTGACAAGGGATGGCTGCTATTTGCCCTTGTTATTGCAGTAGGTTTGCTGGTTATGTTGGGCGTCATCTTCATGGAGCAGGGACAGCGTCGTATCCCAGTGCAGTATGCCAAACGCATGGTAGGAAGCCGCGTCTTTGGCGGAACTAGCACTTATATTCCATTGAAGGTTAACCAATCTGGTGTAATTCCAGTGATCTTCGCTAGCTCGATGCTGTATGTTCCGATGCTGTACTCGCAGTTTGCGCCATCTACCGGATTAGCTAAGTGGATTGCCCAGAACTTCACTAAGGGCGATCACCCGATCTACAACTTGATTTACTTCCTTTTGATCATTGCTTTCTGCTACTTCTATGTAGCAATTACCTTCGATCCAGTTGAGATTAGCGACAATATGAAGAAATATGGTGGCTTCATTCCAGGCATTCGTGCTGGTAAACCCACCGAACAGTATTTGTCCCATGTATTGTCGCGTCTGACAGCTCCAGGAGCCTTGTATCTTGCTTTGATCGCTATGATCCCAACGCTGGCTTTCGTATGGCTAGGAGCTTCTGGCAAGTTCCCCTTCGGCGGTACCTCCATTCTGATTATCGTCGGGGTGGGTTTGGATACAGTCAAGCAAATCGAATCACAGCTACAGCAGCGTAATTACGAGGGTTTCCTTAAATAACACTGGTCTGTAAAGCAGTATTTTTCTAGGCGATAGAGGAGTTTTAAGTATGCGTATGTTAATCATGGGTCCCCCCGGAGCAGGCAAGGGCACTCAAGGAGCCCTCATCGCAGAAAAATACGATATTCCAGCGATCTCTACAGGAGATATGTTCCGCGCGCTACGTCAAGAAGACTCTGAGTTGGCTAGGACTGTAAAAGAACTCGTTGACAATGGTCGCTACGTGCCAGATCACATTACCGAGGAAATTGTTTTCCAGCGGTTAGGTCGTAGCGACACTACTGACGGATTCTTACTCGACGGATTCCCTCGTACGATGCATCAGGTAGAGGCGCTGGATGGATTCCTTAGCAAACATGATCGTGACCTTGACATCGTCGTATCGCTAGTTGCTGACGTTGATGAAGTAGTGGGTCGACTACTTAAGCGTGCTCAGATCGAAGGCCGCGCTGATGACAATGAAGAAACGATTCGACGTCGTCAAGAAACTTATCTTGAGCAAACTCAGCCTCTTATTGAGACCTACCGCAAGCAAGGGATTCTACTGGAAGTAGATGCAATGGGTGCAGTTGACGAGGTTGCTGCCCGCATCTTTACCGGTATCGATAAGAAACTTTCCTAATGGTGGGATTGCCTCGCGGTACCGAAATCAAAACGGCCGACCAGCTCTGTGTAATGCGTCGCGCGGGTCTTATTGTCGATGAAGTTTTGACGACAATCACTCGTGAGGCAAAAGCTGGTATGACGACCAAAGATCTCGATGCTATTGCTGCAGGAATCATTGCTAGCCGGGGAGCACATTCTCCTTATTTGGGTTATGGAACCCAGTGGGGGATGCCTCCTTATCCGGCAGTGACTTGTGTTTCAGTAAATGAAGCGATTGTTCACGGTATTCCCGGAGATCGGGTCTTAGTCGATGGCGATTTGGTCAGTGTCGATATTGCGCTAGGTGTCGATGGTTGGTTTGCTGATGCGGCTCGTAGTTTTGCTATCGGCGAGATCTCTGCAGAAGTTGCAGCTCTTTCTGAAGCCACTCGCAAAGCTATGGCGGTGGGAGTGGCTACCGCTCGTGCTGGTAGAAAACTTGGTGACGTCGAACATGCGATTGAAGCAAGTATTGAAGCCGAGCCAATCGAGTACGGGATCGTCGAGGAATATACCGGACATGGTATTGGTTCAGCGATGCATCAGCCGCCAGATGTTTTCAACTACGGTAAAAAAGGTCGTGGTCCCAAACTGGTTTCTGGGTTAGCGCTAGCTATTGAGCCGATGGTTACATTAGGGGATCCAGCCAATGACACTTTGGCTGATGGCTGGACAGTAGTCACTCGCGATGGCAGCGTAGCTGCACATTGGGAAAATACGGTGGTAATCACTGATAAGGGATTGTGGATTCTCACTGAGGCCGATGGTGGCGAAGCTCTGTTGAGAGAGCACGGCGCACCGTTCGCTCCTTTAGCTGATTAGGTTTTTCTATGCACAAAGACGCGAAAGTGATCGATGTAGCGATGGATGTCGCTGATCTGCTCGTGTCGATGGGAATGCCCCTTACCGACGTCGTGCAACTTTCATCGGATGTGTGTAGATCGCAAGCATCTCGCTGGGTTCATGTGGACGCAGCTACAACGATGATTGTCTTTTCACAAGACGGAACCGATACCGAGCCGCCGTTTACCCAGATGCGGCCAGTACAAGCTAGACCGTTGGACTATGCTGTCATGCAGCATGTTGTTGATGGGGTAGCTGAGTTAAGTGCTGGTGAGAAAAGTTTAGAAGAACTTGAAAATCAGTGTCATCAGCTTATGCTGCCTTGTAGCTATTCTCCGTGGCGGTTGATGCTTTCAGCCGGAACGATCTCAGCGGCATGTTGTCTCCTTTTCGGGGCCTCGATACCTGTTCTAATTGCTACGTTCCTTATCGGATGTTTGGGAGAGCGAGTCGCAACGCTGTTTTCGTTATGGGGTCTCCCGGCACTGGTTTCGCAAGCTTCGGCTGCTTTCGTCATCACTATGGCATCTATCTCTACTGCGAAAGTAGGTACCTATTTTGGGATTCCAATGGAGGCAGAGTCGCTGATCGTAGGTGGCATTGTCATGTTGGTGGTCGGTATGAAATTCGTGGCTGCTTTCTTAGACGCTCTTGATGGTTATTACGTCAGTGCTGCTGCCGGTATTTTGCGAGTAGCAATGCTGACAGCCGGTATTGTAATGGGTATTTTGATAGCTTTGTGGCTGCTGATTCAGTTGGGAGTTAGCGTCGGGCTAGGCGCTGAGCAGCTAGGACTAGGCCAACCAATAGGACAAGTAATTGGGGCAGCTATCATCGCAGGTGCTTACGCGTGGTATTGCCACGCCAATGTGCCTGGAGTGATTGTGTCAGTACTTTTGGGTGCAGCTACTTGGATCATATTTATGTTGGTCTGGAGGGCTGGTATCGCAGAAGTTCCTGCTAGCGGTATTGCTTCAGTGCTAGCTGGTATTGCTGCTGCTACGTTGAGTAAGCGATGGCGGATTCCGTCGTTAGCGCTAATGACTGCCGGTATCGTGACTATGGTGCCAGGGCTACGTCTCTATATGGGACTGATGCAGGCAGTATCTGCACCGTTATGGACGCCAGCCTTTTTCGATGGAATAACGACGCTTTTAGTTGCAGTAGGAATTGGTTTAGCTATTGCAGTAGGAGCGTCTGTCGGGGTGGTTTTGGGTCGTCCACTACGAAAAAGTATTCACAGAGTTGCTTCATACGGTTTATCTCGCCGCGAGGACAAGGCAGAATAGAGTCTATGCCTATGTCGCGTGACCTCAGTCTCTTAAATGATTTGTGGTTGACTTTACCTGAAGGTAATCCGATAGATATAGAAGATAAGCTCGCATCGGCGCGCGTCGTCGAGGTACTGGATGCCTTGCCGCCGGTCACTCGAGATCCGTTAGTGCCGTGGACGTATCAAGAACCAATTCAGATTGCACTTAAGAATCGAGATTGGGCAGCTCTTGCTGCAATATATGGCTCGGTAACATCGCTGGAGCGTTCGTATCTCCTCGATATTGTTTTAGACAATGTCGAGGAGGGTATGACGTTGGATTGGCGAGAAGAAGCCGCAAACGATCCGGTAGGCATGCTGGTGAGGGCTCGGGAGTTAGAGCGAATCGCTTGGTCTGATAAGGCGAATGCCGGCAAAGATGGACTTACCGACTTTGCTGCGGTGAGCGTCGAAACTAATCTTGAATGGGCAGCAGAGCTATGTAATGAAGCCGCCAAGTTCCTTCCTCAGGATCCTACGCCGTGGGTTATTGCTCAAAAAACTGTAATTGGTGATAGAGATGCGGTATTTGCGATTGCCAAAAAATGGCAAGCTATTGATGAGTTTCATTACTTTGGCAATCTGGGATTATTGGCGATGCTATCTCCCAAAATAGTGGGAAATGATGATGATCGGTTAGGGTTGGCTCGTCATCTCCATACTCGTGCTCCGCAGGGAAATCTTGCTCATTTGATTATCTGTGATGCGCTATGCGATATGTATTTGAGCGCAGTACGCGATGGTAGTTCACCATCAGAGGCAGATCAAGTTTTTATAGATAATATCGAGTTAATTAAATCTGCTTATTCTGCAACGGTTGCTAGCCCAACATGGCAAGTAAATTGGCTAGAAGGAATGGTTCGTAACCTGTTTGGTTTCTGTTTCTTCTTTGGTGATGCTAATGATCTGGCGTGGCAAGAATTATTAGCGACCCAAGGGCACATGATGGATATTCCTTGGCGTCTTAAAGGCAGCTTGGGAGTTCACCACTACCAATGGGCGCGAGGCTGGTGTGTGCGTCACGTTGTTAGACCTTGAACGAATCAAACCTGAAACAATGACAGAAAGCGACAATGGTAGCTAGTACTGATCTGTGTTCTCTATCTTGGGATTCTCTCTCTGGCTGGGGGACTGCCGCCCGGGCGCAATTTTGGGTTGCGATTGAGCAACCTGGTTCTTGGGGAAAGAAAGCTTTTAGCGATTCGTTGTTGCCAGATGAGCTTGCTGCGTTTGAACGTACTTGTAAAGAAGCTGGTGGGAAAGCATTACTCATCCGTAAAGTTGGTGTACATTATAGCGAATCTGATTCTCGTCGGATCTATATTTCTGGGGGATCGCTGGAAGCTCCTTGGCTGGTGAGCGGGGTGGTAGCAGATCCAATGATGTTGCTAGATCTACCATTTTCGCGATTATGCGATAGTACTCCGCCGGTATTGCCTGGTTTTGCCGAAGCTGCCGCGATAGCGCTGATTTGCACTAATGGAAAACGTGATGTGTGTTGCGCGGTTCGAGGTCGTCCATTGGCTGAATCAGCGGCGCAGATAGCACCCGATAGAGTCTGGGAAGCATCTCATACCGGAGGGCATCGCTTTGCTCCTACCGCGGTGGTCTTACCGACGGGACAGATGTTGGCTCATGTTTCACTAGATGATGTTATTTCTTCAATTCGGGCTGCAGATGAAGGGATGCTTGCAGTGGTTGGGCCAGGGGATCGTGGGCGAAGTCAACTGGAACAATCTGCGCAAACAGCAGAGTCTTGGGTTCGTTCCCATGCTCGTGAGTACGATCTTGATACATTGGCTACGGTTGTAGTTGACGATATTGCTACGGTCGTTCATACCGATGGTCGCTCGTGGCGGTTACGAGTAGCTAAGACTTCTATCGGGCAAGAATTACAAGATTCTTGTGGACGTGATCCTCATGATGCAGCGGTGTGGACAGCAGAATTACTGTCTTAATAGGGTTTTATAAGCGAAGGGAGTCGATAGGTGGCAACGGTACTTCCTACCAGACGTTTAGGTAGCAGCGATTTAGAAATTACAACCGTCGGGTTGGGCTGTAATGCGATAACTCTGGGACGAATAGATCATCCTAAGCAAGTGGATGCGCTGCTTGGTGCTTGTCTGGATACGGGAATAGCTTGGCTCGATACAGCCGCGTTATATGGCGGAAGCGACCAACTATCAGAAACGTTACTGGGGCAGATGCTGCGAGGCAGACGAGACGAGTTCGTTATTGCTACTAAGTGTGGGCACTCACTAGAACCGCTTGCCGCGACGATCGACTACGGACTGCGCGGTTCGCGAACGTATATTCGTAGAGCGGTAGAGGGATCGTTGCGACGGTTGCGCACAGATTGGATTGATCTTTTTCAAATCCACGAATATGACGATCAAACTCCGCTTTCTGAGACAGTCGGGGCGCTAGAAGAGTTAGTGGCCGAAGGAAAAATCCGTGCTTATGGGCATTCTAATTTCCCGCTAGCTGCTATGCAGGAAGCCAAAAATGTAGCGGAGCAGACTGCGTCTATAGGTTTTGTTAGCGCTCAAGATCAGTATTCGCTATTGCAGCGTGGTATTGAGCAAGATGGTAGAGCAGACTTTCTTACAGAGCATGGAGTGGGTTTGCTGCCGTATTATCCGTTGGCCTCTGGGATATTAACGGGTAAGTACCGTCAGGGGAGTATCCCTGTGGGAAGTCGGTTGGAGCAGAAGCCAGAGCGTTTAGCAGGGGTAAGTTGGTCGCGTCTGGAGGCATATCGCGACTTGTGTCGCCAAATAGATGCACCGATGGCAGCAGTTTCGCTGGCATGGTTATTAACGCGTAAGCCAGTGACTGCTGTGATTGCAGGGGCCAGATCCCCAGAGCAAGTTCACGCTAATGCTTATGGAGCTTTGTTATCGCTAGATGACGATGTGGTTGCTGAGATTTCAGAGATTTTTGCAGTAGCTAAGGAGGATACTGCCCATGGCAACTATTCATAAGATCCAAGAATCAGATATTGCAGCTGTTGCTAAACGTCTTTCCCAGCGGCGTCGGGAGTTATCTGTACAGGATCCTTCTTGGTGGCAGGATGCTGAAGATGCCATTGTCAAACATGCAGAGTATTTATCTTTTTTGATTCTTGACTCTGATGCGCAGGCTTTTAGCTATGGCGACGATGTAATGATCGCGGCTTGGTCGCGTGGTCAGTGGGTTATTGAAGACGCGGCTATTTCTGACTGGGAGGCTAGCGCGGAGGCATTATGGTCTGCAGTTGTCGCAGAGATTAGCGGAGAATCGATACGAATTTCAGCTGCACCGTCAGAGCATAAGCGAGCAAAATTTGCGCAGAGTCACAGGTTGGCCTGGTCGGAATCTTGGTGGCATATTCCGGTTTCTCCTACTGCGCCTCCTACGACTATGGCTGCTACTCAAGTAGGCGGTTATGTAGCTCATATTGATTGGTCGGCGCCGATTTATAATCATGGCGGTCCGCTGTTATTGCTGAATGATCCCACTGCTGAGGTGCTTGCAGCGGCAATAACAGCAGCGCCAGATTTAGGATGCGGAATGGTTGCAGTCTGCCAACGAGAACTAGCGGAAGTAACTGCTGTTACAACTGCTGGTTTGCAGCATCATTGCGACTTTTATGAAGGTATCGCAGCCTAGAATTGGCTGTTAGCGCTTTAACGGAGTAGAGTTGTTCAGTGGTCGCCTGTGTCGGCGACATCTACGCGCTCGAATCAAGGAGATCATGGCGAAGAAGGAAGGTGCTCTCGAATTAGAGGGGCACGTCGTCGAAGCATTACCCAATGCAATGTTCCGGGTGGAACTGAGCAATGGGCACCGCGTTCTGGCGACCATAAGTGGCAAGATGCGACAGCATTACATTCGCATCATTCCTAATGACCGCGTTGTGGTCGAACTCTCGCCGTACGACTTAACTCGTGGACGTATTGTCTACCGACATAAGTAACCAAAACCCGCATAACACCACACAGAAAGAAGCTCGATGAAGGTTCAGCCGAGCGTCAAGGCGATCTGCGACAAGTGCAAGGTCATTCGTCGCCATGGTCGTGTGATGGTTATTTGTGAGAACCCGCGCCATAAGCAGCGACAGGGCTGAGTGAAAGCTCACATAGCCTTGCCGGCTTAGTCAGGTAATGACTGGAACGGGCCTCGCAAGACATCATCGCCCCGGAGAGAGCTCACCGGGACAATTCAACAACGTGACTGCAAGCCTCACGGCAAGATTGTGAGGTAGAACCTCCGGGCGAAGGCCGGAGCCCCGCCGCGAGGAGACTCGCACAGGCAGTGGGGACGCACCACGCAGACACCTTCGCACGATCCGAAAGGACCGCCACATGGCACGCCTTATTGGTGTCGACCTACCGCGCGAAAAGCGTTTAGAGGTTGCCCTTACTTACATTTACGGCATGGGTAAGACCCGCGCCGCTAAGGCCCTGGAGGCCACTGGCATCAGTGGTGACCTCCGTGTCCACCAGCTTACGGACGACCATCTCGTCGCGCTTCGTGACTTCATTGAAGCTAACTACGAAGTCGAGGGTGATCTTCGCCGTACCGTTGCTGCCGATATCCGTCGCAAGATTGAGATCGGTTGCTACCAGGGACGCCGCCATCGCAGCGGTCTTCCGGTACACGGTCAGCGCACCCGTACGAATGCACGCACCCGCAAGGGTAAGAAGAAGGCCGTCGCCGGCAAGAAGAAGGCCCGCTAACCAGCGGCCCGGACACTGAGATCCAGGAGTAATAAAACTTATGGCTACTGCAGGCCGTACTGCCGCCCAGAAGGCCGCCGCTGCGAAGCAGAAGGTGCGCCGCAAGGAAAAGAAAAACATTGTCGCCGGGCAGGCGCATATCAAGAGCACCTTCAATAACACGATTATTGCCATCACCGATCCTACTGGTGCGGTAATTTCGTGGGCTTCCGCCGGCACCGTCGGTTTCAAGGGCTCCCGCAAGTCGACCCCATTCGCCGCGCAGATGGCTGCCGAGGCTGCGGGTCGTCGTGCAATGGACCACGGCATGAAGCGCGTGGACGTTTTCGTGAAGGGCCCGGGTTCGGGTCGTGAAACAGCAATCCGTTCGCTTGGGGCCGTTGGCCTTGAGGTCGGCGCTATTTCCGACGTTACCCCAGTTCCCCATAACGGCTGCCGTCCTCCGAAGCGCCGCCGCGTCTAATCATCGCCCGATCGAAGTAGAAGGACTGAACTAGAATGGCCCGTTATACCGGCCCCATGACAAAAAAGTCGCGTCGCCTAGGTGTTGACCTAGTCGGAAACGACAAATCATTTGAGAATCGTCCGTACCCTCCGGGTGTTCACGGTCGCGCTCGTACCAAGGACTCGGAGTACTCACTCCAGCTCCGTGAGAAGCAGAAGGCTCGCTTCGCTTACGGTGTCCTTGAGAAGCAGTTCCGCCGTTACTACGAGGATGCTAGCCGCCTCCCCGGCAAGACTGGTGACATGCTTCTCCAGATTCTCGAGACTCGTCTCGATAACGTTCTCTACCGTGCTGGCTTCGCGAATACGCGTCGTCAGGCTCGCCAGATGGTGAACCACGGTCACGTTCTAGTGAACGGCAAGAAGGTCGATATTCCTTCATTCCGTGTTTCAAAGCACGACATCATTGATATCGCCCCGAAATCGCAGGATATGACTCCTTTTGTCATTGCCCGCGAAACGTTTGCTACGCGTGAAGTTCCGGCTTGGCTTGAGGCTCGCCCGAACAAGATGCGTATCTTCGTTCATCAGCTCCCCGTCCGCGAGCAAATCGTTGTGGACGTCCAAGAGCAGTTGATCGTCGAACTTTACTCGAAGTAAGCCCATGGCCCCGGTCAGTTTTTGCTGGCCGGGGCGCCTTGGCAGTCCCGTCGTCATATAGCGGTCGATGGGGAAAGGAAAAAGCACATGCTTATCGCACAGCGTCCGATGCTCTCTGAAGAGGTCGTTGATCAGTTCCGTTCGCGGTTCATCATCGAGCCTTTAGAGCCTGGCTTCGGTTATACCCTAGGCAACTCACTGCGTCGTACCTTGTTGTCCTCAATTCCTGGCGCCGCTTTGACGTCGATTAAAATTGAAGGCAACCAGCACGAGTTCTCCACTTTGGAGGGCGTCGTAGAAGACGTAACTGAGATCATTCTTAACCTAAAAGGTCTTGTCGTTTCTTCTGAAGAAGATGAGCCCGTTGCTATGTACCTACGTAAGTCCGGCCCTGGAGCCGTGACCGCAGCTGACATTCAGGCTCCGGCCGGTGTCGAGGTTCATAACACGGACATGCATATTGCGACATTGAATGATGCTGGCAAGATTGATATGGAGCTTATTGTTGAGCGTGGCCGCGGCTACGTTTCAAGCCTCCAGAACAATCTTGATAGCTCTGACATTGGTCGGATTGCCGTTGACTCGATTTACTCACCAGTCCTCAACGTGACCTACAAGGTCGAGGCAACTCGTGTCGAACAGCGTACTGACTTCGATCGTTTAATCGTTGATGTCGAAACCAAGCAGGCTATTGCACCGCGTGATGCGATGGCATCAGCTGGTAAGACTCTGGTAGAGCTTTTCGGTTTGGCTCGTGAACTTAACTTCGAAGCTGAAGGCGTCGAGATTGGTCCATCACCTGTTGATGACCAGCTTGCTGCTGATTTGGCTTTGCCAGTTGAAGAGCTTAACCTCACCGTGCGTTCCTACAACTGCCTCAAGCGTGAGGGTGTTCATACCGTAAGCGAGCTAGTCTCGCGTTCGGAGCAGGATCTTCTCGATATTCGCAACTTTGGTTCCAAGTCAATTGACGAGGTCAAACTGAAGCTGCACGAGATGGGTCTTGGTCTAAAGGATATGGCCCCCGGCTTCGATCCCCTTTCCGTCATCGGTAAATACGACGAGAATGACGACGAGGACGTCGATTTCGCCGAGACCGAGCAGTACTGACATCTGGAGAACTAACCAATATGCCTACTCCCACTAAGGGTCCCCGCCTCGGCGGAACTCCGGCCCACGAGCGCATCATTCTGGGCAACCTGTCCAGCCAGCTTTTCGAGCATGGCAAGGTGACCACCACCGAGGCTAAGGCCAAGCGTGTACGTCCCCTTGCAGAGAAGCTAATCACCAAAGCTAAGCGTGGCGATCTACATAATCGTCGTCTCGTTGCCAAGACGATCACCGATAAGGGTGTTCTTCACAAGCTTTTCACCGAGATTGCCCCTACCATGGCAGATCGCGATGGCGGCTATACCCGTATCACCAAGATCGGTAACCGTAAGGGCGACAACGCTCCTATGGCGATCATTGAGATCTTGACTGAGACGGTAGAAGAGTCTCGTGCAGCCAAGGCTAAGGTTGCTAAGGCAGCTGCTGCCCCTAAGAAGGCTGACGCCAAGCCAGCTAAGTCCGCTAAGGCTGACAAAGCTGCTAAGGACGAAGTCAAGGCTGTTGAAGCTGATAAGGCTGAAGAAGCTAAGGCTGAGCCAAAGATCGCTACTCTAGTCGATGCTTCTGCCGATGAGGCTAAGACTGAATACGCTAACTCATTCCGTGGCGCCGAAGCTCCTGAGGGCTTCGACATCAAAGGTAATGAGGATTCAATGAAGTACCACACCCCAGAGTCTCCTTACTACAATGCCACGATCGCTGAGATCTGGTTCAAGACAGTTGAGGACGCTGAGGCTGCTGGCTTCACCCCTACTAAGGCTGAAGCTAAGGACGCCGAGTAATCGGGTTTCTTAATAGCTAAAGCACTTGAATTGTGTGCCCACTTTCTTTATAGAGAGTGGGCACACTTTTATTTTGTTGACAGAGAGGATCCCATGTTCTTAACTTTTAGCTGGACAGCGTAGGGTTAAGAAATGAAGTACCCAACTGCGCGCCGTGACAACCTCGTCGAAAATATCCATGGGCACCAAATAGCGGACCCTTATCGCTGGCTAGAAGATCCTGATTCTGCTGAAACGCAGGCATGGGTGGATAGCCAAAACCAGATAACGCAGTCGTATCTAACTCAATTGCCGCAGCACGCTTGGTTTACTCAAGAACTAAAGCAGATCATGATGCAACCGTGGACAGGTATGCCGAGACGTAGTGGGCCATGGTGGTTGATTCCGCGTCGTGATGGTGTCGATGCGCAAGAGCGTTGGTATCTTGCAAAGACATTAGCTGAACTTCTTGCTGGGGGTCGGATGTTCCTTGATCCGAATCTGTGGAGCAAAGATGGGACAGCTTCGCTTGGTGAGATAGCTGCCTCTAGCGATGGGGCATTTATTGCTTATACCGTCAGCAAAAGTGGATCTGACTGGCACACGATTGTTGTCATAGATAGCGAGACCGGGGAAACTATCGACGAATCTGTGGTGACAAAGTTTTCTTCCCCAGTCTGGTTACCAGATAGTAGATCATTTTTATATGCCCAGTACCGGGATATGGGCACTGCAGATGGTACGCAAACAATGGCATTATCGCCAGCTAACCTTGCGGTGCATCGACTAGGGCAGGATCTTAAAGATGATGAGATCCTGTGGGAAAACCCTGGCGATCCGATGCTCTTTACTTGGGGTGAAGTTTCTCATGATGAAAGCTGGCTTGTTGTAGAACAATCATGGGGAACTGAGCCAGATAACTCACTGTGGGTGCATCCGTTGGTAACAACCGAATCACCGCAAGGAAAACGTACTAGCTGGGGGAGTGCAATATCGATTATTGCTGAACGAACCAATTCCTTTATTCCAGTCCGTATTGATGGCGCTACGCTCATCATGTATACAGATCATGATGCCCCTAACGGGCGGGTGGTTGCGACACAGGTTGATAGCGATCATGATCTAACAGAACTTGTTGCGCAAAGCGATCCGATTACCCAGGTGCGGGCTGTTGGTGATGGATTTGTAGTGGAATACATGGTTGATGTTTTACCGCGTTTTGTTTGCTATGACGGTGATGGTACTTCCCCTAGAGAGCTTTCAGTAACTGGTACTGCCACCTTAGGTGTTTATAGCCAAGCCGCACATGATGAGCTGATATTTTATTTAAGCTCTCCTACCTGCCGCGCTCTTGCGACTCAAGCAAGTTTTGCTACTGGAGAAGCTAAGCCGCTAGATATTGGCAATAAGACAGTAGCTGAATTGTCGATCATGATGGACCGACGTCATGCTCTTAGCGCTGATGGTACTAAGGTTCCATATTGGTTAATTGCCGCCGCCGATACTGATCTTTCCCAACCTTGTCCAACTATCGTTTACGGCTATGGTGGGTTTGATATAGCGGTTCAGCCAGCATTTTCTGCAGCTTGGCAAGCATGGATTAAAGCCGGTGGCGCGGTTGTTATCGCGACGCTGCGTGGTGGTGGAGAATACGGTAGAACTTGGTACGACGCAGGTCGAGGCAAGAACAAACAACGAGTTTTTGATGATGTGATTGCAGTTGGTGAGCATCTGTGCTCGACAGGGGTTTCGACACCCGCCAAATTAGCAATACATGGTCGTTCTAACGGGGGACTGTTGGCGGGAGCTGCGCTAGTGCAACGTCCAGATCTTTGGGCAGTAGCGTTGCCGGGCGTGGGCGTGCTCGATATGTTGAGATTCCATCGTTTTACCGGAGGGTTGGCGTGGGCAAGCGACTATGGAAATCCAGATAATTTGGATGATTTCGAGGTAGCTTTAGCCTATTCCCCGCTGCACAATATCTGTGAGGGAAAGCAATATCCAGCCACACTTGTGACTACTGGTGATCATGATGATCGAGTAGTTCCACTACATAGCCATAAGTTCACTGCCACATTGCAGCATGCCCAAGGTGGTAGTGCCCCAATTTTGACTAGGATTGAGACGGCAACTGGGCATGGTGCCGGTAAACCATTGCATATGGTTGCTCAAGAGTGGGCTGACATTTTAACTTTTGCTGCTTACCATACGGCTTTAGTTCCAAGACAGGATTAGTTGCAGCATGGGTAGGATGTGATGGTGGAACCTATAGATGGCAAAGGGCTGCGGATTGCCCAGATGGCTAATTTTGTTAGTCCTACTTCTGGCGGAATGCGGCAAGCTATCGATGCGTTGGGTCGTGGCTATGTAGCTGCTGGAGCACAACGCATCTTGGTGGTTCCGGGGGAAAAGAATCAGATTACCGAAGATGAATCTGGGGTAACAGTTTATGTGCGTGCTCCGAAGCTGAAAGCTGGCTATCGCATGATAGCGACGCCGCATGAAGCGCTTCGGGCATTAGAAAAATTTGCGCCAACTTCGATTGAGGTTTCCGATAAGTGGACGTTGACTCCGGCAGCTGGCTGGGCAAAGCGACGTCAAATCGGATCGGTGCTTTTTTCTCATGAGCGACTTTCCGACATGTTAATGGATTGGCTGCAACGTCAATTTGGGGTCTCCGAAGCAGTAGGGGCGCTGAATCGTCGATTAGCTAAACGCTATGACGCCGTAGTGGTGACATCAGATTATGCTGCTGCTGAGTTTGCTAATACCGGAGCTAACTTAGTCAAAGTTCCACTGGGGGTGGATTTAGAGACTTTTAACCCTTTGCAAGGTTCTCCATCGAATCTGGGGGTTCCGCAGCTTTGCTACGTCGGACGAATGTCGCGGGAAAAGTGGCCGCAGCTAGGAGTTGCTGCGGTTGCTGAGTTGCATCGACGCGGGGTTGCCTGCCAACTGACGATGTATGGAACTGGACCGCATATTCCGATGTTGCAGGAGATTGCAGGAGATGCCCCAGTAACTTTTGCAGGGCATCTTGCTGGTCGAGATGAGGTTGCCAAAGCTTTTGCTAGTTCTGATATCAGTTTGAGTGTCTGTCCGACCGAAACCTTTGGGTTAGCTGTTTTGGAAGCGTTAGCATCGGGAACTCCAGTGATTACTGCCAATCGGGGTGGCGCCAGAGAGCTTGTTACTCAAAATTGTGCCCAATGGGGCGCTCCAGATCCACTGCATATTGCTGATGCGATTGAGAAGATGCTGCAGCGACTTGCTGATCCGGTATCGGCACAGCAGATTCGAGCTGCCGCTAGGGCTAGGGCGCAAGAGTATTCTTGGGATAGTTCAGTGCAGCAAATGTTGGGGTTACATCGTCAGCTAGCTAGCAAGGGGAAGAAGTCATGAGCCAGTGTCGTCGTTTCATTGCTGCAGTAGCTGCTGCAATTGGCTATATAGCGCCGTTAGCTATAGCGAGCCAAAAAAACTCAGCAAGTAGTAGCTCGCTGGAGCAGGTAGTAGCAGAACTGAAAGCAACGGGGCTAACAGATATGGCTTTGGTGCTGGCTGCGCGAGAACGAGTTGAGCAACAATATGAATACTATTCAGCGATGAGTCCGTGGGAAAGTATTGCGGTCTCGTGGCGTAACCAGCGTGGCTATAGCGCGCAATACAATATGGCACTTGTCCAAGTGTTGCTAGGTTTAGGTTTTGCGGCAGAACCAGTATTTGCTGCTCGGATTCGCGAAGATACGCCGCGCCCGTGGTGGCGCACAGCTCATGTTTGGGTACGAGTTTGGGTGCAAGAGCGACCTTACGAAATCTGTGCGGGGCTTTGCGATAGCGATGGAACGCTTAGATTTACTCCGGTTTCACAGGTGCAGCCTTTTACGCGCCGAACTCGGATAAATACTGCGATTATTTTGACTCTAGTTGCCGCATGGCAGCAGTGGCGAAAGCTATTTACTAGCGAGTCGCTTCCGGAATGGATGTATCGAAATTTTAGATAAGCGCAAAAATTATGAAAATAGCTCTTATGTTAGGTGCCCGACGGAATATAACCGTCGGGCACCTAACATAAGTGATCTTGTTGAGAACTTAGATGAGATTTAAGCTCTTAGCTTTAGCTAGTCGCTTAGCAGCATCTGCCCAGTTCACGACGCCCCACCAAGCCTTGACGTAGTCAGCCTTGACGTTCTTGTACTGAAGGTAGAAAGCGTGTTCCCACATATCAAGCACGATGATTGGAACAACGGTAACAGGTACGTTGCCTTGCTGATCGTAAAGCTGGATGGTGATGAGTTTCTGGGAAAGAGTGTCGTAGCACAGCATCGCCCAGCCGGACCCGAAGATCGAGTTTGCGACAGCTTCAAACTGCTTGGTGAAAGTATCAACAGAGCCGAAGTTAGCTTCGATCTGAGCTTTGAGATCGCCAGAAAGCTCACCACCAGTGGGGGAGAGGTTCTTCCAGAAGATCGTGTGGTTGATATGCCCACCCAAGTTGAAGGCAAGTTTGCGCTCTAAACCAGCGATTGGGCCAAAGTCACCCTTATCCTGACAAGCGGCAATTTCTTCTAGCGTCTGGTTTGCAGTGTTGACGTAGTTAGCATGGTGCTTGTTGTGATGCAGCTCCATAATTTCAGGGGCAATAGCTGGTGCTAGTGCGTCGTAGTCATAGCCAAGATCTGGCAGGGAGTAAGTCACGGGGATGTCCTTTCCTCAATCATCTGAGCGATGCTCATCTCTAGCGTAGTGACCTAGCTCACACAATGCGAAAAATTATGAAAAATCTGTGCAAAAATCTGATATTGCTATGGCGTTTTACATATAAACGATCTACCTCAGCAATAGAGTTCAATCATGACTCAAGCAGAACCAGCAAATTTGTCATTTGATAATCCAGCGCTATCTTTACGCGGGCTTACGAAAAGTTTTGGCGCGAAACGAGCTGTGGATGGATTAGGGCTAGTAGTTCCGCAAGGCTCTTTCTTTGGGCTAGTAGGTCCTAACGGTGCTGGAAAAACAACCACGCTATCAATGGTTACTGGGTTATTGCTCCCAGATGCTGGCGAAGCCTGGATCTTAGGGCATGAGGTCTGGCACGATCCGATTGCTGCGAAATCACTCATCGGAGTACTTCCAGATGGGGTTCGCCTCTTTGATCGTCTTTCTGGTAGAGAATTATTGCGATACACCGGAATGTTACGCAAGGTCGATCCTCGCGATATTGAAGTTCGCTCGAAGTCTTTACTAGAAGGATTAGGTTTACTAGCTGATGCCGATAAATTAGTGGTTGACTATTCAGCCGGTATGACTAAGAAAATTGGTCTAGCGTGTGCGCTTATCCACGCTCCACGGATAGTAATTCTTGATGAGCCGCTAGAGGCCGTCGACCCAGTTTCTGGGCAAGCTATCCGTCAGATTTTAACTAGTTATGTAGCAGGTGGCGGCACCGTCGTAATGTCTAGCCACGTTATGGAACTAGTAGAAGGTATCTGTAGCCATGTAGCAGTGATCGCAAATGGTCGAGTTCTTACCGCCGGCACGGTAGCTGAGGTTTGCAAAGGTGAGACCTTACAGGGACGTTTCTTGAAACTTGTGGGAGCCCAAGAAATAGGGGTGGAGGGATTCTCGTGGTTAACACACTCGTTAAACTCCAACTAACTCTGACAAAAAACTCTTTTGCGCAATCGACGGGACTGCTGGTAGCCAAAATTTTTGGCATTATCTTCGCGGTGCTCTATGGCGCGGGTGCAATGCTGCTTTTAGTAGGTGGACGTTTTTCCGGTACTCCAGAATCATTGGCGACGCCATTGCCGCTGGCATTCAGCGCATTGTCGATTATTTTTGTTTTATCGGTGTTGCTCTTTTTCGGCTCTGTCAAACCCTTGATCCGGCACGTTTCGCAGTATTTCCAGTTCGGGCAAAAGATCTAATTCCAGGGATTCTTCTGATCGGGATTTTCCTTAGTATAGGAGGAATTTTTGTCACAGTCCTTAGCGTTGGTTATGTAATAGCGAGTTCTTGGACCCTATCGCAAACGATAATTGCGGGAATCTGTGCTGCAGTAGGTGTTGCCACTATGGTGATATGGAGTCGAGTGCTGGTTGCTTGGTTTGCTGCTGGGCTTAGCAAAAGACATACCCGCGATATGACGGCGATAATTTTCGCCATTATTATCATTATCCCGTCGTTGCTTCCGCAGATACTTAAGTCCGTTGGAGTTGGAAATAGCAAGGTTGTGGCAATTGCGGAATCTGTAATGTCGTGGCTGCCATTGGGCTGGGCGTGGGCTGCCCCATGGGATGTAGCTGCAAATAACTGGACAGTATCACTACTGCGGATGGCCTTGGCAATCGCACTGCTAGTTTTAGGATTATGGGCTTGGATGCGAGCGCTAGATCGAGCTTTGCAACGTCCGATTGAGTCAAGCGGATCTAACGAAAAAGTAAAAGCTCACGGCATCGTTGATCGAATCTGTCCCAGTAGTGTTTGGGGAGCTATCGCTGCGCGTAGCCTGCATTATTGGAAGCGGGACCCGCGTCATTTCATGTTGATTATTATGACGCTGATTATTCCAGTTCTCTGGTTCGGGCCAGTTATTTTTGGTGATGCAGATGCTAGCAAAGAAATACTTTTTGCCGCTCCAGCAGTTGCAACGATTTTCTTTGGGCAGACTGCGTTTTACGAACTTTCCTACGATGGGTCTGCGCTCTGGACGCATATCGTGGCTGGGATACGTGGTCGAGACGACCGGTTGGGACGGATTTGGGCAATCCTGCTGGTACTAGGACCCGTGGTCTTAGTAATACAGCTGGCAGTGTTGTTACTAATGCCGGGTAGCTGGCAAGTCAAGATCGGTAGCGTCGCTGTAACCATTATTTTTGCGGGTGCAGGGCTAGGTGCTGGGTCACTGGTTGGTTCGTTCTTTAATGTGTCCTCTCCGCCACCAGGGGCAAATATGTTTGCCAAGAAATCTGGTGGTGGCTGGATGTCAATACTTATGCTTATGGCAGTATCACTTATATCGCTAGTGGTGGCTATCCCTACGCTTATTTTGATATTTATCGGGCGAAGGTGGGCTTCAATAATGGCATTGCCGGTAGCTATTGGAATGGCGATTGCAATGCTTGCGATAGGAATTATTTTTGGTGGCAAGCGGCTAGAAAATAACTGGCCAGAGTTACTTGCTCAAATATCTGATGATAAATAGCTGGTAGAGAAAAAGAGATAATTTTAATATTTTTATGGGGAGGCAAACCGTGTCCACTCGGTTCGCCTCCCCATAGTGAGGTTATTTGCCGTGTCCACTCGGCGCACAACCATATGTGGCGTAGGCTCAGAACCGCAATCGTTGCATCGGGACGCCAAAGCCCCTAAGACGGTAACCGTTGCGACGGAATCGACAGATCGTGTGCAATCCGGATACAGCTCGTCGCTGACCGGCTCGCCCGCGGTCCTCGACGGGTTTGTACTGAGCCAGAAGCTATGTAGGCAGTCCGACTTAGCGCTAGAAGCACTTCACGGTTGCGGGTCAGCGCTGGATTTACACCAGCTTCCCCTACAGAGATTCGTTACTCTCTAACCTAGACTATGTAGTGTCAAGGGCACAAGAGCTAAGTTGATAAAAGTCTGGTTAAGGTCGGCGAACTTCTAGCACTCGGAACCCTTTGGAGCTTGCGGTACGCTCGCAGTACCAGCCCTGCTCGATAAGCCAGCGTTGTAAGGAATCTGCGCCTAAATGTTTACCTACTACGAGTCGAGCAACGCCAGTATCGCTGAGGCGAGGTAGCCAGAGTAGTAGCAATTTGTGGAGAGCTTCTTTGCCGATTCGGATTGGCGGGTTAGACCAGATCTCGTCGTAGCAGATAGTGGGATCGACGTCGTCAGGGTGCAGTGCGGTGACCTGTGTCAGTCCTAGAGTTGCGGAGTTATCCCTAGTCAGGGTCAGTGCGCGCTCGTTAACGTCAACAGCGGTGATCTGAGCTTGGGGAAGCGCTAAACCAAGAGCTAGTGCTAGTGGCCCCCAGCCGCATCCCAGATCAAGAATGCTGTGCGCATTTGGATTGGGGCGGGATTCGCGTAGCAAAATAGCGGTAGCTTGATCCAGCCCATTACTAGAGAAAACTCCATCAGCGATGGCTACTTCTACCCGTTTTCCCCAAAGTTCGACGCTACGTTGGCGGCGCTTTTCGGTAGAAGTAGGGGTTTCGAAATAATGGCTCATGGGCGCACCTTAGAAATAAACCAAGCATTGCGGGGGAAATCAAAGAAAAAATCGCCGTGAGATAGAAAATCTTGGCCAATAATAATAGTTAGCGGCCAGGAGCTATCGTGTTCGGAAAGATCGGCGGCAGTAATTGGAATAGCAGGGAAATCAATTCCAGCTACCCGGCAACTTGGCATAATGCCACGACCATGTTCTAGCTGGAAAATATCAGGATATTCTGCGGCTAATATAGCGTCGATATATGTTTTAGTAGCAGTGGGATCTACCAATGCGCGAGTGCGGAATGCGTTGATCCGGATATCAATAAATGTTTCGTTATCAGGGCGTTCTAGCTCGAGTGGAAAACCTGCGGGGCGATCGCTGTCGATATCTGCTTGTCCATCGGCGGCTCGCAGTAGCACAGTGTGCTCTTGCAGCTCCGATAGTGGGGGCAAGCTAGTTAACGAAATAGTGCGCATGAATTAACAATCTCCCGATAGACAGCGAACCGATCGCGTCAGGTTTGCACGGTCGGCAAGTTCGCTATTTTCGGGATAGCGAACTTCTTCTAGACATAAACCGTGGGCTGGCATGACGCGGTTATCATTGGCACGACTGGTAGCTGTCAGCATATCTTCTACCCACGACAACGGCTTGCGACGGCTACCTACGGCTGTCAAAGCGCCCATGAGAGAGCGCACCATCGAGTGACAGAAAGCATCAGCTCGAACTTCGGTAACTAATAGACCATCTGGCTCGCGATGGGTGTGAAGTTCTTGGAGGGTGCGGATAGTGGTTGCGCCAACGCGCGCTTTGCAGAAAGCAGCGAAGTCATGAAACCCCAGCAATGGTTGGGCGGCTTGGTTCATGAGATCGACGTCTAGCTGATCGGTCCAGGAGACAACATGGTTACGGCGGAGAGGGTCAGCGTGCGTGCTTGGATCTGCGATGCGATAGCGATAATGACGCCATAGCGCTGAGAAGCGAGCGTCAAAACCGACAGGCGCCACACTGATATGACGAACAATGATGTCATCAGGAAGCGCGCGACGTAGCCGCCTTTCTAGCAGCTGAGGTAGATCAATATCTCCAGTTATGCGACGAACTAAATGTGTGGGATCGATGGACTCTGGTAAGTCAATGTGGGCTACTTGCCCACGGGCGTGAACGCCAGCATCGGTGCGCCCAGCCACGGTCAGCGATGGCGGAGTTTCTAGGCGCAATACGTTACTTAGCCACCGTTCTAATTCTCCTTGTACGGTACGTAGCCCGGGTTGGGTTGCCCAGCCCGAGAAGTTCCCTCCGTCGTAGGAAATATCAAGACGAAGCCTCATTGCTGTACTAGCTCCCAGGCGAGATCAAGTATTTTTCTACCTTGGGCGATGCCGCGAGATTCGTACTTAGTTAAGGGACGTTCGGGATCGCGTTCACAGATGCCACCGCGGAAGCGGGGATCATTGCCAAGGATCTCAAGAGTGTGTTCGGCGTATTCTTCCCAATCAGTGGCAATGAGCCAGCGTCCGCCAGGGGTTAAGCATCGGGCGACAACATTGACAAAAGCAGGATTGACTAGCCGGCGCTTATGGTGGCGATTCTTCTGCCAAGGATCTGGGAAGAAGGTACGCAATTCTTGAATACTTGATGTGGGGATTAGGTGTTCCATGCCGGCGACGCCATCAGCAATGATGATTCGGAGATTCTCGACGCCAGCGCGATCGGCTTTTCCCATAGTTGATGCTACCGATGGTTCGTATACCTCAAAAGCCACTACATTGCAGTCGCGGTGGGCGGCAGCAAATGCGACGGGGGAATCGCCATTCCCAGAGCCAACTTCGACGTAAAGCGGGGCGTTCCGTCCAAAGATTTTCGGGAAATCAAGTTCTGCAGCAGCGGGGGAAACCGAGGTGTCGGTATCGTCGCGAGGAATCTCGACAAGATAGTGGCGTAGCTGAGTCCAAGCTTTTTCTTGGCTGGAATTCATGCGGGTGCTGCGACGCACGAAGGACAATATCTGACGGTTGGGGCGCTGCTCGGTCATGGCGACTATCGTAGGGGTAAATCGGTGTGAAACCTGATACGAGAATTAAAGAAAATACTTCATGATGGTTGGAGTACCTCATTCTAGAAGGGTTTATGCGTACTCTACTTAACTTAATTTGGTTTGTTTTCGGAGGATTTTGGTTAGCTCTGGGCTATCTAGTCGCCGGGATCATATCTTTTTTATTCATCGTAACGATTCCGTGCGGGGTAGCTGCATTTAGGATGGCTCGTTATGTTGCTTGGCCTTTTGGTAAGGCAGTGGTTCCTGATCCTGCTGCGGGAAAACTTTTTGGTGTGGCTAACATCATCTGGTTTATTACTGCTGGCTGGTGGTTGGTGTTGCTTCATATCGCAACAGCTTTAGCGCAAAGTCTGACAATCATTGGAGTGATGCATGCCCTGGTGAACCTAAAAATGATTCCACTTTCTTGTTTCCCATTTGGTAAGAGAATCGTTGATCGGAGAAGGTTTGCTGCGGGTTTTGCCCCGTTGCATTCGATCTAAAATACTGTGGCGGGCCAGATCTGGTTAGACACGTTTTGACCAGTGGTGCCTTGCCGGGGTAATCTGAGTCGTTGTTGCGCTAGCTCGCCTTCGCTTTTATCGCGTTTGAGCTCTTATGTACAACACTTGAACCTGTCAGCAACTCATGGAAGATGGTCCCAGACCGTGTCTACGTACAGCCCGAAGCCTGGCGAGATCACCAGGACTTGGCATGTGATCGATGCCGAGAACATCGTCCTCGGCCGCCTTGCGGTCGCTTGCGCCACCCTATTGCGCGGCAAGCACAAGCCGACCTTCGCGCCGCACGTCGATACCGGCGACTTCGTCGTGGTGATCAACGCCAGCAAGATTGCGCTTACCGGCAAAAAGGCAACCGATAAAATCGCTTACCGTCACTCCGGTCAGCCGGGTGGCTTAAAAGCAACCGCTTACGGTGAACTCCTTGATAAGGATCCCCGTAAAGCAGTCGAGCTAGCGGTATGGGGCATGATGCCCAAGAACCGTATTGCACGCCAGTTGATGAAGAAGCTCAAGGTCTACGCTGGCCCGGAGCACCCACATACGGCTCAGAAGCCGGTTCCCTTCGAGATCACCCAGATCGCCCAGTAACGGCTGATCGCCACCATACGAGGAATACAGAGTGTCTGAGACCACTGTCGAGAATGAGTCGACCGTCGACGAGGTGACCGCCTTCGTTGAAGGCGATCGCGAAATCGCTTATCGTTCAGAAGCTGGCGTTGCATCGTCAGCTGCCGCGCAGTCTGCTGGCCGCCCGGCTGTTGTAGCTAATGGTGCTGCTGTTGGTCGCCGCAAGGAAGCCATCGCTCGCGTCCGTATCGTTCCAGGCTCCGGCTCGTGGACGATCAATGGTCGTGTACTTGAGGACTACTTCGTCAACAAGATTCATCAGCAGCTAGTAAGCGAGCCTTTCGAGACCGCTGGCGTTACGGGCTCTTACGACGTTATCGCCCGTATTTCCGGTGGTGGCACCACCGGTCAGGCTGGCGCTCTTCGTCTAGCTATTGCGCGTGCGCTTAACGGTGTTGACGCCGAAGCTTCCCGTCCTGCTTTGAAGAAGGCCGGAATGCTTACCCGCGATGCCCGTATCAAAGAGCGTAAGAAGGCTGGTCTTAAGAAGGCCCGCAAGGCTCCGCAGTACAGCAAGCGCTGATTTTCCATGGCCAGGCTGTTTGGCACCGATGGGGTGCGCGGCAAGGCCAATGTGGATCTTACAGCTGAGTTGGCACTGGATCTTTCAGTGGCAGCTGCCCATGTGTTGGGCGAGGCCGGTGCCTTTAAGGGGCGCCGGCCTTTGGCATGCGTTGGCAGAGATCCACGGGCCAGCGGTGAGTTTTTAGAAGCGGCAGTAGTAGCAGGTTTGCTGAGCGCTGGCGTTGATGTACTGCGAGTCGGAAATATTCCTACTCCAGGTTTGGCGTATTTGACGGCTTCGCGTAAGGCTGATTTAGGCGTCATGCTGTCGGCTTCGCATAATCCGATGCCAGATAACGGTATTAAGTTTTTCGCTAAAGGCGGCGTAAAACTTGATGATGCTATCGAAGACGCTATCGAAGAACGTATTGGTCAAGAATGGCAGCGTCCTGTCGGAGACCAAGTTGGTCGAGTTCAAGTCGATTTCGGTGCTAAAGATGAATACATTGCACATCTAGTGTCATCGCTTGGTTCACACGGATCACTTGAGGGCATCAAAGTTGTGTTGGATTGCGCTAATGGTGCTTCCTCTATGACTGCTCCGGCTGCTTTCGCAGCGCAAGGTGCTGACGTCGTAGTGATCCATGCCGAACCTAACGGTCTCAATATCAACGAGAATTGTGGTTCTACCCACATGGGGGATCTACAAAAAGCTGTCGTTGAGCATGGTGCAGATATGGGATTTGCTTTTGATGGTGACGCTGATCGCTGTCTTGCTGTTGACCATACGGGAACCATCGTTGATGGAGATCAGATTCTGGCAGTGCTAGCACTGGCTATGAAAGAAGAAAATACGCTTCTTTCGGACACCGTTGTAGTGACGGTAATGAGTAATCTTGGATTCGTTAACGCTATGCGAGATCACGATATTCGTATTGATCAAACTAAAGTTGGCGACCGCTACGTGCTAGAAAGCATGAACGCAAACGGTTTTGCTTTGGGTGGTGAACAGTCAGGTCACGTCATCATGAGTGAGTTTGCTACTACCGGTGACGGTTCGCTGACGGGATTACATATCGCGGCTCGGGTGGCACGAACTGGGAAAACTTTGCAAGAATTAGCATCTGTGATGACGCGGTTGCCGCAGGTCATGATCAATGTGAAGAATGTTGATAAAGCTCGTGCCGGGCTGGATCCAGATATTAACCATGCGGTAGCAGAGGTAGCTAAGGAGCTAGGTCGTAGCGGGAGAGTGCTATTACGCCCGTCTGGTACTGAACCGCTAGTTCGAGTTATGGCAGAAGCAGAAACTGAAGAGAAAGCTCGTCAAGTCTGTGAAAAGCTGGCGCTTCTGGTTGCAGATCGGCTTGCGCTGTAATAACAATGAAAAGGACTCGGGGGTCCTTTTTGCTTTTACCAGTTGATTTAATCAGAGGCAATTGAGGTATTGCTGGTTGGGCTATATGGTGCTCCCGGATCAAAACTTAATACTGTTCGGTGCGGTTCAGTCATGGACTGAGTACGAGTAACTCCCCAAACTGGAGCAGCGGAGATGCCATCAATAGTGCTACCGTCAGCTACGACGTCGCCCTCTTTTAGTAAGTAGAGAGCGATATTGCCAAGCTGTCCTGCTAGATCTTGCGGAGATAAATCGCGGGTATGGATCTGAAGATCAGGTAGTCCCAGAACATCAAGACCTAACGTATCTATTATGAATGCGCCATCATCGCCATCAGCTACCTGAAAAATCCGGAGATTAAAGGCAAGACCAGCCGGGAATGAAAGTAGTTCTTCTGGAGCTACTAGCTGACCAGAGTGAGTACACCAAATAGCGGTAGGGGAGAACAGTTTAGTTAATGTGGCGACGATGCCAGCGAAACTGCGAACTCGATCAGCGGCGCTATGTCCGTCGGTTAAAAGCTCAGCTATTAGCAGCTCCCAGCGAGATTCAGTAGCAGCTTTTCGAAGATCATCTGATACAGACCATGATTGGGAGAACTCCATATCTGGAGCGCCTTGCTCGACTATTCCCACAGTTACCAGTGGTACTTGCTGCCCATCGGGATAATCTTGCATCACATCTAGATGAGCAATGTGCAGCGCGCCATCTTCGATGCTGACTTCTGCATTAGGAAATGCAGCGCTAATTGCTTCGCGGATAGCTGTCTCTTCGAAAGAAGGGCGCTCTGATAACAGTAGATGAGCCGTAGAAAATCGGCGGTCGTTCTTGCTCATGATTCCTAGTCTTACAGCTTTTATGGAAAAGGGCAGTGTTAGATTTTTCTGATTCGGACGCCAGTAATGCTGTGATCAGATCCTTTACGGAGAATAGCGGTAGCTCTACTACGAGTGGGGCGAACGTTAGCTTCTAAATTTGGTCCGTTGATAGCGTCCCAAACCTGTTTTGCCATAGTGATAGCTTCATCGTCAGGCAATTCGACATAGCGACGGAAATAAGTATCTGGATCAGATTTTGCGCTATCGCGTAGCCGTTGGAAACGTTCGATGTACCAGCGACGAATATCTTGCACATCAGCATCAACATAAACCGAAAAATCAAAGAAATCGCTGATAGAAAGCCCTCGGGTGCCGTCGGCATGGCGTCGGGCAGGTTGTAGAACGTTAAGCCCTTCGACGATAAGAATATCGGGGGCGGCAACAATAACTTTTTCGTCCGGAATAATGTCATAGATTTGGTGAGAGTAGACCGGAGCTTCTACCCGACTTACCCCAGATTTAACATCAGTTACAAAGCTAAGTAAGGCGCGTTGATCGTAGGATTCTGGAAAACCTTTACGTTCCATGAGCCCGCGTTCTTCTAACACAGCATTGGGATAGAGGAAACCATCTGTGGTTACTAGATCAACATGAGGATGCCCAGGGGCGCTAGCTAGCAGGGCTTGCAGAATACGAGCAGTTGTAGATTTGCCTACTGCAACAGATCCGGCAATACCAATAACGAAAGGTGTTCTTTCGGTAGCTAGACGTAGGAATCGATTGCTAGCTTCGTATAGTTGCCCAGTGTGTTTTATATACAAACCAATTAGTTGGCTGAGTGGAAGATAAACTTCAGTGACATCAAGCATATTGGTGGGATCGCCGTTGCCGCGGAGTTGTTCGAGAGCATATTCGTCTAGTGACAGCTGTGCTTCACGCGCTAGAGCAGCAAATTCGGCTCGGGAAAGTTCGGCATAGGGTCCAGCGCAGCGTGCCGATGTCGAGGTGATCATTGCTTCACTCTAACGGGGCGGCTTCGTAGAACATCATGCCCCCCAGTATTCGGGTAACCGCGCCAAAGGGCTGAGATCGTAGCGATTGTGAGCAAGATCACGATAAGGTAGGTGTCATGTGTGGAATCGTTGGATATATAGGATCGCGCGATGCGCGTGACGTAGTCATCGCAGGTCTTGCTCGGTTGGAGTACCGGGGCTACGACTCTGCTGGAGTCGCTGTTATCGTTGATGGGGCGATTTCGCTTGAGAAAAAAGCCGGAAAGCTAGCCAATCTTGTTGCTCGTCTGGACGAGGCTAACTACCCTTCCTCGCATATTGGTATTGGGCATACTCGCTGGGCAACTCATGGCGGCCCCACTGACGCTAACGCTCACCCCCATCTAGGGGGAGACGGTCGTGTTGCCATGGTGCATAACGGCATTATTGAAAACTTTGCGCAGCTGCGTGCTGAGCTAGAAGCTGAAGGTGTTGTCTTCCTGTCTGAGACTGATACCGAAGTAGCTACGCATGTGTTAGCTCGGGAAGTAGCTAAAGGCTTGCCGCTACTGAAGGCGATGCAGGCAACAGTCGCTCAGCTGGAAGGTGCATTTACGCTGGTTGCAGTTGATCGTGAAGACACCGATCATGTAGTGGCTGCCCGCCGAAATAGTCCGCTAGTAGTAGGTTTAGGAGAAGGTGAAAACTTCCTCGCATCAGATGTGGCAGCTTTCATCGAGTACACCCGTAATGCTTTAGAACTGGGACAAGACCAGATCGTAGAAATTACCCGAGATGTAGTTACGGTAATTAACTTTGACGGCACTCCGGCGCAAACTTCGCCGTATACCATCGACTGGGATCTATCTGCTGCCGAAAAAGGTGGCTACGACTGGTTTATGCGTAAAGAGATCCATGAGCAGCCACAAGCTGTTGCCGATACCCTTTTAGGGCGTTATGCCGCTGATGGTTCACTTACATTAGACGAAGTTCGCATTTCGCCAGAAGTATTACGACGTATCGACAAGATTGTGATTGTCGCTTGTGGAACATCGTTCTACGCTGGGTTGGTCGCTAAATACGCCATTGAACATTGGACGCGGATCCCCTGTGAAGTCGAGATTGCTTCCGAGTTCCGTTACCGAGATCCCATTATCGATCCGATGACGCTGGTAGTGACGATCTCCCAATCAGGAGAGACCGCCGATACGTTAATGGCTATTCGGCATGCAAAAGATCAAGGTGCCAAGATTGTTTCAATCTGTAACACCAACGGTGCTACGATCCCACGTGAATCTGATGCGGTGATTTACACCCATGCCGGCCCGGAGATTGGGGTGGCTTCAACCAAGGGATTCACTACCCAGATTTTGGCATGCTACCTGTTGGGCTTGTATCTAGCTCAGGTGCGAGGCATGAAATATGGCGATGAGATCAAAGCGATCATGGATGAATTAAATTCCATGCCAGCTAAGATTCAGCAGGTTCTTGATCAGCAGCAACAGGTATTGGATCTAGCGCGCGAGTATGCAGATACTAAACCTTCAGTGCTGTTCTTGGGGCGCCATGTGGGGTACCCAGTTGCGATGGAAGGTGCACTTAAGCTCAAAGAGCTCGCCTATATCCATGCTGAAGGGTTCCCAGCTGGTGAACTGAAACATGGTCCGATTGCATTGATTGAAGATCAGTTACCAGTCTTTGTGGTTGTTCCGCCGCAAGGTCGCGATCAACTACATGACAAAGTCATCTCAAATATTCAAGAGGTACGCGCTCGGGGCGCCCACACCATCGTACTTGTCGAAGAAGGCGATACGGAGGTGGAGCCTTACAGCGACGTCATTATTCGCTTGCCTAAAGTATCGACGCTATTACAGCCGTTGGTAGCGATAATTCCGTTGCAAATTTTTGCCTGCGAACTTGCTACAGCAAAGGGATATGACGTCGATCAACCGCGCAACTTGGCCAAATCTGTGACAGTGGAGTGACCATGGGCGGCGCGTATCTAGCAGAAACAATAACAATAGCCGAAAATGCTAGTGGTCAGCTAGCTACGGGCTTGCTCATGCAGCGCGCCGCAGCTGGTATTGCTGCCACGGTGTTTAGCGAGCTTAAAGCTCGAGGCATGAAAGTTTATGGTGCTGCTGTCTTAGCGATAATAGGCACTGGTGGCAATGGTGCTGATGGTGCTTATGCTGTCGCTCGGCTAGCCGCTCGTGGTGTTCGGGTAACTTATTGGCTGGCTGGTGGAGCTGCGCAACAAGATGCCTTAGCCGCTCTTCGTGCTTGCTCTGCTAGAGAGGTATCAGCAGAGCAAGCAATGAGCGTGTTGCTAGATACAGACATGGTTCTGGATGCTTTTTCGGGGTTGGGCTCTCGTCCAGGGCTTCCAGCTACGGTATCGACATTTGCCAAAGCATGTCGTGATCTTGATATTCCAGTGATCTCAGTAGATTTTCCTTCCGGTCTAGTTGCTGATGAAAATCAAGCCCATGACAGTTTCGCGGCAGCTACGTCGGTAACCTTCGGCGGACGTCGGTACTGTCATGTTATGGAGCCAGCGCGTTCACTTTGTGGCCGTATCGAGGTTATCGATATTGGCATAGAGCTAGGACAGCCAGATATTCAGCAGTGGGGAATTGCTGACCTTGCAGCTTGCCTTCCAGTTCCTACTCCCACCGCCGATAAGTATTCGCGTGGCGTAGTGGGTATAAATGCTGGCTCACATGTCTATGTTGGTGCAGGGGTACTATGCGCAACCGGAGCAGTTTTTTCTGGCGCCGGTATGGTGCGATTCATGGGACCAAAAGTAGGTCCAGTGCGGGTCGAACTGCCTAATGTTTTAGCAGGGGAGGGTCGTGTAGATTCTTGGGTATTAGGCTCTGGCTGGGGCGGGCATGACGGTATGGACGAGATTCGAGACGCCATGTCGCAGGGAGTCCCGATAGTTCTTGATGCTGATGCGCTGGTGCCCCAAAATATGCCCCAGAAACTTCGTCCAGACGTATTGTTAACTCCGCATGCTGGAGAGCTGGCAAGAATGCTTGGCTGTAGCCGAGAGCATGTTACTGATGATCCGCTGGCTGCGGTAGCTGAAGCCGTACAAACTTGGGGGGCTACGGTACTCCTAAAAGGAGCAACCCAATATGTGGCTTCTCCAGGAAGCAATACGGTATCAATCGCTATCTCTGGTCCTGGCTGGACTGCACAGGCCGGTTCGGGAGACATCCTTGCCGGAATGTGTGGCACTTTCTTAGCTGCTGGGTTATCGACTCCGGTAGCGGCGTTATGCGCGGCATCGTTACAAGCCTTAGCTGCTGATCGGATGGCAGGACCTAATCCACCTCAGGTGGTAGCACGAGCATTGCCAGAGCTGATTGCTGAATTGATCGGCGGAGTTAGGTAACAAAATTGGTTAGGGCATCACTGGTTTGCGATCGTAGGTAGTGACGACCGAATTGTGTTGCGATAGTGATCTAGTAGTTGATCGCACATGAAAGACCAAGTTTTGTGTGCGACTCGACTGCGAGCTGTTGCACCTAGATTGGAACGAAGTTGTGAGTCGGTGACCAATTTTTCGGTATATTGGCGCATAGCGGCAAGATCTCCAGGATCGTAGAGATAGCCAGTATTAGCTACGTCAATAAGATCGATTGGTCCGCCTCTACGCGGTGCGATAACTGGAACGCCAGAAGCCATAGCTTCTTGGATAGTTTGGCAGAACGTTTCGAGTTCTCCCGGAGTTATGAAAATATCAAAACTAGCGTAGGCAGTGGCTAGTTTGTCGCCAGTTAGTTGACCTAAAAAGTGGGCTTGTGGCAGCTTTTTTTCTAAATCGCTACGGCAAGGCCCATCGCCGACGATAACCAGTTTGATGCCTGGAATATCTTGCAAAACAGTTAGATTATCTACTTGTTTTTCATTGGCTAGTCGACCAACGTAGCCAATAATTACTGTTCCATCGGGTGCGTGGTCCTTGCGCCATTGGGGAGACCTTTTTACAGGGTGAAAACGATCAGAATCAACGCCACGACCCCATATTTTTACACGGGGAACACCATGATCAATAAGTTGCTGTTTAGCGAAACTTGACGGTGCAAGTGTAAGTGTTGCTAACGAATGAGTTTCTCTAACTCGACGCCATAGTAACGACTCTGCATGCGGAACCCCGTAGCGTCCAGCGTAAGTAGGAACTTCTGTTTGATAAATAGCAACACTAGGGATTTGCAGTCGAGCTGTAGCTAGTACACCGCGATAGCCCAATGTAAAAGGTGCAGCTAGATGAACAATATCGGGAGAAAAATCTTCAAGTAGACGTTCTACCGAAAAAGAAGGAGTGGTAGATACCCGTACTTGGGTGTATCCGGGCAAGGAGAGGGAAGGTAGACCTGTTACTGGATATCCTGCGTATTCTTTTGGGGTAGCAGCATTGCCGGGGGCAAGCAGTATTGCTTCATGTCCCCGTAGCCTCAGATGGTCCATTAACCTAAGGACGGAATTAGTTACGCCGTTTACTTGAGGTAGAAACGATTCCGTCACAATGCCAACACGCACGAATCTACTTTAGGCAGTTCTGAGGCGTTCTGGGTAAGTGCGGCCAAAATAGTGGGTGGAAAAACCAGTAGTTTATGTGAATTAGGTAACTAATAGATATCTCTGCTATAGTGGAGACTTCTTATGCAGCCTTTTGGTTGCCCGGCGCGCGGATCAGGTTGAAAACGGTGATTTGGGCGCATGCTTTCAGACACGTTTTCCCTTTCATAGAATCGAGTTTGCCCTTATGGCATCCCGTCGTCTTTCCGCGCCTAAGAGCGGATCAAAAGCAAGTAAGCCAAGCAAAGGCAGCAAGTTCGCAAAAGCGGGCTTCGACAATCCTAAGAAAAATCGTTGGAGCGATGATGACCGTCGCGTTCGCGGTGCAATATCAGCATCCCGCGGAAAGCCCAGCCGTCGCGATTTCGAAGAATCTTTGCCAAGCGATCGTCACCAACCGCATCCCGATGAGCCCGGTGCTCGTTTTGAGCGTTCAGCTCGGGTAGATGATCGTGGTAGTCGTCCTCGTTTTGATCGTAATGATGATCGTCGTGGTGGTTTCAACCGTGACGATCGTGGTGGGGAACGTCGTTCCTTCAATCGTGATGAGCGTCCTCGTCGTTTTGAAGATCGTAATGATG
>JBOFYY010000160.1:0-1069 GCA_051654905.1 Propionibacteriaceae bacterium
TCCTAAAAAAATTGTTTTTCACTGAAGAGTAACTAATTTTTAAATGTTAAAAGCGCGTGGTGTTGCACTAGCAGTGACCATAGGCGTCGTTTACGGGGGGGACGGGGGGGACGCGTACCCACCAGATTTTGTCATGAGTCATTTTGTACCCACCACTTTTTTTTTTTTGAAAACCTCGAGTTCAATTTAGCCGTTCTGCTGCTGCGCTGGCTACACGCTTCTCTGTTCATAAAGCTGCCATTAAAAAAAGAGCGTTGCTTTGGACGCGGCAGGATTCTAACTGCGTTCACACCAAACGCGGATAGAGCGTCTGGCGCGAGTGATTTCAATGTTAAGTCAATGGAAAGGCGCGTTGATGCGCTTCTGGAGCTCCCGTGGCGCGGAGGGCACGTTTGTAGAGCGAGGGCGATTTTGGGTTCGATTTTTTTTTTCTTCCGTTTTTAGTGGTTGGTGTGTTTGTTTCTTCAGTAGAACACAAATGAAGATTTTTTACTCTGTGTTTGTTGTATAATGCATGTGAATGGGAATAATTTATAGTATGAGAGTAAAAAAACACAGATCCATATTAAACATATTAGAGCGTCTGGCGAGTGATTTCAATGTTAAGTCAATGGAAAGGCGCGTTGACGCGCGCGGAAGGCACTTTTTGTAGAGCGAGGCCGATTTTGGGTTCGATTTTTTTTCTTCCGTTTTCAGTGGTTATGAGGAGCAACATGAGAGAGAAATTTGGTAATCATTGTTTAGGTAAAAACCACATCATGGCCATGTCATATTGTCAACATGGTACATGGAAGCATATTAGTGGGTCATATCATATGTCTAATGCTTTTTGAAAACTTACGGCTTTCTTCTTCTTAAAAAAGATTTTTGTATACATTTTTATTTAGTAAGCTCTTTCAAAACATGACCTGCGCGAAAGAGAGAAAAATGAATGCATCATTGCACCAGCACTTCTGGAAATGCCCTTCTGAATGCGTCTCTGTCCCCACCACATTTCAAACCAAACTGACGCCCATGGCCATGTCATCCGGACTAAAGAGGACAAGGGCAACCCAAGTTGTTATCAGCG
>JBOFYY010000161.1:0-1500 GCA_051654905.1 Propionibacteriaceae bacterium
GGCAAGGAAGCAAAATTTTCACCTTTCTGATTGCTGACTCCGATCTAACCCCGAGCGTTATAACACGGTTCACAGTGTGATTGTTCCTTTTAATACTCTAGACTCTGAATTAATCCATGTAATGTCAAATTCTATTTAATCCATTAAAAATGCGATAAAACTGTACGAATGGCTTAATTGGGGAACACACATATTTTAAAATTTTAATAATTGTTATCTGTTTCATATCTGATTCGGTCTGATTGTCGAGATTTGCTGGCAGAATGTGAAAAGCCAAGTCATTGTCGAGTTTCTCTGAAAGCGAAAGCAAGAGCATTTGAAATAAAAATTAACTGAGTCGAGAACCACATAAAGTGCTTGGGGCCGAAAATTTGGACGGTGAAAATTTGCTTCATGCCCTGTTTTTGAACAAATTTTTTCACATTGCAGAACTCGCCTAAAATATGTGAGATTTTCTGAATTTTCTAAAATTCATCAACTCATTAAGCAACAAAAGACGAAAAATAATTTTAGTTCACATAAAATTTACCAATATTTTTGCAATAATTATTTTAATATTTTTATTAAATATTAATTTTATATCTTTATTTTATGTATTAACTCGTAATTTTAACATTAATAATTAATTTTTAAGTGAGACTTGCACACTAAATAGACCCAAGAAGGCCGTGGCCAAATTTAGAATGCAATTTCAATGCAAATCCTCATGGAGCATACGCCCTTGGCGCCCAAAATCATTTCACGCCCGGTGATTTATGATTACGTCACACGAAACTGACCAATGGACAGCCTTTATTTTTCCAGATGATCGAGTGTTTGTTTTGAAGTGAAATATGGCCGCTGAGTTTTGTTTTTGTGGTGAAAATCGAGTAAAAATTCGGTTTTGTGCTCGATTCCACCGCCGCACGACGTGGCCAGGGCATTATTTGAGTTCGCCGTGTATCTGAAAGTGTATTAAAAGTGTCGTGCGTCAGTGTTTTAGTCATAAATTAGTGTAATTGAACCCATCCCGATCGAAAACATGCTTTTCTGGACGCCGAAAGACGTCGAGGCGGCCGAAAAATCCTTGCGTCGTCAAATTGATGCGAAAGCGCTGCAGGTAGGACCGCATCAGGCTGATGCGATAGCTTGCGTCGTCAAATAGACGACGCATCGTGCATCGTCGTCAAATAGACGACGCTTGCATGCGTATCAGCTAAATGCGCACACTTGCATCATCAAATTGCGGAAAATTATTTTGAGTGTAGCGAGTGCTTATTTTTGGAAAGGAAGCGTAACATGTCAATAGGTGCGGTAACTCATAAATAAGGCGAAATACATAAGAAGGAGTGCAACTGACGGGAAATCAAATTAACTTTTAAATTTCCTCATCCTTAAAAACCGGATCTGTTAGCCAAAGTTTCTAGGTCGACCTAGTATATTCATAAAGCAAAAAAGACGGAAAATCCGCCTTAACTAGGAGTAGCTTTGGTAAAAAAATATTCGTGTGTTGTAAAAATT
>JBOFYY010000162.1:0-1110 GCA_051654905.1 Propionibacteriaceae bacterium
CCCCAATCAGGTGTCTTGTAATCTGACTCTTCCAGAGAGGAGTTTGCTCAAACTTGTGCCACTTTGTTTGTGGTTGACTTACAATGGAGAACCTGCACCTCCCCTTTTTCACTGGGTTACAGATCAATCAAATGTAAATTATTAGGCTTGAATGAATTCAGCCTATTCATATTACAATAATGGGGTTAATTCTTTAACTGGACATTGTAATTTTCTCTCATTTAAATTCTTGCAAAAAAATAGAAGGTAAAGAAATTCTCTCTTTAGGTTTTTCATTTCAGTTTTCTTTCTTAACAGTTCTTTCTTTAACCCTCTATATTCTCCTTCACATCATTTCAACACTGGTAGTGCTCTTGCCATCTTTTCCTCTTCCTGCACATCCCATCTTCCTACCTTCTAATCCTTCTTATACTTCTTCCACAATCTTTCCTCTTCTAAATAATGCGGAATCATCATGAGATTGAGACCATTGCTGGCCCCTATAATAGGATTTTTATTATAATCATAATACAAATCATATTATATTAAAATAGTATGAATTAAATAATAATTTTATTTTCTGGTCTCAAGAGGGTTTCTGAGTCATATGTCCAGGAGAAATTTGTTATCCTCTCACTGATCTTTTAGAAGATACACATTTGATTGGCCCTGCAGCTCTGGCGTGCTTGCATGTCCATTGTGTTCCCAGCAACAAGACCAAACTGGAAACCAGTTTTATAACCTTAGTTGCTGTGGACATTCAATAAACTGCAATCACTGAGAGCCCGGGTCAAATCATTGCTCGATTTAACGATTGTTTTTGACTATATAATATAGAATTTGGCACAATTTTCTTGTTTTCGGCTGAGAAGTTATCAATTGCATTCTTTAGAGAACCTATTTGCATATGAAAAGGAAGGTTTGACAAACACAGGTCTGATGGAGAGACAAAAGGTTGCTTTTGGCCTGAAAGCATTTCCATGATTAATGCAATTGTAACTCACACTGTAGCCACATGGCAATTCTATGCTCCTGTACATGGTTTTACTGCAGCTATATATGAAATAGCCGAGTTTCCATTTAGGAGACAAACAAATTCAACATTGGCACACATGCAACTTGAAATTGCCA
>JBOFYY010000163.1:0-1230 GCA_051654905.1 Propionibacteriaceae bacterium
GTTAGTGCTGGATGTAAAGTGCTTACAATTAGGTGAACTTGGTGCACTGATATTTTTTCATCACTGTGTTGAACTTAAACGTTGGAAAATGTTCTATAGACTTTTTTGCGGTTAACCTAGAATGTGCGTATTGTTCTCAAGAAAATATGTCAGAATTATATAATTTTTATAAGTTACGTAAAATTTTAAAGCGATCTTAGTATCTTAGTACAATAAGACACGTTTCTCAATTTCCTATAGCAGTAAACAATTTAAATTTTTAGTATTTGAAAATAAAATATAATAATTATTGAAATAAAAATATAAAAATGCGGCACCGTTTGCATCGCTCGCGACCATAGGTCTCTCTGGCTCGCTCTTTTCTGCAAGTGAGCGCTGGCGCCGCGCGCACTCCCATCGACACTTCACTATGGGGGCCGACCTCAATAAATTTTGCCCAAAAACTTAAAGATTTTAATTCATCTGCTAAGGAACTGAAAACCGTACGGCTATACGGCCTTGCACGGTGGAAAAATTTGACTTTAGAAAACTGAAAATTGAAGTTTCTCGGCAATTAACAAAGACGCGTGGATTTTTTTTCGCAAAATACTATATATAATATAGCTTTCTGTCAAAGTTGCTATAACGGCCCTCGCTCGCTCTCATCCTCATGATGCGTTTCGGAGAATGAGTGTGTGCTGCCGATGCCGGGCACAGACGATGAAAAAAATATTTGTATAAATCCACTGAGCTCTGGACTTCGGCCGAGGTCCAACGTGATATTTCATAATATGAAATTTATAGATTGAAAGCTTGCGCGTCGAGAATTTTTGGATTCAAATTTGCACGATGTCTTGGCGCTGATCAATTTGACTCGTAAGCAATAAAAACAGGAGCTACATTTCAAATGCCTTCAGTGTTGATTCTAGCAAACTGGAAATATCTTGCCACGCTTCAATTTGCAGAGTTAGAAAGGTGGTACGATTGGCTAAAAGTTGGCTATTTCCAACTAAAGGAATTTATTTTACAACATAGAATAAAATTATAAATCATTGTGTATAAACTGCACGGCGCGCTCGACGGCCCACTCAGCTCCTATGGCTATAGCATTGGGGATGAGGAGTGAGCGCGCCGCCGAGTAGTCAGCGTGGCCGCGCGCAGGCAATAAAAAGCCACTTTGGAAATAAAAACTTCTTATTTGGGTTTAGCTCTCCGGCCCTTTCAAATTTTTATCGAAACAAAATAAATGGC
>JBOFYY010000164.1:0-46466 GCA_051654905.1 Propionibacteriaceae bacterium
TATGGGGGGTGGGCGGCAATATTAATATTGCCGCCCACCCCCCATATTTAGTTTTCCACTAAATATTATTTAGGGTATTTTGTTTTATAGGTTTCATCTAAGTAGTGACTATTGGCATATATAGGTGTGTCTTGTGGGATATTAAGGTAGCTATTTTCCGTTGATCCGATATCGTTCCATGTGGTATCTACTACGAGCCATTTGTTATCAATTTTTACTAGATTCCAAGAGTGTTTAGTCAAGGAGCTTCCTGAAGTACCTCCAGTGACATATGCAGCTTCTAAGCCAGCTGCCTTTGCCATCATATAGTAAGTACTGGTATATCCTGCACATACTGCAGAACCATCATGTAATACACCATAGGCTGTGAATGAGTTTCTGTAGTCATTATCTAACTTGGATCTAGCTGCTTCGGATTCAGTAGTTTTATTCTGAGATTTCAGCAAATTATAGTTGTCCAGAGCTTTCAAAGCATCATAGTTGTAAGATGCCTTATTCTTGATGTATTCATTTATAGCTACACTTTTTTCTGTGTCAGACATACCATCTTTAATGATCTCTTTTACCGCATTTTTTGCTAGCGTATAAGATTCAGTAAGTTGCTCTCGTTCCTTCTTGCTATCTTCTTTATAGTACTTGATAACAAGAATCTGTTTCTTGCTAGAATAGTAAAATTGGATACCAGCATCTAAGCCAAGATTATTTTTTAGAGTAAGCTTATTTATTACTTTATATAGAGAGTTTTTATCTTGGGCTACTGGGAAAGCGCTCATATCTAGAAGTTCGGTGCCGCTGTAGATATTCGTAATTAAATACTCTTCTAAGGCGGAGTCTGCCGCATATGGAATATCTATTTGTTTGGAAGTTTTTGAAACTTTTGAATCATCGATAGCTATATTGTCATCATATTTTACAGGGACATCACTAGCTAGGGCGCCACTGTTAGATAGTAAATCAATAGATTTTATTTTGGCTTCTAATTTAGAAACATAACTCTTTGGAGATTCTTCTAAGACCTCATATGCTGCAAGTTTATCATAGCCAGCAGGTGTTCCTTTTGCATGATACTTAATAGAAATAATGCGCTTGTTTGGATCTAAGCCGTACCTCTTATTTATTTCTTTCTCTTCCACAGACTTAGTATCGTAAGAGATAGCTAATCGCTTAATTTTTCCATCAGCCATAACGTAGGGCAATGTTTCAGGTAGCTTATTGACGTCGTCATACTTTACTGAAAGGCCAGATGAACTTACTTTTTCAGCCTCACTTATTTCAGTTTTTTCAAAATGTAGGGCACGAGAAACTGGTATATCTCCAATGAACTCAGTAGATGTAATTTTATTACTTGGTAAAGAAAACTTGCCATGCGAGTCATATGCTATTACGAAAATATAGTACGGCGCTAAACTATTATTTAGCTCTTCTTTTATCTCAAGTAATTTCTCTGGGGTCTGATTTCTTGAACTGTATAGATCTTCTTCAGTGTACCTGTTGTACCCTCTGAACTCTGAAGCTATAACATCAGTTTCTGGGCTGATCCAGTAAGGAGAAGTTGCCTGACTTAGCGCTATATATGAGTTGCTATTATAAATTTTATTATTTGGGTTGCTGGATATTTTTTGTTTTACAATCAGGTATCCAATAGCATTATCGGTCGAATCCCAATCTAATTGCAGCCTGCCGTCTACGGTAGCAGCGGATAGATTATTTGGAGCGTTTAAAGCATCTTTTGTATGATCAATTTTTACCAGAGTTACTTTCGGCTTGGGAAGTAACTTTCCTGTAGTTAAGTCATTAAACTCAGCTACGTAGATAGCATTATATAATCCCCAGCTATTTACTGCCAGATCTATAGAGCTTTCCTTGGCTGAAGGGATATTCATTCCTCGCGATAATGAAATTCTTTCTATCAACCCAGTTGGATCTACTTTTATCTCACCAGAAGTATCAGTAGTTTCTAGCCCAAGTTGAGGATAAGATCGTATGGTAGTTTCTAAGTCCATATCCGCAAATACCATAATTGGGGTAGGGGTAGAGAATTTTTCACGTACCTCAAAGCTTCTGTAATTAGTTACGCTAGTCTTGTATGTTAAGGATTCGGTAGGCAGGATACTCTTTATTTCGCTAGATATTTCATAAGGCAAGTTGCTGCCATATTTTTTCTGCAACTCTTCCCATGAGACATTATTTGCTGAACTGCCTTTATTTTGACAAGCAGTAATGGCGCATAACACAGACAGTATTAGTGCCAATAATTTAATCTTATTACGTAACATAGAGGAACTCCTGTTTTTGGCAATATGGTTCTAGGATCAGATTTAGCCTGCTGTGAAGCCAGATATATTCACCTTAGATGCTACTCCTAATGGTTTCATTAGGGGAGGCATAAATCTTACAAACTCAGGATTTCTTAAGAAAGATCACTGGAATGTCATGCCACAGTGCCACCAGTTTCCATCTATATGCACGGCTCGACATATGCTGCCAAGAGCTTCTACGGTTCCAGGGTCGCTGGTGGCATATACGTAGCCGCCAGCATCGTCTGGCATCCCTACCCAACGAGGTATCAAGGCTGAATTATATCTTGATAGATACACAGAGCCGGTTGCAGAAAAATGTTTTAATGGTATTGGTAAATCAACGGTATAATCTTTGCTAGCGGTAATGTTATTATCTTCTATCCATTTCTCGGTGAGATAAAACTCGACCTTATGAAGAGCGTAATAGCGCTGAGGAGTTTCTCTTACGAAGAAACTCCCTACAAGAAGAAAAGGGAATAATATCGAAGTTGCAATATGTCGTTTAGAATTACTACTAAGTATTATGACGAACATAAATATAATCGAGATGAAAATAAGTAAAATTCGTTCGCCCCGGTGAAGTAAGCTGTCTGCTCCTAATAAAAGTGGATGCTTTAAGGTAGCAATAATTGCCACAAGAGTAGCTACTTTTATGGTAGAAGGGCGTAACATCTTTGGTACACGATGGATAAGAGACATAGTTACTATTATGTAAAGGAGCTAGCGTTCTGATAACTAGCTCAGGTCTTGATCTTCTCTTACTCTAGTCGTAGTCCAGCACGGTGGATAAGAGCCAATGCAGTCTCGTCATCAATGACTAAATCAGTAGCTGACTGGGCGCGTAATGCTCCTAGCAAGGGAGCAACACGGGCTGGGCCAGCACACACACAAATTCGACGCGGAATAGAAGACATTTCGCGTGGAGTTAACCCAGAAGCGCGACGATTCAAAGGAATATCAGCCCAAGTACCATCCTCGCGAAGTAATACAGTACAAACATCTCCTACTGCACCAACACGTCGAATTTCTTCTACGTCGGCGCGATCTAAATAGCCAGCAGCATAAACATGGCTTGTCATAGGTCCTACGAATGTCCCAACCCCAAAAAGAGCTACATCGCAGGATCGCTGCAACTCGAGTACTCGTTTAATAGAGCGTTCCTGCCAAAGTGCTTCCCGAGTTGTGGCATGGTCAAAGAAAGCTGGAGTATGAAACTGGGCAATGGTAGCTCCGTAGGCATCAGCGGCAGTTTGCAGCAATCTTCCTACGAAGGGAGCCCCTACTTGGTGGGCATTAGCACCCCCATTGAGCTGAACAATTGTCAAACCAGATTCTTCCTGATGCGGCAGGTGAGCCACTACTGCAGCAGAAGTAGTACCCCATGCGATACCCAGGCGTTTCTTATTCTCGACAGCGACATTAACTAAGCCAGCAGCTATCCGTGCCACTTTCTCCAGTCGTGCAATATCGCTGATACCAGCCTTAACTGGCACCACATGGCAGGTTACGCCGAAAGCCTTGCTAATTGTTTTAGAAATAGCACTGGAAGTACGGGTTGGTTTACTGAGAGTTATCCGAACTAGACCAGTGTCGCGGGAATCTCGCAGCAGGCGGCTTACCGTAGAACGAGATACGTTTAGAGTACGGGCAATAGCATCCATAGTCTCGCCTTGGACGTAATACATCGATGCTGCCACATACATATCGTCGTCACGAGTGTTCATCTCCGCCTCCTTGTCTCGCACGATTGTGCACTCTCTTTGGGGGAAGTGTGCATCTATGAGAAACAATACATGTTCTGTACATAGTTTCTTTATCTACCGAGTATCGATGAGGGAACGTAGTTTTTGCGACCCTTGGTCGCGCTGTTGGCACGATGACGTGCCTGAAGGGGGGAGTCACTGATGATTCCATTAACCGTCACGCTCGGACAAGCGTTCATTTCCGAATTCGTCGGTACTGCGGTACTGATTCTTTTGGGCATGGGTGTTGTAGCCAATGCACTTCTTGCTAAAAGCAAGGGTCTTGGTGGCGGAAATCTAATGATCAACGTGGGCTGGGGTACTGCTGTTATGGCAGGTGTTTACTTTGCAGCTCCTACAGGTGGGCAACTTAACCCAGCCGTCACACTTGGTCTAGCAGTTAACAACATGGTGCAGGGAAAGACTAATGACTGGTCTCAGATCGGTGTCATTATTCTTGCTCAGTTCTTGGGTGCCATGCTTGGTGCGCTGCTGTGCTGGTTGGTTTACAAGCAGCATTACGACCTCGAAGCTGACCCAGCACTTAAGCTAGCGACATTCTCCACTGGACCAGCTATTCGTAGCACAGTATGGAATTTCGTTACTGAAGCCATCGCTACATTCGTTCTTGTCGGATGGTGCATCGTCGCTGGTATGTCTTCAAAGATCACCGTTGGAGAGCAGGCTATCGCCGGAGTTAACTACTCCTACGCTGGCGTAACTTTGTTAATTATTGGCATTGGCGCTTCGTTGGGTGGCCCAACCGGATACGCCATTAATCCCGCCCGTGACCTTGGACCACGCATTATGCACGCTATTCTGCCCATCAAGGGTAAGGGTGACTCTGACTGGGGATACGCTTGGATCCCAGTTGTTGCTCCCGTAGTTGGCGCTGCTATCGCTGGTCTTGTTGTTCCGATCATCTACAGCGGACTTCTTTAATAATTTTTATATCGATTTAGCGCGAGACCGCCATCATCGACGGCTCCAACGAAGGAGAAAACATCATGGCTGACATGTACATCATGGCCATTGACCAAGGCACTACTTCAACGCGTGCCATCATCTTTGATCACAGCGGACAGATTGTTGCTTCTGGTCAAAAAGAGCATGAGCAAATTTTCCCGAAAGCTGGTTGGGTCGAGCACGATCCTATGGAAGTTTGGGGAAATACTCGTGAAGTTGTCGGTATTGCGCTCTCTAAAGCAGACATCAACCGTCATCAGATTGCAGCTGTTGGTATTACCAATCAGCGCGAAACTACCGTCGTATGGGATAAAGAAACTGGTCTTCCGGTTTACAACGCCATCGTGTGGCAGGACACCCGTACCCAGAAAATTGTTGATGATCTAGCTCGAGGCGATGCTGATCGGTACAAAGAAAAAGTTGGTCTGCCCCTAGCGACCTACTTCTCTGGCCCCAAAGTAACTTGGATCCTCGACAATGTCGCGGGTGCTCGGGAAGCTGCCGATGCTGGCAAACTTCTCATGGGAAACATGGATACGTGGGTTATCTGGAACCTGACCGGTGGTGTCAACGGTGGCGTTCACGTCACAGACGTCACCAATGCGTCGCGTACCATGCTCATGGATCTACGTACCTTGGCATGGGACGAAAGCATCTGCGCCGATATGGGTATCCCCATGTCGATGCTGCCTGCTATCAAGTCCTCCTCTGAGATTTACGGACATGGCTCTGATGATTCCCTTCTCATCGGAACTCCTATTGCTGGCGATCTTGGCGATCAGCAGGCTGCTACTTTCGGTCAGGCTTGTTTTGAAAAGGGCATGGCAAAGAACACTTACGGCACCGGTTGCTTCATGCTCATGAACACTGGTGAAGAGATTGTTCCTAGCAAGAACGGACTGCTCACTACTGTTTGCTACCAGATCGGCAAAAATAAGCCGGTATATGCACTTGAAGGTTCCATCGCTGTTACTGGCTCATTAGTTCAGTGGCTACGTGACAACCTGCGGATGTTCGACTCTGCCCCTGAGGTAGAGGCACTGGCAGAAACAGTTAGCGACAATGGTGGCGCCTACTTCGTGCCAGCATTCTCTGGACTTTTTGCCCCGTATTGGCGTTCCGACGCTCGTGGTGCGCTAGTTGGTCTTACTCGCTACGTAAATCGTGGACATATTGCTCGCGCAGTTTTGGAAGCTACGGCTTACCAGACTCGTGAGGTACTGGAAGCTATGCAAGCTGACTCCGGTGTGACGCTTGCCGAGCTGAAGGTTGACGGTGGTATGACCGCTAACGAGACGCTGATGCAGTTCCAGGCAGATCAGGTCGGAGTTCCAGTTGTACGGCCAGTCGTTGCAGAAACTACAGCTTTGGGCGCAGCCTATGCTGCAGGTATTGCGGTGGGCTTCTGGAATGGCGAAGAAGACGTCATCGCTAACTGGGCAGAAGATAAGCGTTGGACTGAAACCATGCCGCAAGATGAACGTGAGCGTCTCTTCCGTAACTGGAAGAAGGCTGTCACCAAGACCTTCGATTGGGTTGACGCTGACGTTATTGAGTGAGTTATAAGAATTCCTTAGTAAGTAATTTATATAACGATGTGTCCTTCGCCGGATGGCCCTGGTGGAGGACACATCGTTTTACTGCCAGACCGAATCCTTAATAGTTATGCAAACTAGCTGTAAAGATGTTGACGGTGTGGGGGTTAGTTTATTGATAGCAGTATGAGATAGATTTCTTCATGGATCCGTATAGTGAAAGGCCTGTTATGACCGATTATTCGCGTGTCGCAGTAATTGTTCCCTCGTTGGAGCCAGAAGCAGACTTGATCTTGCCTTTTCTAGCTAGCCTTCGCGAGGTAGGCCTAACGCGTATCATCATCGTTGATGATGGATCCCCGGAATCTTATCGACCAATTTTTGATCGTGCTGAGAAAGAATTTGGGTGTACCGTTCTTCGTCACCCCGTCAATATGGGTAAGGGGCGTGCCTTAAAAACAGCATTTGCTTATTGCGCAAATCTAGAAGGTATCGATGGCGTAGTGACGGCAGATTCTGATGGTCAACATGCGGTTCCTGATATTCAAGCGGTTACAGAGAAGCTATTAACAGTTCCAGCGCGTACAGCAGTTTTTGGGTCACGTGATTTTGATGGTTCGCACGTTCCTAGTAAAAGTCGTAAAGGCAATAAAATCACCAGTCGTGTTGTTCAGGTGCTTTTTGGGCAGTGGATCTCAGATACGCAAACTGGTCTACGAGGGTTTTCTGTTGAGCTAGCTCAACAGACGGCCTTAGTTCGTGGGGATAGATTTGATTATGAGATGAATGTGTTGTTATGGCTTATAGGAACACATCATCCCGTTGTAGAAGTTCCGATTCAGACCATTTACCACGATATTGATAATTCAGTGAGTCACTTTAGGCCTATTAGAGACTCTGCTCGAATATATGGAGTTATTTTCCGACAGTTCCTTAAATTTATAGCTAGCTCTGCTGCAGGAGCCGTTATTGATATAGGGATTTACGCTCTAGTGGTGGATTTCATTTTCCACGGCAAGCCAGTTGCAGGGGTTATTATCACTGCAACAGTAATTGCTCGTGTTATTTCATCGCTAGTTAATTTTACTTTAAACCGCCATGCGGTATTCCAGGATGCCTCTGATCCGAAGAAGTCCCTCATTCGGTACTACATCCTAGCGGCTGTCTTGCTGGCGGCATCATCAGCGGGATCTGTTCTTATGGCAAAGGTATTGGATGGGCACCTAGTCTGGGCGAAGTTGATTGTCGATGGGGTCTTATTTATAGCTAGCTACCTTATTCAGAAGCGTTGGGTTTTCGCGGATGAATCACTGGAAAGCGGCAAGTAGCTAGCATGGCAGTGTTTATTGGAGTGGCCTTAGTTTTTTTCGCTAGCTATGGAATGTCTGTCTATGTTAACAAGCCTTGGGCTATATGTTTTCCTACAATATTGTTGTCAGCTGTTTCGATTATTTACTTATTCGGATCTTTTAATTTTTTGCTAGCTGGCTGGTGGGTTTCTGTAGTTTTATTAGCGATATTGGGTTGTACTGGATTAGTTAGATCGGTAAAAAGAGGCTCATTTGCAATACCAGATCCAGCAGCGGTAGTAGCTGCGGGAGCGCTCATCCTGGTCTATAAAGCGGTACATCTTCAAAAATTTTCCCAGTGGGATGAATTTTCTCACTGGGGTCGCGTGCAAAAAGCAACATTTCTTTACGATGCGTTATCTCCAGATAATCCTGTTGAGTTAATGTTTAGGTCTTACCCGCCAGGCCTATCGGTATTATGCTATTTTTTCTCAAAATTCAACAGTTCATTCAGTGAAGGTAGCGCTATCTTTTCTGTTGGAATATTAATAACAGCGCTATTCATATCACTGTTATATAATGTTAAATGGAGAGACTGGCGCTATATTCTGTTCTTCCTGTTATTATTTGCTATCGTTCCCACGATGTTTATCTTCTCGTGGGGAAATGTCTATGCAGATGGTCCACTCGGTTTGCTGTTTGGTTACGGGTTGGTACTGGCGATTATTTACCGGGGGTGGCATCGAGTTCTCCACTTGGCTCCAGCATTAGCGGTATTGGTTCTAATTAAAGACTTGGGACAGTTCTTTGCAATAGTAATACTTGGGGTTGTATTTATTACTGTGTGGACAGATAGAAAAAATATCGCTGCATGGGTGTCGACATTGGCTCGGGGCGGGTGTCTTATTGCTTCCTTGTCTATCCCAAGGGTGTTATGGAGCTGGGCGCTTTCGCGTACAAATACGGGAATCGCTTGGCAAGGAAAGACACACTGGGGGGAGCTATTTAAAGCTCTTGTCGGACAAGGTGAAGGCTGGCGTGTTCAAACCGCCAAGAATTTTGCTAGGGCGCTAGTTGAGATTCCTTTGATTCCGACTATTCCACATTCAACTACTTTGGTATGTGGGTTGGTAATGGCATGTTTTATAATTATTATCTCTCGGAGATGTAATAGAGTATTTAAAACTGTTCCGTGGCTGAAAATAAGTATTTTCCTTACGCTTGGATTTGTATTACATATTCTCGGGACATTATCTGTATTTCTATTAAAGTTTTCTAAATTTGAAGCACTTAACATAGCTTCTTGGGAACGATATGTGGGTAGTTACCTGATTGCTATTTTATTTGCGGTAGTAGCTATGGCATTTATTGGAGCTGTCGGGGAACCGGATCAAGAGCGAAATAATATAGCAGGAATAGGTTTAGAAGCTGCGATTCCGCTGGTTCTAGTAGCCGTAATGTTGGCATTTTGTTCTCCCACTGCTCAAATTACAGCGATGTTATCTGGGAAAAATTCAGAAAATACGCATGCTTTACGTGACCCATATGCAGATTTTTCACAGCATATACGTAGCTGTGGAGTCGAATCTGGGGAACGCGTCGTTTATATAAACGAGCATACAAATGGATTCGAAATGTGGATAACTTCATTTGAGTTAATCGATATGAGAGTAGGATCTGATTTTTGGTCAGTAGGAGACCCTAAGAATGCCGCTGATGTATGGACCCAAGATTGGTCAGAAGAAAAACTTTCTAATGAGCTAAAGAACGTCGATGTCGTCATCGTAGATAAAGCTATTCCTCAGGCGATGGCTCGGTATAATCAGCTTTTTTCCGATGGAGAGCCTCATTCAGGAACAGTCTATCGGGTCATAAAAGAATCTGGACCTCATAGTGTCTTACTGATGCCGGTGTGCTGAGCTGCTGTTAAAACCTAGGCATTATTGCCTGACTATTCTCAGAGACAGACTTATTTACCAAGCTGCAAACAGGGTGTTGCGCACTTGTATTAGCGGCAATATCTCGGGCATTAGATTCAGCTTTGCAGAGTTGTTCTAGTTGCTGCCATATTTCATCAGGCATAACAGTAGGTGGCAGGGTTGATAAATACTGTGTCACAGACTCATCAGTCATCGCATCCCTTTGGTTGGAGTCAGGCCGATTATCGGCAGACATACTGTTAGACGTAGCAGAAGATGATTTGGTTCCCATAATTTTATAGAAGCCCTTTATCTTCTAATTTAGAGAAGATACGACGTGCACCTTTATCCATATCAACATCAGGATTGTGCTGCATCAACCAAGCAAAAACTACTGAATGGCCGCTCTGTAACCGTGAGCTCGGAACTACGATGCGTCGCCGTCCATGAGTAAGTAGCAGCAAATCAGGGGAACGCCCGTTGAAGATTTCTTTCACGGTAGCCACATCGGTAGCACGAACGGTACGCATACGAAAGTAGCGACGCACATGCATTGCATCATCGTCACTAAAACTTAGATATGCGCGAGTTTGGAGCCATACGTGGACACAAAAAAGTAGCCAAAGAATAAAGCATCCGGTTGCGAGAATTATGGTGGCAATAGAATGAGTAAAAAGGGAGTAGATACTCATCAAAACCCATGGAATAGCAATCATAAGAACTGGTTGCTGCCAGTCATAGGTAACTTTCAAGGGTTCATTCACTTGCTTGTCCTCAACTTTTCCAACATCGGTGCTAATCGTGCCCTACCACGAGCACAACGAGACTTTACTGTTCCAGGGGCACAACCAAGCATGACAGCAGCTTCTTGGATTGACCAACCTTCCATATCTACTAAAACCAGAGCGGCACGTTGGTCAGGGTTAATATGGGCCAAGGCTTCTTGTATGTTGCAGCAAGTCTGAGCTGTAATAACTTCTTGTTCGGGATTATCTGATGCGATAAGCGTCTGATGGTAGTCATCTGGAAGTGTGCTGGTAGCACGAACCTTATTGCGACGAATCTGATCTAGGCAAGCGTTGACCACAATGCGATGTAGCCAAGTAGTGACCTGTGAATTCCCTTGAAACTGATTGGAGCGTCGAAAAGCTGCAATTAGCGCATTTTGGAGAGCGTCGGAAGCCTCTTCGGGGTTTCGTAGTATATGAAGTGCTACTGCCCAGAGTCGGTCCCGATGCCGATGAACCATAATCGTGAAAGCCTGAGAATCACCGTGACAATGGTCTCGGAGAAGTTCGCTATCGCTACGAGGATCGTCGTACATCATCCCGAAACCTGAACTTCGTTAATGCTGGCTTGGAATGCACCATCGCTAGTGACAGGAAGCGAGGTAACTAATACCAAGACATAACGAGTACGAATATCTCCGGACATAGCAAGATCAGTTTTAGCGCCAACCTCTTGTTCAGCTACTTTCTTCCAAGAAGCTACCGCATCCATAGGGGGCTGAGCAGCTGTTGGATCTGCAACTAAAATCTGGATACCGGTAGGTTCTCCTGTTAGCTGCAGAGATACTTTACTGACCGGTACAGCTTCCCCTAAATCAAGGATTATGCCAACACCAGTTTTGATTTTGCGGGCTTGAGTTTTGGGATCAATTTCAAGGCTTTGTGGATTCTTTGTTGGATAGCGCTCGGTCTGCCATACTGATGCCGCATCACCGTCGAAAGCCTTGGGAACTAGTGGCGTGTTTTCGGTACGGCTACCTTCAGGATCAAAGTCTCTTCCGGCAACTATGGTACGTAATTTAGCTGTTGCTGATGGGGCAGCAGGATTGGCAGAAGAATCGTTCTTTTTAGCTTGGATTACTCCAAAGATTCCGATAATAAATGTCACTAAAATCAGTGCCAATAGCCCTAAGATAAGACCTCGCCCTTTGTTGCGACGACGTTCTGGCAGATATGTTTCTTCGTTTTCGCCATACTCATCGTCATCGTAGTATTCGTCATCATCGAAAATTACTGATGATGATTCAGCAGGCGCAGGTATCGGAAGATAACCGTATTCGCTGGTCTCAGGTATTACCGCAGTACTTTGATGAGCTGGCTGAGTGATAGTCGAATCTATCGATTGAATAACCGTATGGTCAGGGAAATTACGTACAGATTCAGGAAGCACTGGGGTTCGGAGTCTACGTTCTAAAGATGCGGAGGCATCAGCACTACCAAGAATCCGAGATAGCGTGACGTAGATGTCATTTACGCTACGTAGCGGCGTAGCTCCAGTGCTTGGGGGATGGGAAAGTATCTGATCGCAGACCTGATTTAGGGCAGGAGAAACACCGCTATTAACAGTATTTGGAGTTACTGGGGATCCATCACTAATAGGAGCTGCGGGTAATCCGTAAGCATCGCTGCCAGGCCAATGTGCTGTCAGTAACGCAAAGAGAATCTTTCCTAATGATTCAACGTCTCGAGCTTCCCTATCTGCTTCGGTGAGATTGCTATCTTCAGGCAGTGGATGCAGAACAGCTTCGGTAAGCAAACCGACGATTTTTGCATTACCGGTACGGGAAATCACGATTGTGTCTAGATTGAGTCGCTCGTGGTAGATGCCCTGTGCATGCATGCTAATCAGCGCATCAGCAATATCGCGAACAATCCAACCAGATTCCAGAGCACTAAACGGCCCACTAGTAAGAAGTGTCTCTAAAGAACTTCCCGGAACATATTCCCCCACGATATAAGAGCCAATTTCGTCACCAGTAACAGGAACTGCATCTAAAACTCGAAGGAATCTAGAGTCAGTGGCAATAGCAGATCGACGGGCTGCTCCTAACACAAGATCTGAATTAGCTGCATGAGGTTTAAGAATATGGATTAAAACTGGTCGAGCTAGAACGCTGTCGAAAGCCTGCCAAGTCTGCACTTCTTGACGAGTCATTAGATGTTCATCAAGACGGTAACGCTCGCCTAAAACATAACCAGAAGGAAGCGTATAAGCAGAAGGTTCTTGCCTAGCAGTTGCAATTTCTTCAGTTAATAGAATGTCGGTATCGTCACGATTTACCACGATAGTTGGTGATGATGCGGTGGTCTCAACAATAGGATTATTGATCTTGGTGACGTGACGGGGTTCGTCGCGGAAAACTGGGATCGCGGTTTGGGTATCGTCCCAGTACAAGGCATAGCGAGGTATGGAGTTTTCTACATCTTCGTCAGTTATGGACTCATCATCAATAGCGTCAGAAAGTGGAGTTGCTTTTCCGAGTCCTAGTTTTGCTTTGATGAGATCAACCAGATCAGTTACTTCAGTGATATGGAGAACTTTAGCTCCAGCGTAGAATACTGCTAATCCGATAGCTCCAACTAGAGTTAGCGAAATAAGCGCCATCAGTTTTCCAGCTGAGTATCGGGTAGCTAGCGTCATAACAATCCATGCGGCGACAGCAGCAGGAACGGTTGCTAGCCCGACGCGAGTCCAATGACGGATCATCTCTGCCAATGAAACGCTAGGGACTTGTTTTTTAATTGCCTTAAACCAGAATGGAAGTACTGGAATATGGGCTATTGAATATCCCAGAGCACATGCGGGAGCAAACCAAGAGTGTGAGGGAGCAAATCTAACTAAAGCGAAAGCAAAAACTACTTGCAAGAGATCGTAGGCGATGTTGAGATACATCACTGTTTTAGTGTCTTCGTAAGCAAAGAAAGTACGCGATAGAACGTAAATAGCAGTGAAGAATGGGAATCCAACTAGATATGCAATTAGAGTCCATGCCATAGCAGGAATACCAGCAGCGCCAGCACCGTATCCATAGATAAGTTTCATGATGGGGAAAGCAAGGACTGCTAGCGCAATGGTAACTGGCATCATTATCGTTGCAGTTATTTTTAGCGCTCGCATAGTCTCAAAGCCGACACCCTTGACGTCGTTATCATCAACCATTCTAGAGATAGCTGGTAGTAGCGCAGTCATAAGCGAAACTGTTATCAAGCCGTGTGGCATCATCCAGATCAACATTGCTTGCTGATACATGGCCAATCCTGCACCATCTTTAGTTCCGGCAGTACCGCCAGAGACAATTTTGGTGACAAGAAGGTTTGCTAATTGAGCAATAACCACCATGATTAGGATCCATTTAGCAATACGAACTGTATGGCCTAATCCTGATCCGCGCAGGTCAAAACGGGGACGGTATCGGTAGCCTGCTTTGGTGAGATAGAAGCCAAGAAGTACTGCTTGAACTGCAATACCTAGCGTGGTGCCAATAACTATGACCCATATTTGCTGAGTATTGAAAGGTAGCGAATGGTCTCCTGTGGATCCCCACATAAACCAATAAAAGCCAAACATTGCTATTTGGACGATGTTATTAGCAACAGGTGCCCACATCATCGGACCAAAACGGTCAAGAGCATTTAGAACTTGTCCAAGCATGAAGAACGCGCCCCAGAAGAACACCTGCGGCATCATCAGTAATGCTATTTGCTGCATATTTGCTAGCCAGGCCGTCATCTGAGGGGAGTGCCATTCTTTATGGGCAGTGATCCAAACCAGTGGATCACTGAAAATCATGGCAATGACTGTTACTGCAAGGATTGCTATACCAAAAGCAGTAATCATACGGTTGATGAAAGCTTCACCGCTATCGTCGTCGTTTTTTACTGCTCTAACAATTTGAGGAACTAAAACTGTGTTGAGAGTACCGCCCGCGAAAAGATAGTACAGCATAGTCGGGAGACTGATTGCGATAGCAAAAATGTCAGCTTGTGCCTGGTTTGTTGAAAGAACTGCACCCGCCATAGCGTTGCGAACAAGGCCAAGGATGCGTGACGCTAGCGTCCCCGCCGCCATGATGCTGCTAGCTCGCAGCAATTTGCTACGATGCGACGATGCTTCTGGGGTCATAATTTCAGTTTCACTCACGCGATAATCCCTCGTCTTTTCGTGGGCAACGCCGTAGAGATAGGCAAACAGGCAACAATCACTTACATATCCTAGCTAGCTAGAACTCAGAAGAACTCAGAAACGCGGGTAAGATGAGGTCTTGTGTCTAATGATCAGCCTGGATTGAATAATGCGCAGACCAACGCTGTCGCAAGTTTATTGCGAATCACCCCGGTGGCAGGGCGGTTGGCTCAGTACTTTACCAAGTCCGGATATCGACTATATCTAGTTGGTGGATCAGTACGAGATTGTCTGTTGGGGCATCTAGGTAACGACCTGGATTTCACTACGGATGCGCGTCCAGATGAGATTGAGCGGCTACTGAAAAAAGTGACACGCGCTACTTGGGATATGGGTCGAGAATTCGGCACTATTGGCGGGCGCGTCACCACCGATGATCAAGACTGGATCGTTGAGATCACAACATTTAGAGCAGATGTATATCGGGAAGATTCCCGTAAACCAGAGGTGGCTTTTGGTGACACACTCGAAGGTGATTTAGGGCGACGTGATTTTGCGGTCAATGCGATGGCGATTGATATGGCAGATCAGCGTTTTATTGATCCTTTTGGTGGTTTATCTGATCTAGCGCAGCGACTTATTCGTACCCCAGGAACTGCAGAAGTTTCATTTTCAGATGACCCGTTGCGAATGTTGCGGGCGGCCCGTTTTACCTCACAGCTAGGTTTTACGGCAGTTCCTGAGGTTGTTGCGGCTATGACGTCAATGGCTAAACGGTTGGAGATTATTTCTGCTGAGCGGATCCAAGGTGAACTCAGCAAATTGTTGCTGACTGATTCTCCGCGTGCTGGGCTTGATCTATTGGTGCAGACGGGAGTTGCTGAGCAGTTTTTGCCAGAGCTGCCGGCGATGATGCTGACCACCGATGAGCATATGCGTCACAAAGATGTTTACCAACATAGTTTGACGGTAGTAGAGCAAGCTATCGAGTTGGAGAAGTCGCGGGGTCATCAGCCGGATTTGGTTAATCGGTTGGCTGCACTGTTGCATGATATTGGGAAGCCGGCGACTCGACGTTTGGAAGGACCGGGGAAGGTAACGTTTTACAACCATGATCTAGTTGGCGCAAAAATGGCGCGCAAGCGGTTGACGGCATTGAAGTATTCCACCGATATTGTGAAGGCAGTTAGTAAGCTCATTGAGTTACATTTACGGTTCCATGGGTATGGGGAAGGGCAGTGGACTGACTCGGCAGTACGTCGTTATGTGCGGGATGCAGGAGATCAGCTAGAACGGTTGCATATGTTGACGCGGGCTGACTGCACCACGCGTAACCAGCGTAAAGCTACTCGTTTGCGTAGAGCTTATGACGAGATTGAGTTCCGGATCGATGAATTGTCTTCACAGGAAGAACTGGCGGCGATTCGTCCAGATCTTGATGGTGAACAGATTATGAAGATTCTTGGTATTCGTCCAGGCCCACAGGTTGGTAAAGCTTACAAGTTCTTGTTGGAGAAGCGGTTGGATCAAGGCCCGATGACAGCTGAAGAAGCTGAAATCGTGTTGCGAGACTGGTGGGGGCAACAGTCTTAGTAAAAAACTCTATAGCTAGTTATGGTAATTCAGTCTTGGTCAAGTGAATGGTTCCAGGTTTTATCGGTTGGGATCGGCTTGGTTTACGGGCTGTCTGGCAGCGCCTGACTGACACGCTCGCTGAGGTCGGACAGCGATGATGGGATTCCTTTCCATGTTGGCAAGCTCGCCATCGAGGCTCTTGAAGGCTGTCGGAGTCGACCCCACTGAAGCCATCAACAGCCGCCTTGAGCGCTTATGTGGCTACCACCCTCGGGGTTATACTTCCGAATCATAGTCGTTCAACTAACCTCTCCGGTCAGTACACCTACCTATCAACGACCTCGGCGAGGGGGCTTCCACTTTTCCAGAGCAGTCAGGGCAGGGATCGAGGCTCCGATCGTTGCCGCCACGACTACGGCCAACAATGGAATTCCTTCCAACCAGTCGGGTCTTAAGAGAATGATTGCGACAATTGCTGTGGCAATTACAGCGAGCGAGCTGGACGAGATGAAAATTCCGCGACGGATCTCGTCGATGGCACGCTGCCTCTCCTGCTGATCCGGAAATACCTTCATTGTGCGTTGCGTGGCGTTATTTTCCTGCGCGTTACGACTAAACTCGCTCAGCCAGAACTGCATGAGAATCACAATGACGATGTATGCCACTAGGAGCATTTGCCAGCGGATATCGATGTCCACCGATGTGAGACGAGGCACGTCTACTTCGGCCCTAGAGAGGCCATGATCTTGAAAGCTGCCACGATGATCTCCTGCTTTACCTTAGGAGGAAGGAATTTGATGATCCATCCTCCAACAGCCCCGGTGAGGCAGTTCCAGAACATGTTCTGAACCCACTCGGGCTGCTGGCCTAGGGCGATCTTCTTCAGCACGTCAATGCCAAGCCCAGTGGCGACTCCGACCGCGCAATTGGCCAGCACCGCACCGACAACCACTGGGATGACCGTGGGCTGAGCCCCATGGCTGCGCCCTCCTAGATAGTTCTGCTCAATTTCCCGAACGCGCGCCCACTCCTCTGGCGTGAGTGCGGAGGAGATCCTCTCAAGCTGCTCTGGCTTGGGTTGGAAGGAACGGCAAGTGGCGGTAGTAGTAGGGGCAGCTGTGGCGGTGGGAGCGCTAGAAGCTATTCCGACTGAAAGTAGCATCGCTGAAGATGCCAAGATTGATATAAGTTTTTTCTGCATAGAGATATTTGTATCTTAATTATTTCCATAAGGAGTTTATTATTATCGAAAAGTTATAAATTGGTAAGATGCCGACTTGTGAGGGCAGCGGAAGTGGAAACTTCTGAACTATATAGACAGCCATGCTAGTTAGTGTTGCTATCTAGTTATGGCAACTCAGTCTTGGTCAAGTGAATGGCTCCGGGGCTTTCTCAGTTTGGCGGTTATGAAAGCGCTGTCGAATGGTCCTTCTTACGGTTATGAAATCTTGGGAACGCTATCCGATAACGGATTTGGGGAGATTAAAGGTGGCACTCTCTATCCGCTTTTATCGCGGCTAGAAGTAGCCGGGTATGTCGCTACTCAATGGCGAGAAGGCTCTGGTGGCCCAGGGCGTAAATACTTTCAACTTACCGACGATGGTGTTTGTGAGTTAGCTATGCAATTAGTGCAATGGCGCGCTTTTGTGGACACGACTTCCAACTTTTTTGCAAAGGAAAAATGATGATGACAACTCAGCAGTGGATTGACGAATTTATTATCGAGCTAAGAATGAGAGATGTAACTGGTAAGGCTATTGGTGATGCAGTGGCAGTCGTCGAATCTTTTTGATACATCCAACTATGCAAGCCTTGTTTGACAAAGTTCCTGTTGATATTTCTTGGGGGACAGTTATTGCGATTAGGGGAGTTGGCGGCTGTAGTTCTGCTGTCGCCATGGTTTATGCAAGCATTAATTCGGATATCGGTGTCTAAGAAAAAAGTAGAATTATTCCTAGGTTGGCTGATAATAATGTTATTGGCTGCAGGAATAGTTGCGACTGTTGCAACTGTAAAAAAAGTGGCTTTTAGTGTGTCCAGTTCTGGTGCGGTAGCAACAATCGCTCTAACGGTTATTATTGGATCGCTAGGACTCTATAGCTTAATGAAGCATAACTCCACCAAGATTCTTGATCCAATTACTGGAGTGGATCGCTATGCCGGCAATAAACATCTCATGGTGTCACTGATCTTTATTTTTGTAGCTATTGCTGGGGTCTTAATGGATCTTATTCCTTATTTTTTAAACATTGAAAGAAACTAGGTTAAGCTAAGTAAAATAGATCTCGCGGCGACAGGTATTTCTGTCGCCGCGAGATCTATTTAGTGTTTAGAGGCGTTACTACTTCTGTTCTGAAGCAACCTTATGGGCAGCTATTAGACGCTTCTCTTCAGGGCCACATAGGGAAAGTAGGGCAATAGCAGCTATTGCGCATCCAGCTAATGTTCCGAAAGCAACACTCCATCCGAAGTGATGTACTAGCCAGCCCACACCTGTCGATGCCATAGTTGCGCCGATAACATAGCCAAATAGACCAGTAAAGCCAGCGGCTGTTCCAGCAACTTCACGAGCGGACATATCAAGAGCCTGAAGACCAATTAGCATTACTGGTCCGTAGATGAATGCGCCAATGAAGAATAGGTAAACCATCAACAAAGCATAAGGTGTTCCAACTGGAGCGAGCCAGTAAAGGATCGTGAAAATAGCAACTCCGACGAGGAAAGTTACGCCAGTGCGAGTACGGTTACCTTTGAAAACCTTGTCAGAAATCCAGCCACAAGCTAGTGTTCCAAAAATTCCAGCAAGCTCAAATAGCGAGAATCCTGCAATTCCCTTAGTTACAGATACTTTGTGGATTTCGGAAAGGTAAGTTGGAGCCCAAGAGAGAATTCCGTAGCGTAGTGCATAAACAAATACGTTAGCTAATGCTAGGTATAACATTGTTGGGCGAAGGATGACATGGTGAAGAACGGTCTTCCAGTAACTCATCTTCTCGCCAGAAATATTAGATGCAGATACCTTCGCGGGGTCGTTTCGGAACTCTTCAATTGGAGCAAAGCCAAGAGATTCTGGAGTATCGCGAATAAGTATGAAAGCTATTAGTGCAACAAGAAGAGCAAAAATAGCTGGGAGCCAGAATGCTGCCTGCCATTTTCCGCCGCTAAGCTGTAGACCCCAAGCTGAAACCATGCCAACTGCCATTCCTCCAACGTTGTGAGCACAGTTCCAAATAGCGGTTTTCCAGCCACGTTCATTTGTAGAGAACCAGTGCACCAAAACTCGACCGCAAGGCGGCCAGCCCATACCCTGAACCCAACCATTGATGAACATGAAAATAGCAAAAAGGGTAAGAGAAGCAGAGATCGCTGGAATAAAAGCAATACAAAGATTAGCTACAGCTGATAACGCAAGACCGATGGGCAAAAAGTATCGTGCATTAGATCTGTCTGACACTGTTGCCATGAAAAACTTTGAGAGACCGTAAGCGATAAGTGCCGCGTTTGCAATTAATCCGATGTCAACCTTGGTTAGGTGTAGTTGGGACTGTAAAAGTTTGGCTACTAGAGGGATGTTGTTACGAATGAGGTAGAAACCTGCGTAACCGAGGAAAATACCTAGAAAGACACGTAAGCGCCAAGATGGATACTTTCTAGCTTGTTCTTCTTGTGAAAGCCTAGGGGCTGCAGGAGGAGCGCTCAAGAAGTTCCGCCGACTGGTCGTAGTGTTTGACATGTTTTCTCCAGTAGTTTGTAACTATCTACAGTGGTTAATTGACATAATATACAAAACAATAGTTTCCATGTATCTTATTTCACGTATTGGTATTTGCTACAAAAAGTTTCGAATGGATATTACCTCCAGCGATAAATCTATTTTGCTGTTTACCTCATAATTATTAGAACTACTAAGAAATGTTTGTATTTAATGGCAACCAAGTTAGTAAGGCGGCGGAGTGGTTTGGCGATACCGCTAGAGTCAATCCCATGAAGATGCTCGTAACATATGCGTCAAAGTCGGGATGGTCGCAACAGATTGCCGCTATCGCTGGTGAACTGCTCACTGCTGATGGACATGAAGTGACGGTGACTAGCATCGTCGAAAACCCTGATCCTTACGAACATGATACCGTCATCGTGTTCGGTGGTATTAGAGCAAATATCTGGCATAGCGATGCTGCAGATTGGTTACGTCGCAATGCGGGCAAGCTTAACCAAAAGCAACTGGGAATCGGATTAGTCTGCTTGGCTGCTACTTCAGGTGAGAAAGCAGCTACAGCAATGCAAGCTCCCATCGCAGAGCTGCTAGCAGAATACGATTTACGCGCTACTGTGACCTCACTTGCTGGTGGCTATGATCCAGCTACGGTGAACCTAGCCGAACGCCTCATGATGAAAGCTATGAAAACAGCACCCTGTAATCACATAGACAGAGCTGAAATTGCTGCCTTCGTGCGCGGAATCGTCGTAAATGCTCCTACAGAACTGGAGGAATAATAGGGCCAGCGATACCGGCCTGAGCTAACGCTACTTTTGCTCGCTCGCGTAGCTCTCTAGCGACGCCCCACTGCTGATTTGGGCAAGTTTTTACCATGATTCGTAGCGTGACAACATTGCCTTGAATGGAATCCACTCCCAAAACTGTTGGTGGTTCTAGCAAAAGTTGATGCCACTGCTCGTCGGCATCCATAGCTGTTGCTACCTCACGTAAAACAGCCAGCGCATGCGGAGTGTCGGCGTCGTAAGAAATAGGGATATCAACCATGGCAGTAGACCAGCCCTGTGACACATTTCCGATCCGGGTAATCTCGCCATTGCGGATATACCAAATTTGGCCATTGGAATCGCGGAGGCGGGTGACTCGAAGTCCAATATCTTCTACGGTGCCAGTAATTTCCCCAGTATTGATAATGTCGCCCACCCCGTACTGGTCCTCAATAATCATGAATACGCCAGCTAAGAAATCCTTCACCAAAGATTGAGCGCCAAAACCAAGTGCAACTCCACCAATGCCAGCTGAAGCTAACAACGGAGCTAACGGCAACCCGGCTGCTCCCATGATCGTCAAAATAGCGACAGTCCAAATCACAAAACTGGCGATGCTTTTTAGAATAGATCCCATGGTGCGGGCGCGCTGGATAGAACGCTCATAATCCAAACTACCTTCAGTCAATATCGCTAAGGTGCGGCCAGCCTTGGAATCTCGATGATATTCCGCACTTTTTGTTGCTATCTTTACGGCGGAACGAATCCCTAGATTGACTAAAACTTGAGCAATGATGGCAACTAGGATCGTGATGACAGTTAGCGCCAAAAGATCAGGCCAACGCGAAAGTAACGAAACTTCGTAAGGCGACATACTCCTATTCTCCCTCTTTCTTGCCGGAGTAGTCGTATTCTTGGCTTATCGAAGGTGTCAGTATCAAGCTGATGCGTGAGCAAAGGAGTTCCTATGGCTGATCATGAAGCCGCCATCAAGAAGTACGCTCCGAAGGCCGACGAGGCTGCTGTTGCAGGTCTTCTCAAGACCTACGCCCTCGTTTTGTCGCAGAGCGATTCAGCCACTGTCGCACTATCAGACAAGGGCGAACGAGAAACTGTTAAAAAGAACTTCCTCGGCAAAAAACTCGGTATTACCGATGATGCTGCTATGGAAAAAGCCCTCGATGAGGTTGCTGCCACAATGAAGGGTGACAACCACAAATCTCGCGCCGCTGTCTACTACCTTCTTGCTGAAAAATTCGGCAAAGTTGATGTTTTCAAGGCCTGAGTTTTAGACGTATTACTAATGAGGGGTGAAGCTACTTCAAGTAGCCTCACCCCTCATTATTTTTATCAAGATACCTATGACAAAGCTGCTTTTATCAGTGGCGCTAGATCTGTGCCGTACTTTCCAGTATCACCAAAAGCAGTGATCGCAAGATCATTTGCGGTGTAACCAGTCATCCAAATATGAGTTTTTATATTATCGGCGGTTCCAAATTCGGCAGTTCCAGTCTTAGCGCCTAGCAAGATTCCTTGTAGCGGCTTAGCTGAACCTACCGATACCACCTGCTGCATCATAGTTTGTAGCTGTGTCCCTTCAGCTTCGGTTAGTGGCTCCCCAGTAGGTTTGAGCGGACCAGGTTGTACTAGCCACGGCACTACAGTGCGTTTAGCTGCCACCGATGCTGACATACCAGTGATTGCCATAGGGGAAGCTAGCACAGTGCCTTGCCCAAAAGTTTGTTCGGCTTTACCTACTTTGTTTTTAGGGGCTGGAACATCACCAAAGAATGATTGGAAGCCAGCTTCATAATCTATCCCTACGCCGAGACTGCCAGCTGCTTTAGCTAGGGCAGTGTCGTCGAGACGATCAGCATTGCCAACGAAAACGGTATTGCAACTGAAAGCAATAGCATCTTTCAAAGCAATAGTGCCGTTATGGTCTGCTGGATACTCTGGATAATTGCTGATAGAACGGCCATCAACGGTGGCAGAAGTAGGACAACTTACCGGAGAATCTGCGGTTAGTCCTGACCTAACGAGTGCTAGCGAGGTAATAACTTTGAAAGTGGATCCGGGTGGGTAATGTCCCCAGTTCGCTACGGGATCTCTAGCATCGTTAGCGTTCTTTGATTGTGCCATTGCCAAAATAGCTCCAGTTGAGGGCTGCACAATAGTGATGGCTTTTTTAACAGTTTCATTGGCTAGGATCTGTTCAAGTTTGGTTTGTAGATCGACGTCGATAGTAGTTTCGAGTGGGGTCCCAGGCACACTAGCTACGGTAGCGATTGTTGCTGGTAATACTTCGTTGCTGCTACTACCAGCTACAGCATTTACACGCTTAACTAGCTCGACTTGGTAGCCAGCTTTTCCACGAAGTTTTTCATCATGCCAAGCCTGAATACCAGAAAGACCTACGATGTCCCCGGACTGAATCATTCCATCAGATTTTGCAATGATTTCATCGGTTGCTTCTCCTACCGCACCGATAAGTGTCCCACCAAAATCGCGATAAGGCGGCAACATCATGGTGTCCGATTGAGCATATGCGCCAGGAATATCAAATAATTCACCGGGAGCTTGTCCGCGATTGATAATTGCAATAACAAAGGCTTTAGCGCCAGCATTCTTTACCGATTTGGCGTAGGTTCCTTCGTCGATACCAACCAATTTGGCTAGTGCGCGAGCGGAAGCGTCTTGTTGAGCAACATCAGTGACTTTTGTTTTATCTATCCCGATCCGAACTACGTCTTTAAGATCGACGATCGGAACACCATTGCGTCCTATGATGGGTGCCCGTTGCGGTACGTCACGAATCATACGGAGTCGAGAGCGATCCGATAGTGACGGATGCACAATTTTTGGTTCCCAAGCTACTACCCATTTCTTTTCAGCATTAAGCGAAAAAGGAACCGATGACGTATAAGTAAAAGCTGTAGGTTTGAGCGGCCAGCTCCACGAAAACTCACCTTGGGCGGTATCGCCAGCATAGGTGATTTTTCCGGCAGTAACAGTTGGGGAAATATCACCCATGCCAGTAATAATCTCGGTGAGCTCTTCTTGAGCGATTCCAGAATCACCGCTCATCTTGATAGGGCTAATGTCCTTATTGCTTAAGGCAGTAGCGAAAGCGGTGGCTACTTCATCAGCACGAGGTCCTTTCAAAGCGCTGCAACCAGATGTTGCTGCTAAAACAGCAACCAGTAAAGCGATGAGCGTACGGAAAGACCTCGACATTTCAATCCTTTCGAGGGTTTATGTCTAGCTTCTTGAGTAAGAAGTGGCAGACTCAACTCTGTGATTCGGTATCTATTCCCCATGTTATGCGTTGTACTAGCTCTTGCGCTAAGTAAAAACTATTCCAGATCTGAGCGGGATGCTGCCCGTTCAATGGCTCGGCTAGAACATGCTTACGATCTTCCTCGGCTGGGAGAAGCTCGCAAAACCTTATTTGCTTCGTTAACTAAAGGTTTAAACGGAACTTTGCTAGGAACCCAAATAGGTTTACTTATTGCTGCAGTAGTTATTGCGTGCCTACCGAATAATTCTGGGGCTGCACCGCTAGCTGTAGTTGTTTTTGCTTGGAGCGGTGGCGCGATCGGGAAAGCGTGGGGATCAGCTCGGATGATTAAAACCACCAAAGAAGATTCGGGAAAGAAACTGACACAAGTTGTACCAATCTGGTTCATGGCCTTGTGGCTGCTGGCGGCACTATTGCTAATAGTTTTCACTGTTTGGTGCTGGAATACTCAGATTCCTTCAATACGTAAGTACGCAGTGCTCTTTGCAGTTTTAGTTATTTGCATTGGTGCGGTGACTGCATGGTGGCTGAAGCGAGCTTTGGCTACTACTAACTTGGGAGACGAGTTACCGCTGCTGTGGAAGGAAGCGCTACGAGGTGAAATCGTTCGTGCTAGCACGGTTGTAGTTCCAGGGTTGGTGGGACTTGGGGTTTTCTTTGTAGGAAGCCATGTCGCTAGTTTGCAGCCTAACCGTACCCCAGAAGATGTAGCGACCCTAACGACTATGATCCTTTCCGGATTGGGTTTTTGGGTTGTTAGCCTACTGGTGGGGTGGCTAGCAGTGTCGTGGCATGCCAAGCAGTTGAGTTTAGAAAAATAGCGGATTATTTAAGATGCAGGTGGGGGTGGTACTAGAGTTTCTAGTACCACCCCCACCTTGTTGTTTCAGATCAGCAGCAACCGCCGCTGCCACAGCAGCCACCGCCACCGCCGCCGCCAGCTGGGGGAGCAACTACAGGGGCTACCTTGCCAGTTACATCGTCGTGCAGGGCCTTTACTCGCGAGAAAATATCGTCACGGAGAGCATCCATACGTTCGCGTCCCTCTAGGCCACGGTTGTTGGGATCAGCGGGAATCCAGCGTTCCACGAGAGCCTTTTGTCCGGGAACTCCGGGAACTTTAGCTTCGTAGCCAAGAACAATAATGCGATCTGCGATCTTTACTGTTTCGAGGTCGAGTGGCTGGGGTGCCCCATCCATGACGACGTCAATTGCAGCTAGTGATTCCACCGACAGTGCGTTACGTTCTGCTGCCGGCTCGATACCGGCTTCGCGGACGTCGACGTTCTCGCCAAGAGAGCGCATGAGGGCTGCTGCCATCGCAGACTTGCCACCATTTGATTGGCAAACAAAAAGAACAACGGGATTAGTCATGAATTAAACCTCCGAGGGGAGCGATGTGATGTACCTATTGTGACTGATAACGGAACTAAAAAGGAACTATAAGTGAGGTGATACTTAGCTGTGTTTTCGTAACTTACGAAACCGCAGTCCACCGTCTGATGGAAGTAGTTGGGGATCTGCTCCGATAGGGGTCGTAGCGATAGTTTCCCCAGCCACAGCTGCGAATGCACGACGGTAGTGACTGTCGCGGAACTCATGTTTCATACGTTCACGCATCCAAGTTCGTACTGGAGCAGCCTCAACTAAACCATCTTCGCGAGGCTGTGAATCGTAGAAAACCGTCAGCATCATTTGTGAGGCGCGCGGCAACCACGGTGCGGTACGAGGCTGAAAATAGGGAATATCGAGAACTTGCCCATTGAAACGAGAATAGAAACGCACCCGCGCACGCGGATCGCCGTGAGTACCTTTTGTTCCAATAGCTGGATGCTCAATCTCGCCAAGAATCATGCGACTACGATCTTTCCAACTATCCAAAGCTAGTGAAAATACCTTGCTACCAAGCCCTTCGCTACGTGCTTCGGGAGAGGCCGCAAGCCAAGTGATTAGCATGATGTTGCTTACTGGATCATGCTCTCCGATTACTACGGCCCCAGGGCGATCCTTCGTCGTACGTACATAGACCGTGTCAAAAATGCCTTGAGCGTAGTAGTGCAAAAACATGCGACGAGAAACGCGTTCACGGTGGCGGAAAGATGGACGAATGATGTAATCGTAGATCTCACCAATAATGTCTGGTGAGTCAACAGGTATGGCCTGCACGAGAAAAACCTCCTACCTTCAGAGTACTAGCGATGTTGCAGAAATGCTGATTCGGGGGGCTTGATACTGCGAAATGAGTTTGTGAGAGGCTGCTCGTTCTGTGATCCGAGTATCAGAGAACGACCAGAGCGTGACAGACTGGTATAAGCAAGGAATCTAGGAGGACTCATGGTTGACTTTCCATACTCGGATCTACTTCCATTAGGGGAGGATTCGACGCCGTATCGCAAGCTTACTGACGAAGGTGTGCGGGTCATTGAAGCTGGCGGCAGAAAGTTTTTGGAGGTCGATCCGTCGGCCCTTGAATTATTGTCAGAGACGGCAATGCACGACATTGCCCATTATCTACGCCCTGCGCACCTAGCTCAGTTGCGCAAGATTCTCGACGATCCCGAAGCCAGCGATAACGACAAATTCGTAGCTTTGGATCTGATGAAGAATGCGGAAATTTCGGCGTTGGGCGTCTTGCCTATGTGCCAAGATACCGGTACTGCCATTGTGATGGGTAAGCGCGGACAGCAGGTTCTGACTGCTGGAATTGACGAAAAACCGTTGAGCCAAGGTATCGCTGAGGCTTACACCAAGCTCAACCTGCGATACTCACAAAATGCTCCCTTAACGATGTGGGAAGAAAAGAACACCGGCTGCAACCTACCGGCACAAATTGAGCTTTACTCCGACACAATTCCTGGACATGAGAACTCCTACAAGTTCTTGTTCATGGCTAAAGGTGGCGGTTCAGCTAATAAGTCTTACTTGTTCCAAGAGACTAAAGCGATCTTGAACCCTGATTCCATGATGACTTTCTTGGAAGAAAAGATTCGTTCGCTAGGAACTGCTGCCTGCCCGCCGTATCACTTGGCGATCGTTATCGGTGGAACTTCAGCAGAGTTTGCTCTTAAAACTGCTAAATATGCGACAGCGAAATATCTAGACGAATTGCCAACTTCTGGCGATATCAGCGGACATGGTTTCCGTGACTTAGAGATGGAACAAAAGGTTCTAGAACTTACCCAGAAGATGGGCATTGGCGCCCAATTCGGTGGTAAGTACTTCTGTCACGATGTTCGCGTTATACGTTTGCCGCGACATGGTGCTTCTTTGCCAGTAGCGATTTCAGTGTCCTGTTCAGCGGACCGTCAATGTAAAGGCAAGATCACCCCAGAGGGCGTCTTTATTGAGCAGTTGGAATTCAATCCCAGACAGTACCTGCCTGTGATTGAAGGAGAAGAAAATGCTAGTGAGGTCATTAAAATTGATCTGACTAAGCCAATGGACGAGATTCGTGCCGAACTCACTAAATATCCGGTTAAGACTCGACTGTCTTTGACTGGAACCTTAGTCGTAGCCCGAGATATTGCGCATGCAAAGATTCGGGAACGTCTAGATGCAGGTGAGGAGATGCCGCAGTACCTTAAAGATCATCCGGTTTACTACGCTGGTCCAGCTAAGACTCCAACCGGTATGGCATCGGGTTCTTTTGGACCGACAACAGCTGGACGTATGGACTCCTACGTGGATCAATTCCAGGCAGCCGGTGGCTCAATGGTCATGTTGGCTAAAGGCAACCGTTCCAAGCAGGTAACTGATGCTTGTGCCAAACATGGCGGGTTCTACCTAGGTTCTATTGGTGGCCCAGCTGCCCGGTTGGCGCAAGACTGCATCAAGAAGGTCGAGGTATTGGAATACCCCGAACTTGGTATGGAAGCAGTATGGAAGATTGAGGTGGAAGACTTCCCAGCTTTCATTGTGGTTGACGATAAAGGTAATGATTTCTTTGCTTCGGTATCTCAGCCGATCATAAAAGATATTCCCATCAACAAAACGCGCTAATTTAAGCTAGTTAGCTGAGGGATCGGTATGCCGATCCCTCAGCTAACTGCTGCGTTTAGGGGCTGTGCTTTGGGCAGCGACGCTGATGTAGGATCAGGCTAAGGATCTTAGCGAAAGCCACGTCAGCAAAAGAGCGTCAGCGTCGTGTATATCTAACCCAAATAGGGATGAGACTCGTCCTAATCGGTAACGAACTGTATTTGGGTGCAGAGCTAGCCGAGAAGCAGTTAGCGCAGTGTCGTGGCCAGTACCTAACCAGGTCAACAATAGCTCAGCGTAAGAGGTGCGATGAGTTTTATCGTAAGAAGTGATATCTCTAGCGGCAGTGCTCAATAATTCAGGGCGCTGTCGTAGGAATCTTTCTAGATCTTCTAACGATAGTTCGGTAGCTAGATCTAGCGATGAAGCTAGATTTCCGCGCCAAGGTTGACGGCGCAATAGCCTAAGAACTCGGTCAGTGCTGCGTCGGGCGCCTTTAATTTGGGGCGCAGAAGTAATGGATTCAGAGATAGCTGCGTTAAGAGTTAGCCCAAAAGAAGCAGCAGATTGATCAGAAATATGGGTGAGCGCGCTAGCAAGAAGATGATGTTCGTCCTCCCCGATGCCAGCTAATAATGCTCGAATCTGAACGCCTCGCAACGATACTGCTGCCGTTTCAAAACGTGATTCCAGCACTAATGTTGCAAGATCTGCTGCTTGCTGTAGCGCCGGACCTGCTGTGACATCAGGATCTGCTGGCTCTAGAGCAATTACGTAGAACGGTCCGTTATCGGACATGCCTAGTCGACGTACCCCATCTTTAGCGGGCAGGGTGGCGTCGAAAATTTGTTCGACGACGTCGCTACGGATTTGACGGCTGAGGTCTTCAGCGGAACGGGCGCGAAGTAAATGCAAAGTAGCTAAAGCTGCTATATCGGAAAGATATTCGGTAGCAGTATCAGCAAGAGTTCCAGAATCGATAACCCAGATGGATCCTAAAAGTTGCTTACCGGCTCGAACCGGAACAGCTAGTCTGTCGTAACCGCCGCCAGGTAATGCTGGAAGCCGAATAACGCTTTCGGCTCGGAATACTTGGCGATATTGGATTTCGTTCTCAGGCATATCTGGAACTTGGCGTCCTAAAATACCTAGTTGGCGATCGTTGTCGATGGGTTGGTCTGGGAGGGTGGAATAGGCGAGGATCCGCTGCTCAGGATCTTCGATGGCGGTAGCTCCACCGGTGGCTGCTGCAATAGCATCTGCGAGGGAGAAGAGATCTCCTACGGCCAGAGATCCTAGCCCGCTATCAGTTCCTTGAACTGCTTGGATAGCTTGAGTTATTAGCTTATCTAGGTGCAGCCATTCCAGCTCGTCATCAATGGTAAAGAGAGCTATATCGCAGCTTTCAGCGGTGGGAATAGCCTCATCGAGAGAGTTTGGTAAAGGTTTAATCATGATCGCTGAAAAACCTTTGGCAGCAGTATCGCGGATAACCTGGCTAGGGAGCTGAATGGCTCCGGGAGTAAGCAGAATACCTCCAGTTAGTTCAGGTATCGCTCGGGACGGTTCCCAGATGTGAGTATGTGAAACAGGAGTTGAAGTTTCATTTTTAGTGACTAACCGGACGCCGGCATAGCTCAAGGTGGTTACTAGTTGAGTGATGCTAGGGCGGGTTATCTTTTGTGCAATCACACAATAAATTATCTCATATTAGTAGAAAAGAACAAGGTGTATCGGGGTTGTAGTGCGAGATTCTGGTAGTGCGGCACTACTGGCTAGCCGCTCTATGGGAAAGGAACGAATGTCATGAAGAAACTTTCGGTTACTTGTATGGCGGTGGCTTTGGTTGCTGTTCTTAGTGCTTGCAATGGCCCTAGTGGAACTCCGCTATCGGGAAGCAAGGAATCTGGGGCATCTGATCTGCCACAATCCTTGGCGGCAGTAAATACTACGGCCTCGTTCTACAATCAACTTCCGGCGCAAATTCAGCAGAAGGGGAAGCTAGTCGTAGGATCAGAGGTCGGGTATCCTCCCATGGAATATTACGATACTGATGGTAAGACTATTTTGGGATTCGATAAAGCCCTATCCGATGTATTATCGCAGAAATTAGGGGTTCCAGTAGAGTGGCAAAATAGTAATTTTGATGGGCTAATTACTCAACTCGATTCAGGTCGGGTTGATCTTGTGATGGCCTCGATGATGGATTCATCAGAGCGGCAGCAAAAGGCAGACTTTGTTGATTATTATTTAGAGTCTTCTGTACTTTTAAGTAAAGCTGGCAATCCAAATAAGATTTCCACAATGAATGATTTATGTGGAAAAAAGGCTACTGTGCAGCGGGGAACTAACCAAGAGTCGGTTATGGAAAAGCAATCAAATACTTGTGTTTCAGCTGGTAACAAAGCGATAGAAATTCTTGCATTTGATAAAGAATCTGACGCACTACTTCAGGTAAAACAAGGAAGGGCGGTGGCGACGTTAGAGTCTGCTGCGGTAGCCGCCTACAACACTGTGCAGTCAAGTAATGCCTATGAAGTGGTATCTCAACCAGTACCGGAAACGGAATCAATTGTAGGCATTGCAGTGAGTAAGAGTAATTCTCAACTACGGGATGTACTCCAGTATGCGATGAGTGAAATTATGGCAGATGGCTCCTACGATAAAGCAATGAAGGCATATGGTCTTACGACTGGAAAGCTGCCGGAGATTGCTGTAAATGCGGGTAAATGATGAGCTTGAAATCTGCACAAATTTCTAGTTCCAAAATCCAAGCAATTCCAGTAAAACATTACGGGCGTTGGTTGGCTGCTGTAGGTATTATTTCCCTGGTTATAGCTATCATAATTGCGGCGGCTCAAGCTAAAATTGATTGGAGTGTTCCAGGGCAGTATGTATTCTCTGGGCATATAATTCTAGGTGCCTTAAATACGCTATGGATATCCATATTGGCTATGATAGTAGGTATCGTATTAGGCGCGATAGCCGCTATTATGCGTACTTCTGATAATCCAGTTTTATCGTGGAGCGGGCATATATATGTATGGATTTTTAGGGGTACGCCAGTATTAGTGCAATTATTGCTTTGGTATAACTTGTCGTTAGTTTTTGAAACAGTTCCTTTTACGACTATTCCAACTAATGACGTTATGACTCCCTTCGTCGCGGCTCTTTTGGGCTTGGGGATCAACGAAGGTGCATATATGGCAGAAATCGTGCGTGCGGGGATAGGAGCTGTGGATAACGGGCAGATTGAAGCTGCTGCAGCATTGGGAATGTCGCCGAATCTGACGATGAGTCGAGTCACTCTGCCACAAGCGCTACGAGTGATAGTTCCCCCTACGGGGAATGAATTTATCAATATGCTGAAAACGTCTTCCTTGGCATATTCCATTCAATTTGTTGAACTCTTACAAAACGCCACTCGAGTTGCTAGCCGTACACTAATGGTGATCGAAATGTTGATTACGGTATCGATTTGGTATCTACTGCTGACATCATTGTTCTCATTGGTGCAGTATGGATTAGAAAAGCGGCTAAACCAGTCAGAGGTTGGTATGGGTGGCGTATGGAATACCCTTCGTACACAGCTCACTCCGGGACGGAATACATGAATACCCCACAGCAAGTCGACGAAACTCCCTTAGTTCAAGCACGCGCGGTGACGAAAAAGTTTGGTTCTCTTGAGGTTCTTAAGGGAATCGATATGGAAATTCATGCTGGGGAAGTGGCAGTACTTGTTGGCCCTTCTGGGTCAGGGAAATCTACCTTTTTGCGCTGCATCAACCATCTGGAACGAATCTCGTCAGGTACTTTACGGGTGCGGGGCCAATTAGTTGGTTATCGTGAAGCTGACGGTAAAATCTACGAACTTTCCGAGAAAGAAATTGCTGTCCAACGAGCAGGAATCGGAATGGTTTTTCAAAGGTTTAATCTCTTTCCGCATCTGACGGTGTTGCAAAACATCATGGAAGCCCCAATTCGAGTGGCTAAGATTCCTTCGGATCAAGCTGAAGGTGAAGCGCGAGAACTTCTGATCAGAGTGGGATTACCCGATAAAGCTGATGTTTATCCCAATCAGTTGTCAGGCGGGCAGCAGCAACGGGTAGCTATTGCGCGAGCTTTAGCAATGAAACCAGAACTGATGCTTTTCGACGAACCTACTTCTGCTCTTGATCCAGAACTTGTTGGTGAAGTATTAGCGGTCATGAAAGACCTTGCTGATGATGGCATGACAATGGTTGTGGTTACTCATGAGATGGCTTTTGCTAAAGAAGTCGCAGATACGGTGTATTTCCTTGCTGATGGGGTTATTGCAGAGTCCGGGTCACCGTCACAGGTGCTAGAGAATCCGCAAGAAGCCCGTACCCGAGAGTTCCTCGCCCGAGTTCTGTGATGGTTGAGGTTTTACTAGCTCGTACGGATTTAGCAGAAGAACATCTCGCTGATTTATACGCTTTGCTACCTGCTTGGCGGCAAGACGCTTGCCAGCGATTACGTAGTCCGCAAGCGAAAGCAGCGTGTGTCACAGTCTATTCATTGCTTACGGTGGCGTGGCAGCAGATCTCGACGGAGTCATTGCCGGCGGTAGCGGTAGATTCGGCAGGTAAACCGAGTTTTGCACAAGATAATGGCTGGTACTTTAGTTTTTCTCATCGGAATAACTGGGTGGCAGTGGCGTTGGGAGACACTAACTTAGGTGTTGATATAAACGGCCAGATCCCTTGGAATACCGGCTTGTTCCGACGGATTGCGTCACCATTAGAGCAAGAACACTATGAAGAACTGTCTGCTAGGAATGATTTAGCAATCGTATGGACGCGTAAAGAAGCTCTCGCTAAAAAAGATGGGCGAGGGCTAGTTGGGAAACTAACTGAACTAGATACCTTGGGAGAGAATCTACAAACAGTAGTTAGTGATGATCCACCGCTGACGGTGAGTTTAGCTACAGCTGAACCAAGACAGGTCACTTATCGGCAGTATGACTTTAGGTCTGAAAGGTTTGTGCCATCACCGTTGACGCCGCTAGTAGCGATATCGGAAATGCTGTAAATAACCTTACTGCTATGCAAATAGCTAGGTGAGTTGCTGGAAAAGTGGGATAATTTTGCTATCCAACGTGTGCGGTGAGGGGCAAGAATGTCAAGTGGCGGAGTAGACTCATCGGTGATGAAAGAAACTACTAAAACTCGGGTAGCACTAGTGTTCGGTGGTCGTTCCAGCGAACATGCGATCAGTTGTGCTACGGCTGCGTCAGTGCTGGAAGCGATTGACCATACTCGCTATGAGGTTGTGCCAGTAGGGGTATCGCGTGAAGGACATTGGGTTCTGATGGACGATGATCCGGCCCCGTTGAAACTAGGTAGCGGGTCGTTGCCAGAGGTGCCAGAGTCAGATCGGGCAGTGGTGTTGCCACTATCCCAGGGAGATTCTGCATTACGGGTAGTGCGTCCGGGGGAAGTTCCGGTGGAGCTAGGCGGCGTCGATGTAGTATTCCCGCTGTTGCACGGACCTTTCGGGGAAGACGGTACGATCCAAGGGCTACTAGAGCTGGCAGGGATTCCCTATGTGGGATGTGGGGTAACCAGTTCAGCAGTAATGATGGATAAAGCTTTCATGAAGCTAGTATTTGCTGCCGCAGGTCTACCGCAACTGCCGTATGAAGTAATTACGGATATGCAGTGGCAGCATGAACAAGCAGAGTCATTACGACGTTGCCAGGCTCTCACTTTCCCAGTTTTTGTGAAACCATCCCGCTCGGGTTCCTCGATGGGGGTCACCCGAGTAAAAGATCCAGTCGATTTAGTAGCAGCTATTGAAGCGGCTCGGCTTCATGATCCTAAAGTTATTGTTGAAGAAGGTGCATTCCAGCCGCGGGAAATTGAATGCGGAGTACTGCAGGGACGTGCTGGGGAACCTCATCGGGTTTCTCCGGTTGGTGAAATTACAGTTTCGTCACATGATTTCTACGACTTTGAAGCAAAATATCTCGACGAAAATGCTGCTCATCTCACGATCCCAGCTCAGATTCCAGCTGAGGTTGCTGCTGAGGTTCGTCGGATTGCGCAGGTAGCTTTTACCGCCGCAGATTGTGAAGGATTAGCGCGCGTTGATTGCTTCTATGACGGTCATGGTCGAGTGATTATTAACGAAATCAACACCATGCCCGGGTTTACGCCCTACTCGATGTATCCGCAGGTGTGGGCTGCTGCAGGTTTGGCATATCCAGAACTCATCAATGAACTTATCCAGCTGGCATTGTCGCGGCGAACCGGATTGCGGTAATTGTTCTTCGTGTAGCTATAAAGAGAAAAGAGTCATCATATGGGTAAGCCAATTATTGGGATTGTTTCGGGATTTTTTCATAACCCAGCTCATATGTTTCCCGGATATCCGCAGCTCTCACTTAATGAGGATTACACACGCTCGATTACCGCAGCAGGCGGCGTCGCGATCGTAATACCGATTGGGGAAGATGTTTCGGTTGCCGGTGAGGTTTTAGAGCTTGTTGATGGGTTGGTTTTCTCAGGCGGACAAGATATTGATCCGCAACTATATGGGCAGGTGGCGCGTCCACTTTGTGGTGAACCGTCACCGCTGCGCGATGATTTTGAGTTAGCGCTGATGGGTGCTGCCTTAGCTAGCGATGTACCAGTTTTTGGTATTTGTCGCGGATTGCAGTTATTAAACGTAGCTTTGGGTGGAACTCTGCACCAAGATTTGAGTGAAGCAGGAGCAACAGATCAGCACAGTTATCCGTCGCTTCCGGCACATTTACGTCATCCGGTGTCGTTTGCGGAGGGCTCATTTTTACGACGGTGGACAGACGCTGCTGAGGCGCGAGTTAACTCGTTCCACCATCAAGTAGCTGCTACCTTGGGTACCGGTTTGGTGTCGGTTGCCTCATCTCCAGATGGACTAGTAGAAGCAGTGGAACGTGACGGTGGACATGCGTTCTGCGGTGCGGTGCAATGGCACCCAGAAATGACTAGTCGCGAAGATGAAATATCTCAGTTGTTGTTTAGAGGTTTTGTTGCCGAATGTGCGAAATTAACTGATTAAATAGATAACAGTGGGGGTCAAGTTCATTACGAACTGACCCCCACTGCATTTGGAAAAGTTAGGAACGCTTCTCTTCGCAGAACTCTGCGACGCGCCCTAGCGCTTCGGTGATCATATCGGTATCAGGAAGTGCTACTAGACGGAAGTGGTCTGGAGTTGGCCAGTTGAAGCCACGTCCATGTGAGACCAAAATCTTCTTAGTCTTAAGCAGTTCGAGGCACCACTGTTCGTCGTCCTCAATCTTGTACATTGTCGGATCAAGACGGGGGAACAAGTAGAGCGATCCGCGAGCAGGCTGGCAAGTAACACCAGGAATCTCAGTTAGGAGACGGTGCGACAAAGTCAGCTGCTCGTAGAGACGACCACCAGGAATGATTAGATCCTCGATGGTCTTATCTTCTTTGAGGGCAATCGGGATGGTGTACTGAGCCGGTACGTTGGAGCACAGGCGCATATTAGCTAGCAGTGTTAGGCCATCTAGTAGATCTTTAGCTAGATGTTTGGGGCCAGTTACTGCTACCCAGCCAGCGCGGTAGCCACAGACTCGGTATGCCTTTGAAAGACCAGAGTAGGTGAAGCAGAGGACGTCGTCGCCTGCCAAGGTAGCGGTGTGAACCATCTCGGAGCCGTTGAAGCAGATCTTTTCGTAGATCTCATCAGATAGCAGAATGAGATTATGTTCCCGGGCGATATCTACGATTCCCTGAATCGTTTCGCGAGAGTAGACAGCGCCGGTGGGGTTATTCGGGTTGATGATGACGATAGCTTTGGTGCGGTCAGTGACCTTAGAACGAATATCTTCTAGGTCTGGGTTCCAGCCATTTTCTTCATCGCAAAGGTAGTGAACAGCTTTGCCGCCGTAAAGGGTTGCCGAAGCTGTCCAGAGGGGGTAGTCGGGGGCGGGGATAAGAATCTCATCGCCACCTTCGATGAGGGACTGTAGGACGAGTCCGATAAGTTCAGAAACACCGTTTCCGATGAGTACGTCGTCAACGCTGACGTCGAGCCCTTCGGACTTGTAGTAGTCAGAAACTGCTTCGCGAGCAGGGAGAACACCGCGCGAGTCGGAGTAGCCCTGGGCTTGAGGGAGATGATGGATCATCTCTTGCAGCAGCAAATCGGGGGCTTCGAAATCGAAGGGTGCCGGGTTGCCGATATTTAGCTTTAGGATCTTTTCTCCTGCAGCTTCCATGCGCATAGCTTCGACGAGGTTTGGTCCGCGTACGTCGTAGCGCACGCCCTGTAACTTGGAGGACTGGCGGTATTCGGTCATGCGGGGAGTTTAGTGCCGATATAACTAAAAGGGAAGAAGTGGACGATATGTTGTGAGATATATCACTGCCGTGGGGGTGGCAAGTAATTAACTCGCCACCCCCACATAACTATGCGGATTGTTTATCCTTGGCAGCAACCGCCAGCGGGAGCAGTCATAGGCTGACGCGATACCCACTCAGAAAGCTCTACCCGAGGACCGGTGAAGAACGGTGTTTCTTCTCGAACATGGAGGCGAGCTTCTACTGCACGAGCAGCGCGCATCGCATCGACAATGCGGGTCAGGTCGTCGGCCTCAAAAGCGAGCAGCCACTCATAGTCAGAAAGACCAAAACTAGAGAAGGTAGAACCTTTAACGTCAGGCCATGCCGTTACTGCCATGCCGTGCTCGCGTAGCATCGTAGAGCGATGCTTATCGTCAAGTTGATACCAATCATAGGAACGTACGAACGGGTAAACACATAGCCACGGGCGCGGGGCGATACCGCTGATAGCGCCAGGAGTGTGGGAGCGGTTGAACTCGGCGGGGCGGTGCACGCCAATAGCGGACCAAACCGGTTCAGTTATCAGACCAAGTTGAGAACGACGAATGGCATGGTAGGCGGCCTGTAGCTTCTCTGGGGAATCGGCTAGCAGCCAGAACATTAGGTCAGCGTCGGCGCGGAAGCCACCAACGTCGTAGCTACCACGAACAGTAACTCCGGTACGGCTTAGTGCTGAGGCAAGATCGCTAACGTAGTCAACGCCATTCTCTAGCGGAACGGGAGCTGCTAGCACAAAAAACATTTCAAAAGAGCTAGCAGCATTGATGGCATCTAGATCCGGATTAGCATCATCGCGAGGATCAACTGGTGCTGGTGTGTGGTGATGATGGGGACTGTTCATAATGAATCCTCCTGGCAGAGAGCGGGGGTTGGAGTGATATGCGGTTCGGGCAAACAACAGGTTTGTGGACAGATGGTGTGCCAGTGCTGTCCTAGCGATTCTGGGGCGACGTCTTCGCCGCGAGCTTGTGCTGCTCGCGAAAAAAGTGAGTCAATTAAAGATTCCAACAATGGTTCTTGAACGTGGGCAGTGGGGACTCTAACGAATTCAAGACCAGCTTCCTCGGCAGCCTCAGCTGCTTCATGGTCAAGGTCACTTACGACTTCCATATGGTCGTTAAGAAAACCGAAGGGAACCACGACGATCCGCTTAATTGCAGGATCAGTATTAGGTAACTCTGAGATTCGATCACAAATATCAGGTTCTAGCCACGGGGTATTAGGAGAGCCAGAGCGAGAGCAATACACCAGTTCCCAATCCAGTTCCCGATCTAGTTCGCGGCAAATTAGATCGATACTTTCTTGATGTTGATCGACGTAGGTGCGGGTTCCATCAGGTCCAGAAGCAGCATTCATTGCGGTAGGAATGGAGTGCGTAGTAAAGAGCACTTTCGTAGGGATTGGATCTGCTAAGGCAGGAGCAATCGCCTCTACCTGAGCTTTGATCCAGCCCGGAGAATTATGGAAAGGAGCAATCTTTGCAAACTCTAGTTCGTCACCTGCTGGCCCCATTTGGGCAACAGCTGCAGCTAGATCCTCGCGATACTGACGACATCCGGAGTAGGAGGCATAGGCGCTCGTGAGTAGGCACAGGATCTGTCGAGATCCTTGGTCGTGTAGCTCACGGAGAGAGTCAGTTATGAAAGGAGGAGCATTTCGATTACCAAGAACCACTGGGATAGTGATGCCACGTTCGTTGAGCGCTTGGCTTAACGCGGTAACAAACTCGTCGGTATTAGCGACGATGGGACTTACCCCACCAAAGGATTCGTAGTGAGTTGCTACTTCAGCTAATCGTTCTTCTGGAATTGGGCGTCCTCGTGCGACGCGACGCAAGAAAGGCATCACCTCATCGGGACCGTTAGGACCTCCGAAGGAGATGATGAGAATAGCGTCGTATGGATCCAGCGACTTTGTCACAGTATAAATCTAGCGGCATACAGTAAATAGCGGGAAAACTATTAACCAAGAACTCGAATATATCCGTCAAAAAGTGCTGATGCGGGGCGTTCTACGTTGTCTGCGTATATGTTGGTGCCGCAAAAAATTACGATGCTGGTCTGAGTATCGGGTTTGTATTCGACGACAGTGGTGTAGCCGGCGAGTTCTCCGGTGTGTCCAATCCAGTTTCGATCTTTGATGATGCCCAATCCGTAAGAGTAGGAATCGTAGTTTCCAGAGACAGTAGGTTTTAATGATTCGATACGGTTCTGCTGGGACTTTTCATCGAGAATCCCTTTGCCAGTTCCTAGTGCTACTGCCCAAGTGTGCATATCATCGAGGGTCGAAATCATAGCTCCAGCTCCTGCCAGTACTGATGGAGAAAAGTTAGTCGTATCAATGACTGGTCCGCCGGTAGTTCCTAGGTTGGATGTGCCGTGAAGAAATGGGGCTGGGATGTTGTTGTCGCTAGGAAAACTGGTGTTTTTCAAGTGAAGTGGAGTGATGATTCGTTCTTTTATGACGTTGGCTAATTTTTTTCCGGTAACTTTCTCAATGACGATCCCTAGTAGGACAGTATTCGAGTTGGAGTAATACATGTATTGTCCAGGATCAAAGAGTGGCTGTTGTCCTTTTAGTTGGGACACTAGTTCTTCTGGGGTCCATTCTCGCTGTGGGTGGGCTAGGACTGCTGCGTCATAAGAATCTAGTTGGGTATAGCAAGGTATGCCAGAGGTCATATTGGCAAGTTGTTTTAGCGTCGCATGGCTATTAGGAACATCGGATACCCATTTATTTAGCGGGTCATCTAGGGAAAGTTTCTTCTCGTTTGCCAGTTGCAGCAGGACAGTAGTGGTAAAAGTTTTAGTAACTGAAGCAATTCTGGTGTAAAGATCTGCTGTGACGGGGGTGCCAGCGTTGTCGCCGATGGTTCCTACCCAACTGCCTTGTGGAGACCAAACCCCCACTATGGCATTGGGGAACCAGCCAGCTTCGTAGCCTTCAGTTAAGACTTTTTGTAATTCAGCGCTTTTAGGGTGAACCGTATTATTTGGTATTACTGATTCAGCAACAGAGATAGTAGAAGGCATCTGGGTGGGTTCAGGCTGCGTAGGATTTGCAGAAATATCCACGGCGCAACCGCTAACGATAGCTACTATCGCTGCTATAGATATGGCGCGTTGAAAACCAGACATGGCAATAAGAATACGCTTGGGGGTAGTACTTCGCTGTTTACAGCCCACGGATTAGTTCGGAAGGATCAATGCGTTGGGCAAGGAAAGCGGGTAGAAGCGAAGCAATTCCGCCAATAAGAGTTGTTCCTAATGGAACATAAAGCGCAATCGTTGGCACTATTAGCGAGAAGGAAAGAATTTTAGAAACCAGTGCTACAAGAATTGCGCCTACTGCTGACCCAATAATTCCAGAAAATGCAGATAGTACGAGTGCCTCAATAAAAAGTCTGCCAGTAATAGATTTAGCGGTGCTACCGAGAGCTCTACGAATACCAATTTCTTGTTTTCGCTCTTGGAGTGCTGTATTGAGTGTAACGGAAATAGTGAGAGCACTAATAGTTGCTAAAGCGATAGTTATAATTCCTACCCATAGTTGTGATTGGGCAGTAATTTCGTTTTGAAGAGATCTAGGGCTAGGGGGGATCGTTAGAGATACTGATGAAGGATCTACTGGTGATATGGCTAGTGGAAGTACGTTTTTTAGATAGTCGCCGCTGCCAGGTTTTACTCGCATAACGATAGTGCTATTTGATGGTAAAAGATCTAAATTCTTTGCTAGCTCTGGCGTTAATATCGCTGTGGTAGATAGAGCTCCATCCGACTTGTTGTCGGCGATAATCCCAGAAACTCCTAGTGTAGTTCCATTTATCTGCACTTGTGCACCTATGGGATCTCCTATCCCAAGTTCCTCAGCAAGCTTTACCCCTAATAGTAATGAACTTGGTTGGCTGCTTTCGATAGGAGAAATATCTGTTCCGGAAACGAAATCGACATTGCGTGTTTGGAGTCCTGCACTATCTGCTATCACCATTGAAATGTGTGCGCTTTGTTGGCTGCGTAAGGATTTTATATCAGCAGATTTACCAGAAGATCCTGGTAAAAGTAAGATGCCAGCTGCTTCAACTCCTGGTAGTTGTAACAATTTGTTATTTTGTTCTGGTTTGATGTTGTCCCAGCTAGTTAAAGTAGCAGTTATGGTATTTCCTGATAATGCCACAATAGTGTTAGCGGTTTTATTCGCGGCAGTATAAACAAATGAAGTAATAAATAGCACGGCGGCTGCACTAATGCTGGTTGTGATAACTGTAAGTATATTGCGACGCCAGCGTCTTTTCAGGGAGAGGAATGATTCAGATATTAAATCAGTTAGCATCGTTTTCTCCAGTTAATACTCCATTTTTCACAAATAGTGTGCGGTCGCATCTAGCGGCAACGACTGGACTGTGCGTTACTACAAGTAGCGCTGATTCTGTAGTGACTGTTTCTAGGAGTAGGTCAAGAATGTCTGCAGCAGTTTCTTCGTCGAGATTTCCAGTTGGTTCGTCGCATAGCAGTAAGGATGGATTTGTTGCGGTTGCTCTTGCTATGGCAACACGTTGTTGTTCACCACCAGAAAGATTGGAAGGGAATGCATCTAAGCGATGTGAAAGCCCCACTCTGATAAGTTCTCGTTCAGCAATTTCTCGGCGGTTGCTTTTTGGGAAACGTTTTGCTTCTAATGCCAGCATGACATTTTCGGTAGCTGTAAGGTGTGAGACGAGGTGGAATGACTGAAATATGAACCCGATATGTTTTCGACGCAAAGTTGATCGAGTTTTTTCAGAAGATAATTTTATGTCTTTATCTTCGATGGCATAAGAGCCAGAAGTTGGAGTATCTAGTAACCCCAGTAACGTGAGTAGGGTAGATTTTCCAGCGCCACTACCACCGCAGATAGCGACCCGTTCACCTTTATGGATGGTTAAGCTAGCTTCAGATAATGCAACTGTCTCGCCAAATTCACGACGTAACTTTTTCGTCTCTATAAGTATGTTGTTCATCGTGGTGTGGGGAGGATAATTTTTGTGTCAGGTTCGATTCCAGTTATGGCACAACGCCCAGCTACACATAAACCAACTTGAATGTTGTGACGCTGGTTGTCGGCTGTTTCGATCCATGGGTCAGTGGGGGTTCCTCTGATTGCACTGGATTCGACAACGATGGCATCGATAGCTTCAGCTATCAAGACTTCTACGTTATCTTTTGGAGCTTGTGAAAGTGTTGCAGTAGGAGAAATAGATAGTGCGAAATAGTCTTCTGTGTTGGGTTGCTGGTTTTCGGTACTTGATTTTTCGGCAACTGGAGTATTTTTCTCTCCAACAGTTCCGATAATGTCTTTGCCTTTAAGAACAGACATTCCAGGTTTTATTTGTTCGCTATTTGATTTATTTACAGATAATTGACTTTGCCAAGGGGCTCCCATGAGAGTGCATAGAGGGGATCCCACGGTTTCCCCTACTTTTCCACAGTCTGTTATTGCTTTGATTGTAGCTGTTGGTGCGGTAATAAACTCGGCAGCTGGTAGCCCTACAGTGGCAACATTTCCATTTGTAGGTAGTGGAGTGCCATCGCCAGCTAGGGGAGCAAAATCATTTTTGCGATAGTGATTAGCTAGTGCTGATGAGGTTGAGATACCTATGGTCTGCTGAGCTTTTTCTTTTGGATAGATGGCATAACCGAGTTTTTCTAAAGCATTATGTAAACCAGCAACATCTCTACCTGTAGTTCCAGGCGATAAAGGTCGATAGTTTGGTACGTCAGATTCAAAGAAGAAGATAGGGCGTTCATTAATTACAGCAATAATATCGCCAGAGGTGATTGAGGAACCTTGGCTGATACCATCTCGGGTTACTGCTCCAGTTGTGCTTACCGGATATTTTCTTCCAGAGGTTATAAGTTCAGCAGAGGCTATTGATCGTAGAGTATCTTTAGTTGACGTGGTGTAAAGAGTGGGGATTGTTTTTGAGTTATCGGATTCATTAGTTTTGAAACGTAACCATCCTTGAACTATAAGAACTACTCCTGCTACGCACATAATAGCTGTCGTTATTAATAGAGCTACTAATAAAGAACTTGCTTTACTAGTTGAATTAAAACGCTTCATTTCTTGATGATTGCTTTGGCTCTGGCGGTGGAGGTTTTTATTATTTCTTGCATTCCGGTTATTTCTGATTCGTGGGCTAGGATCCAGGTTCCGGCTTTTTCTGCCCAGGCTTGGGTTAGTTCGTCTTGGATGTTTGCTTCTTTTTGGCAGTCGTAGTCTGTTCCGGCGAGTTTTTGTTCTTCTTGGTGTGGTGTTTCGCCAACTTTTCGGTATGCCCCAAATTTTTTAACTGCTAGTTTTTCGGCATTTAATCCGACAACATGGTATCCGGCATCTTTCATGCACTGCTCATAAACGGGAAGCAATCGTAGAATAATTTTATCAATATTATTGTTATCGATATTTCCCATATTATGTATGCTGTTAGGTAAATTTCGTACTCTAATAGCATCTTCCATGCTGCCATATACTGCTATTAGTCCTTCAGAAAAACAGCCATTTTTAGGAAAGCCACTCCCGCTACCCCAAAAGTCATTTAAGGATATTCTTTCACCGTCTCCTATATAGTCGAATCGTACTTTTTCTTTTTCGTTTTCGGGTAAAGATGAAATATATGTGTCTATTGGATCTGGGGTCAATTCTCTGGTTTTGCTGTATCCGTATTGAGTGGCTTTTTCTCGGGTGAAGTGGATTCCTGTTACCCCGCCAATAACGTCATAGGGGAGTTCTCTTATGGTGGTGTCGTAAGTAATCTTGTGTCCCTTTTTGTTCATGCAGTCTCTAGCAGCCAAATTTTCTGCTAATGCTAGCTCTGGTGGAACCTGAGTAAGGTTAACTACCTCCCAGGCTCGCTCCAATGGCAATGATGGAGTTGTTGGCTGAGGCGTGCAGGCTGTGGTTACTGATGTGACAACAATCATTGCAACAAGTAAGTGTTTTGTGCTCATGAGAAACTCCATTGGGTCTCGTATTCCCTGCTAGATATTCAGGAGTTTAATTGGGCAAACTAAATGTTCAAGCTATAAAACTAGATTAGGGGGCTGGTTAGGGGGGGATATCCCCCCTAACCAGCCCCCTAATCTATAGAGTTAAATTAGGACTTATTTGCTTGTACTATCCAAGTGATAAGACCAATAATTACGCCAAAGAGACTCAACAGCATCCCTAGGCCGCCCAACATGACAAGCCCTAAATCAATAGGCTTTGGTTCAGGAATTGCCATTGCCATGAACATATCGTCAGCATCAACTGGAGAACAAGAAATATTGTGGACTCCAGTAGTAGTAACCGTAAACTGTCCAATCGGTTGGTTGCTAGTAGAAGTAGCTGGAACGCTGCTGGTTTCAAGAGGAATACTGTTCCCCTGAGGACCAGTTATCGTACAAGAAACAGTAGAGGTAGTAGCCGTAGCAGTAGCTTTAGCTTTGACTAAAACAATAGTTTTACCAGATTCAAAAGAAATTGCAGCTTTGCCTGCACTGAACTGGCCAAGACTGCTCTGAGCCTCATTTATCGTATCTCCAGCCATGCGTACGCTTCCAGTAATCAGCATTATGGTAGCGATTAGTCCTGTTAACAGGCTAATAAGAAAGATATTGCGTCCAACCTTGGACTTCTTCTTTACCGGAGGGGGCGTCCAGCCTTGGTTGTACGGATTTGTTGGGGTATCCCATTGCTGTTGAGGATACTGCGAAGAAGGCTGCTGCCATCCCTGATTCGGAGCTACTTGTGGAGTTTGTCCCTGGGCGGCATAGGGATTTTGGGGAGCTGTGTAGGGATTGCTATTCCATTGAGGCTGAGCTTGAGTAGTTGAATCCCATGATGTGGGGACGCTGCCGTAAGGCTGCTGTCCTTGAGGATTGGATCCTTGCGGCGGGGTAGTCATAGTTATAGCTTAGAGATAAGACGGCTCATCTGGAAGATGCTTCTATCCAAAGTAATACTTTTGTTAGAAACATAAGACTGTCGAAGGATCAAGTTGGGTAGCTAGTATCTGACCGCTTGAATCAACAAAATGATAGAACCAGTAATGAATCCCAAGAACCCAAAATACTACCAACTAGTCTCAAAGTGAAAAGCACTTTATCGAAGAAAGTAACGACAACATGGGATTCAATGGTTACTGTTTGATCTTTAAGGGCAGGAGCGCAAGAGATCCCATAGGATCCCGTTGTTGTAGTCGAAAATATCCCGATTTCGGTCGGATTAATGAGCATTGCTGACCGAACCTGGGCTAGAGCTTACGTACTTAAAGGGGACATCTTTTCCTAGCGGATCAGTTATCTGACATGAAATTGTAGACATAGGTATAGCAGCATTGGTGCAGCTAGAAATAGAGAAATATTCTTTCCAGATTCCATAGAGATAGTAGTCTCCCCTAGCGGAAACCTCTCGACTACATTGGAAATTCCATTAAGAGAATCTCCAGTCATTCGGATAGTTCCCACTAAAAATACGGCAGAGAAGATCAGTAGCATTAATAAGCCAATAAGAAAGCTATTTAGTCCGACTTTGGACTTCTTTCTCGCTGGGAGAGGATTCCAATCTTGAGGATTTGATCCTGATGGCGGCAGCATGGTCATGTTTGAAGTCTAAGAGGTGAGAGGTTCGAATAGAAACTGCGATAGCTAAGGCGTTTTAATGCGGTAAAAGTCTCAACCTGAGAGTGAGATTAGTTAGGTATTTTAGTCATACAACTGCATGATAACTCTAGGGCTACCTACGTATGTTCTTGTAGATAGCAATGATCTGGAGGTGCACGTGAAAAGTATCGCTTCAAAATATGTATCGAGCATTCTAAGTATTTTCCTTGTAGGGTTTTGCTTCATTTCAGTGACGCCGTTAGCCTATGCTTCGGGTACTCCTGGGGTGCAGCAGGTGACTATCCCCGCGGCAGCAGGAAACGTTTCCGATGCTAGTGGTGAAGGCGTCTTAGTAGCGCAACTTCCTGCTACTGAAACTGCGATATTTGACCAAGTGGCGCTTTCATGGGAAGCCGGAGGCAGCACTGATTTAACGGCGCAAATACGATTGCGCAAAAATGATACTTGGCAGTCTTGGCAAACCTTAGAAATAGTCGAGTCCGATAAAGGTAGAGTCGGAACAGATATTCCTTTTGTAGATGATTCCAATGGTATTGAAGTCAGGTTGCTAGGGAAGCTTGGCGCTAATGTAAGTGATGTTACTGCTACGCTTATCAATTCTCAAATATTACCTGTAACGAATTCAGCAGAACCGAAAGTTTCGTTATCAAGAGAAGATATTTTTCCAAAAGGAGCTAGTGGCGGTGCAGGTATTATTATTCCGCGTCCAAACATTATTACCAGAGAACAGTGGGGGGCTAACTCTGCTTACTGGAATGTAAAAAATGTTGATGGTTGCGCTTCGCCGCTTGAATCTATAAAAGGCGCTGTTGTGCACCACACTGCTGGCGCTAATGGATATACTGCAAATGAATCAGCCGGAATCGTTAGAGGGATCTATTACTACCATGCGGTGCAATTGGGATGGTGCGATATTGGCTATAACTTCTTAGTAGACCAGTATGGACAAATATTCCAAGGGCGAGTCGGAGACCTAGACCGGGCGATGTGGGGGGCGCATGCTACCTACGTAAACGATGAATCTGTGGGAGTTTCATTCTTGGGTAATACTCAGGAAATTCAGCCTTCCGAAGCTGCCATTAACTCTATATCGAGTGTCATTGCCTGGAGATTTAGCCAATATGGAATAAATCCATATGGTATGGCAACATATATAAATTCTTCTGGAGCTAGAGATGAGCAGCCAGCCATCACCGGGCACGGATTGCTGAAATATCACAATACGACATGTCCTGGCACCTATCTAAAGAATCGTTTACCTGATATCAGAGCTAAAGTAGCGGCGCTCATGAAACCATCGGCTAATAGCGTGGTTGAGTTTGATCAGCCGGGTGTGTCTGCGATGTTTGGTCGTATTCGGTTGTCTGGTCGGGTTGCTCCTTTTGTGGTGGGGCAGTCGGTGTTTGTTGATGGTCGTGTTGGTGGGGTTTTGGTGTCGTTGGGTAAGG
>JBOFYY010000165.1:0-1048 GCA_051654905.1 Propionibacteriaceae bacterium
TTCTATAGGCTCCCGTACAAATACGTAAAGCCATATTATGGACAACATCTAATTTCTGCAGTGTTGTCTTGCACGCACAACCATAAACTTGGCAACCATAATCAATTTTGCTTAGGCATAACACCTGGTACATCCTCAAAAGGGTAATTCGATCTGCCCCCCAGTTAAAATTAGATACAACTTTAAGAATATTAAGTCGAAGTTTCACGTTACATACAACTTCATTAACATGTTGAGTAAAAGTTAATTTTTTATCAAATGTAACACCTAGATACTTAATGCTATCTTCATAAGGTAAAATCGAATCATTTAAAAACAGTGTAGGGATCTCTTCCACTCTTCTTAATCGACAAAATCGTATAGCTTTGGTTTTTTCTGGTGAAAATTTGAAACCTTTAGCACTGGCCCATAATGTTGAAGCATTAATAGCAGTCTGGATCTTTTGACAAGCTTCGACAGCTGTAGACTTGCTACAGATTATTGCATAATCATCAGCAAAGGCCAGACCATGCACCCCGACAGGAACTTGTTCTAGTAGACCGTTGACAGCTACATTAAAGAGTGTTGGACTAAGAACGCTTCCCTGAGGTAACCCTTCTTCCTGAGGGAAAGCAGAAGAAATGTAAGAGCCCACTCTTACTTTCAGGTAACGTTCTGACAAAAAATCTTTCAGACAATAGAACAAATTACCCACAACACCCCACTCTACAAGTTGCAAAAGGATACCCCCTCGCCAGGTCGTGTCGTAGGCTTTTTCTAGGTCAAAGAACACTGCAACAGTCTGGTTTTGCACAGCAAAAGCATTCTGTATCTCCCGAGTAAGGAACATCAAAGGGTCAGAAGTACTTCTATTTTTCCTAAAGCCAAACTGACGATTAGATACAAGATTCTTTGAATCCAAATACCACACTAGTCGAGCATTGACCATCCTCTCATAAATCTTGCTAACACAACTAGTTAGAGCAATTGGCCTATAATTCTTAGGAAGGAAGGAATCTTTAAAAGGTTTTAAAACCCGTACAATAATCGATATCTTCCAAGACTCTGG
>JBOFYY010000166.1:0-1323 GCA_051654905.1 Propionibacteriaceae bacterium
CCAGTTGCCTCGCCAAACCCTGACGACTTCTGGTGGCAAACGAATTATCGAACTGCAAAACACTCTTCCCGCGTCAATTACATTGTCAACGAGTAAGAAGCCAGTCGGAAGTAAGTAGTAGCATTTTGGTCACCTGAGGAAACCTACACAATGCAAAAAAACACCAAATGTTACCAGGTCTACCTAGACATTATGTTGCTGCACTAGTAGTTATTGTTAATTATCATACAAATTACCGGACACCGATGGGCACGTGTCGAAGGCAGTCCGTTAGCAGTCACCAACCGCTACACCGACTCCTCCTGCTTGCTATCAGTCCTAACTTCCGAACGGACAGCGCACACCTCGGCCACTAGCAACTCCTCTTCCGTCACGGTCAGATAACATTCAGCATCCATCTATGCATGGCAATTGAGAGTCAAAAATAGTCGCGAAACACATTTACCTACCTATACGACGAGCCCACCCACACCACCCACCAATCAACTCAAAGTTAACACTTACCAATAGCCCACAGATCCGCATCTGCAATGAACAATCAACACCTACCTGCAAACCATTGTAACTAACGTCAAAGTCAAACACCGCTTGTCAATGCACCAGGAAGTAGTGGAAATTGCCATCACGGCCACTCTCCTATCTAAGCACCACCCCAATGAAGAAATCAAGAAGAAACGACGCCAGAATTCCCGATCAAATCTATGTTTTTCGTAACAGTAACAGATAGACAGTGATGATGCCACCCCTTCCGGGGGTCACCCAACACATGCATTGCAATTGACAAACTAGAGATATCATAAAGTCAGTAGTGTAGTGTGTCAGTTTAGGAAAACTCTCGGATAACTACATCAGTCATCTCACCTTCAGCAGAACACATAATAATGACAATGGTTACCATCTCACGTGTGCGGGTAGTGCATTCTGAAAGCAAAAGCGAGAGGTACAGGGGGCCGGACGGGAAATAGCAGGGCCATATGCCAGCACAGAACAGTTACTTGAAACACACAACCATTTCGTGAAAACAGATATCTAAGCTGCTGCACACCTGATCGCAACGAAATCACCTTGTTTCTCGCACGCAAACTGCAACCCCAGTTCGGCTTAATTCCCGAGAAAACACCGGCCACCGACAGCAAACACCATCGCCGGCACTCTTCCTCATTTACTATCCACGGTATTTTACGCCAGTTGCCTCGCCAAACCCTGACGACTTCTGGTGGCAAACGAATTATCGAACTGCAAAACACTCTTCCCGCGTCAATTACATTGTCAACGAGTAAGAAGCCAGTCGGAAGTAAGTAGTAGCATTTTGGTCACCTGAGG
>JBOFYY010000167.1:0-2603 GCA_051654905.1 Propionibacteriaceae bacterium
CACAAGTGGGTTTTGACCCAGGTCGATTTGTTCTCAAAATATGTGATTTTGACTCCGATGCGAGATGGGACAGCAAAGAGCGTGTGTGCGGCTCTCGAAAGGTCAGTTTTGAATTTAGGGGCACCGGAGATGTGGTTGCAGGACAACGCGCAGGTGTACAATTCAGGTCAGTTCAAGGACTTGGCGAAGAAGTACGGCGTGCGTCTGCAATACACTCCGCGATATCATCCGCAGGCTAATCCAGCAGAGCGCGTAAATAGAGTGTTTGAGACAGTGGTGCGTTGCTTTGTGTCGGAGAACCAGCGTGACTGGGATAAATATTTGCCTCAAATTGCATTTGCAATTAATTCAAGTGTGCATGAGACAACAAAGTTTTCTCCAAATTTCTTGTTCTTCAGTCGTAATTTGTCGCTATACAATCATGATATGCCGCGCGCGAGTAATTGTGATGTTGCAGATCCAATGTCAAATTTTGTCGACCGGTTTCCAAAAATAAAGAAAATCCGTGAAATGGTAAGGCAGAAAATGGCCGAGGCGAATGCTAAAAATGCACATCATTATAATTTGCGGCGCAGGCCGAGTCCGTTTAAAGTCGGTGATTTAGTCATGAAGCGGAATTTTGCGATTTCGAAGAAGGGAGAAGGCATTTCTGCCAAATTGACTAAAGTTTTTGTGGGTCCCTACAAGTTGAAAGAGCAGAAGGCCGCAAATATGTTTACTCTGGTTGACTTGGATGATCAAGGCCGAATAATTGGAGATTTTGATGTGAAGGATTTAAAATTGTTCACAGGTTCCAAGTAAAATTTTTGCGGGCAAAAATTTTGTCTTTTCCGGGGGGAGGTGTAACGTTTATTAAGTTAATTCTAATTTTTATTTTGCAATAGTAAAGATTGGGTGGGAATAAAATCACTCTGATAGTTTATTTCTCACTTCTTTCTCTCTTCTCTTTAAAACCCCACATGCATTGTATATTTCCCTATTTCCCCAATGCGAGTGAGTGTGTGCAAGCAGCAGCAGCAGCAGCAAGCGGCAGCCAGCCGCCGGAGGAGAGTTGAGTGAACTCAACCTGGCTCTTATCACAGAGAGCGCAGGTGGGGGTCAAGGTCGCGGTGCCGAGCGATAGGTTTGCAAGTGCAACCGCAGGGAGAGTCCAATCAGTAGCCCATAGTCTTTTAAGAAAGACGGAGGTGGCTTGAGTCATTCGCCCCTCACGTCAATCACGACGTCGTCGGATACAAACTTGCATTTTGTTCAAAGTAAGTCTCTTGAATTAATTTATGTTTTGGGCTCAATTTTTATGGCAACTTTCTGTGTGCCAAATTAAATTCATTTTCTGGGCAATGTACTGATTGTGACTGTCTCCCGTCGCAGGCGCCCGCTGAAGGGCGTTTTGAACCTGGAGAGTGCGTTCGCGTGCTCGAGAGGTGTGCTCTTCTTCGGCCTGCCAGGGCATCGTTCTGGCGCGACCGGACGGGTGTCCAACACAGCCTGTCACGCGTTGCGAAGGGAGCGAGCTGGACGCAGCTCAGATCTTCCACGCGGTCCGACCTCTGCCGCCATCGACCATCTCAGCGGTCACCGACATCTACCACTCGGACGGAGCCGACAACAGCACGACACACACACCGGCATCAAGAGTGGGACACGAACTTTTCTCGCCACACTGTGTCAAGTATATATTTTCCCTGATTCCCAAATATGCGCATTCCCATTGTTTGTAATTTCTGATTCTTTTCTATCTCTTTCTCTTCTTTTCTGATTGATTATTCTGGAACCTTAAACTCATTTGCATATCTTTTCAATTCAAATTTCAACTCAAATTAATTCATTAAATTCTAATCGTTGTGTAAATTGCATTCCATATTAATACACATCCGATTTAACAATTAATTCGTGCATTGTTTATTTGATTGAGACCGGCATAGGCAAATTTAGGGTTTTCAGCTCTGATCTGGTAATAAGTACGTTCACTCCGAGGGTCGCGGAGAGCGAACGTCACATGGCATCCCTTGTAATTTAGTATAAACCGTCCCTGGCATCCCTATCCGAGAAATTTTGAAATTGCGCTTCCAGTAATTAGTTGCGAATTTTTGTATTGCGATTTGTAGAATGCGTATCATGGCGAAATAGCGATCGGTTCCGAGTCGGTGCTTTTGTTTGAAGAGGAGCACATCTTGTGTTTTAGCGTTCCTCGTACGTTTCAGATTCTTGGAGAGAATTTTGGCGTTCGAGTGGAGTGCTGGGAATTTGTACTCTGGAATTTACGACGGATTCTGCAGAGTGCATAAATAGTTGGCGTAGGTCAGTTCACACGGCGGAATTCTAGATTCGCGCGCGTGCGATGCGTCAAATTTTAGTGCGTTTGTTAGCGTTTTTGTTCTGTTTTTGTGTGAGTTTTTCTATAGCGATGGAGCGGCCACAGAGAGAGAAGCAGTTCACCAGTGCGGCTGGCGTGAATTTTCCGCCAGGTACTCAGTTTTTCGCTGCAGTGCAGAACTTCAAAATGCAGAATTGGGACCTCGAATTTTCAGGAGAAGAGGATTCCAAATGGACTTTGGCTGAATTTTTGGAGCGCATTGAGTGGAAAATGCGGGAGAATTGCA
>JBOFYY010000168.1:0-1455 GCA_051654905.1 Propionibacteriaceae bacterium
GTAGAGACTGCAAGTTTTAGATCCCTCCTCAGGTATAGTAGGAAGTCAGCAATCTGGCTCACAGAAGTCGTGGTGGAGGAAATGCCGTTCTTCTTGCACCAACTCCTGAAGACTGTCCACTTTGATTGGTAAACTGCGATTGAGGAGGGCCTCCTTGCGGTGGCAATCGCCGTTGCCACAGGTCTTGAAAAACCCCTCGCTCTGGCCAACTTCTTGATAGTCTGAACGCAGTCAGACTCAGAGCGGGGAGGTTTTTGTGGTACCTCTCGAAGTGGGGCTGTCTGAGTAGATCTTTCCTTAGGGGCAGAGTCCTCGGAAAGTCTACTAGGAAGGACATCACCTCCGTGAACCAGTCGGCCGCTGGCCAGAAGGGGGCGATGAGGGTCATTGTCGCTCCTTCTGATGCAGCGAACTTCCTCATTACTTCCCCGAGGATTTTGAATGGGGGAAAAGCGTAAATGTCTAGTCCCGACCAATTCCACAGTAGGGCGTCTACTGCCACTGCTCCCGGGTCCAGAACTGGGGAGCAATACAGCGGAAGTCTCTTCGTTCGGGAAGTTGCGAAAACGTCCACATGAGGACGTCCCCACAGCTTCCATAGCGCCTGGCATACTTCCTGATGAAGGGTCCATTCCGTCGGCAGAAGCTGTCCTTGCCGACTGAGAAGGTCCGCTCGCACGTTTTCCACGCCTGACACAAATCTTGTCAGAATCGTGACGTTTTGCGACTTCGCCCAAATCAGGATATTCTTCGCGATGGCGAACAGAGAAGGAGAGTGAGTTCCCCCCTGTTTCCTGAGGTATGCCAAGGCTGTGGTGTTGTCCGAGTTTATCTGAACCACTTTGTTGGAGACTTCCTCTTGGAAGAACCTTAGAGCAAGGTAAACCGCTGAAAGTTCTTTTAGATTGATGTGCCAGGACACCTGTTCCCCTCTCCAGGTGCCTGACACTTCTCTCCCTCCCAGTGTTGCTCCCCAACCCGTGGAGGACGCGTCGGAGAACAACACTAGGTCGGGGTTCCGAAGCTTGAGCGAAAGTCCTTCCGCAAGCTTCTTTGGATCCGACCACCATTTGAGGTGCTTTTTCACTTCTTCCGTCAAAAACAAGACCTCTTCTAGATCCTGTTTGCGTGACCAATTGCTTGAGAGGAAGAACTGAAGTGGTCGGAGGTGCAACCTTCCCAGAGAAACAAACTTCTCCAGTGAGGAAATGGTCCCCAGCAGACTCATCCATTCCCTCACCGAGCATGTTTCCTTCCCTAGAAAGGCCGACACTTTGTCCAGGCATTGAAGTTGTCGCCCCTGGGACGGAAAAGCCCGAAAAGCCACTGAATCCATCTGAATCCCCAGATACACGATGGACTGTGTTGGGGTCAGATGTGACTTTTCGAAGTTCACCAGAAGTCCCAGGGACGCAGCTAAAGACAGAGTCGTTTGCAAGTCCTTCAGGCACCGGG
>JBOFYY010000169.1:0-1476 GCA_051654905.1 Propionibacteriaceae bacterium
CGAAAGAGAGAAAGAACGGGAACTCTACATGCTTTTGAAACAGAACACGGTCAATGCGGACGAAATCGAGAAGCACTCAATCGGAATCAAGACACTGAGAGAAATGGAGGAGCTGGCCGTGAACCTTGAGCAGATAGAAAACCTTTGGGTGGCAGTCAAGGAAGAGAAACGCGAGGAGAAGGTGGACGTTCACGCCATCATGAACAAGGTGGCTGGAGGCCAGCAGCAAAGCAGTTACCCGGGGTGCCGAGAACCTTGCGCTCACTGTGGTCGTAGAGATGGACACGAGGTAGGCTGGAAGTGCACAGCGATGAACAGCAGATATTACGATTGCGGAGAAACGGGTCGCATAGGTAGAGCCTGTCCATTGAAAGCGAGCACCTCGAGCCAGTAGTTCGTTCGGTTCGGCAGCAACAACAGCAGTTTCCGGTCAAACGGCGGTCAAACGCAGCAACAACAGCTATGGAGCAGGAGGCAGCGGATTTGGTGGCAACAAACGTTTCGGAGATGGTACAGGAGGAAACAACAACACAACAATTAACAAGCTGTACGACGCGGTAAACCATGTAAGATGTGGAGATAAACGAAAATAGGTGGGAGAAAATCAGAGAAAAAGTGGAAAAGAATCCACAATTCATATCAGAATGGGGCGAAAAGGGAACGAAAACATTGAGAAGCTATGGAACCAAGGAGACACTAGACGTTATCGGAGCCAATGACGAGATCACAGATGCCTCAGGAACCATGGGAATACTTGGCAATGGACTTCAACTCTCCAAGCTCACTGGGAGTGAAACTGCTCGTAGTTACTGATTATTTCTCACGTTACATAGCGGTCACGATTATGAAAGAAACAGACGTGGTAAGAGTGGAGGACCAGTTAGAAGATTTGTTTGATACTTACGGTTACCCAGTCTGTCTGAGAGCCGATAATGGACCGCCATTTTCAAGCAAGGAACTTTCGACGGAGATGACAAAAGCGGGATCAGATGTTGAAGGTGCACGAGAAAGAGACAGATTCACAAAATACGTTACAGGAATTAAAATTAACGGGAAATGAAGAGAAAAAGAAAGCGCGCTCGTGGTCGGCGACAGAGTCTTCATAGAAAACAAGACGCGACAGGGTCTCGAACCGAGATTTGGAAAAGAAAAATGTGAGATCATCGAGAAGCGGGGAGGTACCATAACGGTGAGAAGCGAAGACGGCACAACGTATAAGAGGTCAACGAATCAGGCCAAGAAAATCAACGATTTTGACAAAGCTCGAAAAGAGGTGGAAGAGAAGAAGAAGACGAACACAAAAACCACGTTAACAGCAGCGGAGAGGTCATGCGACAATCGAGACAGGATGGAGGGCAGCAGCAAGCACACCGAGATGGCCTAGAAAAGAGACCAGCTAGGGAGATCCGGATTTCAGCGCGTTTTGCTTAATTATAAAAAGAAAAAAAAAAGAATTTGCACAAAAAGGTGTATGAT
>JBOFYY010000170.1:0-1530 GCA_051654905.1 Propionibacteriaceae bacterium
TCCTTGGATCGGGCCGGCTGCACTACTCTCCAGATCTGAAAATTTCTTTTTAGGCAACGAGTGAATGAAAAACTCACATTCCTCATCGGCGAAAAGTCGTCCTATTTTGGAAGCCGTGATCCTCCATTGGACCCCAAGATAGCCAGCACCCAGCCGACTGATGGCCACTCTCTTCACGTTCCGCTCTGCCATCTTTACTTTCAGTGCCTTTAGCGCCTCAAAGTGGTTTGAGTAGAACTTCTTGTTGGGGACCCTTTTCTTGTCGTCGGGGTGCTTCTTCGAGACTAGATGCCAGATCTCCTTATCGGCCGTTTTTTGCACCAAAATGCTGCCAATCTCCGGCTCTAGTCCAGTAGCTTTCTCGGGGGCTCCGAATTTCTTCGCCAGGGACTCCGCGCCCGGCATTTTTCGCTCCAAGTTTGAGTCCGTCATTATCACAATGATCTCATTTTGAGCCTCTGCGATATCTTTGGTAATGAACTCAAATTTAACCTTGGCGCCGTTTTCTGCAGCGGCCGCTGGTTTGGAGTTATTTGCTTTGACTGCCGCCTTGTTTTTGTTGACAACAGTTGCCGGCGTGTTGCTTTTTGCGGCGCGTGTAGCGGCCGGGAGTGGGTCAAGCGGCGGAATCGGTGCGCTCACTTTTGAAGAATGCGCGCGGTCAGCGCTTTTCGCGCCAGCAGCAGGTCGACTTTTCTTGCCTTTATTATCGAGTGCATGTGGATTTTTCTTGAAATCGATTGATTTACCTTCCTGGGCTTCTTTGTTGGAGAGAAGGTTCTCGATATTGCGCAGAATGGTGATGACGGTGGTGTAGAACCCTTCTGGTGGCTGAGGGAAGGCTTTTAATACCTCACCCAATTGCACCAATTGCTCGGCGGGCCGAGGCGGTTGGCGAGGCGCAGGCCGAGGCGCCGCGCGGCTCGCACCACTTTTTGTCATTTTCTGGCGAAATCACTTCACTTTTCCCAGATTTTTTTGCACAGTTCTCGAAATACAGTCTTGCAGTCCAGTTCAGTAGTAAAACTCACTTAATTGTCCGAAATAACCACAGATTTTTTGTAAAATTAGCTGCACTCGATAAGAGACACGTCTGCACTCGGCGGCTGCTCCCCACTCCACTTCAGACACCCATCTGGACGCATGTCTCCCGATTTTGCTGAAATTTGGTGGAGATGTTGCCATCATAGAGTAACTTTGCCTAACCGAGTTTTAGGTTGATATCTCATTAGGTTTTGGAATGGCAGGGGTGCCAATTTTTAGATTTTTTAAGTTTTTTAGCAAATGTTGATATGTTCAAACAAAAATTCCCATTGAACTATATAAGCTATGAAATCAGTCGAAAAAATCGTGCTCATAAACGTTTTAGAAATATTCCTCTTTTTTGGGCTATCCGGAGGCCCGTTTTCGGCACGTAAAAAATTAATTATTTCTAAAACGTTTATGAGCACGATTTTTTCGACTGATTTTGAACAATAACACATATTGGAGTGCATAAACGTCAAAAGCCGCTATTTAAAATCAATATTT
>JBOFYY010000171.1:0-1070 GCA_051654905.1 Propionibacteriaceae bacterium
CAGCCCCAGCTTCATGTAGCTTCTCAAGCTGAACATCAAGCGACTGACCTACAGAAGACACGCGAGCATAACCAACAATCATTTCTCTTTACCTCAATCCACTAGAGCCCATGCAGCAGCGGGAACCTTACCCACATCGAATCGCCTTCCAGACGCTATCTCAGCCCTTCGGTGGTCTATGGCTGCTATGACCTTCAATTCCTCTTGGATGCCCGCAGCGGAAGCCTTGGAGAGCATACGAGCCGCTACAGTGTCTAGTGATTCCATCGTCTTGAATCGCCGGAGTTTAATCATCAAATCAATCATGTTAATTACTTCCATCCGTAACTCTTGACCATGCGAAGCGCCAGACATTACCCCATCCCAGAACGGTGTAGCTTGATCCGTCCATCCACAATCGGTAGATTCCGAACCCGAGTGCTTCAATCTTCATACTTACCCCACAGGTAGCGTGTTGATGTATCGCTCAGGCTTCCTCTAGTTGGCGCTAGGGGAGGCCATCACTCCATTCATAAGGCCCGCTACTGTCTACCAGAAGTCTAAGACCCTACGTGGACAGACTTTATAGACACTTAATGGACGGGTCAATACCTACCAAAAATAAATCCACTATGGGTATACCCTACGTGGACGGTTATGATACGGTTATCCCTGCCTTGGGGTTCCCTTGGCCTTGTCCTGCATTAGAGAGTTATGGTGATCGGTTGCCCGTGGTTAGGCATGGATGCAAGCAGCGGTGATCCTTTGCCTGCTCGATGGGGGTACGGGGGGAATCGGCGCGGCTTCATTACTCAAGATGCCCCCACAGATTTTTTGCAGAATTTACCTAGTGAAACATCTGCCTCAAAGGCGCGCTAGTTGGGGGACATGCACAGGCAGATCTGGTTCACGTTGGTGACGAGCTTCGGTCGGGAGTGCGATAGCAACACTGAATTGGATACGGCTAGTCTCTTGTCGAGAATCAGAGCCGGTTGCTTTACCTCCGAAATTTATAATTGAGGCTATAGCTACTCTTCCTCCCATTTCCTCTGCACTTGTACCTGTAACACTTAGAGCTACATCAAAGGATA
>JBOFYY010000172.1:0-1007 GCA_051654905.1 Propionibacteriaceae bacterium
GTTTGATGTTACTGTTTGAAGCATCTCTGCATTCAAGCTGGGGAGGAGAGGAATCAGTTTCACGGTAAACCAGGAAACCCAGTCGTGGCTCCTAAAGTCTTCAAATTGAAGACTGATGACGGCAAAGGCATGGTTCATCATGATGTCCCTGACCACGGGATTGATGTCCAAAGCCTAGAGGAAATGACGGACAAACAGATAGCAGCATTTTCAATCAGATAATCATCTCAGAAAACCCCTTGGATTATTTTGCCACACATAAAATAACCCTCGACCATTTCTGCAATCTTATAGCTGAGAGCATACCTGCCATGTCCGGGTGAGAACTTCCAGGAACTCCTCAATATCCTTGAAAGCATTGTCACCATCTAGACGAGCCAAGACCAAGCTCATCAGATCGGCGTTGTTCAGCGCGCCAGATTTTAGCGTCATTTGCGCAACTTGAGAAGCGCTTAGAAGGTCCAGTTCATCAAACTGCAGAGGAGAAAACAACAGCGTTTGTAGAGATAACATGGTTTGCCCAAAACAGTCACAGGAACAACTGTATGGCATGGGGGACCCCTTACACTGCCGAAGCCCTCAAAGAGCCCACGCAGGTCTTCATAATCCACATAGATGGAGAATTTGCCAAAGCATTGACTAAGACAACTGCTGAGGCTGTTGGTGTTGGACGTACAGGTTGAGCCTGAAACAGGGAAGACTCGTTAGGAAAGACGGATGTTCTCAGACACAAAGCAGCGCTGTCTTTTAGCACACAAGACAAACAAAGAACTGCCTTTACTAGACCTACCCGATGCGAGCCTCTGCTTTAGGTAGCCCAACAAGACTGGGGTGAGCTCCTGCTGTCTCAGCAAAGTCATCTGCTCAAAGACGCTGCTCAGAGCCCCAACGCTACATAGGAAAGATCAAATCAAAAGGAAGGTAAGGACGATGCCTCTTTTACATCTTCAACCCTCCCCCACCTCACCACCGCTCACTGAACGGCTCGAAAAACATCCTTGTGCTTT
>JBOFYY010000173.1:0-1088 GCA_051654905.1 Propionibacteriaceae bacterium
ATAAAAAAAAAAAAATCTTCTTGAAAAGAACGCAAGAAGATTTTTTTTATTTTTAAAACAAAAAAATATTGACGAAAAATAATATTTGTGATATTATTTATTTTGTCCACGACGAAAAGCGTGAACGAAACAAAAAGGACATTAACAACAGAATAGAGAAGTAATCTAATAAATCTTTGAACTAAATTAGTTCAGAAAATTCTCAGTAATGAGACGTCACAAAGACAGTGACGTAAAACAAAGGTGTAAATTAATTAGAAACAGTTTAACTGTAGCTATAGAGATTGAATGAAGAGTTTGATCCTGGCTCAGGATGAACGCTGACAGAATGCTTAACACATGCAAGTCTACTTGATTCTCCTTCGGGAGATGAAGGTGGCGGACGGGTGAGTAACGCGTAAACAATCTGCCCTGCAGTCTGGGATATCAGTTGGAAACGACTGTTAATACCGGATATTATGAGAACCTCGCATGGGGAATTCATGAAAGCTATATGCGCTGGAGGAGGAGTTTGCGTTCCATTAGCTAGTTGGTGAGGTAACGGCTCACCAAGGCGACGATGGATAGCCGGCCTGAGAGGGTGAACGGCCACAAGGGGACTGAGACACGGCCCTTACTCCTACGGGAGGCAGCAGTGGGGAATATTGGACAATGGGCCACGAGCCTGATCCAGCAATTCTGTGTGCACGATGAAGGTCTTCGGATTGTAAAGTGCTTTCAGTTGGGAAGAAGAAAGTGACGGTACCAACAGAAGAAGCGACGGCTAAATATGTGCCAGCAGCCGCGGTAATACATATGTCGCAAGCGTTATCCGGATTTATTGGGCGTAAAGCGCGTCTAGGCGGTTTACTAAGTCTGATGTGAAAATGCGGGGCTCAACTCCGTATTGCGTTGGAAACTGGTAGACTAGAGTACTGGAGAGGTGGGCGGAACTACAAGTGTAGAGGTGGAATTCGTAGATATTTGTAGGAATGCCGATGGAGAAGTCAGCTCACTGGACAGATACTGACGCTAAAGCGCGAAAGCGTGGGGAGCAAACAGGATTAGATACCCTGGTAGTCCACGCCGTAAACGATGATCACTAGGTG